>NC_005027.1:4440625-5075000 GCF_000196115.1 Rhodopirellula baltica SH 1
CATGGAACGGTGCCCCGTGGACCGTATGAACGACAACGGGACGCTTGCCGGTGGAGGCTCGTTTCAATCCCCAACCCACGTGTCGGCCTAGCAGACCGCCCTTTGCGCTGTGCGTGTGGACGACGTCGGGATCAAAGTCCAATAGAGTCCGCCGCAGATCACGCGTGGCATTCCAGTCGTGAAGCGGATGGATTGCCCGACGCAGCGAGTCAATCAACTCGATTGGCAGGCTGTCCAGTTCGAACCGCCCTGCCCTGCCCTTTGAATCGTTCGCCGAATCTCCAATGTCACTGGAGTCTTTGCGAACACGTTCGGAGAGCAAGTCTCCTTCCGGTCCAACAGCAGGCCCGGTAACGAGCAAGACCTCGTCCCCATGAAGGTGAACGAGGTCCTGGCAGTTGTGCAGCGTGTTTTCTTGCGCACCACCAATGATCATTCGGGTGATCACATGGGCGATACGCATGAAAGGTCTTAAGCCCCGAACTCTAAGCGACGAACGCCGAGTTGCTGTTGCAAACGATTGACGATAGCGGTGTGCATTTGGCTGACGCGAGATTCAGACAGGTCCAACGTGGCCCCAATCTCCTTCATCGTCAGTTCTTCGTAGTAGTACAGGATGATGATCAGACGCTCGTTGCGGTTCAACCCTTTGGTGACCAAACGCATCAGATCGTTTTTCTGGACGCGACGAGTGGGGTCTTCCCCCTTCTTGTCTTCCAGGATGTCAATCTCACGAACATCTTTGTAGCTGTCCGTTTCGTACCACTTTTTATTCAGCGAGACGACGCCGACGGCGTTGGCTTCGCTCTGCATCTTTTCCACTTCTTTGACGTCGATCTCCATATGAGCCGACAATTCTTGGACGGTTGGTGCTCGACCAAAGCGGGCTTCCAAGGTCTTCGTCGCGGTGGCCAGTTTGCTGGCTTTGCTGCGAACCAAGCGAGGCACCCAGTCCATTTTGCGAAGTTCATCGAGCATTGCCCCACGAATTCGAGGCACGCAGAACGTTTCGAACTTCACGCCGCGTTCGGTGTCGTAGGCGTCGATGGCGTCCATCAGGCCGAACATGCCAGCACTGATCAAGTCATCTAGTTCCACGCCATCGGGCAGACGTTGCCAAATGCGTTCGCCGTTGTAGCGAACCAATTGCATGTAGCGTTCGACCAACTGATTCCGCAGCGGCTCGTAATCAGGCGCATCTTTCGTGGTGGATTTGAAAGAAGTCCATACCTTCAAGATCGGGTCGTCAGCAGTTGCGGTAGCCGGCATAGAATCCTCCGTGATGATCACTGATTGCTAACTTCATGTCCGCATCGGAAATCCGCTGCGTGTCCGTCACTAGCAATGAAATAAGTCTTGGTGTGTTTGAACGTGCGAGTCAATCAGCATCCGTGCCGTCAACAGTCCGCCGTCACTTGGTTTGGTTTTCGGTTTCTTCCGATGCCGTTTCGGCGACACCTTCCTGAAACCACTTCACTCGTTTGCGATACAAATCTTCCACTCCGTCTCGGATCAACTGATCCGCAATTGCCCCTGCCAAACCTCCGATGCCCATGAAGACGATCAGAGTTCCGATCGCTTCGGAAGCAACGTCTCCGGCCATCTCTCCATGCCAGATTCCGCGAAGGACAACCAGTCCCATGGCGAAGGATCCAAGCGATAGAGCCAATGATCGGGTCACGTCACCGTCCAAACAGTGGAGGCAGGCCAGAAAATAAAAACGGGTCGAATTCTTCTATCCCAAACTCGTTAAACGGACACTTCAAAAAAAGTCTCAAGTGACTTTCGTCGATCACGTGCCGTCGCAGTTCAGAGTATCGGTCAGCTTCCCGTTGATACTTCAGTCAAACTTTTCGAAATTAGGCCGCCTCGCCGTAGTGCAAAGATTCGTACCCGTCCATTGTTTCAAATCCCATCTCCCCCAATCCAGCCGTAGGCATGTGCGGCAACAATTGTGCCACCAGACCCGAAGCGTCAGCCACGGCGATGTCATCGGGGACTTGCTGACCATTGGTCAAATAGCTCAGCGGCGGCGCGACGACGCGATCACGCCCCGTCAACGCAGCCAGCACAGATGCCATACAAGGTGTCTCATCAAGCTTGGTCAGTGTGACCGCATTGGCTCGCACCGGTGCGAAACCTTCTAGCGTCGTTCGAATGTTCTCACCCGAACTGGTCGCACTGAGAACCAAGTGTGTTTCGTCAGGATGCGCCGCTCGCAGAAACTCTGAAAGCTGTTCAATGCGGGCATCGCTTCGTGGACTCCGGCCCGCGGTGTCGATCAGGACCAGATCAACATCGCCGAGCGCACTGAGCGCCGTTTCCATCTGTTCGGGTTTCTCAACGACTTGCATTGGCAAGTCCATGATCTCGGCGTAGGCCTTCAGTTGCTGGACCGCCGCGATTCGGTAGGTGTCAATCGTTAGCAAACCAACACGCCGTCGGGCTTCGATACGAAAACCTGCCGCGAGCTTGGCGACCGTCGTTGTTTTGCCAACGCCTGTTGGTCCAACCAACGCGACCACGTGACGATCACCTGGCTGAGTTCGGATGGGTCCACACAGGTTTAACTCCCGAGCCACTGCTCGTTGCAGGTGTTCCATCCAACGCTGGTCAGACTGAACCGCTGATTCAGAATTCGCGATTCCCGCAGCAAAACTGGACGCCGAAGCCATCCATCTGCGAGCGGTGGATTCTTCCACTCCAGCCTGAAGCAATCGCAACGAAAGCGAATCTGCAGGACTCAGTTCACCCGATGCGTAACCGGCACCGTAGAAACCGCCCTGCCCTGCTCCATTGCCCGCGTTTCCAAAACCTTGGATCCCGGTGCTTGAGGAATGTTGGTGTGACGCATCATAATTTTGATACGCCGCATCCATGGGATTCTGTCCCGAAGAAACCGGTGCTGCGCCGGGATTGATTGTGCCGGCGTTGATATTGGGTGTCCCGGTCGGCGACGTGCCATAACCAGAGGATGCCGCGACGGAGTTGACCGAACGGACATCAGCGGGCTGCAACGGTTCGTCCGCGTAGTTCGCTGAAACGCGACTGCCGGATGCATCGTGCGAAGTTCCATCCTCAGGACCGCTGTGCAACCCCGCAGTGACTTCCACATGAGTCCGGCCAAGCCAGCCCATCCAGCCATTGCGGACCTGCCGCGTATGAAGCACGGAAGCTTCCGGGCCCATTTGATCTCGGATGTCTGCAAGGGCTGCTTGCAGATTCGCTGCTCGAAAAGTTCGGATATGCATCAATCACTCACCACGCCGTGTGACTGGATTTTTGTGTCTTGTGTGATTTCGTTGTACGACAACACACGAACGCGGGGCATCGATCCTGCGATGATCTGGCGAAGTCCCGGACGAATCCGCGGACTGACCAAAATGATCGGGGTATGTCCCAACGTGATTAGTTTCTTAACGGCTTGGGAGATTTTGTCGCAAGTCGAGTCCACCGCTTGAGGACTCATCCGAACAAAAAGTCCTCGCTCGGTATGTTCGATTCCTGCCGCAATTCGGTCTTCCATTGCTGGATCGAGCGCCACGACGTGCAGTTGGCCCAATTCGTCGCGATAGCGTGTGCTGATCGTTCGCGCCAAACGGTGACGAACGTATTCGCTGAGCCAAATCGGATCCTTCGTCCGCCCCGCGTGATCACCCAGCGTCTCCAGAATGATTGCCAATTGTCGAATCGGCACATCTTCACGAAGCAATGTCTGAAGGACTTGTTGGACATCGCTGATCTTCAGCATGCCAGGAATCAATTCTTCCACGACTGCGGGAGCCGCGTCTTTCAATTCGTCGATCAAATGCTTCGTTGCATCGCGGGTCAGCAATTCGTCCGCGTGACGACGAGCCAACTCTTGCAAGTGAGTCGCCAAGACCGCACCAGGTTCGACCGTTGTGTAACCATAAATCGCAGCTTGTTCACGGCGGATCGGATCAATCCAAACCGCTGGTTCGCCGAACGTTGGATCTTTTGTCGGTTCGCCGTCGATGACACCGGTCGTGTGCCCGCTGTCGATTGCTAGCAAGCGATCCGGCAGGACGCGTTGTTTGGTCAGTGGGTTTCCAGCGATTCGAATTTCATATTCGTAGTCGTGCAGATTCATGTCGTCGCGAATCCGCACCTTGGGCAGCACGACACCGATGTCGCCCGCGATTGAATGCCGGACACCCGTGATCCTCTGCATCAAATCACCGCCACGGTTCGGGTCCGCCAGCGACAACAATCCCAGACCGATGGCCAATTCCATCGGGTCCACGTTCAAGTAGTCCTCGACTCGCTTTTCAGCCGGCGCGGACGCGGCCGCCTGCTCGGCTTCTTCAGCGTCCAACTCATCTTGTTCGTCTTGTTTGTTTTGTCGGTTCATGACAACGGCCAAACCGATGCAACTGGCTCCCAACGTCGCCATCGGCAGGGCTGGCAAGCTGGTCAAAATCAACAACGACAGAAATCCACCGGCAACAGCGAGTGCCTTTGGATTGCTGAACAACTGCTGCAAGAACTGCTCAGGCAAACTGGCTTTGCGAGCACTCCGGGTGACCAACAAACCCGCGGCCAGCGAGATCAAAAGCGCGGGAACCTGACTGACCAAACCGTCACCGATGGTCAGTTTGGTGAACAGTTCGGCTGCCTCCGACACGGTCATGCCGTATCGCATCACCCCGATGTACAGACCACCGGCCACGTTGACCAACGTGATCACGATGCCAGCGATGGCATCCCCACGAACAAATTTGCTGGCACCATCCATCGCCCCATAAAAGTCGGCCTGGTTGGCGATCTCTTCGCGACGGCGTTGTGCTTCTTTTTCGTCGATCAAACCCGCGTTCATGTCGGCATCGATCGCCATCTGGCGACCTGGCATCCCGTCCAACGCGAATCGGGCGGCAACTTCACTGATCCGAGTCGCACCCTTGGTGATCACAATGAATTGAATCAAAACGATGATCACAAAGATGATGATCCCGATTTCGATCCTGTCCCCGGCAACAAACTCACCGAAACCTTGAATCACACCGCCGGCGGCACCGCCGCTGCCGGATTCGGTACTGGTCAAAATCAACCGCGTCGTAGCGACGTTTAACACCAACCGAGCAAGTGTTGTGGCCAGCAACAACGATGGAAAAATGCTGAATTCAAGCGGCGTCGAGACGTAAACCGTCGTCAGCAAAACAATCACACCCACGGTGATGTTGGTTGCCAACAACAAGTCCATCAAAAATGGCGGAAGCGGTACGAGGATGACCACCAAACAAGCGATGATGCCAATCGGCAACACCAAATCTCGGTAGCGCATCAATAACTGCATCGCCGGTCGTTCCTTCGGGCTTGAGCGTACTCTTCTGATGGCGGCACCTTCCCGGTGCTACCCAAGCCCGACGGTATCAAAACTCTTTTTTCGTCGAAAGTGAAGAATCCGACTCAAGTTAGGAAGATGAACAACCGAAAGAGCACACGTCCTTTTTGACCGGACCAGTTTCACGCCGTGGTGCCAAGCCAGAGCGGCTTCAAGCCTTCACTTGCAATCCAGAAAACGCTTTTTGCAGCCCTAGTTTGCTGATTTCGGCTTGGATCGCTTTTGCATCAGCGTTTTCCAACGTCAACGAGATTTCGTCGGCCAACAGCTGAGCGAACAGTGACCGGGCGATCGGCAACTGACGCTTCACCTCGGCGGCGGACACGCTGCGTTCGGCCAACTCAGCGACTCGACCAGCAATCACCTCGGAGGATTCCCCCGAATGGTCCGCGACCATTCGCATCACATCGTGAACCAAATCATTGATCGGCTCGTCGGCCACCACATCGGCATCGGCATCGGCATCGCCCGCATCGACTTCGCCCGATTCAATTTGGTGAGATCGCGTTCTTTCGCGATGCTGTTCACGTTCGAGAGCCCGCCAAGTCCTCTGCAGCAATCCTTCTCGCCAGTAACTGAGCCACCGGCGTGATTCCGTTTTGGCGGAATCCAAATCCAAGTCACGCGGTCGGCACGATTCGCCTGCTTTCTTCGCCTTGCTCTCAATCTCGGTTACCCGAGCCTTCGCGGCGGAGCGAAGCCCCAGAATTAAAAAATCTCGCAATCGACCCTTCGCGTGCCCGGAATACCCAGCTTTGACCAAATGTGAAATCAGTATCGCCAACGCCCGATCCGCATCCGATTCGCTGCCCAATACATCCGTCAGCAACCGACGCATCGGCGGCAAGTAACGCAGCACAAACCCGGCGGCGCTGCCCGCACCGGTCCATGTCTGCCGAGATCGACTGAGCCGAACCTCCGAAGAGCCGGTCAGCGATGAAGCCGACAGATCGCCCGCATTCGCTGACTTCGTTTGCTCTTGCCGAGCCGAAGCGTCAGTGCCAGTCGAAGTGTTGGGATGAGTAACGGCCGGAGGATTCATCCTCGTATTCTAACTCAGTCCGGTCGCCAGGTAGACGTGTAGCTCCCCGAAACCCCGCATCTTGTTGCCAAATTCGGTTCGCAATGACGTTCCCACTTTCAAGAAACCAGCCTCCTCTCAGTCCGTTTTCCAACGAACCGCCAAACCGGGGGCCAATTCGGGCGAACGGTCTCGCGAGTTGAATCGAGTGGGATCTCCCAACCAACCTTCCTGCGACAACACCAGGGTGACGACACCGGGGGATGATCGCAGAAAATCATCCAACGCTCTGGAAACAAAGCGGAGTCCGTCGGGCTGATCCTTCAGGCCTTCCCCAGAATTATCGAACTTCAATTCCCCAAGCGGCACCAGATCACCCACGCCATTGGCCACCGGACTGGTCTCGAACGTGAGCGACGCTTCTCCAGTTTCGCTCCAATCTAGTGATCCGATGCCACCGGGAGTCGTCAAATCCGATGGCCAACCGTGGACCAAAATCCGTCCCACACCTGGGTGCGAGTTCGGAGCCATACTCAGCAACAATGCGGAACGATCGATTCGCTTCAGAACGGCGCTTGCCGAATCAGCTCCGGCACCCGACGGCGGTGGCAACTGCGTCAGATCAAACCTTAGAAAAGCGATCGCCAAAACATTCTGATCGTTCGCCCCATCACGATGAGCCATAACGGCGGGCTGCTTTCCAAAGTCTTCCTTGCTTCCTTCGCGAACATAGGTATCGGCACCTTTCCCAGCACGCGTTCGGATGGTTTCAAAACCCAACAGATCGCCGGTCTGCAAATTTTCAGTGACTTCAAATTGAGATGTCAACGAGTCCACATGTGCCCCCGCCGGTGATTGCAATTCGAAGATCACATCAAAACGCTCCTGAGCCAAGTTGTTGGTCAGGAACTGAATCTCAATCGATTGCGTCTCGCCTGGCCCCGGCAACTGTCTTGGCGAAAACGATCGGGGAAAAGCGGGAGCCTTGCGTTTGAGCTGCCCCTCTTGCTGCAAATAGGTGGTGATGCGAGCCACCTGCCCCGCTTGCGAATAGCGAATCCGCGGATCGCTTTCACGTGAGTCCGCCTGATTGGTCAACTGCAACCGAAACCTGGCCATTTCGCCAACGGGAATTTCCGGATCAGCAATGACCTTCCCTGTTAACTGCAATGCGCCCAGTTCAGCAGCCAACACCGCGGGTGAGGTGTCGGGCGTCGAAGCCGACTTCACCGATTCCATCGACGTACTCTTCGAAGTTCCATCGCGAAGCATCCACCACACTCCACCGGCAATCAGTGCAGCAACGGCCAAACCAACGGCCGCAAAGAACGCTTTGCCTGTTCCACCACTTGTTGTCTTTGTCGTCGCAGCCGGTTCTGCCCCCGCTGGCACCGACGAGCCGTTGCTCGAATTGGCATCGATATCGATTGCCAATCCCGCTTGCTTGGATTGTTGAATCTGCTCCGACACCGCCAACAATGCTTTGCGAAAGTGCCCCGCCGTTTCGTATCGCTGCCCGGGCTCTTTGGACAACAAACGCATAATCAGTCGTTCGAGCGGCTCGGGCACCTCGACGGATTCACCGTTCTGCTTTCGCTGGGAAAGCGTCAACGGTTCACGGCAGAGAATGTTGACCAGTTGAGTGGGCGTGTTGGAAGCAAGCAATGGAACTTTCCCCGCACACATCTCATACATCACCACCCCGAGTGAATAGAGATCGGTGCGTTCGTCAACGGTCTCATTGCGAGCCTGTTCGGGTGACAAGTAGCCCGGTGTGCCGACGACGCTGTCACCGCGAGCCAAGCCTTGCACCGCAGATCCTGCGACCGCCAAGCCGAAGTCCAAAATCTTGACCCGTTCGGAAGGCGATTGAATCCACAAGTTCGCCGGCTTGATGTCTCGGTGAATGATTCCTCGATCGTGGGCGGCTTCCAATCCCAAGGCGACTTGATCCGCGATCGCGATCACTTCTTCCGAGCTGAATTGGCGACCGGATTGCAGCAACTGCTCCAGCGTTCCTCCCTGCAACAGCTCCATCGCCAAGAATGGTGTGCCATTGCGTTGCCCAACTTCGAACAGCGTCGCAACGTTGTCATGATGGACCGCGGCCATCGAGCGAGCTTCCTCGACGATCCGCTTGCGACTATTCGGCGATTTCGCGAATCGCTCGTTCATCACTTTCAGAGCCACGGTGCGCTGCAACCGAGTGTCTTGCGCTCGGTAGACATGCCCCATGCCGCCTTGGCCCAGCAATTCGATCACGCGATACGGCCCTAGTCGGCCCAATTCGCCAGCTGCTTCTGGGGGATCCAGAAACTCAGGGGGTGAATCAGGTGCGGGCGGTGAATCGGTCATGAGGTGCCGGGTTGCGATGGGAAACCAATGCATTCCACCGGTCGTCGATGCGGTTGACCGGCTGGCCAGCCGCCCCGCCCAACTCGTTCGGCAGAATCCAACCCTGCAGGGTAAACACTGGCACATCGCCCAACAACTCTTCCGCCACGGAAATCTGTCCCCATGGAATCCATGCCGGGTCTTGATACGATTGGCCGCTGGATTGGGCCGAGACCACCGCCCTGCCCTGTCCCGCTCTGAACATCTATTCGCCTTCTACCCGCGACGAGCCCGTGTCACGAACCGCTATCCATGATCTCGCCGACGGAATGACGTTGGCCCAGCCGTTCCAAGCTGCTGACAAACAACTGCGAGTCAATCGTCAGGGTGGCAAGTACATCCTGCTGAAGTTATCCGACCGGTCGGGCACGATCGTCGGGATGATGTGGAATGCGGACGAAACCACCTTCGACACCTTCGACCGCGGCGACTACATCCATTGCACCGGTCGAACCCAGGTGCACAACGGTTCCCTGCAGGTGATCCTCACCGAGATCCAGCGCATGGACCCGGCGGAAGTCGACCAAAGCGATTTCGACCGCTTCGATGCCAACCAAGCGGACAACAACTTCACGCGTCTGAGAGAGTTGCTGGCCACGATCTCACAACCCGCACTGCATGCGTTGGCTCAGTCATACCTGAACGACGATTCGTTTGTTCAATCGTTTCGCCAGGCCGCCGCCGCGGTCTCCAATCACCATGCCTATCCGGGCGGACTGCTCGAACACACCGTCAACATGATGGAATTGGTCCGACTGATCTCACCGCGATACGCCAAAGTCGACACGGACCTGTTGTTGATGGGAGCCTTCCTTCACGACTTGGGGAAGATTGATGAACTGCGAGCCAGCGGCGAGATCAGCTACACCGACCGAGGTCAACTCGTTGGACACATCGTCATCGGCGTTCAGCGTTTGGGCGAAAAGATCGCAGAAACCGAAGCCTCTACCGGCCAAAAGTTTTCGACCGGACTGCGGCACCAATTGGAACACTTGATCGTCAGTCACCACGGTGTCTTGGAATACGGCAGTCCCAAGATTCCAGTCACGCTCGAAGCGGTTGCGTTGCATCACATCGACAACCTCGATGCAAAGCTCGCTTCGTACTCTTCGATCATTGATTCCGACATCGCTGCTGATGGAAACTGGACGAACTACACCCCATCGATCGGACGCAAACTTTGGAAAGGCGACTCGTGAATTCCACCTCGCAATCAAAAACGGAATCCGCCCAACAAGATGCTGGCAAAGCCGTCGTGTTGCTGTCCGGTGGACTGGACAGCGCCACGTGTGTGGCCATCGCCCGCGACCAAGGATTCGAAGTTCATGCAATCAGCTTCCGCTACGGCCAACGCCATGACGGCGAACTTGATCGTGCAGCAAAACAAGCCAGCCTGATGGGCGTCGTATCGCACCGCGTGATCGACATTGACCTGGCACAGCTTGGTGGATCCGCTCTGGTGGACTCGTCCATCGCCGTCCCAAAATCGGATCATGTCGACAAAATCGCGGGCGACATCCCGGTGACGTACGTCCCGGCCCGCAACACAATCTTTCTGTCGTACGCTTTGGCGGTTGCCGAGACGTTGGGATCGCGAGACATCTTCATCGGCGTCAATGCACTCGACTACAGCGGGTACCCGGATTGCCGTCCGGAATTCATCGACGCATTTCAAACGATGGCACGCTTGGCCACCAAAGCAGGTGTGGAAGACGAACATTCGCTTACCATTCACACGCCGCTGCTTCACTGGACCAAGGCCGAAATCATCCAGCGTGGAATCGAACTGGGAGTGGACTACTCACAAACGCTGTCCTGCTATGACCCACAAGGCAGCAGCGACGAAATGCGTCCGTGCGGTCAATGCGACGCCTGTTTGCTGAGAGCGAAAGGCTTCGCAGAAAACGAGATCGCCGATCCGGCAATCGGCTGAGACAACGATCTGGATGACGTGGACTTGGTTGCGATGTGGCTTGGGCATTGAGGGCTGCCCGACGGAACAGTTGAGGACAACTGTTCTACTCTAGAGGTGCCCATCTCAACGCGGTCGCGATTCAACGACATTGCCCCGGGGAGGACTCGGTGAGTGGATTGCAAAGTGCAAATTGATCAATGCAAATTGCAAAGTATTTCCGGCTCGGCAACTGACGTGACAACGCAGACCTGCAACTGCCAATTTGCAATGTCCACTTTGCAATTTGCAATCGCCCCGTCTCGCCATTCCTCTCATGGCAGTCACGCCAGACCGCCCCGGACGGAGCCGTCGTCCTTAGCTCGGGGTGGAAACCCCGAGACCGAACGAGAAGAACCATCAGTCGCCCCGGATGGGGCCGTCGTGAGCGTTCCCGCGTTGTTGAAAAGCACGACGCGAACGGTTGGAACTGGACTTGGTTGCGATGTGGCTTGGGCATTGAGGGTGGCCCAACGGAACAGTTGAGGACAACTGTTCTACTCTGGAGGTGCCCATCTCAACGCGGCCGCAATTCACCGACATTGCCCCGGGGAGGACTCGGTGAGTGGATTGCAAAGTGCAAATTGATCAATGCAAATTGCAAAGTATTTCCGGCTCGGCAACTGACGTGACAACGCAGACCTGCAACTGCCAATTTGCAATGTCCACTTTGCAATTTGCAATCGCCCCGTCTCGCCATTCCTCTCATGGCATCACGCCAGACCGCCCCGGACGGGGCCGTCGTGATTGCTCCGGTATCGTCCAGCCGCACGACGTCAGCGGTTGGACCTGGACTTGGTTGCGATGTGCCTTGGCTGTTGAGAGTGGCCCGACGGGACAGTTGAGGACAACTGTTCTACTCTGCTGCGGTCCATTTCAACGCGATCGCGATTCACCGACATCTCTTCTACTGAGGTCTCGGTGAGTGGATTGCAAAGTGCAAATTGATCAACGCAAATTGCAAAGTATTTCCGGCCCGGCAAGTCACATGATTTCACCGACCTGCAATTGCCAATTTGCAATGTTTACTTTGCAATTTGCAATCGCCCCATCGCATCTCGCGTGTTTCCGCGTTAGCCCCCCGCAGGTTTTCCCTACTTCAACAGGAACCCGTTGAGATTCCAACCGGTCTCGGTGGTTTCAACAAATCCGAACGCGTTGCGGAAGTACTTTTCAACCTCGCTGAACGCTGGCCATTTACTGACGTTCAAACGCTCGATGGGTTCGTCCGCTTTGGGCTCGTCGCCTTCGAACATCCGCCGGACCAACGACGCCAAGACCGAGTCACTGTTCTTCAATTCGCCTTGACGTTGCAGTTCGTACTTCGCACGCAGCGACTGACGCAGACGCACCACGCGTTGAAAAGCCACTTCATCGGCTCCCATTTCGCTGGTCAGTTTCAAGAGGTCTTTGACTTCGTCCAAGTCGGCCAGCTTGTCGCCCTCGCCGGTTTGCATTCGCTTCGCCACATCGACCAACCATTCCACATGGCTGCTAAACACCAGGTGTGACTTTTTGGAACCCTTGCCAGCAGGAACCATGGCGATGGCCCAGGTGTTCAAGAGCGGAGTTTGCTCTTCATCGATTTCTTCTTCGAAACCTAGGTCATCGAAGAACTCGTCATCCAGCTCGTCATCACCACTGCCGTGTTTGACCTGCCAAATTTCAACGCCGGGAACGGTGTCAACTTTGAAGACGTCGGGTTCGACCTCCATCGCTTTGCGAACCGCCGTTCCGATCGCATCAGCATTGAGAACTTCGATCGCAACCAAGACACGTTCCGAATCCACTGTTGCGGGCAATGTGTTATCGGTCAGCAACAACAGATGCTCAGAAAGATTCGGCAAAACGTTCTTTTCAATGTCGATTTGCGGCCCTTCCTCATCATCGCGGATGCCTTCAATGCTGGGCCGAAAGATTTCATTGTCGAACGCTTCATCGACCAAAGTCTCGACCGCCCAAAACGCTTCTTCGATTTTCCAGTTCACTCGCGTGATACTGGCTGTATTGGCAGGAACCCATGCCGGAATTCCTTCCAGCGGCGTGTTTGGAAATTGGAGCATTCGAGCCGCCAAACGATAGCGGCTGGGTTTGTCGGTCACCGGAGGAGCATGCACGTAGCCACGATGCAGCAAGTCGAATTTGCCCTGACCCACGACCGCGATACCGCCAGCTGCTTGCAAGGCATCGAACCCTTGATTCTCCAACAGATTCAAAATGCGAACCTTGTTGCCTCGATCCACTTTGGCGACGTCGCGAATGATCCGGCCCATCGTCAAAGGTTTGACAAACCATTCGACCTGCGAACCTTCGACTTCAATTTCGCTACGTGAAAGAGCCTGCTTCCAAACGGTTCGCAACAATGGTGCCTTGTCCAAGGAATCTTCCCGGCCATCGTTTGCAATCGCGTCCAGAATTTCCAGCACCACCGAATCACGATCCGATGCGATCACGCGATCCTTGGTCAGACAGACAACAACCTGTTCGATCTTCAGTTGCCCAGGTCGCGTCTTTGGTCGGTACACGCGTACGGTTTCACCAGCATGAGTGACATCGGTCCGGGTCGCGCCGTCGGCTTTCAGATCTTGATCAACTCGCTTCAAGACAGCTTCCGCTTCCGCGTGCTTTCCGCGAATGTCGGCGACAACGCAAACGGAAGACGGTCGGCGGTTGTCGTTTTCAAACGGCAACCAAACCGCGATCACTTCTCCGGTCGCGATCTCGTACAGTTCCTTCGGACGCAATCCGACTTTGTCACCCAGTTTTTCCCACACGGCACCTTGGCTGCCGAAATTGGCATCGATCAATGGCTTCATCGAGGGATCATCCGTGATGCCAGACAGAGTTGTCTTCTTCCACGAATCACACAGCACGGTCAGGTTGGGAATACGTACTACACCAGCGGCCGTGTCGGGCAACAACTTCAACGCCGTCATCAAAACGGGTTTGGCACCGCCCTGCTCTGCCCCGGCTTGCTTCGCAGGCCCAGCGTTCTTTTCGAGCCCGGCTTCCTTTGCGGGTGCCGCATCTTGGGCGATCGAATGTGATCCAATCAAACACACGGCCAGAACGGCTGTCATCACATGGAGCACCGCGAGGCGGCAAGCCTGTGTTCGACCGTCGAAGTTGGAAAAATATGTTCGCGTGGGATTGATCACTCGTTTGTCCGCCACTTGCACCCGTTGAAAATTCATTCAAGATCCGTCTGAAATCATCGGAATCCATCCGAGCCCGCGTCTCTGCGCGACTGGCTCAGCCGGCCGATATCGTAAACCCTTCCATTTCGGGCCGAAATGCCGATGTCACCATCCATCGCCTGATTTGTGCCCTTGCAAGAGACCAAAATGACCGAAACGCAGGAAACTCCGTACCAAAACCCCCTGATTGAGCGTTACGCGTCACGAGAAATGGCGTTTCACTGGGGTCCCCAGCGGCGATTCGCATCCTGGCGAAAGGTCTGGATTGCGCTAGCGGAGGCCGAACAAGAGCTCGGAATCGCAATCACCGATGCCCAAATCGAACAACTGAAGTCGTTCGAAAACAAATTAAATCTGGACGCGGCGGCCAAATACGAACGTGAACTTCGCCACGATGTGATGGCCCACGTCCACGCTTACGGCGATCAGTGCCCGGACGCCCGTGGGATCATCCACCTCGGCGCGACCAGTTGTTTCGTGACCGACAACGCCGACCTGCTGCTGATTCGCGAAGCCCTTGAGCTCACTGCTAAACGCTTGGCGGCCACGATCGACCAAATGGCAAAATTCGCGGCCGAGCACCGCGACCTGCCCTGTCTCGCCTTTACCCACTTTCAACCAGCCCAGCCCACAACGGTCGGCAAGCGAGCATGTTTGTGGATCTACGACCTAGTTCTTGATCTCGAAGCGATCGAACATCGTCTCGAAACTCTGCGTGCACGCTCAGCCAAAGGCACCACTGGAACCCAGGCGAGCTTTTTGGAATTGTTCTCCGGCGACCACGACAAGGTCCGTGCGTTGGAAAAACGAATCGCTGAAAAGCTCTCGTTTGAGTCGGTCTACGCCGTCACCGGACAAACCTACCCTCGCAAAGTCGACGCTCAATTGCTCGACGCCCTGTCCGGGATCGGGCAAAGCCTGCACAAGATCGCCACCGACATCCGCTTGCTGGCCGGTCGCAAAGAAGTCGAAGAGCCGTTTGAGAAGAAGCAAATCGGCAGCTCGGCAATGGCCTACAAACGCAACCCGATGCGGAGCGAGCGAATCTGTGCACTCGGTCGATTTGTCATGAGCCTGCAAAGCAGCCCCGCGATGACCGCAGCGACCCAGTGGATGGAACGCACTCTCGACGACAGCGCCAACCGCCGCTTGGTCATCCCGCAAGCGTTCTTGGCAATCGACGCGGCACTCGTGTTGATGCAAAACGTTGCCGACGGAATGGTCGTCTACCCAGCCACGATCGCAAAAAACTTGGGTGCCGAGCTTCCGTTCATGGCGACCGAGAACATCTTGATGCAAGCGGTCGCTGCGGGCGGTGACCGTCAAGATTTGCACGAGCAAATTCGCGTGCACAGCCAAGCGGCAGCACTAGAAGTCAAACAGAACGCTGGCGACAACGACCTGCTGGAACGTCTCAAAGGCGACGAGAACTTCGCCGGCATCGACTTGGAAGCTGCGATTGATCCGCACGCTTACGTGGGGCGAGCTCCCCAACAAGTCGACGAGTTCATGGAAGCGATCATCACCCCCATCCGCCAGCGTTACTCTGGCAGCGACAGCTTGAGCGTTGAAGTCACGGTCTGATTTCGACGGGCGACTGCCCCTAAACGCAAAGATCTCGCCGGCGTGTCATATCGCCGGCGAGATCAAATGTCTTTCTTGGATCGTCTGTTCTAGAAACAATAAGTTTTAGAACAAGAAGATCGTGTCAATGCCGAATGTGGTTTGGTCGTCTTGGTCGTTTTCCAAGATGCCGGTCACGTCGGCTCCGTCTGCCCAGTCCCAGCGAATTTCGGGACGGATCAAGACGTTGGCGTGCGGTTTGACGTTGGCACCCAAGGTTAATGCGTAGACGTCAACGTTGCCGTTGAAGACACCCGCGTCGGCGTCATACCACTCGAAGCGACTGCCCAAAGCCAAACAATCGCTGACCGTGTAGATCAGGTAGTTGTTCAGGCCGTAGGTTTCTTTGAAGTTGCCACCATTGCCGTTTTCTGCGTCCATGTAATCCGACTGCAAGACATACTGCAGTTGATCGGTCAACGCGATGTCGGTGACGATCGAGTGCATGTAGCCCTGCGACGTGGTGCCGGCTGGCTCATCCGCAAAACGTCCAGCGACAGTTGCGTAGGTCACAGTGACGTCGTCACTCATGGCTAACGAGACACCGCCCAAGAACGAGTCGCCGTTGTCTTCGAAACCGCTGTCCCAACCCAAGGTGTAACCACCGTAAACGGTCAAGTCATCGCTAGCGTTGTAGGTCGCCAATGCACCGGTGTGGGTGAAGGGCTCGCTGTTGTACATCGTGTAAGCGTGGCTGTAGAAGAAGTTGTCAGGAGCGGCAACAACTTCGTAGCCAATGATCGTGAAGAAGTGACCAAACTTCACCGACAGGTCGCCGTAGCCAACTTCACCGTAGACTTGTGGCAGTGCACTTCCGTACTCGCCATGCTTCCAACCGGTGTCCCAGTGGCCATTGTCGATGCCGAACGCCTGTGTGTCCTGAGCGTCGATGCCGTAGACGTAATCGATGCGTCCGCCGAAGTCGAAACCGTTCGAGGTGTCGATGGCCTTCTCAGCGTAGAACCAAGCTTGATGCAGGTTGTATTCGTCGGGACGATTGTTGAACAAAGGCAATGCTTTGTTGTGGTAGCCCATTTGAACCCAACCGCCGACGGAGTAGCCACAAGCTTCACCGAAGAGCGTGAACGGATCGCCGAGGTCACAATCAAACATCCCGCAACCGCCGTCATCAAACAGGCCGCCACCCATGTCGCCACAGCCCATGTCGCCGCAACCACCATCGCAGGCCAACTCACCGCAGCCACATTCCATTTCAGGAAATGTGTCACAGGATTCATCACAGCTGGCATCAAAGTGCCCGACTGGAACGACTTCGGCCTGACTGGTTGGCATTCCGCCCTGGTAACTTGCGTCGGCCACGAATCGGTCGGCAGCAGAAGCGCCATTGAGGCTTCCCAATCCAACCAAGCCACCGAGGGCCAACCACAAAGCAGCTCGTTTCGATTTCATCTTGCTCGTCCCTGATCGATTTCAAATGGATTCGCCGCGTCCACAGTGACTGCCACCTTCCATGGCAGCAAACCAGTCAACCGTGTCGACCGCCAAGTAGAGGCGAGTCCTTGCTGGGAAGTATCGTCCTCGCGGCGCGATGCAATTGAGACCATCGCCATAGAAACCCCAGCCCGAATCACCGGAAAATCCGGCACAGCGTTAAACTTTGCGGGTTAGGGGATTGATCCGGCGATCCACGAGGCGTCGGCCGATCGGCCTGAGATCTTGAGCGCAAACGAAAAAAAGCCGGCTCATCGCATTTCTGCGGTGAACCGGCCTCTTGGATCTCACGAAATCTTCGTTCGGGGCAGCTTAGAACGTGAAGATCGTATCGAAACCGAAGGTGGTTTGATCGTCGTCATCATTTTCCAAGATTCCGGTCGTGTCGCCATCAACCCAGTCCCAGCGAACTTCGGGACGAATCAAGACGTTGGCGTGAGGACGGTAGTTGATACCAGTCGTCAGAGCGTAGACGTCGCTTCCGGTGTTGTTGCCATCATCGAAGACGCCTTCGTTTTGGTACCACTCGAAGCGGCCACCCAAGGACAAGCAATCGTTGACGCTGTAAACCAAGTACTGGTTGATACCGAACGTGTCACGTGCGGTGGCACCAGTTTCGTCTTCGGTGTCCAGCAAGTCGGACTGGATGATGTACTGCAAGTTGTCACTGACAGCGTAGTCAGCAACGATCGAGTGCATGTAGCCCTGCTCAACTCCACCAGCGTTGTCTTCGCCGAAGCGACCGATGGTGGTTGCGTAAGTCAGAGTCAGGTCGTCGGTCAAACCGGCCGAGAACCCGCCCAGGAAGTTGTCGCCATTGTCTTCGAATCCGCTGTCCCAGCCCATGGTGTATCCACCAAAGACGCTCAGGTCATCCGAGACGTTGTACGTTGCCAATGCACCGGTGTGGGTGAATGGCTCGCTGTTGTACATCGTGTAGGCGTGGCTGTAGAAGAAGTTATCCGGAGCGGCAACGACTTCCCAACCGATGATCGTGAAGAAGTGACCCACTTTGACCGACAGGTCGCCGTAGCCCATTTCTGTGTACAGCTGAGGAATGGCGTGACCGTAGTCGCCACCGTTGTCCCAGTCGTTGTCCCAGTGACCGTTGTTGATCCCGAACGCTTGCGTGTCAGGTCCGTCGGTACCGTAGACGTAATCGATACGTCCACCGATGTCGAAGCCACACGAAGTGTCGATGGCTTTTTCAGCGTACAACCATGCTTGGTGCAGCTGAACGTTGTCGGGACGGCTGTTGAACAAAGGCAACGCCTTCGTGTGGTAGCCGATCGACGCCCATCCACCGACTTCGATGCCACAAACATCGCCGAACAGCGTGTAAGGGTCATCCAAGCAGCAGTCGCCCAAACCGGGCAAGCAGCTTCCGAGGCCACCGCCGCAGAGCGAATCACAACCGCTGTCGCAACCTGCGTTGCAGCCACAGTCGCCCAAGCAGCCGACGGTTTCGCAACCGCAAGTCACTTCGTTCTCGCAACCGGTGTCGCAGCCGCCAACAGGCTCACAACCACACACGGGCTCACCACAATCGCAAAGCGACGAGGTGCAAGAGACCAATCCAATATCATTTGCTGAAGCGCCGGTCAGGTTCGTGGCGTTAACGCCGCATGCAACCGCTGCGATCAGAGCTAGTTTACTAAGCTTCATTGCTTTCTCCGTTGATATCCCAATCCAATTGGGTCGTTTCGTGTCACCAAGATTCAAAATGGATGCTGTTAGAACGGGAAGCTGTGCCCCCAAAATGTGGGGAGGGCCGATCTCTCGCTCACAACGATGAAACAAACGCAGTCCATCGCTTTTTCAACGCACACGCTGCCTGCCGCCGATGGCACATCGAAACTTCCAGGCAATCGCTTCGGAATTCGAATCAATCACCTCGAAAGATTTCGAGTGAGTTGAAAGCAATCCATCATGTCGTCGGGAGAATTCATCGGTGGGTTTGCGAGATCTGTCCTCAACCGGTGCTCAAAACGACTTAGAAACCGCCCGCGGGGTGCGCAACGCGCCTGTTAATCCTCATCTGCGGGTCGCTCCCAACGTTCCGTCTGGGCAAACTTTGACGCTTCCCGACCCGAACACGCCCCGCATCTGAAAATCCTGCTTTCAATAAAACGTTCCACCCGCTATCCTGCGGGGCTTCTCCCTGAAATCAGGGATTTTGACCGTCTCAAATCACATTCATGACAATCACCGCGAGCGGTGGCGGAGAATCAGATGGCACGACAGTGCGAAGCGTGCGGCAAAAAAGTCCAAATGGGCAACCGTATCGAAACCCGGGGTAAAGCGAAGTACTTGGGCGGTGTCGGTACCAAGATCACCGGCTGTACCCGCCGTAAATTTGTCCCCAACCTGCAAAAAGTTCACGTGACATTGCCAAACGGCACCAACAAATCGATGCGAGTTTGCACGCAGTGCATCCGCAGTGGTGTCGTTCGCAAAACGGTGAAAACAAAACCGTTTGACGTCAGCGGCAGCAAAAAGTCCTGATGTCCAGTTCCGGCAGTAGCAACGGCGGCTCGGTCGACATCCAAAAATTGGCTCGACTGGCTCGCCTTCAGCTTACGGAGCAGGAGCAAACCGATTTCGGTCCGCAAATCACGGACATTCTCGGTTTCGTCGAACAATTGTCCGAACTCGACACTTCCGGTGTCGAGCCGATGACGAGTGCGCTCGACGTCGAGAATCGATTCCGCGACGACGTTCCTGACCAAAGCCTGTCAGCCGAAGTGGCGACACGCACGGCGCCCGCCTCTCAAGATGGCACGTTTCTGGTGCCGCCGGTCCTGGGAAACACTTCTTCCAAGAAGTGAAGCATCACGAGCAACGTTTGCGGGAAGGATTCATTTCCAGGAATCCCGCGAACTTCGGGCCGGAAGCATCGCTGCGAACTTGGCGGACAATCGATAAATCGCTACGGCTATAAATGCCACTCATGCGTGAATGATGCATATGGATTGGACAAAAACCCAGGCTGCTTGATCACGCAAGCGAAGCGACACCTAGATTTCATTCGGGAACGACGAAGGCACCAGACGCGAATCTTTTATAGATCGACGACCGTATCGCTCGCCGAATCGTCCTGATGCTTCCGCAACTGCTCCATCGCCGCCAAAGTAGCGTCGCAATACGATGAGACGGCTGTTCCCCAGGCCTGTTCTTTCGTCGCCTGGCGAGCTTGCTGCAAAAGCTGGTCGACGTTTTGCCAGTCCAACATCCAATTTCGCTCTTCGGAAGTCTGACGAAGCTGAGTGATCACATCGTCCATTCGAAGCAAGAACGCTTCATGCGAATTGGCTTTAAAACGGCGGTAAGGCCCGGTCCCCAAAGCGGTTTCCCCGCTTCCGATATCGAGCGATTCACCCGAATCCCAGGCATCACCAGCCAAGGCCGGATCGCTCGAACCACCCTGCCCTGCCCCGGACTGACCGGGCATCCCGGGGTTCGATGACGCACCTGCCGAATTCCGGTCCCGCACGCGACGCGTTTTCAGCGGTCGCCTGCGTTCATTCGGCTTGAAGACTCCACTCGCCCAAACCGCGGCCGAAATTGACCCCAGGATGAACGCAACGATTGCCGAGCCCACAAACCGCGGGCTGACCAGAGCGGCCGCCAAACCAAAACCGACTGCTCCCGTCCAACAAAATGCGGTGGTTCCAATGAGCGCCCGAGAGGAAACCTCATCCGCTCCCAGAGAACGGGCTTTCCGCGGCGCACCGTCATTCTGAGTCAGATGCTCATCATCGACTTCAACCACGATCAACGTGATATTGTCCGGACCGCCCCGTAAATTGGCCAGGTCGATCATCACCCGTGCCGCTTTATCGACATCGAGCGAATCCAGCAGAACTGCGAGCTCGTCGTCTTCGATTTGCCCAGTCAGCCCATCACTGCAAACCATGAAGCGGTCGCCAACTTCAAGGTCAAACGGCCCCTCCAGATCCACCAACACTTCTGGCGAAGGCCCTAGCGACCGAGTGATCACGTTTTTGGGAATTGACTTACTGAAGACACTGTCGCTGTGAACTTTGCCGCTGGCTTGCATTTCCCAAACCAGCGAGTGATCAAACGTCAATTGCTCAAGCACGCCCTGCCGAAGTCGATAAACTCGCGAATCTCCGACGTGTGCCACATAGGCGGCACCATTGACCAGAACCAGCGAACTGGCGGTCGTCCCCATGTTCAGGAACTCGGGATTGCTCTGTCCGCGCTCGTAAATCGCGGCATTGGCCAGATGCACGGCCTCGGAAATCGCGTGCTCAGGAGCCTCTTCCCGCGATTGATAGTAGTGCATCGAAATGCGTTCACTGGCAATCTGCGACGCCAACTCACCGGCCGCGTGGGCTCCCATTCCGTCGGCGACAACGAACAGGTGGCCGCGTTGGTTCAGACGTTCGGCGGACTCAGCGATTAAAACCGCCGATGAATCTTGATTGTTCGCACGTCGCATCCCGACATGGGTCTGCTCAGCGAACTTCACTCCGGGGCGCCATGAACCTGACAAACGATTTGTGACCGAGAACTTGTGACCGAGAACACATTCAACCGACGAACTTACACGCCTCTTACAGACTACTTGGCAAATTGTAAGTCGCCACGTGCGTTGAACCTAGTGTATTGAAGGCTCTGACGCCACGATTTTGATGAGCTTCGCCTTCGATTGGGCGTCACGCGGATCGCTGGATCCACAAAACCGACCAAGTAATGAGCTGACACTCGTTTCCCGACCGTTCCGATGCACGCCGCTCAGGCAGGGGCGATCAACTCCGCAGCCAATCGACACGCGTCCAAGAACTCGTCGACCATCAGGTACTCGTCGACCGTATGAATGGACGCCTGACCACACCCCAATGTGACCGCTTCGATTCCGTGCAGCATCAACCAATTCGCGTCCAAACCGCCATTGGCGACTTCACACTGTGGAGAGCGCCCCAATTGCGAAATCAATTCCGTTGCCGCCAGAACTGACGGATGATCCTCCGCTAATCGAAACGCTTCATAATCGACTCGGCTGGTGAATTCAAAGCTGCCTGTTCGGCCCTGAACGTCCTTGACCGACTGAACCGCATTTTCGATCGCCGTTCGCATCTGAGACACGATTTCGGCCCGAAACTCGGCATCGTGACTGCGAGCCTCCGCCCGTAGCTGTACTTCTGGCGTGATCACGTTCGTCGCGTCGCCACCCTGAAAAACCCCCACGTTCGCGGTTCCGCGACGCCCGTCCTTTTCAACCAGTCCCAGCCAACCGTTGCGATGCAGACTGCTGATCGCTTCGGATGCAATCACAATCGCACTGACGCCTTTCTCGGGAGCCACGCCGGCATGAGCAGCGTGGCCGTGAATGGTCACCTGCACTCGTTCGCCACCGATCGCTCCATGACGGATTTTATCGAGTGCTCCGCCATCAAAATTGAATGCTCGATCAACATGGCCGACTTTGGACACGTCCAAATGACGAGCCCCCTCCAACCCGACCTCTTCCTGAATCAGGAATGTGACTGCGGCAGGAGCCAGTTTCAAATCAGGGTTCTTTGCCTGCCGTGATAGTCGCTCGACGATCGCACTGAGAATCACCGCGCAACCGCTGCGGTCATCGGCACCCAAGCCGGTCGGCCCATCGGCCACGACAATTCGGCCCAATTGGTCATCGTCTCGAAGCTGTGGATTGCAACCAACACAGATCGGAACCGTATCCATATGAGCGGAAAGCAACGTCCGCGGCAACGAATCGTCGCCTGGCAACGTGACAATCAAATTGCCCGCGTTGCCATCCAAACGAGTCTTGGTGCCAGCGTCATCGGATTGAATCCAATCCGGATCCACTCCCGCATCCACCAGCATTTTCTCAATCGCGGCCGAAATTGCGGCTTCGTCGCCACTCTTACCAGGAATCCGCGTTAGCTCGAGAAAGCGATCCAAGGCAGCGGACTCATCGATCGCAGCCCAAGACATAGCACCCTTCCCGCCATCATTTATCGCTTCGGACTGGCTCATCGCGTGCGATTGGCACGGCGAGGCGACTGATCTTCCACACGAATTGGCTGTGCTGCGGTGCCAGTTTGCGACTGGTTTAAACGTCCCATTGCGAACCACCCAACGGCCAACAGCAATCCGCTGGCGGCAAACGAGGCCAACATTGGAACAACGTGAGCGGGTTCCGTGGCGTAGTGAGTCAAACCTTCTGTGCTGCCATGCCCTGGGTGAGCCGAAGCGGGAACGGCAAAAACCAAAGCGGCAATCGAGCCAATGAGTGAACGCGACAAAATGAACTCACAAGAATCAAGAGAAATGAGAAGAGCCGATTCACCGGCGGATTTCACCTTCGGCGACCAAACCCAATGCACCTGCCAACCGATGAGCGGGATCGTGGAGCCGGATCAGCCGACTGATTATACGCCCTGGTCGAGCTGTTGTTGACGCATCCGTCGACGTTTTCGCTGTTCGTAGGTCACTTCCGCGGCACAACGCGAACAAGCCACGCCACGTTCGTAATCGGAATGCTGCTTCATTTCCGGGGTCAACGGCCATCCACATCCGTGACACAACTCATACGCCCCAGCCTGCAATTGGTGATCGACCGCGACACGATTGTCGAACACAAAACATTCGCCCTGCCAACGAGAATCCTCTTCGGGCATCTTTTCCAAATAATTCAGAATCCCGCCGCGCAGGTGGTACACCTCTTCGAATCCGCGTTCCTTCAGATACGCGGTCGACTTTTCACACCGGATCCCCCCCGTACAAAACATCGCAACTTTGGGGTGCTTCTGCGGGTCCAAGTTTTCTTCGACAAACTTGGGGAATTCTCGAAAGGATTCCGTATGAGGGTTGATGGCACCCTCGAACGTGCCAATCTCGATCTCGTAGTCGTTTCGGGTATCGATCAGCGTGACATCCGGATCATCGACCAAAGCGTTCCAATCCTGGGGCTCGATGTAGGTGCCAACCGATCGCAGCGGATCAATGCTCGACACGCCCATCGTTACGATCTCACGCTTCAGCCGAACTTTGGTTTTGCGAAACGGGATCTCTTCGCAGTACGACCATTTGACATCCATTCCGCGAAAAGGAGTGGCTTGGTCATCAAGCTCCATCGACCGGAGCCAGTCGATAAACGGTTCCATCAACTCTCGAGGTCCCGCGATCGTTCCATTGATGCCTTCGCCGGCCAGCAACAACGATCCCCGAATGCCATCATCTGACATTCGCTGGCGGAACGGCTCTCGCAGCGATTCAAACTGTGGCAATGGAGTGAAGCAATACAGTGCCGCGACGGCCACCGGCAAATCAGCGGCACCAGCCTCGGCAGGCGATTCGGCGGGCAATTCGGCGGGTACGGAAGAAGCGTGTGATTCGGTCATGACCGAAAACTTACCAATTCATTTGACCCATTGCAGCCAAGCATCCACGTAGGCAATCGGTGTCATGTTCATCCCCGCCTGAAATGCCTGCGGAAACGGCTGCCCCGATTGCAGGTTTCGCAACACGGCGTCGAAGCCCCGGCGATTCTGTCTGGACAACAAGGACTCCGCGATCGCGACGGCCATCCGGTCGGCTCGCTCCGGCGGCAGCTTTCCGTTGAGGAAATCCTTGCCCGACTTCAAGCTCCCCACCGCGGTGACCAACTCGGCCTGCCGTCGCATATTCTCATTTCGATCGCGTTTGGATTCGCCACCCGATATTGCGGTCCCAAGTCCTTGAGCAAACCATCGGGGCACGCCTTCGCCGCGGCTGACCACAGCCAGACTGGCAACCGGAGCCACGACCCGCTCGGCGATTTCCTCTTCGCTCGCTCGTTCCGATGCGACGACCGCGACATACGCGCGGATACCGTCGTACTTCCAGTGAGACTGCCATTCGGCAGGAACGTTCCTACCTTCGACCATTTTCGCAAACTCGCTGTAGTCATACCGCTTCGGCAAAACATAGATCGAAGCTTTGCCATGGAAGAAATCCTCCGGCGAGCCATCCGCCTGGGGCAGGAACTTACGAGCCTGCTGCAGTGCGGCTTCCGCGGACTCTGCAACCGTTTCGAGCGTTGCCGGCGAAACTTCCCCCCAAACCGCGAAGTGATCGCTCTGGTGATTTTGCATGCGATTGACATCGGCACCCGCCAACCGGAATTCATCTTCGGCAATTTCCGCACGCCGCTGACTGACCTCGGAGGAAGCCGCCGCGGACAACCAAGCCTGAGCAGTGACGACCTTCATTGGAGTTTGCACAAGAGCTTCGTCCACTTTGGCACCTTCGCTGATCCACGTTGAAATCAACTGAATATCACTGTCAGAAAGAGGAGGACGCCCACCGGCAGGCATTCGATCGCCAGCACTCCCGCGAAGTTTCTGAACTAGCAAGCTTGCTTCTCCGTCACCGGGCTTCATCACCGATCCGCTGTCACCGCCGCGAAGCATTTGAGCAAGGGTGTCCATCCGCAAACCGCCACGGGTCTGCATCGCGTCCAAGTGGCAACCGGTGCAGTTTTTAACCAACAGCGGTGCGACGTCCTTCGAGAACGATACGGTTTCATTGCCGGTTGGCTTCCCGACCATTGCGGGCTGAGCGGGCTCTGGCGTTGCGGGCGTGACGGGAGGCTCCCCGCCGCTCTTCAGGCTGGTCAGCATCGCGGTGGGATCGGGGCCGTCAAACTTGGCTCCTTCTGTCACCCATTGCTTCAATTTGTCCAATTGCTCCTTACTGACTTTTCCTCCTCCGCGAGGCATGTCGCCGGTTTCGATCGTTTCGATCAATCGACTGGCGATCACGTCACCAGGAAAAATCACGACTCCCTCGGGGGGCCCTTCCATCAACTTGGCAAACGTTGGCATCGCGAACCCACCTTTGCTGCCGCGAATGTGACAACCGCCGCACTTGTCGACCAAGATCGGTGCAACCTCCGAGACGAAACTGACCCCATCAGTGGCGGACCGGCTTGAAGGATCCGAGCCCGATGCCTCGGCCATTGGCTCTGCCGTTGCCTTGGGCCGTTCCGGAATTCGGAATGGTGGCAGCGTGACGCCTTCCAGCTCCAGCATCGCTCGAGCGTTGACGATTCGGCGCATCATCGGCAGCAATGCATCGTGCAGGTCAGACGACTCGGCGTTGCCGGCCACTTCGATCTGCTTGATCGCTTTGCGAAGAGCATCACCGGACGTCTCGTAGTCGCCACCGGCATACGCGGCACCGGCTCGCTTCACCTGCATATCGACCGACTGAACAATCGTTCGCGATCTCGCATCCAGCGGTTTGGCGACCGATCGCGGAGCGGTTTCTTGTCCAGCGGCCGGAGCGATTCCACCGGGAAAGGTCACCGGTGCCGTCCCAGCAAGCAACATCGCCGCCGCGAAAATGCGACGGGCCGGGCGGCGAACGTTCCGTTTTGAAACGATCGAAATCCCCTTTGAAACGACCTGAATCATCGTCACCAACATCTTTGTTCGAGTATCTGCCAATCACTCCATCATAGACCACAAACGCAGTTCTTCCCGAAAAAGACTCACTCGTTGCGCGGTCATCGCCACGTTGAATGCCTGCAACCGGCATCACCCTGCCCTCGCCATCCGGGCCTCCCCTGCCCTGCTCCGCCGCAATCTTCGTACTCGATCATCGCTCCCGACTCCCTTGGCCCTTCCCCGTTTCCCCCCTGCTCTTTTACACTGCCGCATTGGCCTTTCCCGCAATATCCGGCAAGAACACGATGACCTCTTCTGCGAACACCACCTCGCCCGCCATCGCTGAAACCACTTGGCTGACCGACCAACGCATCCTGGTGCTCGATTTTGGATCGCAATACGCGCAACTGATCGCCCGCCGCGTTCGCGAACAAAACGTTTATTGCCAAATTGTTCGCCACGACATCTCGGCCGAACGCATTGCGGAACTGGCCCCAAAAGGCATCATCCTTTCGGGCGGCCCAAACAGCGTTTACGAAGAAGGTGCCCCGAAGTGCGACGAAGGATTGTTCGATCTGGGGATCCCCGTCCTCGGGATTTGCTACGGGATGCAGCTCGCCTGCCAAGCGCTCGGTGGTAAAGTCGACAACACACCCAGCCGTGAATATGGCCGGGCGATGTGTGAGTTCACCGATCGCGATTCGATCTTCCGCGGCATGCAAGAATCGGAACAGGTCTGGATGAGCCACGGCGACCAAGTGTCACAGATCGCCGATCAGTTCACCGCGATGGCCAAGACATCGACATGCCCCTACGCCGCCATTCGTCACAACGAACGTCCGGTCTTTGGAATGCAGTTCCACCCGGAAGTCACGCACACACCACACGGCGGCCAAATCCTTCGCAACTTTGTGATTGACGTTTGCGGTTGCGACGGCAGTTGGAAGTTAGGCGACTTCGCCGATGCCGCGATTGAATCGATTCGCAAACAAGTCGGTAACAAACGTGTCATTTGCGGCCTGTCCGGCGGAGTCGACTCGTCGGTCGTTGCCGCGTTGCTTTACAAAGCCATCGGCCCGCAGCTGTCTTGCATCTTGGTCGACAATGGACTGCTACGAAAAAACGAACAACAAATCGTTTTGGAAGAGTTCAGCAACCACTTCAAGACCGACCTGCACATCGTCGAAGCCGAAGACCGATTCCTGGCAGACTTGGCGGGGATCGATGAACCGCAAGAGAAACGTCGCCGCATCGGCCACGCCTTCATTGAATGCTTCAAAGACGAAGCCGCCAAAATCGAAGACGCTCACTTCCTGGCACAAGGCACGCTCTATCCCGACGTGATCGAAAGCGGTGCTGACAAAGACGGCCCCGCCGCCACGATCAAGCTGCACCACAATGTCGGCGGACTTCCTGAAGAATTGGGGTTTGAATTGATCGAACCTCTGCGAGACTTGTTCAAAGACGAAGTGCGTCGACTCGGTCTGGAACTTGGATTGCCCGAACAACTTGTTTGGCGTCATCCATTCCCCGGTCCTGGACTGGCCGTGCGTTGTCTCGGCGAGATCACCCGAGACAAGCTGGTCGTGCTACGGGAAGCCGACGCGATCGTTGTCGAAGAAATTGAAAACGCGGGACTATACCGAGAAACCAGCCAAGCGTTTGCCGTCTTGCTGCCGGTCCAAAGCGTCGGCGTGATGGGAGATGCCCGCACCTACGACAATGCCGTCGCGGTTCGCTGCGTCAACACCGACGACTTCATGACCGCGGACTGGAGTCACCTGCCGTATGAACTGCTGGCTCGCATCAGCACCCGAATCATCAACGAAGTCAAAGGCGTTAACCGAGTCTGTTACGACATCAGCAGCAAACCGCCCGCGACCATTGAATGGGAGTGATGCACACCGCTGCACACGCCAACACCCCGGCTCCGACCAAACAAGACGAGCTACCAAAAGTGCAATCAGACAAGCGGATGAATTCTCACCGCTGATCGCCACAAACGAACGCACTGACAATTCTGTCACTTTGCAATTCAAACAACTGCAACCGTATTCTCCGCCTCCACCTTCAGCCCACCAAGCGAAAACATGGCCGGTCAATTCATCTACCAAATCACCGACCTGACCAAGAAACACGGTCAACGGAAGATCCTCGAAAACGTCAACCTCGCCTTTTACCCCGGCGCCAAAATCGGTGTGCTCGGCCCCAACGGTGCCGGTAAATCCACCCTGCTAAAAATCATGGCGGGCATGGACACCGAATTTGAAGGCACCGCGCGTTTGGGCAAAGGCTTCACGGTTGGTTACCTCGAACAAGAACCACCGCTTGATCCAACCAAGACCGTTTTTGAAAACGTTCAAGAAGCGGTTGCTGAACGCCAAGCCATCGTCGACCGCTACAACGAAATCAGTGGCCTGCTCGGCGAAGTCACCGACGACGACGAGATGCAAAAACTCTGCGACGAAATGGCAACGTTGCAAGACATCATCGACGCCAACAACCTGTGGGAACTCGATCGTTTCGTCGAAATGTCGATGGCGGTGATGAACCTGCCACCCAAGGACGCCGAGATCACCAACCTGTCCGGTGGTGAAAAGCGACGCGTCGCGCTTTGCCAGTTGCTCATTCGCCAACCCGATTTGCTGCTGCTCGACGAACCGACCAACCACCTCGACGCCGAATCCGTCTCGTGGTTGGAACAACACTTGGCCAACTACAAAGGCACCGTCGTGGCCGTCACCCACGATCGTTACTTCTTGGACAACGTGGCTCAGTGGATCCTCGAAGTTGACCGCGGCCGCGGCATCCCATTCGAAGGCAACTACAGCGCATGGCTGGAAAACCGAGCCAAACGAATGGCTTTGGAAGAACGCCAACAGAAAGCTCGCGAAAAGAACTTGGCTCGCGAATTGGAATGGATCCGGATGAGCCCCAAAGCTCGCCAAGCCAAATCGAAGGCACGGATCAAATCGTACGAACAAATGTCCGCCGAACAGTTCGAGGATCGTCCAGACGATTTGGAAATCCAAATCCCATCAGGCAAACACCTTGGATCGTTGGTCATCGAAGCTCAACACGTCAACAAAGCGTTTGGCGAAAAGACGCTGATGACCGACATGAACTTCCGTTTGCCCCCCGGCGGAATCGTCGGCATCATTGGTCCCAACGGTGCGGGCAAGACGACTTTGTTCAAGATGCTGACCGGACAAGAACCTGTCGACAGTGGCGAAATCAAAATCGGTGAAACCGTTGACCTCGGTTACGTCGATCAATCTCGCGACAAACTGGATCCCAACAAAACGATCTACCAAGAGATCAGTGGCGGTCACGATTCGTTCGAGATGGGCGGCCGCGTCATGCACGCCCGCACCTACGTTTCGCGATTTAATTTCAAAGGCCCCGATCAAGAGAAGAAGGTCGGTGTGCTGTCCGGTGGAGAACGCAACCGAGTTCACTTGGCATCACTGCTTCGCAAAGGCTGCAACGTCTTGCTGCTGGACGAACCAACGAACGACCTCGACGTCGACACACTGCGTGCCCTTGAAGAAGCGATCGCGAACTTTGCGGGCTGCGTTGTTGTGACGTCGCACGACCGCTGGTTCCTCGATCGCCTTGCAACCCATATCCTTGCGTTCGAAGGCGACGGCAAAGTGGTTTGGTGTGAAGGCAACTTCGACACCTACGAACGCAATCGTCGTGAACGCATGGGCGAAGACGCCGACGACGATTCGCCCAAATCCAGATACAAGAGCATTCACGCAGGCTGATCCAGCCTCGCGATCGCTACCTCCGCGACACTCGCGGAGGATCTCAATCATTCACCCATCTGTTTCCTTTCCACCTTTTCAAATTCATGACGATTCTGCGCACAGGCACCAACGAAAAGTACGCCGAGGGCTTTGAAGCCGCTTTCGGTGGCGGAACTCCCGCCTCGAAAAAGACCGCGAAGAAAGCAACCAAGAAGGCCGCAAAAAAAACCAGCAAGAAGGCCAAGACCCAGCCCGCTCAATCCAAGAAAAAATCGGCTAAGAAGTCAGTAAAAAAAGCGGCCAAGAAGAGCGTTAAAAAGGCTGTCAAAGCCAAAGCGACGCCGAAGAAGGCAGTCAAAAAAGCCGCTAAAAAGTCGGTCAAGAAATCTGTGAAAAAGACCGCGAAGAAGTCCGTGAAGAAATCGGCTAAGAAGGCAAAGAAGAAGAGCTGAATGCTTTTTGGGGAGTGGCCGGGAAAGCCAAGCGTTTTCCCGTGCCCCTCGACATAACCGGCACGTCCTCCACAATGACGTCGCCCCCGCCAAGCGTCCCGCCTTCCAACTATCTTCGGTTCCCTTGATGCCTGCCTCACCGTCCCGCGAACCCAACGGCAACCTGCCCGACCATCAATTGGCCGCCGCAGCCTGGTCGCCGCCTTCGCAAGACGTCCGCACGGCACTCCAATCCCTCATCGGATATCTGAACTTTTCTTCTGGTCCCGCACCCACCGCGGTGTTCTCGGCCTGGAACCAAGTTCACGACGAAGCTTCCGGCGGAGACGTCCTCAATGGGCCGCCGCCGTTCTTGATCATGCGAGACTGGTTGGAAGAAGCCGCCCAGTCACTGCGGAAAAGCTCACCCGCGTTTGCCAACATTGATCGAGCCCTCGGTTTGATCAATCTCCTTTGGTCGGGGCTGTTGCCGGCCTACTTGGATTTCCATCGCGACCTGCTGTTCCACCAACCGCCGGAACTGCTCTTCAACGGTTTCTTCCTGGGACGTTGTGCCGAAGTCATGGTGCAACAAATCGGCGAAGACGAGTCCATTGGCACCGTGGACGACGAATCCGCTCGCTTGCGGCAAATCATCGGCACGCTGAACGACTACGTCGGCTACCGCCCAGTCGCGGTCCTCGAAAATCGTGCGTGCCAACCTTACGCACACGAATTCGTTCGACCGATCCCGCAAATGGTCCAGGGTGCTGGTATCACCGCCGGACCCTATCGCGAATTGATCGAGCGCGCGGTGCGAGCGATCGAAGAAGCTCCCGAGGACATCCTGCGTTCCGCGGCTATGGATCCAAAGCAACTGCGGGAGCTTTGCTTGGACCCACGAGCGTATGACTTTGACCATCCGGTCAATCGTCGACCGAACTATCACTTTGGCGGATGGGATGAACATGCGATCGATTCCGATGGACGCTACGATCGGTTCATCCTTCGCAGTGTGACCCTGGATTCATTGCTCGCACGAGTCAACGAGACGCCAGAACTGCCTCGTGACGAACTACTCGAAGAAGCCGCTTCGGTGTTGGCCGGCACAATGCTCATGGCATCGGGCATCTCCGGTTGGGGCCCTGGTTGCTACAGCAGCGATGTGACGCTTCGATCACTGATGGTTCCGATCGCCAACTTCCGTGATGAGTTTTACAACTGGCGAATTTCGCGAATCGGTGGTGAACATGGCCAACGTTTGCTCGACGAAGTCAAAACGCGACATCAAGCCTTCGGTGCAGCTCGCCAGAATTTAAACGCCGCTTTGGCACGCCGTCGTGCCATTCAGTTGCAACACGTTCAACTCGCTCGCATCTACGCCCGCTTGGGATATCCCGATTCAGCGACGAAGCAAGCCGACGTGGTACCGGCCACCTCCGCTCGTTTGATGTGCCGCATTGACTGCGGGATGACACTCGGCCTACGCGCCCTCCGCACGGATCGCTTCCCCGATGCGGTGGAAGTCCCCGAACAAACATTCGATTTGATCCGCCGCGCCATCGAATGCGGCGCCCTGATGGACCCGTGGGACATCCTCGGATTCACTGGCAACTTCAGCCTGTATCCAGGGATCGAAAATTCGATCCACGACAGCCGACTCGATGAGTTGCTGTACATCATCGAGAACCTCTTCGGCTACATCGCTCGCGTATGGAGTGAAGCGGCCGCTCGCGATGACGAAGTTGCCTACGAACGAATGGATCGCCAATACCGCGAAGTTGCCCAGTGGTGGCGAACATTCGCGGCTCACACGGTTGAATCCGTCGAAGCAACGGATCCTTGGGAATCGTACGAGTCCGCTCGTTTGGTCGCTCAAGCTCTGCGTTTGTGGCACCGTGGCGGTGCACAACGAGGCGACATTGCGTTCTGGGCACCTCACGCGGATCTGTTTGATTCACCACGAGCCTACATGCTCGTGATCTCCGCACTGCTGGAACGCAAAGACTTCATCCCCGCCCAAGCACTCTTGATCCACTGGCTGTGCCAAGCCGATCGGGTGGGACTGCGCAGCGGAGCGAACTCATTGCCTCGTCTGACCGAACGCTGGTTGCTGCAACTTCGCGATCACATGCGGGAGGACTCGCACGAGCTCTGGCCACGTGTCAACAAGTTCTTTGACTATCTCGAAGCCAATGCGGAATCGTTTTGGTCCGCACCTCGCTTCGAAGTTGGCGACGATGAGCCCCGTGATCGGCATCGCGACAACTGGGAGCAAGAATTAGCCGAAGCCAACGAAGATCCGTTTGGATCACCCGAAGAAGATGACGAGGCGGGACTGTTTGATGCGGCGTACGAAAACGTCAGCTATCGCGACACGACCGATGACGGAAACGAAGGTTCGATCTTTGATACTAGCAGCGACAGCAGCAGTGTCGACGAACTCGAAGCCGAAGTGAAACGACTCGCCAGCCGTCTCGACTTCTTGCAGTCGCTGGCTCGAATGTGGGCGGTTGGTGCCGATGTTGCACTGACCGAAATTCATGCCGCGACGGAGTCGACTGATTCAGCTGACTCGTCCGACCCGCAACGCCGACAGCAACAGATCGAAGCATTGTCCGCATGGGCTCGCCGAGCGGTTGCCAACCGAATCGGGTTGCTCGAACTGCTTGGTGATGTCCGAGCTTACAAAATCAAACCGGCGGGCACCGACAAAGATTCCATGCGAATCTATGATCGCCGCCGCGTCCTCCGCGACAGTCTGATGGAACGGGTCATCACCACCGCGGTGGAAATGGCTGATGCGAGACGATTGATCGCAAGCGCTCTCGGTGCCCTCCAGGGCAAACTGCCAGAAGACGTGGGCGAAGAATTTGCCGAAGACGATGCTGGCGCGATCGAGCTGTTCTCCGCGCTCATCGCCGGCGACGCCGAACGAGCCCGCGAGCGGTTCCCGACGTTCATCGAAGCGATCCTCAATCGCAGTTTGCTTTACATCCCACTTTCACGTGGCGGTGACCCGGTCAAAATTTATGTGACCCGGTTGCGAGAACGTGTGCTCCGACACCTGTTGCACTGGTTGCCACGTCGCGGCCTGTTCGCAGAAACCTGCCGGCTGATCGAAACCGCTCGCCAAATGGAACAACGGCATCCAATCGGTGCCGGTGCCGTGACAGAGTTTGACGGCTTGTATCGAGCTGGTTATCGATCTTTGGTGGGGTCGATCGCCGAAGCCGTTTTGCATGCGACCGCCGGCGAACCGCCCTCCCCTGCCCCGACTGAACCTCAATCCGCCACGCGAGAGCTCAGCGTCACGGACCAAGACGCGATCGCCGATCGGTTGATTCCACTACTGGAACGACTGACCGAAACGATGCTCGGCAGCTGGCTCGCCCACAGTCAAACCCTTCGCCTGTCACCGCTCGAAGCCGTCAGTGATCCTGCAAAGTGGGAACGTTTAGTTGAATTCATCAAACTTTACGGCGACCCAATCTTCACCCAAGGTTTCCTGCAACTGAGCAACGTTCGCGCGGTGCTGCACCAAGACGTCTCGTCATGGCTGGAACGCGCCATGACCGATGGCGACGACTTGTTGGAAGACACCCAGCTATTTCGCGATCTCGAAATTGGCAAGATCAAGATCAACGAAGCCTCGCGATGGATCACGCTGGTGTTTGAATCGCTGCTCGATCACCACGCGGAATACCAAGACTACAACAGCACGACGACACAAAGCGATCGCGGCGAACTGATCTACACGTTCCTCGATTTTTTGCGTCTGCGAACTCGATACGAACGCGTCGCGTGGAATTTAAAACCGATCATGTGGACCCACGAAGTCCTCGTGCGGATGGGCCTCGATCAAACGTCACTGGGTTGGCGTGAAAGCCTCAACGAACGCATCGCAGCTGAAGCCGAGCTATATGTTCAGAAGCTTCGTGAATTGCAACGTCGACATTCCATGCGAATGCCAACGATTGCCGATCGCATCGAAGAACGATTCGTTCAACCAATGACGATCGACCGAATGCGATCGCTTGTCGAACCCGCCATGGGCGATGCGGAAGCGGACCGCTTTAGTGCCGCGTTCGAACAACTCGAAGCAGAAGCCAACGAACTTTCGCGAACTCCCGTTGGCGTCGGACTCGATCTGCCGCCTTGGTTGAGTGCTCTGGAAGATGAAGTGGAAAAGATCGGGAAACGAAATCTAATCAGCGAGATTGACCCGCAAGAATTGATGACCATTCCCGTCAGCCCACTGACGCTGGACGAACTCAAAACGCAACTCGCGACGGCTCAAACCCAAGGCCGCCGGTTGCCTCATATGCGTCGCCGCAAATCCTAAGTTGCGCGTTCCGTCTGGTTCGCGGTCGGCTTTGCGCGTGACCGCTGCACGGGTGAACGAACCGCAAACTTCTTCGCCTCCCGGTTGCGTGCATCTCGCTTTCGAAAGTGACAAGCAAAACGGCGATGATTTTTCAGCGGAATCTCGAAAAGTCAAAAAAACTTTGACTCAAGTCCGACTGAAAATGGCGTCGCGAGGCGAGGTTTCAGAGGTCAACCCGAAAGACATTGCAGGAACTCAGGGGAATGATCCGCTCCTCTAAAGACCCAAATCCTCCCCATCCCTCCTATTTTATCGCGGCATCACCATTCAACAGCGTGATTCAAGTGAAGCGCACAGGGTGCCGATCTAGATTGGCTCTCCCTTATCGCACCGATATACTCCCGGCTTCTAGTCTCGTCCTTGAAACGTTGAAAATCGATGTCCAACACGCTTTCCGCTCCGCCGAATGCTTCTCCGACCGACACCTCGTTTCCACATCTTGATTTGTCATCGGAACTAGCTCGTCACCTGACGATCACGCTAGGACACGACTTCACAGGCGACTCGACTGACAAACAAAACAGCGAATACCTTTACCAAGCCTTGGCGATTACAGTTCGCGACCGCTTGGTGCCAATCTGGCTGGAAACTTGGAAGAAGACCTGCCTGAGCGAAGATCGCAAGGTCTACTACCTGTCACTTGAATTCTTGATCGGCCGTTCGCTCACCAACGCGGTCGAAAACCTCGACTTGGACGAAGACGTCCGCAAAGCTCTGCGAGCCTACAGCGTCGGAATGGAAGAAGTCGCTGACAAAGAACTCGATGCCGGTTTGGGCAATGGTGGCCTCGGCCGCTTGGCGGCATGTTTCCTGGACAGCTGTGCAAACCTGCAGCTTCCGGTCGTTGGCTACGGCATCCGTTACGAATACGGAATGTTCCACCAGCACATCGAAGACGGGCGCCAAGTCGAAGACCCGGATCGCTGGTTGCGTGATGGCAATCCTTGGGAAATCAAACGCCCTGAAGACACTCGCCGCGTTCGCTTCTACGGCCGCACCGAAAACTACTACGACGAACACGGAACTTTGCGACCACGTTTGGTCGACTCGTACGATGTTCTTGCCGTTCCATTCGACATGCCTGTTCCTGGGTACCGCAACGACACGGTCAACACGTTGCGATTGTGGAAAGCGTCGACGACCGACGTCTTCAACCTCAGCGAATTCAATGCGGGCTCGTACCCCGAAGCCGTCGCGGCAAAGAACGACGCCGAACAAATCTCGATGGTGTTGTATCCCAACGACGCCAGCGAAAATGGCAAGGAACTACGACTGAAACAACAGTACTTTCTTGTCTCAGCATCGCTCCAAGACGTGATCGCCCGTTGGGTTGAACAGCACGGTGAGGACTTCAGTGACTTTGGACGCAAAAACTGCTTCCAACTCAATGACACTCACCCCGCCTGTGCTGTTCCCGAACTCATGCGATTGCTGATGGACGAGCATGGACTTGAATGGGACGACGCCTGGGACGTGGTGACACGTTGCATGGCTTACACCAACCACACGTTGCTTCCCGAAGCGTTGGAACGATGGTCCGTCGGTCTGTTCAGTCGCTTGCTGCCGCGTTTGCTCGACATCATCTACGAGATCAACGCTCGGTTCTTGAAACTCGTCGATCAGCAGTGGCCCGGTGACGTTGCGATGCGTCGCGAAATGTCGTTGATTGAAGAAGGTGACAACCCGCACATCCGAATGGCGTACCTGGCCATTGTCGGAAGTTTCTCGGTCAACGGTGTTGCCGGTCTGCACACACAGTTGTTGGAATCAGGCCTGTTCAAACACTTCAACACGCTGTGGCCCCGCAAGTTCAACAACAAGACAAACGGCGTGACCCAACGTCGTTGGTTGTCGCACTGCAACCCAGGCCTTCGTGACCTCCTCAACGAAACCATTGGCGAAGGTTGGCAAAAAGACCTCACCAAAATCAAAGAGTTAACTCCTTACGCGACCGACGCCGACTTCCGCAAGAAGTGGATCGATGTCAAGCAAGAAAACAAAGCTCGCTTGTCAGACTTGGTGGTCGCGGAAACCGGCGTTCGCTTTGACACGTCATTCATGTTCGACGTTCAAGTCAAACGGATTCACGAATACAAACGTCAACTCTTGAACGTTTTGCATATCGTGCACCTGTACGATCGCATTTTGCGTGGTGAAACCGCGGGCATGGTCCCACGTTGCGTCCTGATCGGCGGCAAAGCAGCCCCCGGTTACCACGTCGCCAAATTGATCGTGAAGCTGATCAACGATGTTGCGAAGAAGGTCAACAATCACCCCGCAGCCAATGACCTGCTCAAGGTGGTCTTCTTCCCGAACTATCGCGTTTCGTCGATGGAAGTGATTTGCCCAGCAACCGAGTTGTCTGAGCAAATTTCAACCGCGGGCAAAGAAGCTTCCGGCACGGGCAACATGAAATTCATGATGAACGGTGCGTTGACGATTGGCACGCTCGATGGTGCCAACATCGAAATCCGAGAAAACGCGGGTGCCGAGAACTTCTTCTTGTTCGGTTTGGACGCTGCCGAAGTAACCGAATTGAAGAAGGACTATCGTCCCAACGAAATCATCGCCGCTGATGAGGACATCGTTCGCATCATGAACCTGCTGGAAAGCGGACACTTCAATCCTGACAATCCAGGTTTGTTCGATTTGTTGACCAGCGGCCTACGCAACCCTCAGGATCCTTGGGTCACCATCGCCGACCTTCGTGCGTACATCGACGCTCAAGCCGAAGTTGGCAAGGCATACCAAGACGTCGATCACTGGAATCAGATGAGCATCCTAAATACCGCAGGCAGCGGCTGGTTCAGCAGCGACCGAACGATTCAGCAATACGCCGACGACATCTGGGACGTGCGACCACTGTCGTAAGCCCCAACCTGATTGGTCCAAACGAAAAGGGCTCGGTGAGAAATCACCGAGCCCTTTTTTGTTTGTTGAGAACGAATTGCCTAGTACTACAGCGCTAACTGGTGTTGTAGAGGGCCGGGCTTTTCGCTGAGAATAGCAGCTGGAGATTTTGTTTGCTGCACGGAGAGCTTGGCATGGATGTCGCTGAACTGGAACAACTCGAAGATCGGTTAAATGCTTACTTGGCTCGCTTTGGCGATTGTTTTCGACGAAGCGACACGAGGGCTCATTTGACGACCTATGTCCGTGGTCAACTTTCCGACCTGGACGCCAAGAGTGTGGAGCCGATTGCGTTGCAAGCCGGTACACCGGTGCGAACCTTGCAGGAATTTATCGCCCAGCATCGGTGGGACGAAGATGGACTTCGCAGGAGGCTGATCCACATCGTCCGTGATGAGCATGTCAACAAGAACACTGTCGCGATCATTGACGAAACCAGCGACGTCAAGAAGGGCGACAAAACGCCTGGCGTGCAACGACAGTGGTGCGGCAAAGTCGGCAAGCAGGAGAACTGTATCGTCACGGTTCATCTGGCTGCGGCGAACGAAGACTTTCACTGCATGGTCGATGGTGAACTGTTCCTCCCCGAGAGCTGGAGTAACGACCGCGAGCGTTGTGCCGCCGCCGGCATTCCCGATGAGATGGTCTATCGCCCCAAGTGGCAGATCGCGTTGGAATTGCTTGATCGCAGTAAGGAGGAGGGGATTGAATATCCTTGGCTAACCGCTGACGAAGGCTACGGCGGTAAACCTGGATTCCTGGAAGCTCTTGCCGACCGCGATCAGAAGTTTGTGCTTGAAGTGCCGCGAACGTTTTCGGTTTGGGAGAAGCATCCCGAAGTGACCGAGCAGCCCTATCGCAAGGGCGGCCGCGGCCGAGGTCGCAAGACACCCCGCGTCAAGAGCGGGGAAAGTTCGCCGCGAAGTGTTGAAACAGTGTTCTGGCACGGCGAAGCGATGAAAGCGAAACGCTGGAAACGCTACCGCGTCAAAGACGGCGAGAAAGGTCCCATCATCTGGGAAGCCAAGCGGGTTCGCGTCACACTCAAAGGCAGCGACGGACTACCGGGGCTGTCTCTGTGGTTGGTGGTCGCGAGAAACGTGCTTGACGGCGAACTGAAATTCTTCGTCAGCAACGCGAGCGAGTTCGCTTCGATGGCGATGCTGCTACAGGTTGCGTTTCAGCGATGGCGAGTGGAACGTTGTTTCGAGGATCAGAAACAAGAGGTCGGCTTAGACTGTTACGAGGGGCGCCGATACTTGGGTCTGAAACGCCACTTGATCATCACGTCGTTGAGCTATCTGTTTCTTTCGCAAACCTGCCAGCAGGAGCGGGAAAAAAAATCCGGAGTGGACAATTCAGCAAATTCGCGACGCGGTCGACGCAATCGTTGTCAGCTGGTCACTCCCTCGTGAGAGTCGTCGCATGTTGCTTGATCAGGTCGCCTCACGGATCAACTACCATCAATCACGCAACGTAGCGGCTCGCATCAGCCATACGCAAACGAAGCTCGACAGATACGCCGAACTCGGTATCGACCCCGAAAGCATCACACGATGCCGATGGCCCAAAACTTAGCGCTGTAGTACTAGCAGGCTGTTGGTTTAGACGCATACCGATTGACAATCATTAGCCGTTGGGCGTTAGCCCCGGTTGGCGTCTAATCAACCGCCGCTAACGCGGTGCGGCTCAATAAATCAACAGCCTGCTAGGACAAACCTACGCTGGCCCGAGCCCCATCGCACGTCGCCAAGCACTGAATTGGCCGATGTGAAGCATCATGTGGCCGCTCAGGTAGAAACCGTGCAGCGATCCAACCGTGCTGAACTTTTCGCGAAGATGTTCAGTCGGGTTCGGCGTTGAAAACACCGCGTCGTCGGCATTCAGCAATGCCTCGATCGCTGCGCCATGCGACGAGAAGAACTTCTCCACCACTTCTTCCATTGGCGGATACAGCGTGCCATTGGGATCATCCAAACACTTCGCGTGCTTCGAGAACAATGCATCGTACTTTTCCGATGGCTTCACAGCCGAGGTGTTGGCTCCAACTTGCTCAAGCACTTGGCATGGATACAGCGACAAATGCCCAAGGATGAATGCCGGATGATTCGACTCGATAACAGTATCGCCGACCACGGCAAAACGAGCGAACTGCTCCTGCGTCACTCCCGTCATCAGTCGTTTGGCGTATCCGATGCAAAGCTGACCAGAGTCAGCGATCATTTGTCCGATCATGTTGTTTCTCTAAGAGGTGCAAATCAATCCTTCTGTTTTAGCTACCTTCCAAACCGAAGGTAAGCCAGCGACACCGCCCAGACGCGGCATGCACACTTGGTGGCTCTCTCGTTGACGGTGTTTTGTGCGACTCGAAGTGACGATCTCGCGAGGCACCTACCAAACGACAACCCCGTTGCGAACCCAGACAAGCATTTGGCCGGGCACGCCGTTGATCAAGCAGCCTGAGATTCTGCTTGGTGTTGGTGCGATGACTTCCGCCACCAAAGATTCTCAGCCCAACTGGCGTCGTGCCGCAACCAATAAGCGCGGACCCAATCGACGGGACCACGACCGAATTTGCGTTTCGTTCCCCAGTAATAATCGCCTTGAGGCACCACATCGATTGGCCGTGGATTGCCGTGGAATACTACGACCTTCGCTTTCGCTGGACGCTTGATCTCGGGAAAAAGCTGATTGAATGGATAGTACTTCAGGCAATGCCATTTGAAGCTCGCGGTCCATTCATACGGCCAATAACGAACATCTTCGACATTCTCGGTCAAGAAATCTTGGTCCAGTGGAAAACGCTCGAAGCATTCTTGTTGATTCTCGTTGAATCGATGGAACAACTGAGCTTGTTCACCAGGAAAAAAACCCAGGATCGATCCCTGAACGCCGCGATCGGGACGCATCTTCAAAGGAGCCAAATTCCATAGCGTCGGATTCCACTCTCGTAGTGCATGAAAGCCTCGTTCGGCCTCCAAACGATCAAAGAACCCATCAAGGTTCTGATTGACCATCACATCGAGATCTAGATACAGCGTTGGCTCGTCTGCCGGCAACACACCCGGTGCAAGGATTGACAACTTCGGCCAGCAACCTTTTTGCTGCCGTTGCATAGGAATCCCCAAATCGGGCATTTGGACTCCTTCGACACCATCCGTCAAACCAGCCACATTATCGGTGACGCAAACAAAACGGTGAGGACGATTCAAGTTGGCCGCAACGGCGTTCCTCAACACTGTGACATACGATGCTGGGAACGCGTCCAACCACCGGGTACAGACAACGGTCGCCATGATGATTTCGCCATCCATGATTGAGTTGAGTTGGGGGGCGGTTCCCCTTCTAGGTTTCCGTCGAACCATACTCAACTAGCAAATCGGAATCCAGACCGAAATCTACCCTCTATGCTGCACGTTTCATTCCTTCTGCTGAGGGATCCATTCTTTCTGAGACGATCATATCGGCGGAACGACCGTCACGGTTCGCTTCTTCAGAACGCCAGTCTTGAAGGACGTTCGCATTTCGAATCATCCAGATCGCAACCGTCATCATCATCGTGTAACCAAAAACCTCAACCGTTTCCTCTGCGGTAACCCACTTCGATCGCTCGAACAATTCGGCCAGAACGAAGCAAGAAGCGAACGGAATCGCGGGCCAAACGAACATCGGCGAAAACCACAACTTGCGATCCTCAGGAAACTTCAGCCAGGCGTATGCAACACGCGACAACCAAACGCAAACTGCAACAGCAATGACGCCATGCTTCCAGGCTGCTGAAATTGCAAAGCCGGTCGCCTCAGCGGTTTGATAGGCGCCATCGGATAGGCTTGCTTGGCTTACAGCTGATGGGATTTCTCGGGCTGCTCCCGCAACCGCGACGCAAACCAAAGCAACAGCGATACTTTGCCAGCTGGAAGCCTTCACTCGAAGTAACGCCCAACAACCTGCGATCGCCGTGCAAACCAGCACCAACAATTGGACAGACTCAAGGGCCCCATTTTCGCCGGTCAACCACTGATTCGATAATGAGTCAGCCAGCATGTAGTTCGCTGCCCACAATCCACCGCAGCAAACGGCCGTTGCCAACAAAGAATCTCTCATCACTTTCAGGTATGGCCACCGCATCCAGTGCGATTGCTCTTTGGCGATTGAAGTTTGAACGTCTTTTGATTCGCTTCTCGATGGCATCGCTTCGGCTACTTCATTGGAGGTTGGATGGAAAACGGCGACCAAACGAAGCAACCGTTCGCCAATGGCGAGTACGGCATGTTCGGTGCGAGAGTCGGGGCCACCATAAATTGGAATTTTCCTTGCAAACCGGGACGCGAAATCCCGCAATAGAAATTTTGAAACGGCCGGGTTTGCAGTCCACATTTGAACGATGAATGCGGCCGAACCAACTACCGGGATCGCCCCAACAAACATCGCATGCCGATGCGGGACATCATGAGATCGATTTGCTAGCAAACTGAAAAGCGTGACCAGAGTTCTTGCCGCAGGCAGAATCATGATTGGCAAAATAGCAAACCAGACACTACCGCCGGTCAGTGCCATCGCGATTCCACCAACCTTCAAAGGGGTGATCAGCGGGTAGAAAAACTTGATCGCCAAGTGCATTCCCAAACCGCGCGAATAGATCGCTAACTGGGGACCACTGAACTGGGAATCAAGTCTCATTGCTTCGTCGTCAGTCAACCATTCGCGAGATTGCCACCGCCGCGTAGCAGCTCGAAATGCCTTGCGTCCAAAAGCAATTTGATAGCTGCCGCGGAACAACAAAGCTCGCATCTGGTTGTTTCGGCGGGCACGTCGAGTTGGATCGACCAAATAGCGATGCACACCCGCCGTGGTTGTATAGCGAAGCAAGCGGTGACCAATGAACCCTAAACTCGACGCAGGACGGGTCCGATTGGAACATCGTTGCTGTTCACGAAGAGCTTTCACCTGCCGGCGTCGATATTTCATCCAGAAGGCGGAGCGTACACGTTTGTCCGTTGCAAATCGACGAACACGTTCCCGATGAGATCGGTTTGCAAGGCACGACTGAAACCATCGGCCAATTGCACCGGGCGGGCACACACCCAGCAACCACATCAATGTGAAGAACCAAACGCTGGTCTCCAGAGCGGGCACGTTTTCCGAATCGACCAAACGTTGTTGCTGCCATCGATCGATACAGGTTCGACGATAGTGGGCTCGTCGTTGAGCAGAAAACCAGGTCCATGGGCGACGGAAAGGAGCGATCTCCCCCGCTTTCCATTGCTCGTCCGCGGCAACCAAAGCTTCCACGTCTGCCGAAAGTTCAGCAGCCAGATTTTGCTCACCTCTCTGCACAAGCTGATCAACCAAATCAGCGCAGGAAGCTCGAAGTTTTTGCGAATCCAAATCATCGAAGGGAAAGACGGCCCCTCGACGCCAGCTTTGCCACAAGTACCGCCAAACCAGAATCGCCGGTATCCCGGACTCCAGGTCAATGATCGTATAGCGAAGACTTCTTGGCGAATCGGCTTCCGATTCATCCGAATGAACGACGCGCAGCCCCGCATGCTCTGACAGCAATAGGTTTGCGGTCGAAACCATGGCTCCCGGCGACACCTGCCAACCGGATCCAACCAACCCAAAATCAAACAACTGCCGTTCCACCCGCCTCATTTCGGCGACCAAACCAGCCATCTCGTTTTCGACGGTCGCCGGATTCTGATTGGCACACGCCGGGATCGGACCACGACCTTCGACAAAACTCGCGGCGAGAACATAGGCTTCGCGATCGCGATCGTAGCGAACGTATGCGGGCAGCGCAACATCAACAGAAGAATCGCGTTCATCGCGGATCGCGGATGCTTCTAACATTCGCGAAACCACTCGCCGGCGATAGAAACACGCCAAGATCGCGTGTTGATTCGATTGATAAGCGAACGGGGCCGCAAAGGCCAATCGGTAGATACTGCGGGTCAATAAACCAGGGGCGAAGACCTTTTCTACGTAGAGATGACGCCGTCCGTCGTTCCACGAAGCCTCCACCAACTCCGCCGTGGCAGCTCGCCCGTTCCCAAGCGTGCGAATCAGGCGCACGTCGTCCGGGGCCTCGGACTGGCACCGATACGGATCCAGACCGGTATCCACGTCGGAATTCTCCGGAATTTCGCCGATCTGACGGGTGTTCGATAATCTCGTCACGGGGGAACTCAAATGGACAGAACGAATCGAACACGAAAATTTCATAAACGTTCGATACTATCTCTCGAATCCCGCCGTCAATTGCAAGAAGCCAGCATCAGCGACCGAGGACGCACATTCTGGACTCAATTTCGGCTCTGCGCCGGCAGTCCGTCGTCGCTGGTGACAAAGAACGCGTCAAAGTCGCCCCCAGAATTAGCGGTTCCCTCCAAGTCGTACTCTTCGGACACCAATGTTCCCAACCAAGCTTGGATCCGATTGGCACCGTCGGCGTGCGAGTGGTGAGTTGCAACTTCGCTGGCGTAATTGATTAAATCGTAAACTCGAGCTTTGCTGGGCAGAATCCGGCGACGTTTGTCGCTCAGCGCGTCCAGATTTGCCAACCCATATAGCTCGTTCAGGTCGCCAGCCAGCGAACGGAACCGCCCGATCAGTCCATCCTGCGTCAGCTGCTTGTCCCGACGTAGAGACTCCAGCAATTCGTTCAGTCGAAGACACTCGTGCACCGACGCCCAAGAAGTCTGACTTGATTCGAATCGCTGCCTGAGTGCCGCATAGCCATCTCCGTTGTCGAACGACTCGATCGCTCGCACGATGCAATGCTCCATGTTCTTTCCAACCGGCACATCGCTGCGGAATGCTTTGGCGTGCCCGATCATGCCGTTGCTGCAGACCAACCGCAGCATCGACAAAAACAATCTGGGATGCCCGTAGCCATCGACCGGAGTCTCCAAACAAAACCGATCGCGAAACTGATCACCACCAATTGCAAATTGACGACTGCCGCCGCGAGGTGCATGCGTGCTGGTCACAACTCCGTTGTGGTACCGAATGTCTTCGCCTCCATTTCCATCCAGCAAGCCGCGGATGTCGTCGTAGCGGATGATTGGTCGGTTGGGATTGGTCACAGCCAACAATTGATCGGATCGCTTCGATGAAGCACTCGACGACCGAGCGATGCAGTAGCGGAACGTCACATCGTCCCGTTGCGACTGGATGCGTGAAAAAACTTCATCCGGACGGAAGTAGCGGAACACGTTTTCCGCGATTCCGAATCGGGTGAAGAACGATCGCCAGAACCGACGGGTGGCGACAACCGGTTGCCCATCGATTTCCAGTTCACGCAGACTGATCCGTCCGCCGGGAGAACGATGCACCGTCCCGACTTGGATGTCACCGACACTGGCCAGTGCATAACTGAAACGGGGAGAGGTTTGGGATTCGCTTGGGAGAGATGCTGAAGTCGACATGATTGATTTCCGAGTGTGGGATTTTGAAATTTCGATTGAATCAGTGAGCTGCGAAGTCCGGTGCTAAGCAGGTCGGCAGGAATGATCGGGTAGAACCTCACGTAGGCGAGACTCTTTGAGACTCGCAAATGACAGCGTCTCGGAGAGACGCCGCTACGTGATCAAGCCCGATGACTTCCGCTTACGTGCTTAGCGAGCCAACCGGTGCATACGACGACGTGGCCGGTGAGCAGCGATGAGTTTCGGCAGACTCACATTGGCCTTCGCGACTCGCTGACGTGCTGCCATGGCCATTGCATCCAACTGACGGTTGCCAGCGATGCTTCGCCAACCGTATTCAGTCCACAGATACTGCTCAGCGGGGATCGCCGTTCGCATCATTGGGTGTCGTGTGTGCCGACACTGGACAACCTGTTTGATCGGTTCCGATTCGCATTTGCGAAGCACTCGTCCAGCCATTTGAATCGTGGTTCCCTGGCCACTCGGCCGGCAGAACACGGTTTTCAACGTTGGACAATCAAAACCTTCGGTGAGGATGGCCATGTTGATCAGAACGTCGGTATGACCTTCGATGAAGTCGGCCAACTGGCGGTCGCGATTTGTTTTTGCAGTCACCACATCGCTGCGAATACCGGCTTGGTCCAAACGTGACTTCAGTTCGTCACATTCCGTTTGCTTGTGAAAGAACACCAGCGACTTGCCCCATCGCTCTGGTTCATCAATCAACAATTCAGACAATGACTGCGGCGAGTACTCTTCAATCGTGTAGTGATGGTACGCACTCAAAAATCCATCCGCGATCAAGTGAGCGATGCCAGCGTCGCGAATCACATTTTCGAAACACAATTTGACGCGGTCGGTGCGATATGGCGTCGCGGACAATCCCAGCGTCCATCGTGGTTGAATTTGCCCGTGCAAGTTGGCCATGCTGGTCGCTGCATCGTGTTGTGCCTCATCGATCACCAACAAATCCACGTCCGGCGGGTCCTTGTCAAACATGCTGATCAATTGCATGTCGAGACCAAACTTACGGCGAATGTTTTCGGCTTGAGCCTGGGCCAACAGATTCCTCCGCATCGCGACCCAACCAACTCGGATACCGAACGTTCGCTGCATGATCGCGGCGATGGCCAGCCCCATCACCGTCTTACCGCTTCCGGTGGGACTTTCAATCAGAACGCTGGATGGGCGTGAAACGCCCTGCCCTGCCCCGTCGATCGCGGAACAAAACTCGTGTTCGCCACACCCAAACGCATTGAGAGTTCGCCGGATGATACGGTGTTGATACGGGCGAGGCTGAATCGCGAAACCGTCCAAATCCAACTCGGATGATGGTTCGGATGGGATCGCTGGTAAGATCGCAGTGGACATCGTGTTCCCTTTCTGCAGGTGTCAAAGTTGAACACCTGTAGTGATAGGGAAAGCGGTGACACGTTCGGTCACCGAGCGAATGCTACGCCCAAACTTCTATTCGCAGAAGCGAACGGGCACTGATCGGACTTGAGGTGAATCCGCCGACGCAGCGAGCAATCAGCCGCGTTTTGGCCTTGGAATTTTGGTGCCTTTGCTGGCTCCCTTTTTCTTCGCACCGCGGCGACCGCGTCCTCGACCGCCCGATTTGCCCGCCGATTTCTCGTCGACAATCTCCACCTCAGAAAGTGGTTTGCCTATGTGCTCCTTCAGTTGCAGCACACGGTCTCGCAGCCGAGCGGCACGCTCGAACTCGAGATCTTCCGCCGCGGCCAACATCTCTTGCTCGAGTTTGTCGACGTACTCGATCGTGATGTAAATCGCTTCGCCGCTGTCCTGAGCCTTGCGAGTCGACTCTTTGTGGTTGGCAGCCTCGGTGTCGATGCCTTTCCGGATCGACTTGCGAACCGTCTTGGGCACGATTCCGTGCTTGGCGTTGTATTCCATTTGGATCACGCGACGACGTTCGGTTTCGTCGATCGCCATCTGCATGGAATCGGTCACCTTGTCGGCGTACAGAATCACGCGTGAGTTCGCGTTCCGAGCCGCACGACCGATCGTTTGGATCAAACTCGTCTCACTCCGCAAAAACCCTTCTTTGTCAGCATCCAAGATTGCAACCAAAGAAACCTCGGGAAGGTCCAAACCTTCTCGAAGCAGGTTCACACCGACCAAACAATCGAACTGGCCGGCCCGGAGTTCCTGCAACAAATCCACTCGTTCAAAAGCATTCAGTTCGCTGTGCAGCCATCGGCACTTGACACCTTGTTCTTGGAAATAGGTCGCTAAATCTTCTGCCAAACGTTTGGTGAGCGCCGTGACCAGCACACGTTCGTCTCGCTCGGCGCGGATCCGGACCTGTTCCAACAAATGCGTCACTTGTCCGCGAGCCGAAACGATTTCGACTTCCGGATCGAGCAATCCCGTAGGCCGAATGATTTGCTCCACCACTTCGCCGCCGGTGCGTTCCAATTCGTAGTCGCTGGGCGTTGCACTGACAAAGCAAATTTGTCCGGTCCGTTCTTCCCATTCATCAAACTTCAATGGCCGATTATCCAGTGCGCATGGAAGCCGAAAACCATGTTCGACCAATGTGATTTTTCGGCTTCGGTCACCCGCGTACATCGCGCGGACTTGAGGCACGGTCACGTGCGACTCGTCGACAAACGTGATGAAGTCTTTCGGAAAGAAGTCGTAGAGCGTGTCCGGGGTCGCGCCAGGTTCCTTGCCCGATAGTGGGCGAGAATAGTTTTCGATGCCAGGACAATGTCCGACTTCGGCCAACATTTCCAAGTCGAACTTGGTCCGTGCCGACAAACGCTGAGCTTCCAGCAACTTGCCTTGTGACTGGAAGATCTCCAGTTGCTGCGTCAGTTCTTCGCGAAGCAGTCGAATCGCGCGTTGAATGCGGTCCTCTGGCATCACGAAGTGCTTGCATGGATAGATGTAGAGATGCTCGACCGTTTTAATCGTCTCGCCGGAGGTTGGTTTGATCAGCGAGATCTTCTCGATCTCATCGCCCCACATTTCAATCCGATAAGCGAACTCTTCGTAGCTGGGCCAAAGCTCGATCGAATCCCCTCGGACACGAAATTTGCCCCGTTCGAACTGGATGTCGTTGCGTTGATATTGAAGGTCGACAAACTTCAACAGCAAGTGATCTCGGCGGGTCTGTTCGCCTTGATGAAGATCGACGACCAATTGCCGGTAATCATCCGGGGATCCCAAGCCGTAGATGCTGCTGACCGAGGCCACGATGACGACATCACGACGGCTGACCAAAGAACTGGTCGTTGCCAATCGCAGCCGATCGATTTCCTCGTTAATGGAGGAATCTTTCTCGATGTAAACATCTCGCTGCGGGATGTAGGCCTCGGGTTGGTAGTAATCGTAATAGCTGACGAAGTAGTGGACGGCGTTGTTAGGAAAGAACTCTTTGAATTCCCCGTACAACTGAGCGGCCAATGTTTTGTTGTGGCTGAGAATCAACGCGGGTCGCTGGACCGACGCAATCACGTTGGCCATCGTGTACGTTTTCCCCGTCCCGGTGGCTCCCAGCAACGTTTGAGCGGTCTTGCCGCTTTGGATGCCTTCGATCAATTTGGCGATCGCGGCCGGTTGGTCCCCCGATGGCGGGAACGGTTGATGCAAATCAAAAGCGGCCGGCGCAAGTTTGGTGATGCTCATGCGAGCACTTTAGCAAACTGTCGAATCATCCGGCAAAGACCCAACGTCTTCGATTCTCGCCCCTGAATTTCAACGCACTGCCATGGCGAAGCTGTATTTCTACTATTCCACGATGAATGCCGGTAAATCCACGGTATTGCTGCAGTCCAGCTACAACTATCGCGAACGTGGGATGAACACGTTGATTTTGTCTCCTGAGATCGACACCCGGTTCGGCAGTGGCAAAGTCGCCTCGCGAATTGGGATTGAATCGGAGTCCGTTTCATTCAACACGTCCGACAATCTGCTGAACCTGGTTCGCAACGAGACACGCATTAATCCGCTCCACTGCGTGCTGGTTGACGAGGCTCAGTTTTTGACCCGAACCCAAGTCCGACAGCTCAGCGATGTTTGCGACGACCTGGACATTCCCGTGCTGGCCTACGGTTTGCGAACGGATTTCCAAGGCAATCTGTTCGAAGGTAGCGAACACTTGTTGGCGTGGGCCGACACCCTGACAGAGCTCAAAACGATTTGCCATTGCGGCCGCAAAGCCACCATGGTGCTGCGAGTGAGTGAATCCGGCCAGGTCATTCGTGACGGTGAGCAGGTTCAAATCGGAGGCAACGAACGGTACCAAACGGTTTGCCGCCTTCATTTCAAAGAAGCGATCTACCAACGCGCGGAAGACGAACTGCCTTTGCTGGATTCGAACGAACCCCGCCAATCCGAACGCTGAGAACGTCTCATCCTGGCGGCCACGACTGCGGACGACACGTCCTACCCCGCGCGAGCCTCGGTCGACTATTCTGGGGCCATGCAAGTCTCACAAGAATTGATCGATCGCGTTCTGCGACTCGTTCACGCGGCGGAATACCGTCCCAGCAAACCCAAACAAATCGCCGCCCTTCTCGAGCTGGACGCGGATGGTTATCGCGAAGTCCGCCGGGTGATCAAACAATTGGTCCTCGAAGGCCGGTTGATTTACGGCGGAAATCACTTGGTCGTCGCGGCAGCCGCCGTTGGTGGTCCCACCGACCAGATTCGCGGGACATTTCGACGCGCGATGGGTGGCGGCTTTGGTTTCGTCCGCCCCTCCAGCGGTGGTGGCAATGCGGACGCTGATGTCCCCGAAGATGTCTTCGTGCCCACGGGGATGACCGCCGGCGCCCTCGAAGGCGACCTCGTTGCCGTGACGATCGAACCCAGTCGCCGCGGTGGCATCGAAGGCAAAGTGGTTGAAGTGCTGCAACGGGCACGACGCCAATTCACCGGCACGTTCTTTTCCTCACCGCAGCCCGACCAACCTGGATCCGACACGATCGAAGGTCCCGTCGTCTACTTGGACGGTGTCCACTACGAAGCTCCGGTCAGCGTCGGCGACGTACGAGGTTTGCCGCTCCAAGATGGCGACAAGATCTTTGTCGAGATTGTCGATTTCCCGGATGAAGAAAGCGGCGGCGGAGAAGCCGTCATTCTCGAACGCTTGGGAAGCAGCAAGAACCCGGCGATCGACACCCTGACGATCATGCGGCAATACGCGTTACCTGATGAGTTCTCGGAAGACGTGTTGGACGAAGCTCGTGAGCAAGCCGATGCGTTCGACGACGATGTCGTGCCAACGGATCGTAAAGACCTGACGGACATGCTGACGATCACGATCGACCCGTTCGATGCACGCGACTTCGACGATGCAATTTCACTGCAGCGCGAAGATGGCCGATGGCGATTGTGGGTTCACATCGCCGATGTCAGTCACTTTGTTCCGCCCGGTGGAAAGCTGGACGTCGAAGCGCGTCGTCGCGGAACCAGCGTCTACCTGCCCGACCGCGTGATCCCAATGATCCCCGAGATCATCAGCAACCACCTTGCGTCACTGCAACCCGAACGCATGCGTTTGGTGAAGACGGTCGAGATCGAAATGCTGGATGATTTGACCATCACTCACAGCGAAGTTCACAACGCTGCCATCCGCAGTGACAAACGATTCAACTACGAACAAATCGACCAGTTCATCGCGTCCCCTGCTGCCTTTCAAAAGGACTGGGGAGATTCCATTTGCGAACTGCTGACGCACATGCACACGCTCGCGATGCAAATTCGCAAGCGGCGTTTCAAAGATGGCGCGCTGTCGATGGACATGCCAGACATCAAGCTCGAACTGGATCGAACGGGCAAGGTCAAAGGTGCTTACCAAACCGAGAACACCGAAAGCCACCAGATCATCGAGGAGTTCATGCTGCTCGGCAACGAAGCCGTTGCCACTTGGCTGGATGATCAGGAACTCAATTTCCTGCACCGCATTCACGCACCGCCTGAACGACGCAAGCTGCGACAGCTCACCAGTTTTGTCAAAGACCTCGGATTGGGTTTTGACAACGTGGAAAGCCGCTTTGAAATCCAAGCGGTCCTGGACAAGGTCGCCGGCACGACGCTCGAAAACGCTGTCAATTTCGCTGTGCTGAAAAGCATGAGCAAAGCCGTTTACGGGCCGCACCGCGAAGGACACTACGCGCTCGACAAAGAACATTACTGTCACTTCACCAGCCCCATCCGGCGGTACCCCGACCTCAGCGTCCACCGCTTGGTGCAGCGGCTGATCGAGCAAAAATCAACGCCAGACGAATCTTTCGCGGAGTTGGTCAAACTCGGGCACGAATGCAGCGACGCCGAACGCAACGCCGCTCAAGCCGAACGTGAATTGATTCAACTGAAGTTGCTTCACTTCTTGAAAAAGAAGCAAGGCGAAACACTTGAGGCGGTGATCAGCCGCGTCTTTGCCGATGGCATTCATGCTCGCTGCTTAAAACTTCCCGTCGATGGCTTCATACCGGTCACGGAACTGCCCAGCGATCAATATCGATTCGAGCGTCGCGGGCAAAGTTTGACGGGCTTCAAATCAGGCAACCGCTTCCGACTGGGTGACCACCTGACGGTCCGAATTGGCAAGGTCGACCTGCAAGACCGACAGTTGTATCTCGAAGTCGTCAAAAATCACTCGGCCGCCAAAAGTGATCCGCGAGGACCTTCTGGCAGCAAGTCAAAGAAGTCACCTCTGCGGCATCAGAAGAAGTCCGATCGACGCGAAAAGAAAAAGCGACGGCGGCGTTAGCAGGCTGTTGATTTATTGAGCCGCACCGCGTTAGCAGCGGTTGATTAGACGCCAACCGGGGCTAACGCCCAACGGCTAATGATTGTCATTCGGTATGCGACTAAATCAACAGCCTGTTAGGTCCGTGATGCTTGGTCACCATGCGGCCGAACGCTTGAATTCACGGTGGGGACCACCGTGCCACAGGTTTTGAATCTTTTCCATCGTTGCCATGAACGTTCTCATTCTCACCGGTGCCGGAATCTCTGCGGAATCCGGTATTCCCACCTTCCGCGACGCTAACGGCTTGTGGGAAGGGCACGCCGTTGAAGAAGTCGCCACACCCCAGGGTTTCGCTCGCAATCCCAATTTGGTGCACGAGTTCTACAATCAGCGCCGACGGGCGCTACTGAACCCCGAGATTCAACCCAACGCAGCGCACGTCGCGCTGGCCGATTTCGAACGCGAACATCTTGAAAATGGACGCGGCGATTTCCTGTTGGTGACGCAGAACATCGACAACCTCCACCAACGTGCTGGCAGCCAAAACGTGCTGGCGATGCACGGTCAATTGCTGCAAGTTCGCTGCGTGTATTCCGAAGAGATCTTCGACTGGACCGGTGACCTGAGCGTCGACACGCCGCACCCGGAAGCTCCCGACGACGATTCCATGCGAGGCTGCTTGCGTCCCAATGTCGTCTGGTTTGGCGAGATGCCGATCGGACTGACACAAATTGAGAAGGCCGCGACGAAAGCCGATCTGTTCATCGCCATCGGAACATCGGGTGTCGTCTATCCCGCCGCCGGCATCGTGGCTCAAACGCCACCGCACTGCCGCCGCATCGAAGTCAACCTGGATGACACGCCCGCGTCGAGTGCATTCGATGAAACCATTCGCGGTGCGGCCAGTGTCGAAATCCCGAAGCTACTGAATCACTTCAGCGCGATGTAAACGTCTGTGATCAGATCTTTGGTTTCGGTCGTTTCTGGATCGTTGCGATACACCTCACATCCGATCGCCTTGGCCATCTTCAGTTTCTTGTATCGGATGTATTGAATCCCGCCTGACCACGCGTTGCCAAGATGCGCGTACTCACCGATGTGCCGGACCAATAAAAACTTGCCGGCCGGAACCGTGTCCGCAACGCAGCCATCCGGCACCGGCGTGCCCGCATCGGCCAAATAACCGGCCGTGTAATCGAACCATCGTTTGCGAAGATCCGAGGTCGTGTGATAGAGGCTGGCCCATTCGTGAACGCGTTCGTCGTCCGCGTTGTAGTGTGACTTGACTCGTTCCAACGTCGCGGCCATGTGACAACCAATGTCGTCCATCGTGCAACCGCCACGCTGACCGATGATCATGCGATCGGGCTCGCTGACCACACCTTTGATCTCCAACTTCGAAAGCACTTCGCCGGTTTCAACGAACTGTTTGAACATCAGCAACCCACGTTCGTAGTCCATGCCCACGAACGTTTCCATCATCGATCGCATCCAAAACAAGAACCACGGCAACTTGCCTCGCATGTGCCAGGTGATCTTGGATCCCGGTCGACCATCCGTCATCACCGGTTCGATTTCGAACTCCACCTTTGACTGTGACTTGAACGGTTTGACGAACGCCAAATCGGCTTGCACCGATGCATTTGCTGACAAACTCTTCGGAGCCTGAAGTTGGCGATGGGTCATCGAACCTTCGCCGACCAATTCACCCTTCCAGTGATACGTCGCCCCCAACTCATTCGACGGATCGCTGACGGTCACTTCCGCATCGGGATCGACTTGCAACCAAGGCGACCAGCGAGTCCAAGTCGAATAGTCCCTGACCGCGTCATAAACATCGCGTGTATCAGCGTCGATGGTTTGGGAACGTTGAATATGAAACGCGGGCATGGTGAATTCATCCCTACAGGGTGACTGACGTACCGAGGCGGATATCCTAGCAAACTCGCCTAGTAACAGCATTACGATAGAAGTTTTCACTTTCTCGCAAACGCACGCCAACAACCCTGCCCCCCCCGATTGAACGCCCCTTATTTGGGAAGCGAACCAGAGTGCGTTTCCAATTCAATCTCGACCAGCAACGGTCGGTGATCCGAAGCGACCGGCTCGTCCAGAACCTCCGATTCGACGATTCGCCAGGAGTTGGCGGGGTACATCGCAACATAGTCGAGTTGTCGGTTGGGCGATCGGGCGGGGAAGGTGTGCATTGATTCAGTTGTCGCGATCCGCCATTTCGCTTGCAGTGTTTGCATGGCAAGTGAGGCCGGTTTCGCATTGAAGTCACCCGCAATGATGACCGGGGTGCTTCCGCAGGCCAGGAGCCGATTGAGTTCAGTGGCCTGCTTTTCCCGCAAATCAGCACGCGAGTGATGCAGATGCGTCGTCGCGAAACGCAGCCGAGTTTTGTGAATCAAAATTTCTGCCACCCCGACAATCCGGCGTTCCCGAATGGGATCACCGGGTAACCAATGCACTTCGAGCGATTCGATGGGGTACTTTGATAGCACCGCTTGCCCATATTCGCCGCCGTCATAGTCGATTTGCTTCGCGAATTTTCCGTGCAGACTGGTTTGGACGGCAAGCGTTTCGACTTGATTGACCATCCCGTTTCGACGGGTGTTTTGATCCACTTCTTGGACCGCTACCAAATCAGGATCCACCGATCGGATGACGTTCGCCAAACGATCCAGATCAATTTTCCCGTCGGTTCCCCGACCGTGGTGAATGTTGTAGCTCAGAACTCTCAACCGGATCGTTGAGTTTGTTTCTTGTTCTTGAGCAAGCACAAGCGGCGAGCGCAACATGAAGGCAAACGATGCAAAAGCAATTGCGAGGAAGAGCATTTTCCTGACGAACAAAATCAACATCCAATGCACGTTGTTTGATTCAAAAAGCAAGCCGTCCGAGACGGCTGCGACGGTGCGTCGTCCGGTTTGGACTCACCAAGACTTTTCAGGCGGAGGTTACTTCGGAACGATACCGAAATCCACCGACCGCTGCGGCGTCTTCACTGCCGGCGTCTTGACTGCCGACGTTGACTTGCGTTGCATCGGGCTGAAGAGGAGCACCAACGAAGATGACGCTTTGTTCTCTACAGAGCAGTCGCGATGCTCAATCCAAAATTGGCGATCGCAGAAAATCCCGCACCAGCCCGAAAATTGGGACCGGTGAGAGATCAATCGGAGCATTGAAGACGCGAGAGCAATTGAATAGGCTTCGATTCGCAGGTCAGCCAAGTTACACTGAAGGCTCCACGCGACGGCCGTTGCCCCCCTCCGCTGGCCAGTTAGCAGGGAGCTCTGAAAGCCAGTCGCTCACATGCGAGACGATGCCCCGTAATCGCATTGCGAATGACGATTCGCCTCGGATGGAGCGACTGGCAATCAAACGTTAGCTGCCGTCAGGATTCCTGATGCGCAAAGTTGGCGCAAACGGCTTCGTTTTTAACAAGAAAAATAGGTTTTGGAATGGCTCAGGCCAACGCTCAACTCAAGCAAGCTCGCCAAAGTTTAGGGTTGTCCCAGTTGCAGCTTGCGATGCGGGCAGGTGTCTCATCTCGGACCGTCCAATTCGCCGAATCCGGTCAGAACGTTTCGATCGGTACGATGCGGCGCATCGCCGGTGCATTGGGAATGCAAGCGGACCAATTGGTCCGAATCGATCCCGGCACGGGCCAAGATGGTTTCGCGGAACTCCCTTGGTCCGTCGCAGACAAGTTCCGAAGCAATCGCGGCTTCGACGAAGGCAGCATGTGCCGTAACGAAGCCGACGTCATTGAGGTTGTCCGACAACTGCGAGAGAACTTCAGCGTTCAGATTCAAAAATGGGGCACGTCCCACGACCAGCAACAAGCGTTGCAGAAGAACTCAGCGATCGATGAGGTCTACTTTCGGTACGAACAACGGTACGTCGATCTATGGCGCAGAAACCCAGAGTGCATTCGCTTGGACCGCTTCGAAGACACTGTCGGTGGAGTCAGCATTGTGCTGCCGCTGACGGCCGAGTCCTTCCATGCATTCCGCGATGGAAAATTGGCCTGGCTCGATATCTCTGCTGACGACTTAGCGGATCAATCCCAGTACTTGCTTCTCGATTCGGTCACCGAATTCACCAAGCAGTGTCGCCGCCCATGGTACCAAGTCACCAAATCGCTCAGCCTCATCACGTTCAACCAAGTCGCATCATTGGCGCAGTCACCCAATCAATCCGACTTCGAGATGGTTTCGTTTTCGGCCAGTCCGTTGAACGAACGCAGATTGGGTACGATCGGCTTCATCCCAGAACCAACCAAAGAACCCGAATTCAGTTACCCGATCTACTGGTTCGGAGAAGACCCACGAATACTGGCCAAAGAAGAATACTCCAACTGGGCCACATTCAAGCACTTCGCGATGTTGATCAAATCCGTCGACAAGGCTGGCCTTCGCCGTCGAATGATTCGAAACCTACTGTCGATGGTCAAGCGACTGCAGCGGCCCGCCGAGCGATCGATTTCGCGTCAAGCTGCTTGAACGCTGCCGGATTCCACTTTGGCTTTTCCATCCAAGACATGCCATCGTCTGACATGAAGTCAAAGTGTTCAACCGGCAAACAGGCAACTCCACGCGGCAACGAAGCCATCGCCGGTAAGCTCAAACAATTAATCGAAACCTCAGCGTTCGTGGTTCGTCCGCGACGCTGCTGCAACGCAATGGCACCGTCACGATCGCTCAAATAGCCGGTGCAATTCCACCAGTCATTCGGTTGCCATTTCTCGAGCCATCGAAGAGCACCGTCACCATACAACGATGGGTTGCCGTGGATTCGATAGCCACTGCCGCATGATTCGATGCGATCCTGGTTGGCCGTTCTGATCCCTTGGAACCGAACGTGTTTGTTCAATGAACAACCATCTTCAAATGAATCCAATTCCAATCGTGGATCGATCAATTGATAGATGGGATGAGAATCGGAACCACGATGCATCGACGCCATCAGCGTGTGATCCAGCTCAGCGACCCCGTAAGCCTGCAAGACCGTGAGCCGGCAACCACGATTTGCCAACCAAGCTTCGACACTTCTTTCCAAAGAAGCCGGCAAGGGGTAGCCGCCTGTTGCCCAGAGCAACTCGGTTGGCCAATCCATTTGAGTTTCCATGGCCTGCAATAATAAGTCAGCTCCCGCCAAAGGCTGAGCGATGAACACCACCCGCCGATTCTCTGCCGCCGCCAAACGCAAAGCACGAATGCAGGTTGGTGGATGCAGATAAGTGATGACACGAGTCATCGCTTCCATGCCACCCAACGCCGCCGGATAAGCATCCACCACCAATGACTGAGACGGATCGACAAAAAATGGTTGAAGGTCCGGGAAGATGGTCGCCAGACGTTTCATTTTGTCCGTCGGTTTCTGGCTGTCGATGACGCGAAACTTAAAGGGGTCCAACGAGGTGGAACCAGCTGAATAGGAAAGGATTTTGCCGTTCATGCTACCGCCGCCAATCCAAGTGAGCCGACCCGTGGTCGCGAGCCTGTTTCGCCAAACGAACCGCAACACATCTCAACGAGTGCCGGCTGATCGGATTGTTTGGCAAGCTCTGCAAACATGTCCTGGCAATACGAACGCCCCCTCGCATCCGCCGCCATCAGCAACACGATGCTCTGCGTTTTCAATTCTGGATGGATAAAATCAAAGCCCGGCAGGTAAGTGAATCCCATCCGCCGATAGAAAGCTTTCATACGAACATCAGCGTTCGCAATTGAGATCCGCTTCCCGTTGGCCAACTGATGCGCCCATGAACCTCGCACCAGCGTTCGAAGCGCCGCAATGGGAGTGCTCGGCCCACGACGAATCCGCAATTTGCAAGAAGCAAATAATTCGTCGCCATGCTGGTCCAACAAGACCGTTGGGTAATGGTCTTCGCAATCCAACCGGCCATTTGCGGCGGCCAACATCGTCAATGTGCCAAGCGGCTGACCTTGCCACTTCAAGATGTAATGGTTGCTGTATTCGTCGTAGTGGTAGAGGGTTTGCTCGGATCCATCACGACGAATTTCTTGAACCACATCGAACAGCGGATCGGCCGTTCCAAAACAATGCAACACATCCATGTGTCGGTTCCAAATTATTCAGGAGAGTTGCAGACTCCTCCCCTCAGCCGAAGGAAGTTCAACAACTTGTGTCAGTAGCACCCCTCGGAAGCATTCAGCAATGTGAAAATTAGAAAGTCTTGATTTGCGCATGCGGTCGAACGCAAAAGCATATCGAATCAGTGATCGCCATAAAGCTCGCCGATTGCGTGATTCGACAATCGAAATGCTCATTTGTTTTCGATTCATCACATCAAATTGACGGGATCGATATCGACGAGGAACTCGATTTCTTCTTTCGGATCGACTTTAAAATCTGCCAACCCTCGCCGGATGACTTCGCCGACAACCGCCGCTTCGGTGGCTTGCAACAACAAGTGGAATCGATACTTGCCACTGATTTTGACGATCGGTGGTGGTGCCGGTCCAAGAATGCGGACCTCTGCCTTGAGTAGATCGCGTGCTTTCTCCAAGCGGTCGACAATCGCATCGGCCACCGATTCAGTTTTGTCTTCCAGGGGACCGCGAATGATGATCCGAGCCACACTGCCCAGCGGCGGGTAGTTGAACTTCTTGCGGTTGACCATTTCGTCTTCGACGAACTTCAAATAGTCGTGCCTCGCCGCGGCTTGAATCGCGGGGTGCTCCGGTGTGAACGTTTGCACGATCACTCGGCCACCGCGATCGCCGCGTCCGGTTCGACCAGCGACCTGGGTCACCAACTGGAACGTTCGTTCGGCAGCGCGAAAGTCAGGGAAGTGCAACGCCGAGTCCGCGTTGATCACGCCGACCAACAACACGTTGGGAAAGTCCAACCCTTTCGCGATCATCTGCGTGCCAAGCAACACATCGATCTCGCCCGCACGGAACTCCGACAGCACCCGTTGGTGGCTGCCGGCACGCTTCATCGTGTCACTGTCCATTCGAGCGATGCGAGCATCCGGGAAGCGTGCCTTCGCTTCCATCTCCAAACGCTGCGTGCCAAGGCCTCCATAACGCATCCCATCGAACCGGCACGCGGGACACCAAGGCGGCGTCGGGATCGTGTAATCGCAGTAATGGCACATCGCCTTGCCGCCATCGCGGTGGTGAGTCAGCGGCATGTCACAATCCGGGCAAGCGCACACGGTGCCGCATGCGGGACACTGGATCGTCGTCGCGTAACCACGACGGTTGAGCAACAGAATCGCTTGCCCTTTTTCTTTCAGCGTTTCCAGCACCGCAGCGTGCAACGGTCGGCTGATCGCGCCGCCTTTGCCGCGTTCTTCCTTGACTCGCAAGTCCACCAGTTGGACATCGGGCATCGGGCGATTGCCGACGCGCTCCGACATCGTGACCAGTTCCGCATGCCCGGTTTGCGTCGCATGCCAAGCTTCCATCGACGGCGTCGCCGAACCCAACACCAACGGAATGCCAAGCGCCATCGCGCGAGCATGGGCCACCTTGCGAGCGTGATAACGAGGCTGCTTGTCCTGCTTGAATGAGGTGTCGTGTTCCTCGTCGATCACGATCAGCCCCAGGTTTGGCAGCGGTGCAAACACGGCACTGCGTGGCCCGATGACAACTTGGACCTCACCCCGACGAATCCGCTGCCAGTGAAAGTGACGCTCCGACGCGGACATTTGGCTGTGCAACACCGCGACGTTCTGGAAACGATCTTCGAATCGTCCACGGGTCTGTGGTGTGAGGCTGATCTCGGGCACCAACACGATCGCCGATCCGGCTTGTTTGACGACGTGTTCAATCGCCTGGATGTAGACCTCCGTTTTGCCACTGCCGGTCACGCCGTGCAGCAACAACGTCCTGCCGCGTCCGCTGTCGACGGCCGAATTGATACGAGACAACGCGTTCTCTTGTTGCGCCGTCAAGTCATGCGTTTTTCTGGTTTCGCCATCGTTGGCCTGAGCCCGAATGCGGATGTTTTGACTGAGTTCTCGTCGGACCTCTGGCACCAACAACTCTTTCTTCCGCAACCGCCGAATCGGGTCTTCGGTGCACTCGGCCATGATCGCGATTTCCGCCGCGGTCATCGGTCGATCTTGAGCGATCAAGAACCGCATCGCCGACTGTTGCTTGGATGGCAACTTGGCAATTTGCTCTTCGGTCAGCCCCGGTGCCGGTCGGAAGTAAGTCGTTTTCCGCGTGCCCGCGTTGTCGCGAACGCTGGCGGGGATCAGCGTGTCAAAGACTTGGCCAGCGGGGACTTGGTAGTAATGAGCGATGAACATCACCAACCGAACCAGGGCCGCATCGCACAGCGGTTCGTCATCGATGACCTCGGACACGTCCCGAAGTTTTTTCTGCGCCGCGTTGCCGGTTTTGATCGACACGCACCAACCGGGGGTCGGCTTTTTACGATGCCCCAGCGGCACACCCACACGCATCCCGGGACGCAGGACATCCAGCAAGTCATCCGGGATTCGGTAGTCGTAAGGCCCGTGCGGCGATCGAGCGAACACGATCGACGCAAGCTGAACGTCTTCGCCAACCGTCAACTCCCACGGGGGAGGATCGGTTTCAAACAATTCGTTCTGGGTCGGTTCGGACGAGGACGAGTCAGCGGGCACGGGTGCGGCGGCAAAAGGAGGAAAGTTCAGAGTCGGATCGCCCAGATTGGACAACGATGAATCAGACAACATAACGTGTGAGCTCCTTTTCTTCCCGGCGGGCGCAAGATAACCCATCCATCATCGCCCACCCCGTGACACGTCTGGTCACACGCCTTAACTGCCCTGCCCTGCCCCGCCCCGAATCGCCTTCTCTTTCTCGGAGCTTCCACCCCGAGCTACTGACGCAGACTCCTCCGGAGCCACTCGTACCAATCCGCCTCGGTCGGGGTCGTCGTCTCGGAAGCCACCGCGGAGCGGCAAAAGACGGTAACCGGGGGTCGCGAAACGCACACCCGGAACGAAGACGACCTCACCAAACTGCCCCCCACAGGGTCAAAGAACCTGGGCGTGGAAACACGTTGACCCTCGTTGTGTACGACAATTCGAGTACGACAATTCGCATGGCACAAAACCACGACCTCCAATCGGGGCAGCTCCACCATGCCATCCGAATTCCATCGAGCCATTACACTGGCTCTCTGAAAGCCATGCGTTGACAGAACATCGCCCCAGCCCAATGCATCCACGGAGCCGCTCAGTGCCCACGATTCTGAGAAACATTCTGGCAGTCGTCGCAGGTCTCTTCCTCGGCAGCGTGCTCAACATGGCGATTGTCACCATCGGTCCGATCCTGATTCCGCTCCCCGACGGCGTGGACATGTCGGACATGGACCAATTCGCCGAGAACCTCAAACTTCTCAAACCAGCCAACTTCTTCGCACCTTGGCTGGCTCACGCGTTCGGCACGCTCGTCGGCGCATTCGTTGCCGCCAAGATCGCTGCAAGTCACAAGATGAAGTTTGCACTTGGCATTGGCGTGTTCTTTCTACTGGGCGGCATCACGATGGCCATGACGTTCGGAGGCCCGCTCTGGTTCATCGTTCTGGACTTGGTCGGAGCGTACTTGCCAATGGGATACCTGGGTGGAACTCTCGCGAGAGCAACGCGACCGCAACCCACGTGACGTGAGATACATTTCGACGGCCCCATCCGGGGCGGCTGGATGGTTGTTGAATCGTCCTCTCGGGGCTTCGACCCCGAGCTATGAACGCAGGCTCCTCCGGAGCCATCCTGCTATTTAACCGTGTGGTTCGTGCCGTTCAGTTCATTCAGGGCGCGGTTGATCACGCGGACGGTGTACTTGCCATCGACGTAGAACTCTTGCCTTGGCTCGAGTGCATCTTGCATCGAATCGATGACCGGCAACGCTTTCTCATCAATCTCGTCCAGCACGATGGCGGCTTGCAGTCGCTCCCACTGGGCACCGTCCGCCAATGCCTCCGCCAGCACTGAAAGGGCCTTGCTCGTGGCTTCAGGATCACCGGAATGGCAAAGCGCCCGGGCCGCTGCGACTCGTACCGTCACGGATTCGTCGGCAAGCCGTTCTTGCAGATCCATCAAATACGGGAGCTTGTCGATCTCGCCGCGAGCGAAAACGTTGCCGATCCCAGTCGCGCCCCAATAACGCACCGCCGAATCGATGTCATCGAGTGCGGATCGCATTTCTGGCAACGCTCTAGGACCCTCGGATGCCGCGAGAGCTGCTGCGGCAACACGATTCGCAAGCTCACTGTCGTCCGATTGTCTCAGGACGGCATACTGACTTCCCAGTTCGCTGGCGCGTTCGGCGAGGATCGGCTCTGGGATGAGCCCCAAGTCCTTGGTGCGGGTCACCCACTGTTCGTGCGCCGCACGCATGCGATGGAGCACCTCCGTGTGGTCAGAAGACGACGCGAGATTATGGATCTCATGGGAATCATTCTCGAGGTCATAAAGTTCTTCGGTGGGTTTCGTTCCGCGGAAGAAAGGCATGGCTGCCTCTGGCAACGTCCCGGCCTGTTCCGCCTCGCGAATCGACCGCATCGTCTGCCCCTTTTCGGGCGTGTTCATGTATTGAAAGTAGGGCTTCAATGGTTCGTAGTTGCGGATGTACTTGTATCGTTGATCACGCACCATCCGAATGATGTCGTAACGTTCGTCCATCCGGTCGCGAGCACCGTACACGTAGTCCCGGTCGGCAGCCGCTAGCTTGCTCAAGGGACTGGTCAGAAATGGCTTGCCTTGCATGGGCTCTGGAACATCCAGCCCGGCCAGGTTCAAGACGGTGGGACCAAAGTCGATCGAGCTCACCAAGCGGTCATCGACGACCCCAGCGACGTTGTCAGTGGATCGGAACTGAGCCGGCATGCGGATGACCAACGGGATGTGCGTTCCCGAGTCGTAGAGCCAACGCTTCGCTCGCGGGAGCCCAACGCCATGGTCGGACCAAAAGAACACGATCGTGTCTTCGTCCAATCCGTCGGCATTGAGTTGGTCAAGCAACCCGCCCACCCAATGATCGAGCGCTGTGATCAGTTCGTAGTTGCGTTTCCAGTCTTCTCGAGCGGCCGGCGTGTCTGGATAGTACGGCGGGAACGTCGAGAGTTTGGAAGCGTCTTGCCGTTCACGTTCGGAGAGGCCTTTGGTCACGGACTTGTATTTCGCATCGTTCTCGATTCCGGACTCGTGGCAGCCCGTGAAGTTGAAGACAGAGAAAAAGGGCGTGTCCTGGTCCGGTCGATCCCGCCAGTGAGCCTTGCTGGATGATTGGTCCCATGAACCTTTCGGAGTCTCGAACTGATAATCCTGCTTGGAGTTGTTGGTGCAGAAGTATCCCGATTCACGCAAATACGTTGAGAACGGTCGAATGCTCTCTGGGAGTTTCGCTTGGCAACGCATGTGCTGCGTCCCCAAAGTCGTTTGGTACATCCCGGTGATGATCCCGCTGCGACACGGGGCACAAACACCGGCCGTGGTGAACGCGTTGGAGTATCGAATGCCTTCACTGGCGAGCTGATCGATGCGTGGCGTGATGGCGTGCGGATCACCATAGCAACCGATGTGAGGACTGATATCTTCTGCGGAGAGCCAAAGAATGTTGGGGCGGTCGCCGGCTTCAACCGTCTGGAACAAGGACATTGCCGTCAACAAGAGTGCGACCATCATCGGCACACGTGCGTCTTGGAATCGTCGAATGGCTGCCTGCCACATGGAGTTGGCTCTTTGTCTCGGAGGGAGGGAATGCGGGGTTCTGCATCGTAGCTACAGCAGCGCCCTCAAGCGAGCGAGTTGAAGCGGTCGAATCGCGAAGAATCATCCCGCGAAGGAAACGCTGACGAGGCTACGCAATCCAAGAACACTGACGACGACCACCGTGAGCACGCCGAGCGTGTTGGCGATCCAGTGGTTGCGGTGCTTGCCGAGCAGCGCCGCGTTGTTCATGACCGCGAGCAAGAAGATGGCTAACAGAGGCAACAACAATCCGTTCGCGATCTGAGCAAACGTGATGATGTCCGTGGGCTTTGAACCGCTGGCCGCGAACGAGGTGCCAAAAACAATCACGGTGGTAAAGACAGTCCGTAGCCGCCAATCCTTCAAGTCAATGGGCCAGCCAAAGCAACCGGCGGCGGCGTAAGCGGCGGCTAAAGGAGCGGTGATGGTGCTGGTCAATCCTGCAGCGAACAGCCCCACACCGAACAGCCATCGTGCATGGTTGCCAAGCAACGGTTCAAGCTGCCGAGCGGCATCGGCAAGGTTCGTGAATCCCGTGTTGCTCTGAAAGAAAGCGGCGGTCGCCGTTGCCATCACAGCCGCGGTCACCAACCCGCCCAACCCCACGCTAAGGATCGTGTCACCGCGGCTGTGCTGAATCGCGTCGCGGATGTTTTCGTCACTGACGGGTTCCTTCTTATCGCTCGACCATTTCTCAGCCGATGCGGTGGCGTGAAGGAACAAGTTGTACGGCACGACCGTCGTGCCGATGATCGCGAGGACTTCTTTCAATCCGCCATCGGGGATGGTCGGTTGGATCCATCCCAGCGCGATCGACCGCCAGTCGATTGGAACACTCAGCGCGGTCAACAAAAACACGCAGCTCATCGTCACCACCAACGCAACCAAAATCCGCTGAAGCGATCGGTAGTGACCGATCATCAGGATGCACCATGCTGTCAAGCCGATCACGATCGACACGAGAGTTTGATGCTGCATTCCCGTGGCGGCTGCAACGCCCACGGCGGCACCGGCGATATTGCCTGCTTGGTAGGCAGCGTTTCCGACGATGATCGCCGAGACGACCAAGACAATGGCCAATCCCCGAGCCAACGCGTTGGGGATGGTTGGACGAATCGCTTCTCCCAAACCGCGACCGGTGACGATTCCCAATCGCGACGCCATTTCTTGAAAGACGATCGTTGCGATCACAGAAAAACCAATGGCCCAAAGCAGCGTGTGACCAAAGTTGGCACCTGCGGTTGTGGCTTTGGTGACGGTGCCCGGACCGATGAACGCTGCCGTGACCAGCAGTCCGGGACCGAAACGACGAAAGAACTTGGGAAGCTTCATGCCCGCTAAGGTAGCGAATGACATCGACCCCGTCTCAATGAACTCGCATCACTCAAGCAGCGGTTACCCCGTGATGCCTTCGAGGTCTGAACTGGTTCATACTTCGGCCACCACAATCGCAAACAACGATGATTCCAACGCGAACCAACGCGTTTGGAATTTTTGCGCAGCCGCCCTGATTCTCCGACCGCCAATCACCCACCCAAGCGAAGTCCTCATGACCACTGGATTGAAACCCCTCACCGATGCGGAGGCTCGAGAGGTCGAGTTGGTTTTTCGGCTGACCAAATCGCATCTCGGGTTCGTCCCCAATTCGATGCGAACGATGGCTCGCCAACCCGCGATCCTGAGTAGCTTCACCTTGATGGTGGGCAATATTTTGGGTCAGCCGTCTGACGCGAAGTCGCCCATTTGGTTGGGCATTCGATTGGTGATCAAAAACGTGATTTGGTCGCTTCGGAACATGCGATCAAAAGATCGGTTGCCGCTGGCTCTCAAGAACCTGGTCGCCCATGTCACCAGCGGTGCTGCGGGTTGCCGGTATTGCCAGGCCCACACGATCGGCGAAGCACGCGATCAAGGCGTGCCGATCGAGAAACTGGAAGCCGTTTGGGAGTTTGATCGCAGCGACTTGTTCGACGAAGCCGAAAAGTCGGCGTTGCGGTTCGCTTTGGCGGCCGGTTCGCATCCCAACGGCGTCACCGCCGATCACTTTGCCGATCTTCGAAAGCACTACACCGAAGACCAGATTGTCGAACTTGGGGCAACAATCGCTTTGTTCGGTTTCCTGAATCGGTGGAACGACACTTTCGCCACGACGTTGGAACCCGAATCCGCCGCCTTTGCCAACCAGCATCTGTCGGCGTCTGGATGGGAAATCGGCAAGCACGGCTGAGAGCACGCCCTCGCACTTCGAACGCAGGCGAAACGATGGGAAGTGCTGATTCCATGGAACGAACCTCCAAAGCGGGGGCATGCGACTCGCCGCCATGGAAGCACTCAAGAGATTTTTGCCCCTTTCGTTTACACTACTTCAATCGCAAGGTCGTGATTGCGGCGATGCGTCCCCGACTCGCCGACTCCCTCCCCACCCAACCATTCGGATTTCTTGAATGCGTTCCCTCCTTGGCCTGCTACTGACCATCGCTTTCGCGGTCGGTTTTGTAGAAAGAGTTGTTTCGGCCGAACCGAGCGATACGGCTCAAATCACTGTTCCCGCGACCAATCGTCCACTCTCGTTCAATCGAGACATCCGACCGATTCTGACGGACCGCTGTTTCGCTTGTCACGGACTCGATGCAAACACGGTCGAAGCTGGGCTGCGATTGGACGTTCGCGAAGCGGCGTTGGAGGGTGGTGCGATTGTTCCCGGGGACGCGGAATCGAGCGAGATTTTTTTGCGGATCACGTCCGATGATGACGACCTCGTCATGCCTCCGTCGGAACTGCATAAACCCCTCAGCGACGCCGAGATCGACTTGGTACGTCGATGGATCCAAGAGGGGGCACCATACGAACCTCACTGGGCCTACACCCCTTTGCCCCGCAATGGGGTCCCGTCTTCCGTGAACACAACATGGGGAGAAAACTGGATCGATCAGTTTGTGGCACGCCGACTGCAAGACGCCTCGGTGACCCCATCGCCGCAAGCGGACCCGACCACATTGATTCGTCGGTTGTCATTTGATTTGACTGGCCTTCCACCGACCCCCGAAGAAGTGGAAGCGTTCAAGCAAGACAACAGCAACGAAAGCTATGAACGACTCATCGATCGCCTGCTATCGTCAAGTCGTTTTGGCGAACGCATGGCGATCTATTGGCTGGACTTGGTGCGATACGCCGACACGGTGGGATACCACGGCGATCAAAACGTTTCACATTCACCGTATCGTGACTACGTGATCGACGCGTTCAACAGCAACATGCCGTACGACCAGTTCGTTCGCGAGCAACTCGCCGGTGACCTGCTTCCTAATCCCACGATCGATCAATTGGTTGCCTCGGGATACAACCGTTTGAATCAAACAACGGAAGAGGGTGGCGCGCAACCCAAGGAATACCTTTCGATCTACTTTGCCGATCGTGTTCGAAACGTGTCCCAGGTTTTCATGGGGGCAACGGTTGGGTGCGCCCAGTGTCATGATCACAAGTATGACCCTTACACCGCAAAGGATTTCTATTCTCTCGGTGCGTTCTTCGCTGACATCGAAGAAAGGGGCAAGTATTCACAACGTGAACGGCCTCCACAGATCCCAGTTCCCAATGAAGAACAGCAGGCCCAACTCGATGCCTTGCGACTGAAAGTGGCGGAAGCCGAAGCCAATCTCGAATCGATCACCCAAAAGCAATTGGCGTTTCTGCCTGAATGGGAAGCTCAGGCGATTGAATCAATCAACCAATCCAAATTCCGAACCGAAGAACACACTTGGGTCGATGACCAATTGGCAGCAGGTGGATCCAAGTCGGGCGAATGGAATCATGTGACCGCCGATCAACATCCGGTGCACAGCGGAGAGACTTCGCGGCGACAGACCGGCAAGGGAGTTGTTCAGCACCTGTTCACTAACGCGAAAGAACCCATCGAAGTCAAAGCTGGCACGGAGTTGTTTGCGTGGGTCTACCTTGATCCTCAGTCACCACCCAAAACAATCATGTTGCAGTGGCACGGCGGACCAGATAATTCAAGCGGCTGGGACCACCGAGCATTCTGGGGAGACGACAAGGTTGGGTTTGGTGCCAAGCCTCAAAGCTGGCATGGACACAAACGCATGGGAGATTTGCCCGAGACTGGAAAATGGATCCGCCTGAGTGTGGCGGCCGACGACGTCGGATTTGCACCTGGCAAGACGGTTCATGGAATGGCGTTCACCCAGTTCGATGGCATCGTCCACTGGGACCAAGCGGGCTGGAATGAAACAGACGGTTTCCCCAGCGAAATCCGAGCTGCTCTGCTGGCTGATGTGAAAGCGCGGACGAAAAATCAGATCAAACAACTGCGCGACTACTTCGTCGAGCATGAACCGTTGATCACACAGCAAGCGAAAGAGTTGAAGCGGGCTCGAACACAGGTGTCTGAGTTTGAGAATTCCATTCCAACCATGGTCATCTCACGAGCCGTTGCGCCACGCGAGATACGAATCCTTGACCGCGGAAATTGGATGGATGAGTCAGGGGAAATCGTCCAGCCCGCCATCCCCGAATTCTTGGGCACACTCCAAACCAGCAATCGACGCGCCACCCGTTTGGACCTGGCCAACTGGCTTTGTGACAGCGAAAACGTTCTGACAGCTCGGACGATGGTGAACCGTCTTTGGTACTTGATGTTTGGACGAGGGATCTGCTCCAGCGTCGATGACCTGGGTGGACAGGGCACCTTCCCGAGTCACCCCGAATTGCTGGATCACTTGGCCGTGGAATTCATCGAATCCGGTTGGGACATTCAGCATCTTCTAAAACAAATCGCGATGAGCGCCACCTATCGTCAAGCCTCCAATGGTTCGCCCGAATTGAATGCACTTGATCCGTTCAACGAATTGTTCGCGCGGCAGGGGCGGTTTCGAGTCAGTGCCGAAATGGTTCGCGACACGGCGTTGATGATCAGCGGATTGCTGGTCGAGGAAATCGGTGGGCCGAGCGTGAAACCGTATCAGCCCGAGGGTTACTACAGTCAGCTGAACTTTCCGAGACGAAATTACGTCCCGGATCAAGGCGACAACCAATATCGACGCGGCGTTTACACGCACTGGCAACGGACTTTCCTGCATCCGATGCTGAAAGCCTTCGACGCACCCAGCCGCGAAGAATGCACCGCGATCCGGGCGCGATCCAACACCCCGTTGCAGGCCCTCACACTCCTGAATGATCCAACGTTCATCGAAGCGGCAACGATGTTCGCCAGCCGAATCATGCGTGAGGGTGGCACCACGGTCGATGAACGCATCGAGTGGGCGTATCGAACCGCGGTTTCGAGGCCGATCGATGCGGTCGTTGCGGAAGAGCTTCGCACCATCCAAACGGAACACCTCCGACACTACGCTCAAGAACCCGACTTGGCCAAGGCATTGGTTTCCGTCGGAGAACAGAGTTCGACGACCGCATTGGATCCGGCCGAATGGGCGGCCTGGACGAGCGTCGCTCGAGTCATCCTCAACCTTCACGAAACCATCAACCGGTATTGATTCACCATGGCAATTGTCTCCGCTATGACCAGTGACCATCTCGCCCGGCGAACGTTCTTGAAACGTGCCGGCGTTGGATCGGTTGCGCTGGCGTCGATGCTGAATGAACGCACGTCGCTGGCATCGGAAGGTATTCACCACCCACCTCGCATCAAACGCGTTATCCATCTCTGCATGGCGGGTGGCCCAAGCCACTTGGAGACGTTTGACTACAAGCCTGAACTGGCTCGTCTCGACGGTCAGCCGATGCCAGAGTCGCTGACCAAGGGCCAGCCGATTGCGCAGTTGCAGAACAAGGCCCTACGAGTCATGGGGCCTCAGCACGCGTTCGCGAAACACGGCAAGAGCGGTCTGGAGATTTCATCCGTGTTGCCGCATCTGTCCAAGATGGCGGATGACTTGTGTGTGGTGAAATCCATGCACACCGAGCAGATCAACCATGATCCGGCCCACACCTTTTTCAACACGGGCACCGCGATCAGTGGTCGACCGTCGATGGGGTCTTGGGTTTTGTATGGACTGGGCGCCGAAACACAGGACTTGCCTGGTTTCATCGTTTTGACCAGCGAAGGTGGTGGCCAAAGTCAACCGATCAGCTCCCGACAATGGCACTCAGGTTTTCTGCCCAGTCGCGTGCAAGGGGTTCAATTGCATGCGTCCGGAAATCCAGTCCACTACGTCGGCAATCCCGCAGGCGTCAATCACTCGCAACAGCGAGACATTGTCGATGCCGTCGCGCGGATCAACATGCACCGCAACGAAACATTGCAAGACCCGGAAATCGCAACACGCATCAGCGCGTATGAGATGGCTTTCCGAATGCAAACGTCGGTTCCTGAGTTGACCGACATGACCGATGAACCCGACCACATCGTAAAGATGTATGGCTGCACTCCTGGTGATGGAACCTTCGGCAGCAACTGCTTGATGGCGCGTCGTTTGGCTGAACGCGGCGTGCGTTTCATCCAGCTCTACCATCGCGGTTGGGATCACCACGGCGGTGTGAAGCGTGGCACCGAAAAGACGGGTTCACTCGTCGACCAAGGCTCCGCCGCGCTGATTCAAGACTTGAAACAGCGAGGCATGCTGGACGACACCCTGATCGTCTGGGGCGGTGAATTTGGTCGGACACCGATGGCCCAAGGCGATGGACGTGACCACCACATCAAGGGCTTCTCAATTTGTTTGGCCGGCGGCGGAATCAAGGGTGGGACCAGCTACGGCGCGACGGATGAGTTCGGCTACAACGCGGTGAAGGATCCTGTCCACGTCCGTGATTTCCACGCAACGATGTTGCACATGCTCGGGATCGACCACAACCGCTTCACGTACAAGTTCCAAGGCTTGGATTTCAAACTGACCGGCGTCGAAGAAGCCCATGTGGTCGACGGTATCCTGAGTTAGCCGCTACGGCGCCAAGATGAACTCAATGATCGAGTTTTCCGGACCAATGTCGACAGTGCGACTTTGTGGTGCGAGGTCGCCTGCTTGCACGTCGATGCGGACGGACTCAAAGGTCGGTAAAAGTGGCACCGAAGCAATCCCAGACTGATTCGTCGCTGATTTCCAAAAGCCGTTAACGCTTCCGGCAAGATCCGTTGCCGCGATGTCCGCCGACACAGGATCGCCGTTGGTATCCATGCACCGAACTGTCAGTGGCGTAACCGGCTGCAGCTCAAAAGTAACTTCGTTGTCCTCCGTTGACGCAGTGAGAGAACGAACCCATTGCTCCAAAGGAGGATTGGACGTGGGTTCGGCGGGATTCGCGTGGAGTCGATCGTAGGCCGTTTGGTACCCGAGGTATCGCCCCGCTGCAAACACTTTGACGTCTTCGATTGGAACGACCAGCTCGGCGTGACCTTCGTCGTCGGTCAGTGTGTGCGGAAAGTGGCCGTCTAAATCCTCAGGCCCACGAATTGGCCTTCGACGCTCGTCACACCAGTCGACGTACACGCTGGGAAGCGGCCGCTTCGTCTCAGCGTCCACGACCTTCACCTTCACAACCCGATAGTCGCGTGAGTCAACGGTGATGTCATCTTTGGATCGCCCTCGAACCCAATCAGATTGCATTCCCCATCGACGATCCGTCGCACCAAAAACTTCTGGAACCAATTGGAGGCGTTCCTCACGAAGGCCACCCAGTTGCTCAATGGTTTCGTTTGTTTGCATGACCACACCGTTTTCAACGAACGGATGCACCTCCCCAGACCCACGCGAATTCGACAGTGGAATCAATGGATCGCGTACTCCGGCGGGTGACGTTGCGATGCGAAGCATCGTGGTCGACTGGGACGCGAAGGAGAACAATTCATTTGTTGGAGAAAAACAATTGAAGACTGCCAAGCGATTGGGCGGCAAGCCACCGATCGTTACCTCGCCTGCTTCATTGGCTTGCATCAATCCGGGAAGCTCACTCCCCATCAAGTTCATGTCATAGAAATCCAATGAGTTGAAGCTTTGGCTCGTCTCACGTCCATCAACGAGCACCGCCAGATTCAATTGCATTGGGAGAGGTTGATTGTTGGCATCCACAAACCGTGCAGAGATAGTTTGGTAGGGTTCCAACAGAATCGTTTTGTCATCGAATTTCAAATCTCCGGGGGGATGCACACGTGTTCCAACACAGTGATCCGGAGATAGAATCAAGGTTTCCCAGGCGGTCGATTGATTCCATCCTCGCCATGGGGTTGGGATGGATCTCAAATCATACGCACCGTTCTGATCTGTCCACGAATAAGCGAACGTGGCTTGCTGATAGGATTGAAAACCTCTCATCCAAGTCGTGTTGGTCCGCTGACGCAACAGAACCAACGCGCCGGCCACCGGTGTTTGATCCTTCGCGAGCACTTGACCGCGAACATCAATCCGTTCGCCTCGATGAATTTTCTGTCGGCGTTCGATTTCATCTGCAAATGAATCAGAGAGGCGAATCCAGGGATGAGCCTGTCTGATCATAGCGATTCGTTGCGACCAATTTGGTTCTTCTGTTGGATCAGTCGCGAACGAAGGTGCGAATGAAAACAAAAGCAAGAGCGTTGCCGCCGAGATCGACCAACCGATGACTCGTCGACGAGGATTCGTGGGATTGCGACTCTTGTCCAAATCCAGGACTTCAAAAACACGCTCGCGAACACTGTGTTCCGAGACAGCGGCCGACAGGTGTGCGACGGTTGAATGAGCGGTCAAACCGCGTGCGATTCGAATCAAATTCTCGGCATAATTGTCCGCCGAAAAGCCCGCGTTCAAAACCGCATCGTCCGCAGCAAACTCGGCCGTCCGACGAAGTTGGCGACGAGCATGGTGTGCCAGCGGATGAAACCAATACAACACGACCAACAGATTGGCAAGGAATTGCCACCCCACATCATGTCGGAGCAAATGACAAAGCTCGTGCTGCAAGATGGCGGTTTGTTCATCGGACGACCAACGCTCAAAATCGTGCGGCAGCAAGATGGTTGGCTTCCAACACGGCACCACGCACGGAACCTCAACGTCTCGTGAATGAAAACATCGAGCCCGACTCAGCGTTGTCTTCATTGGCAAGCGAATCAATTGGAACATCGCCTTTGGATCAGGAACCTCCGTCGCTGCGCGGACCATGGACCATACCTTGACGTAGCCTATCAACATTCGGATCAACAGAGCACTGGCAATCGCGAACCAAACCCATCCCACAGCCATCACCAGATTCGAGATTGTTTCCGCGATCGCCCATGGCCTCACAAACATTTCGGGCGATGATTCCAACGCGGCTGAATTCAGCGCAGACACGGGCATGGACCGATCTTTTCCGACGAACGAACGGTCGACATTCGTGGAGTCTGAAACATCGCCACCAGCCATCGCTGTGCTGAATTCGGAATTGAGTCCGGTGGCAACTGACACGTCATCCGCACTGATCGCCGAGGGCAAATTTGTGCCCAAGCTCGATGGTGCGAATCCCCAAAGTGCCATCGAAGACGGTCGAAGCGTCAAAGCAATCGGCAGAATCAACATCAGAACGATGCCCATTCTCCAAAGATCATTGACGACGGTCGCCGAAAAATGCGATCGCTTCCGACCAGCGATCATTGCGGGGCTCATCACCACCAACGAAACGATACTGGAAATCACCAAAGCGGCCCAAATCAAGTTCAAGCTGTTCATGACGTTGGCCTTTTTGGTTTTGCCTGACTCTTCTTGGAAATTTGCGTTCGCGCACGCTGCACCTCTTCGATCATCTGGTCGACCTCGTCCTCGGTGAGCGGTCGCTCGCTCGCATCCAAAAACGCGGCCAGAGCTTCGGCGGGAGAACCTTGGAAGAAGTTCTGCAGGACCTGCTTGGCCATGGATCGTTTGGCAGCAACCTGTTTTTGCGTGCAGCGGTAAACCAGTCGCGGTCCGTCTTGTTCCGACAACAACCAGCCCTGGTCGACCAAACGATTCAGGATCGCTCGCACCGTCGAATAGCTCGGCGGATCTTCCAGACCATCACGGACGCTTGTCACGCTGGCGTTCCCCAACCGATGGACGGTCTCATAGATTTGTCGCTGACGTTTCCCAAGGCTTATCATCGTTGGATCGGGCATCGTGATTCTCTACAGGTGAATAGGCTGTCTCCGAGGCTTGGTGCTACATTTGTAGCACCATACATTTGAGAGTCAAGGACTTTCGGGGGACACATGCCGGCGATGGCGGATTTTGATCGTGCATTTCGGAGGTGCTGATGCTCGTGACAAACCGGTTCGGTTCCCGACGCTTGACCGTTTTCCACGAAGCAAAACCCAGGTCATACGCGACCATCGCAACACAGACTCAACGTCCAGGACGTTTGGAGTATTCGCGTCCGCAATGGATAATTCCCATTCGCGGGCGCCAGTCCTGTACACTAACCAGCCTTGTCTTGCATGCCATTCGGCGTGCCACGTTGCCGCCAACATGAAGTGGGTGCATGGTTCCCGATCAAATCCAAGGGGCCGCGAAAGGTTCGTTTCGCGGTCGACGCATTGGTTTGATGTTCACGAACATGGTTTGCATGCTCCTGGTTTGCATGCTTTTCGCTTCCCATCGAGCGTTTGCTCAAGACACTTCGAATGCTGATGGGCTGAAAGGTCTCGACCTGGACGGGCGGTTAATTCGGCTGGGCCAATCCAACGAGACCAAGGCCGTCGCGGTCGTCTTCTTGTCCACGCATTGTCCGATCAGCAACGGTTATCTGCCGTTGCTCAATGGCTACGCATCGGAATACGGGACACAAGGCATCGAATTGATAGGCGTGATTTCCGATCCGTCGGTGACACGTTCGGACGCGAAAAAGCACAGCGTTGATTATCGAGTTGAGTTCCCGGTGCTGTTTGACGGTTCGGGCGAATTGCGTTTGGCTCTCTCGCCAACCCATACGCCCCAAGCGATGTTGATTCGGCCGACCGGCGAGATGCTTTACAACGGTGCGATTGACGATCGGCATGTCCAAGTTGGTCGCAAGAAGGATCACGCCGCTAATTCCTATTTGCGAGATGCGATCCGCGCAGTCATCGCTCGACGCGCGGTGGATGTGCCGCGGACCAAACCCATCGGGTGTTTGCTGGAGGATCCACCAAACAAAGCGATCGAAGGCGAAGTGACCTTCGCACGCGATGTCGCGCCGGTCATTCAAGCAAACTGCGCGGGGTGTCATTGCCAAAACGGTTCGGCTCCGTTTCCGCTGTTGACTTACAACGACGTCAGTGGTCATGCCAACCAAATACTAGAGGTGACGCATTCGCGTTTCATGCCCCCATGGAAACCGGCCGCCGGATTCACGCGGTTCCAAGATGAACTGCGATTGACCAACCACGAGATGTCTTTGTTGAACGTTTGGGTTCGCGATGGCAAACCGGCGGGCGACCCGAAGGATCTTCCGGCCCCTTTGCCGCCATCAAATGGTTGGCCACTGGGTGAACCGGATATGATTTTGGAAATGAGCGAGACGTTCTCGATTCCATCCAGTGGTCCCGACGTTCGGCAGTACTTCGTCATCCCAACTGGTTTGAAAGAACATCGCTTGGTCAACGCGATCGACTTTCATCCGGGGACACCTCAATCTGTTCATCACGCCAGTTTCTTTTTGGACACCCAACGAAAGGGGCGGCGACTGGACCAATCGGATCCGGCGCCGGGCTACTCCAGCTTTGGCGGGCCGCGCTTTGAACCCGAAGGAACGCTGAGCAGTTGGTTCCCGGGAATGAGCCCGCGACCATTGCCCGAAGGAATGGGACGTTTGGTTCCCAAAGGCAGCGACATCGTGGCGGAAATTCACTACGTCACGACCGGCAAACCGCATCAAGACAAGTCAAAAATCGGCCTGTACTTTGCGCCGCCGTCGGCCAGAAAAATGGTCACCGAAATACAGGTTGGCAACAAACGAATTCGCATCCCGCCGGGGGCGGAGCATCACTTGCAACGCGCGACGTACACCTTGCCCGTCGACACCGTGTTGCTGGACACGGTGCCGCACATGCATCTCTTTGGCCGGGAAATGAAAGTTTGGTCGAAATCACCTGACGGCGAGACCAAGCCATTGTTGTGGATCAAAGATTGGGATTTCAATTGGCAAGGCAAGTACTCGTTTGCCGAACCTGTGCGATTGAAAAAGGGAACAATCATTCACGTGGATGCTTGGTATGACAATTCAGCGAACAACCCGTTGAACCCGAACTCGCCACCCAAACCGGTTTCGTGGGGCGCCGACTCAACCGACGAAATGTTGATCTGTCACTTCCAATGCACCTGCGAAACGATGGGGGAACTGAACGAGTTGATTCGGCACCAAAAGAAACACATCGCGGATCGACAATAATCGTCTCGGGGCTTCGTTGACGCATTGCGCGTGAGACAACCTGCCCGCTTCGCTTTTGCGAAGTTATGCTTGTCTCGATTCAAGCTAGAAACCTTCGAAGGCCGTTCCGTGTCAGCATCTGAAACCACCCCTCAATCGAATCACGGCATCGGAATTCTGGGTGGATCGTTCGACCCGGTTCATGTCGGGCATCTATGGATGGCCGAATCGGCTCTCGAACAATTGCCGATTGAACACGTGCGTTGGATCCCGGCGGCCACCAGCCCGCTCAAACCTCATGGCCCCGTGGCCAGCAACGAGCACCGTCTGCAAATGCTGCGGTTGGCACTCAGCGGACAATCCGGGCTTGTCATCGACGACTGGGAACTTCGGCAAGACAGCGTCAGCTACACCCTGCTGACGCTGGAATATCTGCAGGAACAGTTTCCTGACCGCCCGCTGTACCTGATCATCGGAGCCGATTCACTGGCCTCCTTCGACCGCTGGCGAGAACCCGAGCAAATTCTGAAACGGTGCCACCTGGCCGTGATCGCTCGCGGCGGGGACCCTCCGCCGGACTACTCGATCCTGGACGGAATGACCGACGAAACGCAGATCCAAAGGATTCGCGAGTCTCAGATCCAGATGCCCCAGATCGAAATCAGCAGCAGCGACCTTCGGAATCGCATCGCGACCGGACGGAGTATCCGATTCCGCGTGCCACACCCGGTCGCGACGTTGATCGACAATGAAAAGATGTACCGGGTACGATAGCAAAGTTGCCTGCGATTCCCCGCGTGTCGAAACTGAGATCTGCTATGTCGACCAATCCGATCCCACTGCTGTCCGAACAGGAATACCTTGACCAAGAACGAAAGGCTTCGTTCAAGAGCGAGTACTTCGGCGGCGAAACCTTTGCAATGGGCGGCGCGAAGCGAGCACACAACTTGATCGTGACAAACCTAATCCGGGTTCTAAGCAACGCGCTGCTCGATGGTCCCTGCGAAGTTTACCCCTGCGACATGCGGGTCCAGATTGAAGCCACTGGTTTGTACACCTACCCCGATGTGGTCGTGGCTTGCGACGAACCCAAATTTCGCGACGACCAACTGGACACCCTGCAAAATCCGACTTTGTTGATCGAAGTCGCTTCGGAAAGCACAGAGGCATACGACCGAGGCACCAAGTCGAGACACTACCGACGCATTCCATCTTTGAAAGGATACGTGCTCGTCGCGCAAGATCGACCAGCAGTTGAATCATTCACCCGTGGAGACGACCACACATGGACGCTTCGTGAAGCGGGGGGACTGGAGAACGAATTGCGGATCGACGCCTTGAAGCTGAACCTGTCGATGACAGAAGTTTATCACCGGGTCCAGTTCGATCGCCCCGATCCGTTGGTGAAATGACTCAGAGCTCAATGCGCCCCTCGCCAGCGAGTCTGCTCTGAACGGAGCATCCGGGTTCAGGTTCCGCATCCTGTGCGGACACTGATCGCCCAAGAAAAGCTTTATCGGGCAGAATAGGCAAAAGGGATTGCGTGGAAACGCCGATCTCGGCACACTGTGTGGCCCGCGATCGCGACCTTTTTGCGTTCACGGGACACCATTGGCGAGCCGGAGACGTTGGTTTTCCGGCCGAATCAGTCCATTCGCCTTCGATATTTTCGAAAAGCTTCATGCCTCCACGTCCAATGAGCACGCGTAGCCGTGCCCGCAAACGCTCCCGAGTCCGCAGCCGCACGCGTCGCAAGGACCCCATCTTCGTCGATGGCCATCGTCCACGTCCGATGTACGTTGACTACAAGGACCTCGAATTGCTGTCCAAGATGGTCAACCGTCAAGGACGCATCATGGGCCGTCGCAAAAGTGGTTGTACCGCTGCCAGCCAACACGCTGTCACGGCTGCGATCAAACGAGCCCGCTTCATGGCCTTGTTGCCATACGTCGGCGAATAAGCCAAATCGGCAAATCAGTGAACGATTCTGCCTCTGACGGAGCCCCCACCCAGCGGGCTCCGGTCTACCAGACCCAACGCCGCGTCGAGTTTCGAGACACCGATGCGGCTGGAATCGTCCACTTCTCGGCCTTCTTCCCGATGATGGAAGCGGCCGAGCATGAGTTCCTGAGATCGGTCGGCATCCCTGTGATGCCGCACCATGAATCCGAGGAACGCTTGACTTGGCCCCGAGTCGCCGCCAGTTCCGACTTTCATGGGCCCGCCCGATTCGAAGACATTTTGCAAATCGATTTGCACGTCGACCGAATCGGCCAGTCCAGCATCAGCTATCGCTTCGAACTGACCTGCGAAGGCCGCCGCATCGCCACCGGCAAAATCACCGCCGTGTGTTGCGACCTGAAAGCGGGCGGCAAACTGGTCAAAACCAACGTGCCCGATGACCTGCGTCAGCGATTGTCTGGCCCTCAAAACGACTGAACAAACACATGCCCGCAACTTTCGAAGGCTTCGGCCTGAAACTGCTGTACCCGGACAACTGGAAGCTGGTCGAACGAGCCGAAGACGAAGGCGACCAGGGAGCCACGTTCGATCTGCCCGGCGGCGGATTTGTGTCGCTGGAAACGTTGCCGATCACCCGAGAAGACGAAGTCGTCCTCGGTGAAATCGACCAAATGCTCCGAGGCCAATACGAAGACCTGGAACGTGACAACGTCACACTGCCGGGTGCCACGGAAGGCGAACGCGCCGTTGACCTCCGGTTCTACTACTTGGACCTCGTCGTGATGTCGCGCGTGGTGCTGCTGGACGCCCCTGCCCCGACTCGCGAACAAATGCCCATCGCGGGACGCATCTTGGCTCAACTCCAAGCCGAAATGTCGGATTTCGAAGCCGCCGAACAGGTCTTCAACGCGATCCTGCAACAGATTCGAATGGCCGAACTTCCCGAAGAAGCTTAATCGGCGAAGACGGAACGAAGGTGAACGCGACCGCGGCCAATCCAATCGCCGCAAATCGACTCAGACCAAGTCTTGCTTGCGTTTTTTGCGTCGGTTCTTCCCGCATTCGCGGCACACACCGCTGACCAGCATCCGGTGCCCAGAAACGCGAAAACCGTGTTTCGCGGCCGCTTCGTCTCGCGTCGCAATCAGTTCCTCGCTTCGGAACTCGATCAATTTGCGGCAACGGGTGCAGTACAGGTGATCGTGGGGCGGGTAGCCGTAATCCAGTTCGTAAACCGTGCGGCCATCGAGCTGAAAGCAATTCAGCAATCCAGCGTCCACAAACTCCCGCAGCGACCGATACACCGTCGCTGAACTGACGTAGTTGGGCTCGCCCTTGCGAGGCAACTTCTCGATCAGCTCATCGGCATCAAAGTGGGCGTGCTGAGAGAAGATCTTCTCAACGAGAAACTTACGAGGCTTCGTCTGCCGCTGGCCTTTGCTCTGCAAATACTCCTCAAAACGCTCCTGAGGGGTCAAAGCCACCTCGAGACGTTCGAGAGATTCGGGAACCGAAGACACGTCAGACAAAACGGACCGCTGAGAAAGAGAGAAGAAATGCTTGCAAGCCACTATAGCAGCCCCGTCCAGATTTGTCCCGAGCGGAGCCCTGCGAAACCGACGCAGAATCACCAGGACTCGCGAAAAACGCGGATCAACGGGGCCGATGTCTCGGTCTCCGTCCGCAGGACTGGGTGGATCACGCTGCAACGAGACAATCGACGGAAATCGTCATTTCCGCTCTCGACTTTTGGATTCGCGGTCGATATCTTCCGCAGCCGATTGAAAAACAGTGAGCGTGCAATCACATTTCAGTGATGCGAACCGACTCACTGCGGTTCAATCAGCACGACACCAGGTCTCGCCCATCACGGGCGCGGCGGAAGTGTGTTGGCAGGACGTTTCCTAGCGGAATCGCCCACTCCAAACGCACAACGTTGCCATACCGCAAGGTGCCGCAACCTCCATTGCGATCTCCCCAAGGTCAACACGTTATTGCGCCCAGGACGCGGCTCGATAACAGCGAAGAAGAAGTCGGCCAGGGTTCCATCGGAACCCTCAGACGAAGCCACCGGGCTTCGAAGTTTTGACTGTATTTCGTTTCTCAACTGACCTTGGTCCCCAATTGGAGGCACCCCAGCCGCATGATCGCATCGACCATTCTGCGCGCACCCAACGCCCGAACGGCTCAGCCGAACCTTTCCTTCGACCTCGCCAAAGAGCTCGCTGAAAAACACGGCACACCTTTGCTTGTCGTATCACGATCCAAAGCCATCGAAACCTACTGGGCGATGAAGAACGCCCTGCCAGGTGTTGATCTTTACTATGCGGCGAAAGCCAACCCGGACCTGCATTTCCTGTCGACGCTCAACGGCGAAAATGCATTCATCGACGTCTGCTCGCCTGGCGAATTGAAGGCAGCACTCGCCGCTGGTTTCACGCCAGACCGCATGCTGCACACGCACCCATGCAAGACCGATGCAAACCTTTGGGAATGCTATGAAGCCGGCGTGAACTGGTTCGTCTTCGATAACCCAATCGAAGCGGAAAAGATTCGCCGACTGACTCCCGATGTGAACTTGTTGTTGCGTTTGGCAACGACCGGAGCCTCCAGCCGAATCAACCTGTCGGCGAAGTTCGGTTGCCCCATGCACGAAGCGCTGGAACTATTGGCAACGGCAAAAGCCAAAGGCCTGAAAGTCCGCGGGTTCTCGTTCCATGTCGGCAGTCAGTGCCTCAACCCACAAGACTATGTCGAAGTGCTCCGCAGCGTTCGCGAAGTCTGGGACGAAGCCACCAAAGCCGGACACCACTTGGAAGTCCTCGACATCGGTGGCGGTTTCCCCGCTCCGTATCGCGAAGACGCGCCTTCAATCGAAGCCTTTGGCGAAGTCATCACCAACGGACTGCGAGAGATCTTCGGCGACTTGCCGATTCGTTTGATCGCCGAACCAGGCCGCGGGTTGTGCACCGAAAGCGTGACCCTGATCACTCGCGTGATCGGGAAGAGCCGTCGATGGGAATTGCCTTGGTTCTTCCTCGACGATGGCATCTACGGATCGTTCTCGGGCAAGATCTTCGACCACACGGACTTCCCGTTGCTGGTCGAAAACGATGGCTCACGAGAGACCGTTCCTTGCGTGGTCGCCGGTCCAACCTGCGACTCCACCGATATCGTTTCGCGTGATCAGTGGCTTCCTGATTTGGAAGTCGGTGAATTGGTCTTGGTTCCATCGATGGGTGCTTACGCTGCCGCCAGCGCATCGCCTTTCAATGGATTGCCGATGGCCAACAGCGTCGCAATCGACTGACGGACGACACGCCGATGGGATTGATCGCCGCCGTCCTGGCCTATTTGCTTCTCACGATCGCGATCGGGTTGCTCGCAGCCCGACGCGTCGGCAATGCGCAGGACTTCATGGTCGCGGGACGCTCGCTTCCGCTTTACATGAACTTCGCTTGCGTCTTCGCAACTTGGTTTGGTGCCGAGACCGTGCTTTCGGTTTCGGCCACCTTTGCCGGGCAAGGACTGCGTGCCATCCCGGGCGACCCGTTTGGGTTTTCGATCTGCTTGGTGCTCGTTGCGTTGTTCTTTGCACGAGCCTTCTATCGGATGGACTTGTTGACGATCGGCGATTTCTATCGCAAACGCTACGGACGCTCGATCGAGGTTTTGACGTCCGTTGTGATTTCCGCATCGTATCTGGGCTGGGCCGCAGCTCAGCTCACCGCACTTGGTTTGGTGATTTCGGTCCTTGGCAAAGGCATCGGCTACGAAACATTGACCATCAACAACGGCATCGTGATCGGTTTCACCATCGTCGCCTTTTACACGGTGATGGGCGGCATGTGGTCGGTGGCTTTGACCGACATGATTCAAACGTTCGTGATCATCATCGGTCTGTTGGTGGTGTCGGTGTACATGGCTCATGCGGCCGGCGGTGTATCCGTTGTCATCGAGTCCGCTCGCGAATCGGGGCGTCTGCAGGTCTTTCCCGACTGGGGGCAATCCGGTCAGTGGTGGATCTACATTGGCGGATTCCTGACCGCGGCCCTGGGTTCGATCCCGCAACAGGATGTCTTTCAGCGTGTCACCAGCGCGAAAGACGAACGCACCGCCATGACGGGAACCTTGCTGGGTGGGATGTTCTACTGCATGTTCGCATTTGTCCCGATGTTCATCGCGTACGCGGCGGTCGTGATCGATCCGGATCACTTGCAACAATTCAACAGCGACGACCTCCGCGAAGTCCAGCGAACACTTCCGCACGCGGTCATACAGTCCACCCCGTTCTGGGTGCAAACGGTTTTTCTAGGTGCTCTGGTCTCGGCGATTCTATCTACCGCCAGTGGCACGTTGCTCGCACCGAGCAGCCTGATCGTCGAAAACGTCATCCGTCCGTTTCGGTCCGACCTCGACGACAAAAACATGTTGCGGTGGCTGCGAATCGTCTTGCTGATGTTTGGTGCATTGGCGTTGCACCAAGCCTTGACCAGCAACAACACGATGTACGAAATGATCCAGCAGGCGTACAGCGTGCCGCTCGTTGGTGCCCTGGTTCCCTTGGCCGTTGGGCTCTATTGGAAACGAGCGACCACTCGGGGAGCGATGGCGTCGATCGTGTCCGGCGTGGCAACCTGGTTGGCGTTCGAATACATGTTGCCCGAATTCCTGATCCCCTCGCAACTGATGGGGCTCGCCGCCAGCTTTCTCGCAATGGTGGTCGTTTCGCTGCTGGACAAATTTGAAAACATTCGGCCTGATGCTGTGCAGCGTTGACTTGCTGATCGCGTGTGTTCGCCATTTTTGCGAACGGGTTCACGACTCGCTTTGTTCCAAAGCATCGGCGGGAACGTCAGGTACAACCTGACCTACGGTTTAGGGGACTTCACCGCTCGTGCTGCTGCACGATATCGAGATGGACTTCTCGCATTGGCAACCAGAAGTCGTTCTTCATCTTCGGGTCGTTGGAACGCACGACGTTCAAACTGATTTGCAGTTTTTTGAGTGCCGTGTCGAATTGGCTTTTCGTGCACGCCAATCGCTCGATCGCACGCTTGCGAAGCGGCCCGGTGTAATCCGCTTCCAAACGAATCAGCTCAAAGATTTCTTGGCAGAGGACATCCAATTCGTGGACGGGCTGGTACGCCTCGGCATAATGCACTTCACGAAAGTGCTGCATTTCCATCAACACCGCGTCCCCGCCGCGCACCTTCCCGTAGAAAACTTCCGCGGGATAGGTTTGCGGGATGCGAGTCTTCCAATCCCAGACGGCCGTCACCTTGGGGCTCCAACCGCCCGCCTTGGGTTTGTCTTCCGACAAATCGGTGTTGTCCCACAACGACGGGTACGGCGAGTTCTTGCTGCCGAAGACGGTGCAGACCTTGCTCTTCAGCACAAACTTATAAGCCTGTCCAAACGTCTTGATCATGGGATCGCCTCTCGAATCAATCGACGCGCTGCGTGATCTCGATCAAGTGGTAGCCGAACTGAGTTTTGACGGGGCCGTGAACCTTGCCCAGTTCACCGCTGAATACCACTTCGTCAAACTCTTTAACCATTTGGCCAGGGCTGAACGTTCCCAACGCTCCACCGGACTTGCCGGACGGGCAGGAGGAAAACTCCGCGGCGATGGCACCGAAATCCTGTCCTTTTTCGATCTGATCTTTCAGATCCTGACAGGCTTCTTCGGTTTCAACGAGAATATGTCGTGCACTTGCAGTGGCCATGATGTCTCTTGGGTTGTGTTCCGTCGTGGGGTGGTAAGGGGCCCGGCGGAGGTCGAAAGTCGCTCGCCAGCTTCGGCCACCATGGTGGCTTGCCCGCTGCAGTTCGAAAACCCCTGCTGAAGACGCCTTTCAGGGCGAACCGTTTGTCGGACGACGGAATCTTCGCCGAAGTGCGTTCGCACCAGTTTCCACGACGCCACCGGGCCTAACGGCCATCGGCTCATTGCTGCAGCTTGATAAAGTGGTGTGCCCCGCTGCTGCTTCCCGCCTGCTTGCAGCATGGTTTCGATATGGGATAGGTTCGAATGCCGCGAGACCATCCATCGGAGCGAAAGAGTGGCGGGCTCGATGAAATCCCGTCCCAAGCGGATTCAACGCAGCCTCTTTCCCGACTCGCGAAAAGATTCCTTGGTTCCTGCCCACGCCGTCTCACCCGATCGACACCATGATTTCCCGACTTGTTTTTCAACCACTCCTGATCAGCCTTGTCACACTCCTGACCTCGCAGGGACTCTCCTCCGCGAAAGAGTGGTCCGTGCCGGTGGCGGGCAACGCGTTCCGCACTCAGCCTGAACCCGGCGGTCGGTCGATGCGACGCGGTGGCTCCCTACGACTCCGCGATTCGAGCGAAGTCCACTCCGTCTACTTTCACGTCGATGACGCTCACACGCTCGAGCTAGGACTGAAAGGCAACGCGAGCGATCACCCCGCGACAATCCTCGCGACCGTCGAGGAAACCAAGCTCTCCTGTGATCTGCAACCAGGATCCGCCAAGACCTACCCGCTCGGCGAAATTCAGGTCGAGAATGCGGGCTACGTTCGGGTCGACCTGCAACTCGCGCCGGCAGCCGGGGGCAACCCTTCTGGATCCACACAAATCACGGATCTGGTGGTGACATCCGACGACGCCGACCTGCAACTCGACTATGTACAAACGAACGATGGCAACATGTTCTATTGGGGACGCCGAGGTCCATCAGTCCACCTCTCCTACCGATTACCACGAGGCACGGATCTGACCTACGCCTACAGCGAGATCATGGTCCCCGTCGGCGAAGACCAAATGGGCACCTACTTCATGGCCAACGGTTTTGGCGAAGGCTACTTCGGCATGCAGGTCAACAGCCCCACCGAACGCAAAGTCCTGTTCTCCATCTGGAGTCCTTTCCGCACGGACAACCCCAACGAGATTCCTGACGAAGACCGAGTCGAGACGCTTGCAAAAGGCGACGGTGTGATCGCCAAGGACTTTGGCAACGAAGGATCCGGCGGGCAAAGCTTCTTTGTCTACCCATGGGAAGCCGGCAAGACATACCGTTTCCTGACCGAAGTCAAACCCGATGGCGATGGCAACACGCTGTACACATCTTGGTTCGGTGATAAGGCGAAGAACGAATGGCGTTTGGTAGCGACCTTCCGACGCCCCAAGACGGACAAGCACCTCACCGGCTTCCACTCCTTCCTCGAAAACTTCTCAGCAGAACAAGGCCATCTGGAACGATCGGCTCACTACGGCAACCAATGGGTCTGCGATGTGAACGGCAAGTGGCACGAAATCACGCGAGCCAAATTCACGGGTGACAACACTGCTCGCGGTCGTCATCGACTGGACTATGCCGGCGGAAGCCAAGACGAACACTTTTTCTTGAAGAACTGTGGCTTCTTCTCGGAGACCGTTGATCTGGATCAAACTTTCGAACGAAAGTCCACCGCAGGCCAGCAGCCTGAAATCAACTGGGATCAGTTGCCACGCTGATCCATCGCAACGCCACTCTCGTAGAGGACGACGCAAAGAATCCCACGCATGGGTCGTGCGACCGGACTCGCGGCCTCGTCCACTACCATTCAAACAAGAATCACTCATGGATGAAATCGTCTATCACGACCGATACACCGGCGAAGACCGCATCGAAAAAGTGTATGGCGACAAGGCATTGCGATGGACGTACGGCACCATTGCCGGACGTCTTTCGCTTTCGCTGGTCGTGAAACGAACGTTGTTCTCGCACTGGTACGGTTGGCGAATGGACCAACCGAAAACACGCGAGAAGATCGCTCCGTTCATCAAGGAGTATGAACTGGACTCGGATGAGTTTGTCCGCGACGTGGACGAGTTTGCCAATTTCAACGAGTTCTTTTTTCGAAAGCTGAAACCGGAAGCTCGTCCGATTGATGCGGCTGCCGACTCGGTGGTCTTCCCCGCCGACGGCCGTCACCTTTGCATTCCCGACCTATCAAAATGCGAAGGGCTGTTTGTCAAAGGCGAGATGTTTGATCTGCCAACGCTCCTGCAAGATTCCGCCCTCGCCGACCGCTATGCGAGCGGCAGCCTGCTGCTTTCGCGGTTGTGCCCGGTCGACTATCACCGCTTTCACTTTCCCGCCGCCGGTGTCCCCGGTGAGAGCCGTCTGATCAACGGTCCACTCTATTCCGTTAATCCAATTGCCTTGCGTCAGAACATTCACATTCTGACCAGCAACAAACGCTGCCTCACGCAGCTCGAAACGGAATCTTTCGGAACAGTGCTATTGCTTGAAATCGGCGCCACCTGCGTGGGCAGCATCCAACAGAGTTACTCGCCCGGTGAAACCATCTCCAAGGGCGACGAAAAAGGCTACTTCCGATTCGGTGGTTCCTCGACCATGGTTTTGTTCGAACCCGGCCGCATCCAATTCGACGCGGACCTCATTGAAAACTCTCGCCAACATCGCGAACTCTACGCTCGCATGGGCGACCATTTGGGGAATCGACCTGCCAATTCCATCTGAGCCAAATTTTCAATTTTGATGTCCCGATTCGTGTTCTCGGTTCGTCACCCTCACAAATGACGTGGCTATGTTGCCACTGTCGAACCCGAAACCTTCGTTTGAAAGAACACCGATGCCAAAATTCATGTTTGTTTATCGCGGCGGCTGCGACGAGATGGAAAACGCCTCTCCGGACGAGATGCAAAAAGTCATGCAACGGTGGATGGACTGGATCCAAGACGGGATGAAAGCCGGTTGGTTGCTTGATGGTGGCGACGGACTGAAACCCGAAGGCGCAACCGTCAATCCGGATCTGTCCGTCACGGATGGGCCGTTCACCGAGTCGAAAGAATTGGTTGGTGGCTACTCGATGGTTCAAGCCGAGAATCTCGCCGCCGCAGTGGAACTGGCCAAGACGTCACCGATCATCCATCACAAAGGTGCCATCGAAGTTCGCGAATTGGCGAATGTGGGCCAGCCCGAAGAAGCATGACCGATTCAAGCGGCCATTTGGTCGAGCACTTTTTTCGGCACGAGTCCGCCCATTTGATTGCGGTGCTGACTCGTGCCTTTGGGATCCGTCGAATCAACTTGATCGAAGACATGGTTCAGGTCGCCATGCTAGAGGCGATGAACGCGTGGAAGCAAGGCGGAGTGCCTGACAATCCAACTGCGTGGATCCATCGCGCCACCAAGAACCGAATCCTGGATGCATTGCGCCGCGAAAAGACGTTGGCACAAGCGATCTCTTTGGCGGGACCATCGCTGGACGTCCAAGAGGACACCGTGGATCACTGGCTAAGCGAAGAACAATTGCCCGACAGCTTGCTGCGGATGATGTTTGTTTGCTGTCACCCAACTCTGAACCGTGAGACGCAGATCGCGCTGACGCTGAAAACACTTTGTGGCTTTGGGTACGCCGAAATCGCTGCCGGATTGTTGCTGCCACTCGAGACGATCAAAAAACGAATCGCTCGTGCCAAACGTTCACTCTGCGAAGCCAATGTCGCGGTGGAATTGCCCAGCCCTGACGAGATTGCACAGCGCCGCGGCGTCGTTCACGATGTGCTGTATCTGATGTTCAATGAGGGACACAACACCTCACACGGATCCCAGCCCATCCGAGATGACATTTGCGAAGAAGCAGCAAGACTGTGTCATCTGCTGAGCGAAAGCGAACATGGCTCGCGCGCCACGAAAGCTCTGCTGGCACTGATGCTGTTTCAAGCAGCCCGCTTGGAATCACGAACCGACGAACAAGGCAACGTGATTCTCCTGGAGGACCAAGACCGTTCGAAATGGGATCGGCGACTGATCACCATCGCGCAACATGAGCTGGCTGGCTCGAAGATTGATTCGCCGACTACGTACCACTGGGAAGCAGCCATCGCGATGCAGCACTGCATCGCCCCAAGCGTAGAAGCCACCGACTGGTCAACGATCGTTCGTTTTTACAATCGCCTGCTTGAGATCCACCGGTCGCCGATTTACGAACTCAACCGAGCCATCGCGAGGGCTCAAGCAGGCCAGATCAACGAGGCACTGAAAGAGCTGCAAACGCTCCAGCAATCCGGTGCAATGCAGACCTATTTGTTGCTGGATTGTGCAATCGCCAGAGTGCATGAACTGGGCAACCACACCTCACAGGCAATTGACGCCTATCTGATCGCGCTGTCCAAAGCCAAAGCTGATCACGAGAAACAACTGGTCGAAACGAAACTGCGAAAGCTACAACAGGCGTAGAACGAAAAAGCCCTCGCAAGAGAACTTGCGAGGGCTATTCGTTGATTCGTTTGGATCAAGTGACCCGCTGGATCAATTGGCTGGACGACTTGACTGAACTACTTGTCAGTGAAGTCCAAGAACCACCAACCATCGTCCCATTCGAGCGAGACTTTACGCCATCCCAAAGGAACTTGTGGGTAGGGGTAGAAAGGTCCGATGTATGGGAAAGCCGATGGGCTGTACTGTTGTGGGTACGTCAGTGCAGCGTAGTTTGGATACGCTGCGTAGCCTGGCCATGCGTAGTTCGGCAGGTTTGGCGAATCGTAGCGAGGTGCTCCGACGGGTGCGGCAGGAGCCATTGGAACGGGTTGTCCCATGACAGGTGCGTGAGCCATTGGTGCAGGTGCTGCTGGCACGCCGGCTCCATGAGTCACCATGCTACCGGGCACGACCATTTCGCCGTTGATCATTTGTCCGCCAGCTTGTCCGTACGAAACGGGACGAGCTTGGACTTGACCACGGTTAGCTGGTGGCAAAGGCTGCAATCCACCGGTGCGGTGAGAAGCAGGTGTTGCAACCAAACCGGTGTTCGAACCAGCCTTCACGCTCATCAGATCGCGAACGCCGCGTGCTCCAGGAGCGTGACGAGCGATTTCGGCGATCAGTTCACGTTGCGATGCCGAAGCAGCTTCGCCGGTGATTTCGACGATGCCGTCGTATGCGTTGACGTCGACGCCGAAGTCTTTCAAGTGACCGACCGATTGGGCTTTGCCCAAAGCAGCGGCGACCGATTGCGTGATTGCTTCGTCGCTGTTGGCTTCGCCGCCAGCGTTTTCCCAAGCAGCCACGGTGCGAGTTTGCGAGTCAGCGGCTGCTTCGCCGGCGACTGGTGAAACCGTACCAGGAACAACTTCTTGAGCTTCGGTTTCCAAAGCACCTTTGAAGTCAAACGCTTCAGCTGGCTCAACAGCTGCGATTGCAGCGGCTTTGGGTTTGTAAATCTTTGCTTCGAGAACTTCGAGTTCGTTAACAACATTGACAACGCCGTCGACGTCTTTCAAAGCGGCCAAGACCAAGTCTTGTTGCTCCGAGCCATCGACGGTGCCGCGGAACAATACCACGCCGTCGTTGACTTTCATGTCGAGGTTGAAGTTCTTCAGCTGGCCTGCATCACGGCTGACTTTGAGCCGTTGCATGACTTGTTGTGCGATCTCGCGATCACCGCCAAAGGCCTGAGCAGGCCCCAGCGTGGCAATCGCGGCCATCGCCAGTCCAAAATATTTGCGTCGCATGGAAATGCCTCCCTACAGTCCTTTGTGAGGTGTCATTCACCGACCGCCGTGCTCGTGGCAAAAAAGGAACGGCCGACAGCCGGTCCGATCGGTGCTATGGACTGTTTCGGTTGTAACGAGGCCTGAACGGCAGTTTTTTTCCGATTTTGTGGATAAATCGACGCGCACCACGATCGACGGCGAAAGAGAAACCGCGGCGCAAACGGGCTCAATTCAAATTCAACCGGCCGAGAAAAATCGCTTGTTCGTCCCGCCACTGCCAATCGGAATCTCCATCCTCGCGCCGCACTTGGGGCATCCGCCGCGATACGCGGTTCGCTGGTCGTTGCGGTAAATGCGACCATAGGTTTGGCAACATCGGAACTGAATGCCTAAGAACGGCCGTGGGTTTCCCGGCGTTCCGTCACGTCCCGAAGCCGAATCGGACGCGTTGGACTGATCGCGTACGTCGTGCACAACATCGAGATGTTTGCCAACGTTTGGGTGCGGAGTGGGATCGACCATGGTTGTCCCCCCAAGACCGAGCAAGGAACGGTCGGGAAAGAGGTGTCAGTTGTCTTTTGCCAGAACAAGCTGAAATATTGGCCTCGTGTTGGGTCGAAAAACCCGCTCGGAATCGCCTGGTCCACAAACCACTTCGTCAACCAACCGGCTCAGGAGCTCGGTTCGCCCGAGGATTCTGACTCAGGTTCTCGCAACTGTTCGATCGCCAATCGCAATTGCTTGCGAGCCCGATTCAATCGGCTGCGAACGGTACCGATGGACAGTTCCAAAATCTCAGCCATTTCCTCATAGGAAGATTCGTTCATCTCTCGCAAGACAAGAATGCTGCGGTGCTCATCGCTGAGTTGCCGCAGAGCCAATTGCACCAACGAAACGTCATCCTGGCGAATCATGTTCGCATCGACGGCCTCGCCGCCACAAACGACTTCTTCGCCGATTTCCTCGCGCTGCTGGTCCAGCGAGAGGCGAACCTTCTGGCGGCGCTTTCGCGACAAAGCGATGTTGAACGCGACTCGATACAACCAAGTGAAGAACTGGCTATTTTGCTGGAACGTGTCCAGTTTAACGAATGCCCGAATGAAGGCCTCTTGAGTCACTTCTTCGGCATCATGGACCGAACCGGTGACGTGAATCATGGCGTGATGCAGCCGGTCTTGGTGACGGATCACCAAGCCTTCAAAGGCGGACGCGTCACCTGACAGCGCCGCTTCGATCAACGCCCCTTCGTCAGTCGGCGCGAGATTCGCCGCGGTGCGTTCGTTTCGGTTCGAGCTGGCTTCGTCCACTTCCCCTCAACTTGATGATCGTTCGCTGGGTAGTCAGTTTAACTCAAACGAGTCGCCCTGTTGCAAAGCATCTGGGTCTTTCCTGGATGCCTGAGCCTCTCGAACGTCCTCATCGAAATGATCCGAGACTCCGCCGTTGCCACTTTCATCGCCCATCGGAGGAAACGATTCCCCGTTTTCATCCAACCACAACGGAATCGTTAGAACTCCGAAAAACGAAACAATCAACCCAACCTGAGATGCTTGCTCGCTGGGCCACACTTGAGACGCCACCAAACCCCGCCACAGCAACAATTGCACGCTCGTGGCAACCGGCAAACTGACAGCAAAACGTCCCAGTGAATCTCGTGATTGGGCGAATTCACACATACCAAGAATCTTCGCGAAAACCGCCGCGAGCAATATCACGCCCATCACCGCTTGCCAGCCCACCACGATCGCGGGCACCGCGATCAGAATCATCAAATCAATCAACCTCTTCGTTGATGATCCAAGGGGATCCATTTTCATGTCCGCCGATGGACAAAAACTTTTTGCCAACACACGAGCGAAAAAGCCCGCCGCCACGAGCGATGTTAGCAAACGCAATCCGATTTGAACCAAAGTCACCGACCATTCCGCACCAGTCGTCATCCACCCGCTCGGCGGCCAAGTGCCAATGCCCGCCGGCATCGATTCACCAACGAGTTGCCACGGAACGACCATCGCTTGCGGAAACGCAAACATCCCGCCAATCAGCGTCACTGCCGCGAATAATGTCAATCGTGAGGGCAACGCTTTTCCATCAAAGCGTATCAGGCCCATCGCCCAAGCGGTTGCCAACGCCACCACGTGATACAGGATCAACGTCAACAAATCAGCGTCAACAATCGGTGTCCACATCCAATTCGGCCGCACCGAATCACCGAAATATGGCAAGCTCCAACGCGTCAACTCAGTCGCACCAACCAAAGCGAATGTGATCCCGACCAACGTTTCGACGATCGGGTAGCGTGACGAAATCGGAAGCCGGCAATCTCGGCATCGCCCGCTCAACCACAACCAACCAAAGATCGGCACATTGTCACGAGCCCGAAGCCGATTGCGACACCTCGGACAGAACGAATGGCCGTTCACGTTCAAACGTTGAGGCAATCGCCAAACGACCACATTAAGAAAGCTGCCGACGCTCGCCCCAACCACCAAGAAAAACGTAAAAATAACCACGTCATTGGCTCGCGGCATCAACAAATCGACCACGCGAAAATGCGGGTGTGCCCCCGAGATCCACAGCGCAGACAACCACACATAAGCCGCCGATGCGAGCAGATACCCGATCAGCAAGCAAACGGCGAGAATTCGATACGGTGAGCGTCGTCGCGACAAAATTGCATGGCCCTTGGCGTGTCCGCACACTCTACTAGCCAAGCCCCGAACTGACGACTCCCATCCAATCCCCATCGCTCATGACTTCCACGCTCCCTCCCCAGCGTCATCAATTCGCCAACGACCACCCGCCCCGGCATGAGGGGGATTACGTCGTTTATTGGCTGATCGCCCAACGGCGGCTGCACTGGAATTTCGCGTTGCAACATGCGATTGACCGGGCACTCGAATTTGAAAAACCGCTGCTGATCTTCGAACCCCTGCGAGTTCGCTACCAATGGGCCAGCGACCGGATCCACCGGTTCATCATCGAAGGCATGCGAGACAACGCTGCGGAGGCGGAATCATTGCCGGTGGTGTACTACCCGTACGTTGAACCCAAACCGGGTGTCGGCTCGCCACTGCTTCACCGACTCGCCAAACACGCTTGCACGGTCGTCACTGATGAATACCCGTGTTTCTTTCTGCCGCACATGATCGACGCGGTGAAGGACAAACTGCCCGCCCGTTTGGAATTGATCGATTCCAATGGAGTTCTCCCACTGCGAGCGGCTGAGAAGACTTACACGGTCGCACACAGTTACCGGCGATTCATGCAGAAAAACATTCTGCCCGCGCTCGAGCAGTTGCCACTCGCCAACCCACTGGATCGAAACAGCAACCGCCCTGCCCTGCCCTGCCCCGATGGCGAATCGATGGCAGAACGCCGAAAGAAATTGCTCCCGTCCAAGATCCTGTCCAAATGGCCTGCCGCTGATTTAGAAAAGCTGCTCGGCCAAGATGGCTTGTCGGAAATTCCAATCGATCATTCGGTTCGTCCGTCCCAAGCGACGCCCGGCGGAACGGTGGAAGCCACCCGTCGCTGGCAAGAATTTTTGAACAAGAAACTGTCTCGCTACAACGACGACCGCAACCATCCCGATGAACACGCCACGACGGGCCTGAGCCCTCATCTGCACTTCGGTCACATTTCGGCGCACGAAATGGTTTCTTCGATTTTGGAACACGAGGGTTGGTCCGCAGACCAAACGTCCAAACCCAACGGCAAGAACCATAGCTTTTGGAACGTCGGCGAAAACGCGGAAGCCTTGCTCGATCAACTGCTGACCTGGCGAGAGATCGGATTCAATTGGTCGTTCCAAAATCCAGACACGTATGACTCGCTGGAATCGTTGCCGGATTGGGCGCAGAAGACTCTGAATGAAACGCGTGATGACGAGCGTCCCCATCTTTACACGCTGGCGGAGTTTGAGAATGCCGAGACGCACGACGAAATTTGGAACGCGGCGCAGCGTGAGTTGGTGGAAACCGGCGAGATGCACAACTACATGCGAATGCTATGGGGCAAGAAGATTTTGCATTGGACCCAAACGCCCGAAGAAGCTCTTGAGTTCATGATTCACCTGAACAACAAGTATGGGCTGGATGGTCGCGATCCCAACTCATACTGCGGCATCCTTTGGGTGCTCGGCCGCACCGACCGAGCCTGGGGTCCCAAGCGTCCCGTCTTCGGCAGCGTCCGCTACATGACCAGCGACAGCACCCGCAAAAAGCTCAAGCTCACCAAGTACCTCCAGCGGTTCGCCGGATCGAACAAGAAGTAGGGACAGAGCGAAAATCAAGTGGCAGAGGCTTTCAGCCTGTGATTGCGCGGAACTCAGGTTGGAAGCCTGAGTCAAATTTTCACCGCTCAAAGGGATCGGACCGAATGAAGTGAATTCCGGCAGAAGAAACGATCCGCCCGTAACCGACTGAGGTCCTCAGTCGGCGTATCCACCACCATCGCTGCAAGCGATGGCCCCTCAGCAAGCACGTGGCAACGAGTGAGCCAACGGCTCTGGCGTCGCTGAGATTCGTTTGCCGACGGAGGGCCTCCGTCGGCGACATGGAAAGGAAGCCGATAAACGGCTGACACCTTACGAGCACGCGAAACGGGTATCGCCTGGCGACGGGCGGCAAACAACTGACGTCGCTCCGCGACTGGTCGCGGAGGCACAACCGCGGAGCGGTGAAATCTGTCAGCCTCGGGTTTCAACCCGAGGTTTAAATCGTTCCGCCCATTTGAGAAGCCGCGGAGTGGCGACAGGTGGTTGAGACACACGACCAACTGACGTCGCTCCGCGACTGGTGAGATGGTTATGCGCTGATGGTCCTTGGGTTGAAACCCAAGGCTGGCCGGATGCCGTCGCTCCGCGACTGAAGACGAGGAGGCACAACCGCGACGCTGGTTTTCATCGGCTGACGCCAATGCCGACAACCTGCCGGCACTTCATGGCCTTGACCTCCTTTGCGAGGTCGTTCGTTGCCAGCCCCCCGTAGCCGACTGAGGCCCTCAGTCGGCGTATCCACCACCATCGCTGCAAGCGATGGCCCCTCAGCAAGCACGTGACAACGAGTGAGCCAACGGCTCTGGCGTCGCTGAGATTCGTTTGCCGACGGAGGGCCTCCGTCGGCGACATGGAAAGGAAAACACCCCAAATTGGCCTCCTCGTTTCGGTTAGATTAGGTTCGCTCTTCCAGGGCAATCTCTTTGAATTCTCCATCATGTCGCGCATCCACCCGAGACTCCTGAAGCATCATGAAAGTATCCCTTGCGGTCTTCTTGGCACTCACCCTGACCATCTCCATCCAAGCAGAAGAACTTCCTGACGTCGCCGTCGCGGGGGAAGACGCGTTGGTGTCGTCGCAACAAATCTTTGATCTTGCTGACAAGCCCACCAAAGAGAGTCATGCGTCCACCATTGTCGAGACACCAACCGGGCTGGTCGCGGCTTGGTTCGCGGGCACTCGCGAGCGTGACCCTGACGTCGGCATTCGTGTTTCTCGCCATGAGAACGGCCAGTGGACTGAGTCGGTCGAGGTCGTCAGCGGTGTCCAGTCATCGACGCTCCGCTATCCCACCTGGAATCCGGTGCTGTTTCAGCCCAGCGAAGGCCCGTTGATGCTGTTCTACAAAGTCGGTCCGAACCCACGGGAATGGTGGGGCATGCTCACGACTTCCCAGGACGGTGGCAAAACGTGGTCCTGGCCAACCAAACTTGGCGAAGCCCACACGATCGGACACCTCCTTGGACCAGTCAAGAACAAACCGGTTGAGCTCGCCGATGGAACGATCTTGTGCCCTTCCAGCACCGAGATCGAGTACGCGGATGGATCCTCCCACTGGCGAGTTCACTTCGAGGTCACCAAGGATCTCGGCAAGACTTGGGAGGTCATCGGGCCAATCCAGACCGGCGAAACGTTCCATGCGATTCAGCCAAGCATCTTGACCTACCCCGACGACCGTCTGCAGATCCTCTGCCGCAGCAAAGAGAAACGCATTGTTGAAAGCTGGTCCAAAGACGGCGGAAAAACCTGGAGCACGCTCACCGCGACCGACTTGCCCAATCCCAATTCCGGCACCGATGCGGTGACACTTCAAGACGGACGGCAAGTCTTGATCTACAACCACTCCGAAGGCCTTGTGAGACGGAAAGACGCTCCCGACCTGAAGCCTCGCCGGATTCTCAACTTGGCGATTTCTTCCGACGGCAAAACTTGGAAACCTGTGCTGACGCTGGAACATGAGACGGGCCCCCATCCGAAAGATTCAGATCGCCGCCGTCACTTCGGTGAGTACAGCTACCCGGCCATCATCCAAACCTCCGACGGGATGCTCAACATGGTCTACACGTACAACCGCGAAGGCGTCAAACACGCGGTCGTCGACCCAAGCAAGCTCTGAGCACACCCGTCTTTCGATCTCGCGAATGATTCACCAAGTGACGTGCGCCAGATGAGGAAGAACTGCTGCGCAGCGACAATCTCGCAACAATCGCCTGCCAACCAACCGTAGCCGACTGAGGCCCTCAGTCGGCAAAACCACTATCAATCGCTGCAAGCGATTGGCCCCCAGCAAGCACGTGATAGCAAGTGAGCAGACGTTTGGGGCGTCGCAAATGCTCGTTTGCCGACGGAGGGCCTCCGTCGGCTACTTGAAGCCTCCGTCGGTTACTTGGTCGCTCACGAGATCTCGCTCTCGTGGCCTGCGGCGGCCAAGGTTTTGAATTAAGTTTTGGCTCTTCCTCCGAAGTACCCTCACGCTTTCCTTCCCAGTTCGCCACCGTGCTTCTCCCGAAGTACTCTCGCATCGCCTTGATCGCGTTCGCATTGTTCGCAAGCGTCAGCGGCGAGGCCGTACGCACGCAGTCAACTGCACCGTCAGGTCAAACGGGACTGCCGTCGTCGCTGCAATTCGCATCGGAGGGCACACGTTTTACGACGCGTTGCTGAACAACGCTGCTTGGCGATTCCATTGACCAAGATCGCAGCCCCTCACCAGTTCCAACGAAGGAGGTGCTCGCGATCTTTGATCAACAAATAATTCGCCCCCAACACGGGAGCCGCCCAGGTCGGTGAATCCGACACAGTGTAAGTCGCTTTGGCTTGGTATTCTTCGGCGGCCGCGTCGATGACACGCAGTTCACCGCTGTCCGTCAGCGTGATAATGTGGCCGGGAATCGCCAAGAACGTGGCGTGGTCGCCCAAGCGGGGACGGCCTTGCCAAGGGACGCTGCCATCGTCAGCGTTGATGCAGAACAATCGCCCACTGTCGTAGTGAGACAAACCGAACAGACGACCGTCATTCATCACCGCGGTCGACATGTTCATTGCCAAGTCTTCCAGCACCCAGGCTTCTTCTACGATCCAGCCATCGTCTGTCTTCGTTGGACGCAAGGAACGGATTCCGCGGTTCTCGGCACCGATGATGATCGTGTCGCGATGCTGGACCGGCGTCGGGGAATTCTGGTCCGGGTCAACATGCTTCAACGCATACGACCACAGCCATTTTCCGGTCTCAACATCGACACCGGCAACGTCGTCACGATTCCAATCGATGACCTGGCGAACCCCGTGCAACTCCACCACCACGGGTGAAGAGTACGAGATCGGCTTGTCGCCCTGCGACCAAATCGTTTCGCCCGAGGCAACATCGAAGGCGTACAGAGCACCGGTTTCATCGTTGCCCAAATGGATCAGCAGACGATTCCCATCCACGACGGGTGAGCAACTGGCGCCCCACTTTGGATGATTGATCGAAAATCGCTTTCGCTCATCACGCTGCCAGAGTTGATCGCCCGATTCCGCGTCCCAGGCCGTCACGACGCCGTTGATGCTGGCCGTGAAGAGGCGTCCGTCCGCCATCACCGGATTGGCTTTGGGCCCTGCCCCGTGCCGCTCCCCGCCGCCACCGATTTCAAAGGGCACCGGCCAGGATCGCTTCCAAATCTCGCCTCCCGACGCGAGGTCAAAGCATGTGATCACTTCGTCCTCGCCTTGACGAGCATGTTGGTACACACGGTCGCCGCTGACCAAAGGCGTCCCATAGCCTTCGCCAACATTGATCTTCCAAGCCAATGACAGTTGCTCGGGCCACGACTCAGGTGGCGAAAAATCGGCCACCCAACCGTTGCGATGCGGGCCCAACCAACCGGTCCAGGCATCCCCCGCAGTCGCCGAAGGAATGGAGTTCGCAACAGGCAAGAGCGTGCAGGCCAGCCACACGAAAACGCATCGGGGACCGTTGATCATGGAATCACCAAAATTCGAAAGCGAGCCAGGACAGGCTGATGCTCTCTCGAGGGTCAGAAACAAATTGTCATCACATTGAAAGGGATGAACATTCAAACGACCAAGCCGCCCTGTCTACAAGCCACCCTGTCTTTGGGAGCCAAACTCTCGACCTGGATGATCCTGAAACTTCAGGACGTCCAAGTTCTGTCCAGGGCGTTTGAAAACGCGGGTTGGGTGGAGAGTGAACGACCGGGGCGTGATGGATTGAAAAAGTGAAATTGACAATTGCAAAATGCAAAATTGATTCGCTGGGCAGTCGCGTTTTCGGGGAAGGACGGACGTCCGATTCCGGCAAAAGTCATTGGCCCCGGTGGACTTAGAAGTCATGCCGTTTTTGGGTGCCGTATTGCCAAGCGTCTCTCAAGGTGCAATCCAGGAATAAAATTGGCACCCGCAATCAGAGCGTCAATGGCGACGGCTTGTCGACTCAACAGTCTCTCGGGGCTTCCGCCCCGAGCTAAGCACGACGGCCCCATCCGGGGCGAAACCCAGACGCTAGCCGCCATTTATTTTTCGAACGTCCGAAGGGAGGATGAAGCTAACCTGCACGACCTCTTTCAACGGGCAAGGTTTACCAGAGGTTGCGAGACCCGCATTTCAAAATGCCGTCCGAACTCCTGAAATGGTTTCTTGCGGATGCTCTCGCCAGACGCCCGGCAACGCCGGCGAATCACTCGCGAACGGGCATTCGGACGACTTGGCCGCTGATGGCGGGCAAAGCTTCGATGTCGGTGGTCGCTCGTGACGCGGCACCTTCGCTGGCTTCGTGAGTCATGATCACCAACGGCACGGTGTTCTCCGCCGCGTTGGCTTCGTCTTTCGACTTCGGTTCGTGCTGGATGACCGACGCGATGGAAATCGAATGGCTTGAGAGCACACCCGCGATCGCTGCCAATGTTCCTGGGTCGTTGGCCACTCGCAATCGCAAGTAGTACCGACCTCGCAGCCGATCGACATCTCGCTGGGCCGTCCGTGGAGGACGCTCCGCCGAAAAGTACTCCAGCGTTTCAAACGTGATTGGCGTGCGTCCCACGGCGGTGTCGATGACATCGGCGACGACGGCAGACGCAGTTGGCATCTGGCCCGCACCCAACCCGTGATAGAAAACCGGTCCGACCGCATCGCCCACCACACGAATGGCGTTGAAGGCGTCACGGACTTCGGCCATGGGCGTGCCGATGGCGACCAAGGTCGGTGCAACGGACAATTCCAGTTCGCCATCGACCAAGCGAGCGGTGGCGAGCAATTTGATTCGATATCCAAGCTGGCGAGCGTAAACCAGATCGGCTGGATCCAGCCCATCGATGCCTTGGCGAGGAATGTCTCGCCAATCCACGGTGGCTCCGAAAGCCAAGTGTGAAAGGATTGCCAATTTTTGAGCCGCGTCGGTTCCATCGACATCCATCGCAGGATCGGCTTCGGCGTACCCCAATTCCTGAGCCCGTTTGACGGTCTCTTCGTAGCCGGCGCCCTTTTCGTCCATTTGCGAGACGATGAAATTGCTGGTTCCGTTGAGGATGCCCTCCAACGATTCAATTTGATTGGCCGACAAACACTGGCTGATGTTGGCAATGATCGGGATGCCACCGGCCACGGCCGCTTCGAACGCGATGCTGCGTCCGAGTTCGCGGGCTCGGGTGAACAATTCGGCACCGTGTTCGGCCAACAATGCTTTGTTCGCGGTGACAATGTCTTTGCCAGCTTCCATCGCCCGCAGCATGACTTCGCGAGCCGGTGACAACCCGCCCATCAATTGGATGACAACGTCGATTTCGGGGTCATTCAGGACGTCATCGATCGAATCGGTCAGGACTCCTTCGGGCAGATCAATTCCGCGAGGTTTGCTGAGATCGCGGACGACAGCCTTGGACAACCAAATGGTTTTGCCCGCGTGACGAGCGGTTCGATCGCCGTGATCGATCAACAAACGAGCCACACCGGCACCGACGGTCCCCATTCCGATGATGGCAACGTTGGTCCGGTCCGATGATTTTTGCTTGGTGGATGTAGCGTTCATGTGGGGGATGGTAATCAGAGCCCACGATCATTGAACACGGGGGTCATCCAGATTCCTCGACGAAGTCCACGGTACCGGACGGAGATTCCGGTCGGTCGGGTTCGTTCGGCCCCCAAAAAAGCATCCGCCATCAGAATGAGGCGGATTTGCTGGCAATCAAAAGAAAACGGCGGTGCAACGTGCCCAAACGCTGCCCCGCCGTTCTCATTTTCAATCGCAAGAAACATGCAGCCGGGTCTCGGTGTCGCAATCCCACACCACGACACGTGCCCCCGTCTGTCCGTTTCGGCCATAGCGTCGGGTCCTCCACTTGGTTGACCACGCCGGCTAGTCGTAATGTTCGGCATAACCGAGCCCCGAGCGAATGCAAATTCCTCTAGAAAGACGACTTCATCGGTCCACCGTGGTCGACCTTGCCGGTTAAGGCAATTCGGCTCGCCACATTCCAGATTTATTCACTTTCGATCTTGTGACCGATCCGATTGCTTTGAGAAACTTGAGCAAGATTCGAAACTTTCCGTCTCGAATATTCCCGACCAATCGCTTCCGCCGCTGCAAGGATGCTCCGATGGCAATCGGCCCCCTGACCGACACCACCACGTTGTCGATCGATCGCCTGTACGACCTCTATCACGCCATTGCTGAACGGGACCATGCGTTTCGTCTGCAAGCTCAATACGGCAGCACGCCGCCTCCCAAGGGGCATTGCGAATTCCGTCCGTTGGGACGCCAAACTTTCGTGCAACGCGTGCTGCACTACGACTCGCTTCCTGCCGAGGTGGGCGCCGCGTTCCGCGCCCGGTTGTCACGCCAAGCGGAAGCTTACGGCGTGGATCCTTTGAGCAAGACACTCAACAAAACTAACGCTGCCTGATGAGCGACAGAGGCCAAACGCTTCGGCAAATTTTGCGTGCCGCGCACTGTCGCAGCACGCATCATCACTTCGCCTTGGACGCAACTGAATTGGTGCAAACCGATTCGGGACAGCGTTTGGTTTCGCAATTGCTACGGCACCACACTCGCTATTTGGCGGGTGCAAAAGATCCCGACGTGCGTTTTCGCGATTTCCAGAATCACGTGGTGCATGTCGACGACGGCTACTGGGGCGGCGCACCACGCGTCGCTCACCAGTGGTACGACCGCTTGCAGCGTTACCTGCACCAATCACGTTTTGACGATGCGGCACATGCTGCCGGCGTACTCAGCCATTACGTGACCGATCCCATCCAGCCGCTGCACACGGCCCAGACGCCGATGGAAAAGGTTTTGCACCGACCGATTGAATGGTGCATCACTCAAAATTACTTGGATCTGCTCGCTCAGTGGCGACAGGATCCCACTCGAATCGTTTTCCAACTTTCCGACCAACCGGGATGGCTCGGCGAAGCGATCTTGCAATCCGCTCGTTTGGCGCACAGTCACTACCAAACACTGTTGGACAACTTTGATTTGGCGGCGTCGGAACATGATCCCAAACAAGGTCTCAACGAAGTTTCCCGTCGCATCGTTTCACAATTGGTCGGACTGTCTGTGACCGGCTGGGCTCGCATCCTCGAGCGTGCTGCTGCGGACGCTGAGCAGCGAAGCGGCCGCCCCATTCCCACGGCCGGCCTCTCGCTACCGATGGTATTTTCCGCGATCCGCGTGCCCGATCGCATGTGGCTGAAACGGATTACCTACAAAATCGAACGAGAAAAGGTGCAGCGGTTGGTCGATGAATTTCGACGAACCGGCGATGTGGAGCAAAACTTGCCCAGCGAAGTTCGCGTCTTGCAACGCGTGCGAACCATTTACCATCGCGAAAAAGAATACCGTCAGGCAAAGGCCAAACTGGCCGCCGCCCGCGAAGCGTTGGTGGCGTCCGAAGCAGCCGAACGCCAATCCGAATCGCACGATGCAAACGTGCTGCCGTTTGTCAGCACCGAAGACAACGTTCGATTGCATGTGGCTGACCCGTTGGTCGACGCACCATCAATCGGCAAAAAGACCGCTGCTCGATTCGCAGGCATCGGCATCCATACTGTGGGTGACTTTTTGAAAGCCGACGAGAAAACCATGACGCGGCGATTGGCCACCCGCTGGATCACGGTCGACACGATTCATGCTTGGCGTTGCCAAACGATGTTGATGTGTCAACTGCCATCGATGCTGGCCCGCGAAGTTCAACTGTTGGTCGGGGCGGGTTACACGACGACCGATGCGCTCGCGAAAACCGATGTGACGACGTTGCAATCCGCGATCGAGACTTATTCGGCGACCTACTCGGGTCGTCGATACTTACGCGGGGCGAACCCACCGACATTGGACCGATTGGAAATCATCATCGGCGACGCTGCTCACGCAATGATCAAACTCAAACGCGATAACGCGATGCACCACAGCGACTCGGAATCAACCGAATCGTCCAGTGCAGCTCAATCCCAACTTCAATCAGCCGGCCAGCCGCAGCAGTCGCCTCAGCGACGTGCTGCCTGAGCGACCCGACCGATACGCCAACTCATTCGGCGGGTGTGACGTCCACTTCGATCATGCCATCATCGGTCATCGGGACCGGCTGAGCGATCGCTGACGTCGCCGGTGCTGGTTGCACAACGTCGTAGGACGCGGCTCCCATCGTTGACTGAACCGCCGCAGGATCAAACTGCCCCGATGTCAACGGACGCGGTGCGGAAACCTTCTCGGGATGACGACGCGGCTCAAGGAATCGTCCTAGCTCATACGCATCGCGTTCGGCTCCTGGGCACCAAGCTCCCTCGGTCAGGTCGACTTGGTTGTACGCCAGCAACGATCCCTTTTCTCGATGGAAATCGCGAATCGCGAGGTTGTAGTTGCTGATCGATTGATAGAACTCCGATTCGCTGGTGACCACTTGCCGTTGTGCTTGCAACAGGAAGTTGATGTTGTCGGTCCCGTCACGATAGCGGCGACGCAAAACCTCAACCTGACGCAAATCGGCCAGGTAACGGTTGTAGTTGGTTTCAACCAATTCGAATGTCAAGTCGATGGCACGTGCCGCGTCGGACAAATCGTGGCTGATCCGCAATTCGGTTTCCGCCAAAACGGCTCGTTCACGTTGCAAGTTCAGTTTGGCGTGAGCGACTGCGGAACTCGCGGCACGCAATCCAATTGGTGCCAAAAACTCGACGCCAGCGGTCCATTCTTGATAGTTTCCGCCGGTGATCGAATCGACCAAGTTGTCGTTGAGACCTTGATCGCCGGGTCCGATCAAATTGTCACCCAAACCTCGCCAACGATACTGGCCAACAAAGTCCACCTGCGGACGACGATTCAAACGTGACGCCAGCAATTCCATTTCACGGCGTTTGACCGTGAACTTTTGGCGACGCACTTCGACGCGGCGGTCGAGAGCTTGCCCCAAAGCACTTTGCCAATCGAACACCACTTTCGCGTTGAGTGGATCGCTGGTCGGACGCAACAGTGATCCATCCGTCGCTGGCAAACCGATCAGGTATCGCAACGCTTGTTCGCGAGCGTACAAACCGGTTTCGCCGGCCAGAGCCGATTTGACTTGAGCTTCGAATTGGTAGTACTGCGAACGTGCTTGAGCTTCTTCGTCGCGCCGGCCTGTACCGACTTCCAATCGCACCTGTTGGTACTGGAACGTTTGCAACGCCGACTCACGACCTTTCGCATTCGCTTCCAGCAAACGATAAGAGGTCGTCAGGTCCCAGTAGGCTTGCTCGACATCGGAAACCAACTGGATCACAGCGGCTTCGAAATCAGCCAAGGCAACGTCTTCGTTGACTCGAGCAATCAGAACACCGTTGTACTGGCCGATGGCTCCGCTGGCCCCAGCCGATCCGGCGATCCGGTTGTATGTCGTTCCGGCACCTCGCATCAAAGGCTGACGATACTCGGCTTCGAGGAAACCGATGAAATCGCTTTGAAATTGGCGGAATGGACGGTTGTTGCGGTCGTATCCGACATTGCTACGCAAAGCGAACTGGGCACCGGTCGCGGTGCGTTTGGACAGTTCGTTGGCGAACGTTGCTTGGGTGGCTTGAAATGTGGTCGGTGTGAAAGCCGCACCAAGCCCACCGGTTGCGATGTTCTGAGGTTGATCGAGCTTGTTCCAGAACAACGATTGGCTGTACTGAGCGTCGAAGTTGGCCAGAGCTGCTTCGACACCCCCCAACGGATCCGCGTGAGCCAAGCCTGGCGTGAAGACCGTCGTCGCGGATTGAGGAGCGCTCACCACCGCGCCACCAATCGTTCGCAGCACGGGACTGGATCGCAATGCTTGCTGGACCGCTTGCTCCAGCGTCAACTCGACGCTGGGCAGATTGGCCGGGTCTTCCAGCGTATTGGGCTGAACCGCAGACACGGCAGCCGAGATGACTGGCGTGGCACATTGGTTGACCTCGGGGTACTCGATCCGCATTGCCGAATGGTCATGATACGACGTTTTGGTGTCGTGAGGACCGTCCGGGATTTTCTGCGCCCAATGGCATCCGCTGGTCAGCGTGGATGCCGCCACCGCGACACCCAGCCAAGAGGCCAAGCGACGACGACGGGTTTGTTTGCGCGAAGAGAGAGACGTTTGCCGATCCATGGCAATCTCGATTCCATATCAGGATGGTTCCCTCTGCTCACACCAACATCCTTGTCGGTGCCCAGTCGCAGAGGCGGATAGTTTCGTTGTCAAATCACTCAGCACTAAGGCAGAGCGATGATTCCGCCCGCAATTGCGGCGGCTTCTACAACAACAGCACGCCGTTCAAGCGGCGGACGCTGCATCACGCAAGGAGCCGATGAGCCGGCCCGGTAGTAACCCTTGCTATAAACGATGTCGCACGGTTCCTGAATCGTTGCCAAGTAAGGCAACATTGGAATCGTTGTGAAGAACCGAGCACCAGCGGCGATCGGTTGCATGCATCCCCATCGTTCGTGACCGTGTCGTTCCAACATTCGGTCTTCGAAGTACAACGGATGCGAATAGGTGTTTGGTGCAGCCCAAGGCAGTACCGCCCCCGCTGCCACCATTCCGCGAGCGAATGGTTCTTCCGGCAAAGCGATCGCAGCAACGTCTTCGGTGGAATCAAAATCATCCGGCAGACGACCGTTGCCAATCGTCGATGTATCCAAAGAAACCGCTCGGAGCGAAGGCAACACAATGCGGCCACCGGTCACATTGGGCAGTCGTTCGCTGATGAACGGCTGCGAGAACAACCCGTCTTCATCCTTTTCTTCTTCCTTGGCGTCCGCGATAATTTCATCCCGCAGCGACATTCGGTCTTTGCCGTTGACGGCTTCCGCACGATCGCTTTCCGCACCGGTGCGTAGCAAATCTCGCAAACGCTGACGACGAGCCTCATCGGCATTCGCTGGTGCAGTATCGCTTGGCACGTCGCTCGCTGCGGCTGAATCGGCGACCACATCGTCGTCAATCATCGCAAAACCGGCAGCGGCGAAGAAGCCACTGGGTAGCGACGCCACGTGTGCATCTGGAGTGGTCAACGCCATCGGTTCGTCAGCGGTGCCAACAGCCACGGTCGAGGCCAAGCATCCTGACAATACCCACGCGAACGTTCGCCGACTTGGCCGGATCCCCCGGACCCAACGCACCATTTCGTAAAATCGTTTGACCGAGAACTCTGCGAACATTCTCGATGTGTTACGACGACGGACGGGGCCATCACCGAACCACCAATCCCATGTAGATTCCAGCATTGCGATCGTCTTCCTTGACGGGTCATGCAAAAAGTGAAAGCTCGTTCAAACAACGACCTTCCCGTGCATCCTTCGGGTCGTGATAAACAATCACTCCAAAACAGTTGATCCACCTTGCGCGTTTGTTACGCCGGATCGACACACATCCAGCACAACCCGCACAAACGGACCCGAACGATTGCCAGAGACAATTAGGGACCTCGACGACCCCCGGCTCTCGCCCTACCGAAACCTTCGACACCGTGAAACTGACGACGGCTTCATCGCCGAAGGCAGTTTGGTGGTTGGACGACTGCTGCAAAGTGACCTCGGCGTTCAATCCGTGCTGATCCACACCGGTCGCGAATCGAAGTATTTGCCACTGATTCCTGACAGCGTTCCCGTGTACTTGATCGATCGAGAACTCGGCAAAGAGTTGGCCGGTTACGATTTCCATCGCGGTGTGCTGGCACATGGCTTCAGTCCCGCCATCGAACCACTGGAGAAATTTCGCGACTCACCCCAGTCCTCGCTCGCATTGGCACTGGTGGGGCTGAGTGATCCCGAAAACGTGGGCAGTCTGCTTCGCTCCGCCGCGGCATTGGGTGTTCGCGACATCCTTCTGGGTCCGCACACGATTTCACCCATGACCCGTCGCGTCATTCGAGTCAGCATGGCATCGGTGTTTCGTCATCGCTTTTATCGTTTCGACAATCCAGTGGGACAACTGCGAGATTTGGCAAACGCGGGCATCGCATCGATCGCGACGCTTTTGGATGATACCGCGATTCCATTGATCGATCTTTCTAACGCTATCCAGTCCAAACGACGAATTCTGATGGTTGGCAACGAGGCCAATGGCTTGCCCCGCGAGATTGCCGAAGCCGCCACCCACCGCAGCACATTGCCAATGCGAAACGACACCGACAGTCTCAATGTGGGGGTCGCATCAGCCATCTTCCTCTACGAGCTGACTCGATTGCAGGACGCTGATCATGGAAACGGCTGATGTGCATGACTTGCTGTCGGCGCTGATTCATCATGCAAAACAGCGGCCCGACGAAATTGCCTTGATCGATTCCCAAACGGGCGCCGCCGCTTTCACTTGGAGCGAACTGACTTGCCGCGTCGATGCGACCGCGATCATGTTGCGGTCGAAATTCTCAGAAGCGACCACGACGAAACGCTTGACCTATCGATGCACCAACCGCCCCGAGGATGTGGTGCTGTCTCTGGCCTGCGTTGCTGCTGGATTCACAGAGATCCCGATCGACGCGTTCTTGCCCGCCCCACAACAAGACGTCTTGATCAAACGATCCAAAGCGTTGCACTGGGCTCACGAAATCCATGCGAATTCGATTCACTCGAGCAAGGTGGCGGATGCGATCTCGAACTTAGAAACGGCAGCTCGCGACGTTGACATTCACTCGCCATCGTTGGTTCTTTGGACGAGCGGCACGACCTCCGAACCCCGAGGCGTGATGCTGTCCCAGCACAATCTGACCACCAATGCGAAGGCCAAACTGCTGGCGGTCCCTCAACACACCTCGGACCTGCGACTGTCGTTGCTGTCCATCGCTCACGCTTACGCGCGAACCAGCGACATGGGAACGTGGTTGCTCTCGGGGTGTCGCTGGAGTCTCGGCCGAGGCCGGTCCACGTTGCGTTCGCTCCCCGAAAACCTCTGCCCGACTTTGATCAACGCTGTGCCGGTATTGATCAATGACATCTTGAATCGAATTGAATCCGGGCAATCCAGTTTGCAATCGCTGCGTTTGCTCGGATGCGGCGGCGTCGCAATGTCTCTCGGGCAATTCGAGCGATGCAAGCAAAACGGTATCGGTGTCATTCAGGGCTACGGCTGCACCGAAACGTCACCGGTGATCTGCAGTGCATCACCTGACAACGCGACTCCCAATCGAGTCGGTCCCTTGGTCGCAGGCTGGGAATCCAAGGTCGAACACGGGCGTCTGTTCGTCCGAGGCCCTGGCGTGATGATCGGCTACCTCGACGAGGAAGCCGCGACGCAGCAGAAGGTCTCGCCGGGCGGTTGGCTTGATACAGGCGACTTGGTTGAGATTCACGACGACGGTCAATTTCAAATCCTCGGTCGCGCCGACGATGTGATCGTGATGGACAACGGCTTCAAAGTCTTCCCCGCCACCATCGAACGGCAACTACTGCAGCTAGAGGGAATCGAACAAGCCGTCCTGCTCCATCACCAAGGCCAGCTTTGTCTGCTGCTCTCACACAGCCAACCCCAAGTTACCGCCGACGCTCCAACCGGCCGCGATCCAATTGAATCATGCTTGGCCGATAGCCTTCCGCCGGGAACAAGCGTGAAGCGACTCAAACTGTCCGAACCATTGTCCATCAAGTCAGGAGAACTCACCGCCAAGGGAACCCCTCGCCGACCAATCATCCGTCAGCGCCGACTCTCTAGCCCCCCGGATAGTCGCCCAAACCACTCTCGCGATCCATAACGGCCTGTTATCCGGAAACAATTCGTAGCAAGACCGTTCGCCATCTGTCGACGGGAAGCATCTACCGACATTGGTCCTCAAACCGAAGCCTGAAGAAGCTCGTTCAAATTCGGGATGCACGGACAACAAGCAAGTGCTGCTGGTTTCCTAGGCACGTTCGCGACTCTCGATACGGCATCCTCCCTGAACAAACGAACTCGGCTCGATCGTTTGTATCAAGCCTCAAAAAAACCGCTCTCGTCTGCGGGGGACCGCAACTCCCATAGACCCAGCAACGGGACTCTGTCCCCCGTTACCCGCGATTCTTGAGCTGAGAAGGCAAATACGACGCGCGGTTCAAAGTTGATTTGGCTTTCGAGTTGCGAGAGGGATGAAATGAGAATCAGGCCGTCGAGATTCGCTCGATCTTGAAGCATTTGCACGAACCTGTGGACGCCAGATTCCAAAGACTGTTCATAGCAAATTCTTGACTCATTCAATGAAACCAACTGAAGGACTCTCATGCCCAACTACTGTCGCGATGTTAACAAGAATCGGAAAGCATTCACGCTTGTTGAACTCCTCGTGGTAATCGCAATAATTGGCGTATTGGTGGGATTATTGCTGCCAGCCGTGCAATCCGCTCGCGAAGCAGCACGACGCATGAGTTGCTCCAACAACATGAAGCAGCTTGGTCTTGCAATGCACAACTATCACGACGCCTTTCGAAGCTTTCCCTATGGTCACCTCAATACTGGACTTTCCGTGACCCACAAACGGGATTCCTGGTACCAAAACATCCTCCCTTTTGTTGAACAACAGGCATACGCCGAAAAATATCGAAACGCTGCCACGATCTACAGTGTCTACGAAGCGGAATGGATTCATCGCATGCCCCTGGAACTCGCAGGGGTCGCCGTCCCCACGTTCATGTGTCCGTCCGAACCCTCCGGCCCAGCTCTCGGTGGCGGCGGGTCCGACAATGGTTTCCAAGGTAGTTACGGTGTTTCCGCTGGTGGAGGCACTTTGCCTCAAGATCTTCTAGGAGGGATCACTCCGGATGAGATCAACATCATTAAAACGGATCCGGGAGGGATGTTCGGTGAGACGAGGACCTATAAGTTCAGAGATTGTCTCGATGGAACGTCTAACACCCTACTCGCCAGCGAGACGATCATTCGCGGCGCGAGCGGCGGAAGTTGGGGAGGCATGGGAGGCTATTGGGGTGGTTCTCCTCACGGATCCTTCGGTTTCTCTTCAGCAGAGCCCCCAAACACATCCGTTCCCGATCGTGTGTATTCCTGCAAAAGCACAAATTTCCCGAAATCACCTTGCGAAAACGGGAACGCTGACGGTCTCACGGGCCGATGGAACTTCGCCCGCAGCCATCACACCGGTGGTGTATTAACGGCTTTCTGTGATGGATCCGTTCGGTTTGTTACCGATTCGATCGAACGTCAGATCTGGAGAGACTTAGGCAACCGTGCCGACGGTCACGTCCTGGGTGAGTTTTAGGCGGGCATAAGGGAGTCTTCAGATATGTGAGCCGCCTAGCGTTCGCCAAGGTCTCTACACGAAAACGGGGCTAACGCCCAAACGGCTCGCATTCTTGCCCCCAATCATTCCAGCCAAACGGTTTGAGATACGTCTACCTGACGAACAGGAGCTTCGTTCTCAAATCGTGAAACCTTCCCACGCCGTACACATCAAATTTTGTTGAGATTCACGTCAATGTACAAGAATGCAGTTTGTTCTATCGGGCTCTTTATCACGCCGTTGATACTAACTGGTTGCCCAGCGCCGAGCGGTCTCGAGTTGTATCCGGTGACTGGTACTGTGACATTCGAGGGCAAGCCGATCGATACCGGCCGAATTCAATTCCGCACTGCCTCGGAAGAGAGGCGAAGTTTCAGTGCTGCAATCGAGAATGGCAATTACGAGATGGAAACCCTCACCGGTCCGATGACAGTTGAAGTCCGGGCCTCCCGGTTGATTGAAGGCAAGTTTGACAAGTCCAACCCCGACGAACTCACCCCAGCGGGCGAAATGTACATTCCTCAAAAATACAATTCTCGCACTGAACTAACCGCGGACGTGCCAGCGGGCGGCGACACAATCGACTTCAACTTGCTTGGTTCCTAAACAGCCCGCTAATTCAGTTGTGCTCTGCCAATCACGGCAGCAGAACCATACCCAACAAATGCAAGCAAGTTCCGCCTTGAGATCACTTGCTTGCGTATGTTGAAATTACGTTGTTTGTCATTCGGGGGTGACGACAGCGTAAATCCAGTAGGGATTGTGTTACTGAGCAACGGCCCAAGCCAGGCCCGGGAATATCAAGCCGGATCGTAAGCTTCGCTGCCTAGTCCCCTGCCCCGTGGCATGTACGCGCACATCACGATGCCGAGGAAGTACAGGAATAACAGCGGAACTGCCAGAGCCACCATGCTAGTCACGTCGGCCGGTGTGACAATCATCGATATGACGAAGATTACCAACACCGCGACTCGCCAACTGTTGATGTAGTCCTGCGTTTGAATCAAATCAATGCGTTGCAGGAACAGCATCACCAATGGCAATTGGAAGGCGACGCCGAATCCCAATGGCAACATCAACACAAAGTTGACGTAATAGGTCAGCCGAGGCTCCACCGCGACGTCCATCGATCCATTGAATTGCAACAAGAACGTCAGCACGTAGTGCAGCACCAACCCAAACGCGAGCACGACGCCCGAGACAAACAGCACCACGCTGAACGGTAGGTAAACGTAGACATAACGTCGTTCGTGACTATGCAAACCAGCGGCCACAAACGACCACAGGTGATAGAAGATCATGGGGGAGGCAAGCACCGCGCCAACAATCAAACCCGCTTTCACCCAAATCATGAACGGCTCTTCGATCTTCAATGAACTCAGCCCGCGTTCACTGCGACGGAGCTGAATCATGGGCACCAATTCATCGGGGTTGGGGATCGTCCCCATCGATTTCATCAATTCCGCGGTGGTGATCCTCTCTGGAATGTCCAGCGCAGCCGACTCGCCTGCTTCGGCTTCGACATCGGGACTGTTCTTTTCATCCGGTTCAGATTCGACGGCCGTGCCAGTGGCCTCCGGCGGTTCCACCATGTCTCCGGTCGCCACTGGGACGCTCCCCGATGGCAGCGTGTACACCACGTCCGCGACCAGAGAATTGGACGTCAAGAATTCGTAGAACCGACTGACCTGCGGATCTTCCTTGCGGTCGGGTAGCCCCATCTCTTTCAGGTCGCGATCGGCGTTGTATTCGATGATCGCCTGTTTGAGCGGCTCCTGGATGAATCGCACCACTCGGTTGGCGAACATCAATCCAACCGCCAATCCGATCAACAACCAAATGATTGCTTTGACCAGAGAGCCACGGAGTTCTTCGAGATGCTCCCCGAACGTCATCGTCGAATTGTCGAACAAATCGTCTTTGGGTCGCGTCAGTGCTTCCACGAGTTTCAATCCACCAGGGGAGGGAGGGTACCATTGTGCTGAACTACTCTGCACCGAACTACTCGATGCCAACTACTCGGCGTCGAGCCATTCTAACTGACCATTCCAATCTCGCACGGTGCCATTCATGACCGATCCAACTTCCTCTTCCAATCCCGCGACCGCCGTTTCCGTCGATTCGGTTTCGCCTCAGACACTCGTGGGAAAACGAGTTCTGTCGTTTGTGGGCGAAATTTACGAGGACTTGGAGCTTTGGTACCCCAAACTACGCCTGATCGAGGCGGGAGCAGAATTTTTTGTCGCGGGCCCAAAAGCGGGCGAAAAATACGACGGCAAACTGGGCTACCCCTGTGTAAGCGACCTTGCCATCGACGCTTGTGAGGCTGATTCCTTTGACGGGTTGCTGGTTCCCGGCGGGTTCATGCCGGACAAACTGAGGCGAGACCCGAAGGTATTGCAACTCGTCCGTGACTTTGACGCGGCTAAAAAGCCGATCGCCGCGATTTGTCACGGCGGCTGGATTCCCATCTCAGCAGGCGTCTACCGCGGCGTTCGCGTGACCGGATCCCCGGGCATCAAGGACGACCTCGTGAACGCGGGAGCAATCTTCGAAGACGCTTCGGTCGTGGTCGACGGGCACCACGTCAGCAGTCGCCGCCCTGACGACCTGCCCGATTTCTGCCGCCACTTCATCGCCCTGCTCGCGTAATCCCAACCTGTAGCTCGGTGCTCCCCCACTGAGACGAGCATGGACCAGCCGTCTTCAACCGTTTGCGTGCGAGGGGGGACTTGCCTCAAACGGTCGCACGAACGACGCGAGCCTGTGAGACGATGGATCGCTGCTTGGCGGCTGAGCGCGGCGAGACGGAACAATTAGGGACAATGGTTCTACTCTGGTGCAATCACCGAACCCCAACATCTCACGGCGGGGACCGCCGTGCTACAGGTTTTTGGTGGCTGTGACATTTTGTGAAACTGAAGCGTCGTGATTCCTTGGCGGAGTTGACTTGACATCGATTGTCGCGGATTCGTAGGGTCGGCTCGATGGATGATTCCAAGGTTCTTTCCGATTTGGTTGGACGGCGTTCCCGCGTGTATTTTCGTTCCCACGAACGAATGACTCTCTCGGCACCGATGCGGTGTTGGTGGGCAACCTGCGCGCTGGCAATTGTGATGCTTGGTTCAGGATGCTCGCTGTTTCGAAACGGTGTTTGGTCCGATGGATCGTCCGGCGAATTGAATTCGGGGTCGAATCACACACAAGTTTCAAAGCTCACCCACAAGAGCCGAAAGACGATTTCGTTGCAGGCGGATTTTCGTCACGTCGGCACCCAAGACCTGGACGAATCGCTGTGGCAGCACGTTGATGAAACCGCTTTTCCGCCAAAGGTCCGCGAAGCCTGGCTGGCCAACGGGTTTCGCATCGGCTTGATCGCTACCCCAGACGCCTTGCCCGAAACGGCAGAAGAGAATGTTGCCTCGGGCGATGACCCAATCAATCGCTTGCTTTCAACCGCCGGGGTGTTGGGACGCAGTCCATCGGGTATCGAAACCATTCCGTTGCGTCCATCGCAGCGACACGAACTTCCGATCTCCACGGTGCTGGATGGGTCTCATGTCGTACTGGCTCAAGAGAACGGCAAGCTCACCGGCCGCTCATTGGATTCGCCCCAGATGTCGCTGTCGTTGACACCAACGTTGGGCCCCGGACCTGGGCAAGTCACCTTGGAGATCCGTCCCGAAATCCAGCATGGTTCGGTCCAGCAACGTTTCATCAGCAGCGAAGCGGCGACACGTTTGGCGACCGGACGCTCCACTTGGGAACTGCCGGAAATGAATCTTTCGTGGGCCGCCAATCCGCATCTGACGTTGCTGATCGCTCCGGTGCATCAACCAGACGAAAACGAACCAACGTTTGGATTGGCCAGGCAAATGCTTCGCGACGCCGATCACATGCAAGACGACCAACATGTGATGTTGCTGCTGCGAATCAACGATTTGCCGTCTTCCTGATCTCCGGAAAAATTCTGCTGGGTGGATTCGCTGCCGTGCAAACGAGGCGGCTAGCTCATGTCTTTCACACGAGCGAGATTTTCGCGATCCACGCATGCCCCCGCGAAGGTTTGCCACCATTTGCTAAACTTCTTTTTTCGATGACTGCTGATCGCATCTGTACCGGTGGAACTTCGTTCATGAAAGACGCTCACTTTGGCTGACACTCCCTCTCCCGATCCCGCGCCGACCGTCAACGCACCACCGGTCTCGCCACCCGGCCAAGCGCTGTCGATGGACGAAGTGACCGTGCGGCAATCCACCCCGCTAGACGCCCAGGCCATTCACGCTTTGATGCGTCCGTTTGTTTCGCAGCATCTGCTGCTGTCGCGGACCGAAGCCGAAATCATCGAGTTGACCCGCCACGGGTTCGTCGCGATGGTCGGTCCACGCTGCATCGGCTTTTCCGCCATCGAGGTCTACAGTCCCAAGCTGGCCGAACTGCAATGCTTGGCCGTGCACCCCGAAGCCCAACGTTTGGGACTGGGACGCAAATTGGTCGGGCACTGCATCGAAAGAGCCCGCACGCTCGGTGTGATGGAAATCCTCGCGATCAGCTCCTCCGAAGACTTCCTCAAATCATGCGGCTTCGATTACTCGTTGCCCGACCAGAAGAAAGCCTTGTTCTGCCAACTCCGTCCTCGCAACTTCGATGACCACTGAAATGCAACCGCTCGAATTTTTCAAGCAATCCATTCTGACGCCCAGCCCTTCGGGTTACGAAGAACCGATCCAAAAACTGATCGGCGAATACCTGAAACCGCACAGCGACGAAGTCTCGATCGACGTGCACGGAAACCTGACCGCTCGGGTCGGCGAAGCGGGTGGCCCCAAGCTGATGTTGGCTGGTCACTGTGACCAAATCGGCATGCTGATTTCACACATCGACGATCAAGGATTCTTGTACGCCCAAACGATCGGGGGTTGGGACCCACAGCAACTGATCGGTCAATCCATGACGGTGTGGACCGACGACGGTCCCGTCTCCGCGGTCATCAGTCGCAAGCCAATTCACTTGTTGTCTCAACAGGAACGCGGCGAGGTCGTCAAGCTGGAACAAATGTGGCTGGACATCGGAGCCAAAGATGGTGACGAAGCCAAATCAAAAGTCCGCATCGGCGACTGCGTGACGTTGAACCTTGCCTACCGAGAACTGCTGGGCGACATGGTCAGCGGTCCGGGCATGGATAACAAAACGGGCATGTGGACGGTCATTGAAACCGCCCGTCGCTGTGCCTCGTCCGATCAAGCGTTGCAGTGCGAACTGCACAGCGTCGCGACTGTCCAAGAGGAGATCGGTCTGCGTGGAGCCAAGACCGCTGCCGGTCGCATCAACCCAGATGTGGCCATCGCGGTGGATGTCACGCATGCATCAGACTGCCCGACGATCGACAAACAACAACAAGGCGATATCAAGATCGGTGGCGGCCCGGTGATCTTCCGCGGCCCCAACATCAACGCCAAAGTCGCAAAGCGACTGATGCAATTGGCGGACGACAACGACATCGCGTATCAACCTGCGGCGCTCGGCCGCGCCGCGCCGAATGATTCCAACGTGTTGCAGGTTTCTGGTTCAGGCGTTGCCACAGGACTTGTCGCGATTCCCAACCGCTACATGCACTCAGCCGTCGAAACGATCAGCCTCGGTGACATCGAAGCGATTGCGAAACTGCTGACGCTGTTCGCTCAATCGCTGACACCAGAATGCGATTTCATCCCCGGTTGATCGAGCTCGGCTGAGGAAGCTGTGACGATTCGGGTTGGTGGATTGCAGTGAGAGAGAGAGATCTCACGGCGGAGACCGCCGTGCTACAGGTTGACGATCATCCCAGCCTGTAGCTCGGTGGTCCCCCACCGAGTCGAGTGTCAAACGCTTCAACTTTTGTGCCACCGTTCTAATTCGGGAACGGCCTCAATCCAAGAAGCATCTCGGCTCTCTCGGACAGCGGTTTGTTTGCCAGCTCACAATCGGTGTGCTCAGAAAGTTGTTCACAAACAAGCCTGTAGACCGCTTGCCGATCCTGGCTGGTGTCCAGTTCAACGCACCGATTCTGGCTTTTGAAGAACTCGACGGTCGGCAACGTTTCCTTTTTGAAGGTATCAAACCGCGACTTCAAGCTCACCAAGTTGTCGTCTTGTCGTCCGGTGTACTTGGCTCGAGCCAGAACGCGTTTCTCCAGAACGTCATACGGACATTCAAAGAACAGCATCTTGGGCAACTCGGTGTCTTTGCCAAACACGTCGTACCACGCTTCCAAGTTTGACTCCGACCGTGGGAACCCATCGAGCAAGAAATTCCGGTTGCCGGTTTCGCGAGTGATCTTCTCCATCGCATCCCGAAGCAACTTCACCACGATCGTACTGGGAACTAAATTTCCTGCCGCAATGATCTCTTCAATGGCCGCCGCGTGCGGTCCATTGGCTTCGCGTTCAGCTCGCAATAAATCGCCGGTCGACAAATGGACCCAGCCCAGTTGGGATTCGGCCAACTCGCACATCGTTCCCTTCCCCGCACCGGGACCGCCAAGCACAAACACCACGTTGGGTTCGGGGCATGGCAATCGTGGATCGGAGTGATGAATCACAACCTTGGGTGAAGGAGCCACGCCTTTCTTGTAGACATGCCAACGTCGATCCGTGGGAGGAAGCTCGTCTTCGCAGGTGATGTCATAAGCGAGATGGCCATCCAGCCGACAAATCCTCCATGAGCGATACGTATTGGAATACGACAGCGCAGGACTTCTCGCTGATTTCCCATCCGCACGATCCCAAGCCATCTTGCCGTTCCAATAACCTGGACTGGAAACGGTGCCCGATTCCGACTCCGCAGGCGGCGCAGTAGAGGGAACAAAGAGCCCATCCACTTCGGGAAGTCCCGCACCGATCACCTCGATGTAGAAGGTATTGGGAGTCAGCTCGTTCGATTCAGTCATCAGGAGGAGAACCTTCTACATTCGTTGGGCGACGCGGTCAGTTTCAGGCGAGCAAAAGGAATGCTCTCAGCCCAGCTTTTCGGTCATCGTTTCGCGAGCTTGCTGGAGTGCTTCAGGCAACTTGCTGGCGTCTTTGCCGCCGGCTTGAGCCATATCCGGCCGGCCACCGCCGCTGCCACCGACCACCTTGGCCGCCGCACCGACCCAGTCACCGGCTTTCAAACCACGATCAACCAGATCTCGGCTCAGTCCACCGACCAACATGACTTTGTCGTTCATCGACGAAGCCAACAGCACTGCGGTTGGCGTGTCGCTCTTCTTGCGAATTTGATCGATCCAACCTCGCATGATGTTGGGGTTGGCACCGGGCGTTTCAGCAACGATCAGCAACGTGTCGCCGACCTTGGTTCCATCTGCGATCAAGTCATCCGCGGAAATCTTACCGCCCGCGGTCACCTGTTTGAGTTGCTCGACCAGCTTCGATCGATCGGCCAACAGCGAATCCAAGCGACTGAGCACATCGGTGATCGCAACGTTCAAACGGCGAGTCAAACCGCGAACCGCCGCACGCACGGCGTTGTAATCGCTGATGTCGGTCGTTTCCGCTTTCGCAGCCTTGGCATCAAAGACAAATTCAGCGGGATAGTCCGCAGCTTTGCCTGACGACAATTCTTTCTTCAGCCGGCGAACTTCTTCGATCAACGCCACCGTGGCCGCAGCAGCCACCGAAGCATCGCAATTCAGTTTGCCTGCCACCTCGTTCAGCAACGCTTGCGTTTGCTCGCGGTGTTCTTTGGCACGCTCGCCCGTCAATGCTTCGATCCGGCGAGTTCCCGTGGAAACGCTTTCTTCGACCACGACCTCAAACGAACCGACTTGTTTGGTGTTGGTCAGGTGAGTTCCACCGCACAGTTCACGACTGAACGTTCCCATCGAAACCATGCGACATGGGTCGGGATACTTTTCACCAAACAACATCATCGCGCCGGCTTCACGAGCATCGGCGAGCGACACGGTGTCCCAGCGAATTTCATCGCCTTTGCCGACCATGCCAAGCACGTCTTGTTCGATCTTGACCAACGTCTCGTCGTCGATGGCTTTGGGGTTGGTGAAATCAAACCGCAAGCGATCCGGTTCAACCTTGCTGCCTTGTTGTTCGGCGTGCCGTCCAACATGAGTGTGTAATGCGTGGTGCAAAATGTGAGTCGCACTATGGGCTCGTGCCAACGCCGTGCGGTTTTCGACATCAACCTTTGCCGTGCATGTTTCGCCTTCGTTGATCTTCCCACGAATCAATCGACCGTGATGAACGATCATCGACGCGTGCCGCTGAGTGTCGATGACCTCGAACTCAAAGTTGTCGTTGGAAATCACACCGATGTCGCCAACTTGGCCACCGGATTCACCGTAGAACGGCGAATGATCCAGAACCAATCGCAGGACAGCATCTTCGGGGCGATCAAGATGACTGAGCAGTTGCCCGTCGTCGCCTTTGCCTTTGCCATCGCCGGTGATGATGCCTTTGACGACCGCGGTGGCTTCCGTTTGTTCGTAACCAACAAATGGGGTTTCTCGCAGAGCCTCTTTCAACGTTTCCAGTGGTCCAGTTTGGAACAGCACACGTTGTCCGCCGTCGCTTTCGTCAGCGTGTTTGTCCATCGCTTCCCGAAAACCAGACCAATCGAAGGTGAAGTTCTGTTCGGCGGCGAGGGTTTGAACCAACTCGGGCGGCACGCCATAGGTGGTCAGCAAATCAGCGGCTTCTGCACCGGGCACCATCACGGATGCTTCGTCGTTCATCTCTTCGAACAAACGATGGATGCGTTTCATCCCACCGTCGATCGTTGAGAAGAAAGCCTTCTCTTCCGATTCAATCGCTTCGCTGACACGCTGAGTCGTTTGGCCGAGCTCTGGATAAGCGGCCTTGGAGGCGTCCGCAACTGCTTCGACCAACTTGTACAGGAAGGGCTCACGCAGATTCATTTGATAGCCGTCCAGCACCGCGCGACGAATCAAACGGCGGATGACCGACCGAGCGTCTTTGGGGCCGGGATACACATTTTCATGAACCGCGAAAACGCTGGCTCGCGCGTGGTCGGTGATCCGGCGCAAGCGTCGGCCATTGTCACTTTCGTATTCGTACTTCACGCCGCAGACTTCCGACGCGGCTTCGACGATCGGGAACAGACTGTCGATGTGGAAGTTCGTTGGCACTCCCTGCAGGACGCTGGCGGTTCGTTCCAGTCCCATGCCGGTGTCGATGTTCTTGCTGGGCAACGGATGCAAGTTGTCCGGGGGCGTGCCGACGCGATTGAACTGGGTGAACACCAAGTTCCAAATTTCGACGTCGCTGCCGTCTTCCAGTTGGTAATAGATCTCGCTGCAGGGACCGCAGACTCCGTCCGGGCCTTCGCTGGGTGCCGACGCGGGCCAGAAGTTTTCGTCCTCGTCCATTCGCGAAATGCGTTGGGTCGGCAATCCGATCTTGTCGTGCCAAATGCCAAACGCTTCGTCGTCATCTTTGTAGACCGTGACCGTCAGACGCTCGCCGGGGATGCCCAGCCACTTTTTGTCGGTCAGGAATTCCCACGCCCAGTGGATGGCTTCTTCTTTGAAATAATCGCCGAACGAAAAGTTGCCCAGCATTTCGAAGAACGTGTGGTGGAACGCGGTCCGGCCCACATTGTCGATGTCACCGGTTCGCAAGCATTTCTGGCACGTGGTCGCGCGAGTGAAATCCAGTTTGACCTTTCCAAGGAAGTGGTCTTTGAACTGGTTCATCCCCGCGGGAGTGAACAAAACCGATGGATCCCAAGCCGGAACGAGCACGTCGCTGGGTTGGCGGACGCAACCTTTGGTCTCAAAGAACGCCAAGTATTTTTCGCGCAGTTCGTCAGTTTTCATCAGGATGTGCGGGTGGATTCAACAAGGAAAAGATCGGGGATTGAGCCACGGGGGCTCGCGTTCCATCGTCGGCATGATATCAGTCGATGCCCAACGGGTGACAGGTGCCGAATTTCGGCCCACAATGCCGGCCGCCAGACGGCTGCTGCGATGCTTTTCTGGCCAGTCGAAACGCTCCGCCGCGAAACTACCAACTCAACTTCACCACTGGATATCGACTTCATGACTCAGCGTATTGAACGACTTGTGCAATCCATCGCCGATTCGGACCAACCGATGGACGCGATTTTGATCTGCAGCGAAGTCAACGTGCGATATCTCAGCGGATTCACCGGCGACAGCACTTGGTTGCTGGTCCGTCCCGACGGCAAAGCCACCTTGCTGTCCGATCGTCGCTACGAAACACAAATTGCCGAAGAATGCCCGGCTCTAGAAAGTGCCATTCGGCCACCCAGCCAAACTTTGGTGGCGCTGCTGGCCGAGTATTTGGCTGATTCGTCGTTGAAAACGATCGGATTCGAAGCCGACCACGTGCAAGTTTCCACGATGCATCAGTGGAAAGAACAAATCGAATCCGTGGAATGGACACAGACGTCCGGTTTGGTCGAAACGCTGCGTTCCATCAAAGACGCCGACGAATTGGCGACCATTCGGCGAGCGATTTCGATTGCCGAGCGAAGTTTTCTCAGCGTCACCAACAAACTGACCCCGCGGATGACCGAACTGCAAATCGCTCACGAATTGGAAGCGACCATGCGAAGCCTGGGGGCGTCCGGCGTTGCTTTTGATGTGATCGCAGGTGCCGAGCCCAGCGGTGCCCTGCCCCACTACCACCCTCGCAACATTGCCTTGGCGGATTGCCGGACTCTGCTCATCGATTGGGGGGCCCGTGTCGACGGGTATTGCAGCGATTTGACTCGAACGCTGCACAAAGCGGACGTGCGTTCAGCGACCGCCGATCGATTTGAAGCCGCCTACCAGGCGGTTCTGGAATCTCAAGAAGCCGCGATTTCAGCCATTCGAGATGGCGTGGAAGCCATCGAAGTCGACCGAGCCGCTCGCCAAGTCCTTCAGAATGCCGGCCTGGGCGACGCCTTCAAACACGGGCTTGGACACAGTTTTGGCTTGGAAATTCACGAGGATCCACGCATGGGACCGATGTCCACCGATGTGCTCCGCGAAGGGATGGTCCTCACCGTGGAACCCGGGGTGTATTTCGAGGGGGAATTTGGAATTCGCATCGAAGATGACATCCTCGTGACAGCTGATGGATTTGAACGACTGAGCACCCTTCCGAAGGGTCTCGATGATTGTCGCCTTGTTGTGTAAAACGTTGCGAACTTACTCTTCAATCAGAAAAGGTTGATCGGGTCCGTTCTGGATTCGAAAAACATTGGACTTTGCAGGTATCGGACTTCGTATGAAATCGGAAACACCCGACGGCGGGGATGTGTTTGACATCGATCGGATTCGCCAGATCGTCGAGTTGATGGAACAACACGAACTGAACGAAGTGGACCTGCAGCAGGGCGAAGATCGCATCAAACTGACGCGTGGTGGAACGGCTCCGGCCATGATTCCCGCTCCCGTTGCGGCACCTCCTGTCGCGGCCGCTCCCGCTGCACCTTCCGCCGCTCCGGCGGCGTCCGGCGGCGATGCTCCCGCTGACACGGCGGGTACCATCACAATCAATTCGCCGATGGTGGGCACGTTCTATTCCAAGGCCAACCCAGAATCACCGCCGTTTGTTCAGGTTGGTGATGTCGTTGGCGAAGACACCGTGGTGTGCATTGTCGAAGCCATGAAAGTCTTCAACGAGATTCCCGCCGAGTGCCGTGGAAAGATCGTTGAAGTGCTCGTTGGCGATCAACAAGCCGTCGATTTCGGCAAACCTTTGTTCCGCGTCCAGGTGGACGGCTGATCCATGTTCGAACGTATTTTGATCGCCAACCGAGGCGAGATTGCGCTGCGTGTGATTCGCGCCTGCCGTGAAATGGGCATCGAGTCGGTCGCCGTCTACAGCGAAGCCGACAAAGATTCCATGCACGTCAAACTGGCGGACCATGCCTACTGCGTCGGAACCAATCGCAGTGCGGACAGCTATCTGAAAATCGATCGCATCATCGCCACGGCAGAAGTTGCCGGCGTCGATGCCATCCACCCCGGATACGGCTTCCTGGCGGAAAACGCTCAATTCAACGAGCAATGCCGAAGCAGCGGGTTTGAGTTCATCGGGCCGTCGCCAACAGCGATGGACAAATTGGGCGACAAAAACACCGCTCGTTCCATGGCCATCGCTCAAAACGTCCCGGTCGTTCCCGGCAGTGACGGATTGATTGCGGACTTCGATCGAGCCATCGACACAGCCAAAGAAATTGGCTTTCCCGTTTTGATCAAAGCCACCGCCGGTGGTGGCGGCAAAGGCATGCGGGTCGCCGAGACCGAGGATGTCCTCAAGAGCCAACTCGAAGCAGCTCGCAACGAAGCCATCGCGGCCTTCGGCAACGGCGGCGTGTACCTGGAAAAATTCATCCAGCAACCTCGTCACATCGAAGTGCAAGTCATTGCGGACACGCACGGCAATGTCTGCCACCTTTTTGAACGCGATTGCAGCGTCCAACGACGTCACCAAAAACTCGTCGAAGAAGCCCCCAGCCCGGACTTGCCCGCCGATCGTCGTGAAGCAATCTGCGACGCCGCCGTGCGAATGATCGCCGGTGCCGACTACTCCGGTGCGGGCACGGTCGAGTTCATCGTCGACAAGGACTACAACTTCTACTTCATCGAAGTCAACGCTCGGATCCAAGTCGAACATCCAGTCTCCGAAATGGTGGCCGGAGTCGACTTGATCCAAGAACAAATTCGAGTTGCCGCGGGATTGCCACTGTCGTTCCGTCAAGACGAATTGACATGCACCGGTCACGCGATCGAATGTCGACTCAACGCCGAAGATCCCACCAAGAACTTCCAACCGTGTCCCGGCAAAATTGAATCGATGTTTGTGCCCGGCGGCATGGGCGTTCGCTTTGATTCACACGTGAAGTCCGGCTACGTGGTTCCTCCGTACTACGATTCGATGATCGGCAAACTGATCGTCCATCGTCCCACGCGAGAACAAGCCATCGCGACGATGCTACGAGCCTTGAAAGAACTGCAGATCGAAGGGATCACCACAACGGTCGGATTCCATAACTGGATCCTGCAGAACGAAGCGTTTGTGAACGGCACCGTCGACACCAAGTTCGTCGACCGGAACTACAAAGGCCAAACGTCTTAGTGTTGCGTCACTGCTAGGAAATGTGGTCCTGGCCGTAGCGGAAGTCGCCAAGACTTTCGGCAATTTAAGATGCAGATCGAAACTCTTGACGAGTTCCGCTACCCAAAACGTCGATTCATGTGGCATAGGCTTCCAGCCTGTGTTTCCCTGCATCACAACAGACTGGAAGCCTATGTCACTCTGTATTCCGTTGGTCCCCAAGGAATAACCATGCGAGTCTTTGTGACTGGCGGCACAGGCTTGCTGGGCAACACGATCCTTCGCCAACTGTCGGACGCCGGTCATGACCTGATCGCGCTCGTCAGAGGCGAACCGGATCCCCAAGTTTTCGAAGGGATCAACACCCAATTCGCCCACGGCGATTTGCTCGATCAAACAGCGATCGAAAACGCCATGTCCGATTGCGATGCCGTCATTCATTCCGCCGGCATGATCCACCTTGGTTGGAAACGGCTCGACGACAGCATGGCGGTCAATCGCGACGGCACCCAAACCATTGTCGATGCATGCCTGCATCACGATTGCAAACTCGTTCACGTTGGCACCGTCAACACACTGGGTATTGCCGACCGCAACGGCGTCGCGAACGAAGACACCCCGCTGGATCACGCGGGCGGCCAAGTCCCATGCAGCTACGTTCTTAGCAAACGGGCCGGAAACGAAGCCGTCATGCAAGGTGTGAAAGATGGCTTGAAAGCCGTCTTGGTTCACCCAGGATTCATGCTCGGACCGTGGGACTGGAAACCGAGTAGCGGTCGGATGCTTCTCGAAGTCAGCAAGGCCTGGCGCCCTCTTTCTCCCTCAGGAGGCAACAGCACCTGCGATTCCCGAGACGTGGCCGCCGCCACCATCCGCGCCGCGGAAAAGTTGCTCGCCAATGAAATCCCGTCCGGCCGGCAATACATTTTGGCCGGCCACAACATGCGGTACCTCGAACTTTGGAAGGCGATGACCGAGGCGATGGGAGCCCGCCAGCCAATCATGCGTGCCGGACCAGCTCAGCGATGGATCGCGGGCGTTGCAGGCGACATCGTCGGCAAATTGCTGCCCCATGAAGTCGACTTCAACAGCGCAGCGGTCGGCATGTCGAGCCAATACCACTACTACGACAGCTCGCGAGCCCAAAGCGAACTCGACTACAAGATCCGCCCCTTCGAAGAAAGCCTCACCGACGCGGCCAACTGGATCCGCCAGCATCACCGATGAGGCCCGGCAAAAACACACTCTCCACTGCAAACACCAGGATTTTCGCCATCTTCTGAAATTAGGCGTAATATTTGGCTCGGACATCCGTGAGACTCTTTGAACAGTCGGTCCACCTACCTGGAACTGCGTTTTGGATTTTGATTCCACCGCCGCCGAACCAACCACTCGCGAAAGCTTACTTTTGCGACTGCGTGATTCCAAGGACGAATTCGCCTGGGCCGAGTTCTCCGCAATCTATGAGCCGGTGATCTACCGCTTGGTCAAGCGGCGTGGCGTGCAGGACGCGGATGCTCGTGAAATTGTGCAAGAGATCCTGATGTCGGTCGCTGGTGCGATCGAGCGGTTTGACGTGACCGGCCAAGGATCCTTTCGCGGTTGGCTCAGCCGAATCACGCGGAACGCAACCATCGACCGACTGAGATCCGTTCAATCTCGCCGCGAACTGACCGGCGGCAGCAGCATCGTCCGAATCATCGACGCCGCTGCGTCCAACGAACGAGGCCTCGACGGCTTCCAACAGGATGCGGAATTGTCCCACGAGTTCGATCGGGATCATCGGCAACAGCTGTTTCGCTGGGCCGCCAGCAAAGTGCGATCGCGAACGGGCGAAAAGAACTGGATCGCGTTCTGGAGAACTGCCGTGGAGGACCAATCCATCGCGGCCGTCGCCTCCGAACTGGGCATTACCGAGGGATCGGTCTATGTCGCCAGGTGCCGAATCCTCAAACGGATTCGTGAACTTGTCCACCAACGTTTGAGTGATTGATCGCATCATGATTGCCAAGCAAGACCCACACTTTGAAATGGACAAGTTGCGTGAATTGCTCGATGAGCGATTACCGGTTCCCGAAGCGGATCGCATCGAGTATCACCTCAGCAATTGCGAACGCTGCCGATCGCAATTGCGAGCAATCGCCGGCGAGCCGATGTGGTGGGACGAAACCGTCGAAGTCCTCAGCAAGAGCACATTCATCGACCAAAGCAGCCGGCCTACTAGCCAACCGCCAAGCGATCCAGCCCAGCCCCAGCGATCCTTCGACGCGTCGTTGGACTGGATCCGTCCGCTGCTGCAACCACTGCGGGATCAACACTCAGACGCCGTCGACGACACGCGTGCAATTGGCACCTTGGATCAATACTCGATTCACAGTGTGATCGGACAAGGCGGTATGGGCGTCGTGCTACGAGGCATGGATCCGGAACTGAATCGACCGGTTGCAATCAAAGTTCTCTCCCCACACCTTGCTGGCGTTGGTGCGGCGCGGACACGCTTCATGCGAGAGGCCCAAGCTGCCGCGGCGATTGTGCACCCTGCGATTGTGCCGATTTACAGCGTCGTCCCGAGCGCTCGATTGCCCTACCTGGTGATGCCCTGCATCGACGGCGGAAACCTGCAACAACGCCTGGATCGCGAAGGCCCGCTGGAACTGACCGAGGTCGTCAGAATCGGCTTGCAAATCGCCGAAGGATTGTCCGCCGCTCATAAAAACAGCGTGCTCCACCGAGACATCAAACCCGCAAATATTTTGATCGAAGAGGGCAACGGTCGTGTCTTGATCAGCGACTTTGGACTCGCCCGGGCACTCGATGACGCCACGCTGACCAACAGCGGAATGATCGCCGGCACACCCCAGTACATGAGCCCAGAACAAGCTCGGGGCGAATCCCTGGACGCCCGCAGCGACCTGTTCAGCTTGGGCAGTCTGCTCTACGCCTTGGCGTCGGGACGCGCACCCTTCCGCGCCGAGTCACCGCTGGGAATCCTGCGAAAGATCACCGAGACACGAGCCAAACCCATTCAAGAGATCAACGAACGGATGCCCCGTTGGTTCGACAATTTGGTCGCTCGCTTCATGGAACCTGACCTCACGCTCAGGATTGAATCCGCAGACGAGGCGGTCTCGCTGCTTCGTGAAGTCAACGCCCATGTCCGAAACCCAACTGGCAATCGACTCCCGAACTCGCTTGAAGAACGTCGTCCGCGACGTTCCCTTCGATGGACGCTCGCAGCCGCCGGAGTGCTGACGGCGGTGGCCAGCGCTGCAACTTGGAATCACCGCAAGCAGGAAAACTCTCACACGGAACGGTCGCTGCCAACGGTCATCGAACAATCGCGACGGTTGACGACGATGGCACCAAGCGTCCCTGCGCCCCCCGCCCCAACCACCGACGACTGGGACGCAGTTCACTTCAACGCAGAACTGCATTCGATTCAGTTCATGTTGGAGCAACTGGCAAACCAACTCGAAGGCACCGACCCAACAGTCAATCCCGACCTCACCGATGGAGATCAAAAATGAAGGATGTAGCTCAAATGAATTCGGTTCCCACTCCGGCATTGCCCAAGCGACGAAGCCGCGTTTGGAAGTCTGCATTCATCGCAACATTGACGATCCCCACGGCCGCCGTCTTGGTCTGGTCGTGGACCTCCCTGCCCTCAACATGGGCCCAAACCCGGGATCCGCGATCCATCGACCAACCGCGACGCTTGAACTCTTATCCCCAACCTAACAATCTACCGTACCAGGAGTCGCGCGCGCAAATTGCAAGCGAACTGAGCCTCTCACATCAGGCATATCCCAACAGCGATCACCAATCGCAACCAGGATTCAACAACCAATCCAAGACGACGCTGCGAATCGACAAACAAGCACAACCCGCCCAAGAAGTCGATGTACCAGTCACGCGTCGAACCATGGACAAAGACGGAAACATCTCAATCACGACAGAATATATTCGACAAAGAATCCCCCTCCAACTGACCGGCCGCCTGATGACCACAGAGGATTCCAAACACAACGAAAGAATCAAGCAACTGGTCAACCAACTGCGGGGATCAACAAGTAGCAACGAGATGGACGCCAAGCTGGCTGAATTTCGCAGCGAACTGGAACAGGAGTTCAAGCGGATGCACGAGCAGCAAGGCTCGGAGATCGCAGCGATTGAGAAACGCCTCCAATCGCTCAAAGAGATCCATCAGCAACGTGCTGAAAACCAAGACAAAATCATTCAGCGACGAATCGACCAATTGCTCGGCCGCAGCGATCCGCTGGACTGGAACTACACACCACCCAACACTCCATTTGCCCCGCTGTCGCCGTATTCCTCAAATCAATACGGCAGCAGCCCGATCAGCGATAACTTCCACCCAAAGTCGCCTTACGCATACCCAGAAAGCAACTCCCCTCGTTCAACCCGTTCATGGCAACCAAGCCCCAACCGGCCCCCGAGTCCTTCGCCGCAAAAACCAGCGTCCAGACCAATCCCTCCATCTTACCCCGGCAAACTCATGGAAGCCTACGAGTCTGCATTGAAAGCAAGCGACGCAGCAGTGCTTGAGCAGTCAAACAAGGAACGACTCAACGAATACACTCGACTGCATGAAGAAGGCGCGCTCACTGCCTCCGAATTGCGAAGAGCAACACTGGACTACGCATCCGCCCAAAAGCAAACCGCCCTGCTGAAGCTGCAACTTCAATCAATCCAGCGTGACTTGGCTCGCTATTTAAATGCAGCCGAACTGGAGCTAGCTGCCCTGAACGAGCAGCAAAAAACAAATCCTTCAGCCAACTCCAAGTCTGCACAACTTGAACGCCAACGCGCCGAAGCCGCGATCACAGATGCAAAGACCACACTCGAACAGTTCGAGGCTGCGATGAAATTGATCCCCGTCGACACGGATTCGGCGGAACCATCCGATGCACCAAAGAATCCAAACGAAAGTGCAGATCAGCCAGAATCTGAACTGGACCCGACAACCAACGCCCCCAAAGCAAGCGAAGACACAACTCTGAACCTAGAAACAGAAGAAGTCGAAACGACGCCAAATGAGCCCGTTCCGAGCTTTTGAACGTCGCTTGGTTCAGGTTGAAAAACAGGCTACTCCAGGGTGATCACATCCTTGGTCACTTTCATGATCATCACCGCTCGCTTGCCATCATCCGCGTGAGTGGGCAATCCAGTTCGTGAGTCAGCGGCCCCGACCAGGAACCACTTTCCAACGGGTGCCCTGACGGTGGTCGCGATGGTCATTCCCAATTCTGGCTTTGTTCGGAACTCAACCTGAGCCTGAACTTCACCCGACTCCGTCGTGTTCAGAAACCGAACCTGGCACTGCAATTGACCGTATCGCGAGCCTCCATCCACACGAGCGTCCATTCCGACCGTGACAGATGCCATGGCACTGCCCGCGGGAACCAATCGGCCAAATCCGACTGTTGACAAGGCCTCGCGCGCGGGCCCCGCATATTCAATCCGGTTCGCATCGTCGGATTCGATCAACCACAAAGCCTGAAAAGAAACATCCTTGATCGGACCAGCTGGGACAGCCGAAACCGGCTGCTGCGCAACCACTTCTTGAGCTTCAATCGCGGAAAACATTGCCACCGGAATGGCGGCAAGTACAAGCGGAGCAAAACGCGAGCGGACGCATGAGAAGAATCGATCGAGCATTTGAGCGAACCTAAGCAATGGGGGGATGTTCCATGAACAAACTTTGGACGGATGCATTCCCCCAAAGTTCCATCCCAATCTAGCTCACTGGGCGTTTCCGCTGACCTGGTTTTCCTGATCGGCTCGCTTTCGAAACGCGATCCAGCACAGGATCACCAACGAGATCGCCAAGCAGATCCCATTGAGGCTGGTGAAAACTCTCACCACAACCTCCGGCAAATCAAACCGCAACAAGAACGTTCGCGTCGATAAGTAGTTCAATGCTGGAAACGCCATCAACGCACACAACAACCACCGCAGTTTGGGCGAAACATTTGACCAGCCATCCAGTCTCGCCATCCAAGCCCCGGCAACCGGAGCAATCATGAGCAGCGAATCGTACGACTGATGATACAAACTGACCAACAACGCGGTCAGCAAAACGCCACCGGTCACGCCAGCAATCCCGTCGTCCTCGCCACGCCGGGCTCGCACAAACAGAACCCACATCGGGACAACCAACAGCGCCGCCATCGCCAAAATGTGTGGCAGATCTCCTGGGTCTTCTCCCCGCCATTTCGCGATGATGGCGAAGAGATCAAGTCGCGTCCATGAATACACGGGCGACTCATCGTCCATCGAACGGTGAACTTCCTGCGTGTCGACGATTTGCTGCTGCAGGATCGAAACTCCTGCAACGATGTCGCCGTCACCTTCGTGGTGTGCGATCCAAGCCAGCAGCAACGCGGCGCCGGCAATGCTGAGCACGGCACCGATGATCAACGCTCGCCAATTCCCGCGAGCCAACATCAGGAACCCAAGCGGCAGAATATAGGTTGGCTTTGCCGAGACCACCAACAACGCAAACGCCGCTCGAACCGGTCGGCGATCCGCCCAAACGACGGATAAAAACGTTGCCAACACCAACTGAAAGGTGAAGTAGCCGTTGAACAATGTGATGTGCCCACCCCGGCTGTAGACCATCGCCATGGCAATGCAAAGAACCGCGTCGTATCGTTTTGGATACCCAGCTTCACGAGCCACCAACACAGCGATCGCAGCCAGCAGAAACAACTGCAGGATCACGTTCAACACTTCGCCAACATGCAATGGCAACAACGCCAGCGGCGCGTGCATCAACAGAATCACCGGCGAGAAGAATGGAATCTGTCTCGCGACTGGATACTTCGCCGCATAAGCATCGCTGTACGGACTTTCCCCCGCCAACACCGCTCGCGTGGGAAAGTAGATTCCGTTGTGAAAATCACACAAACCCTGATTCTCGGGATCAAACGGACCAGGCGTTTGATAGTCCACGACAATGCGCGAGAACGTCGCCACCAAACCCGCCAGCAACAGCATGGCAGCAATGATCGCGACGGTTCGATTCCCGACGGTCCAACCTTCCCGCGGGGCAGCCGACATCAGGCGGTCTGTGTTTCCATCAGAGGACGGCCAGTCATTTCAGGTGGAACTTCCAAACCCATCAAAGCCAAAACGGTCGGTGCGATGTCAGCCAAACGCCCGCCTTCGCGAAGCGGTTTACCAACGAACTCCGGATCCACCACAATCAACGGAACCTGATAAGTCGTGTGCGCCGTATGAGGTCCGCCGGTTTCGGGATCGATCATTTGTTCGCAGTTGCCGTGATCAGCAGTCACAACCAGTGATCCGCCTGCCGCCAACGTCGCGTCCACGACTCGGCCAACACAAGCATCCACTTTTTCAACCGCTTTGATCGCAGCTTCCAAAACCCCTGTGTGCCCAACCATGTCACCGTTGGCATAGTTGACGATGATCATGTCACACTTGCCCGACTTGATTTGCTTGAGCACCTTTTCCGTGATGTCCTCCGCCGACATTTCAGGCTTTTGATCGTAAGTGGAAACGTCACGCGGCGATGGTGCCATTCCCCATTCTTCTTCCTCGAATGGATTGTCGCGATAGTCGTTGAAGAAGAACGTCACGTGTGGGTACTTTTCAGTTTCCGCACAACGGAATTGGTGCAGCCCCTTGGAAGCGACGTACTCGCCAAGAATGTTTGGCATCTTGGCAGGTTTCTCAAAGATCACTTTGACCGGCAAACCAGTCTCGTATCCCGTCATCGTTGCGAAATACAGATTGTCGATCTTCTTACCGCGATCAAACCCACCGCCAGGGATGTCCTTCCAAGCCGCATCATCGAATGTGAACGCCTTGGTAATTTCGCGAGTCCGGTCGCCTCGGTAATTCATGAACAACACTGCATCGCCGGGCTGAACAGTGATGGGTGATCCACCTTCAGGAACGATGGACGATGCCGTGATGAACTCGTCTCCATCGCGACTGCTTTCAGTCGGATTGGCGTAGTAGCTTTCGATTGCAGCACTGGCACTCGGGAAGGTTTGCCCCGTGCCCTGAGTCATCAAGTTGTAAGCCGCCTCGACTCGTTCCCAGCGAAGGTCTCGGTCCATCGCGTAAAAGCGTCCGATGACGGACGCGACCACGCCGACGCCGGAAGCTTCGCAGTGGTCCGTCAATTGTGAAACAAACTTCAGTCCGCCACGAGGCGAAGTGTCACGGCCATCGGTGATCGCATGAATCGCTAATTGATCGCCAGTCAAACCGTTTCGTTTCGCCAGATCGATCACCGCGATCCCATGCTGCAAATCACTGTGCACTCGGCCGTCGGACATCAACCCCAACAAATGCAACCGCCCGCCACTCTTTTTGACGTGATCGATCGCGCCGGTGACGACTGGATTGCTAAAGAATGAATCGTCCCGAATCGCTCGAGTGATTCGCATGACCTCTTGGTCAACGATCCGTCCAGCACCAATGTTTTGGTGCCCGACTTCGCTGTTCCCCATCACACCGGCTGGCAATCCAACGTCTTCGCCAGACGTATGAATCAGCACACTGGGATACTCCTGAGTCAGCTTGTCATCCACGGGCGTGTTGGCCAGGTGAACAGCATTGGACTCGTTCCATTTTGGATCAGGGTTTTGGCCCCAACCATCACGAACGATCAAAACAACGGGACGACGACGGGTGGCAGTCATGAAAGTCAAAACCAAAGAATGTGCGTAACAGGAACGATCCCAGTCGAGTGTTCACACCAGGGATCGGAGCCCGTCCGGCAGGAACCGACACGGGCAGGATCAACCAATCGCAAAAGATGAATGCATCAAGCTTGGCGACGGCAAATTAGCCGTCGACGTTGGACGAACCAGTGACTTTGTCACTGTACATCGCCAGTTTGCCGAGCACTTGATCGATGGCATGTGACGAGACGTTGTTTGCTTCCAACGCATCGGTCAAATGGCCACAGAATTTGGAGAAATGAACTCCGGTGATTCCACGTCCGGCATGAACCTTCGTCAGGTCCGCACCGGTGTACTGGATATCTCCGGAAGTGATCGAAGCGATGAACTCGGTTTGCATCCGAGCCAGCTTTTCGATCGGGACTCCATCAAAGAAGTGAGTCAACTCTGGATCCGCAAGAACCCGAACGTACATCTCGTCGACAACACGACGGACGCCATCCATTCCTCCGAGCTGGTCCAGTAAGTCGGATTCAGATTGACTCATGATGGAATATCTCCAGTCAGATTACATAGGGGTCGGTTCGTAAGGAATGTCTTCGATCAAATCCATGGGCAATGGAGCCACGGTCATGCCGGCTTCCTTGCAGATTCCATCGATCGCTTCCTGGGACTTCTGCACCAAGAATTCTCGAGTCTGTCCCTTGTACTGAGACGTCGATGCCGTTGGGCTCATCGGGCCGCTGAAATTGGTTTCGTTCAGGTGGCTGACGACCTTCACGTGATCCAACGTCATGCCATTCATTTCAGGAAGCAGACGATCGGTCGACTTCACAGTTGCCAAGTCAGCCTCTTCAGGAACAGAGCCAAGGCGAAGAGCAACAATCTTTTCGCCCGAGATTTCGCTGAGCTGATCCATTGCACCGTCGCCGACAACCCAATCCCAGGTATCGATGACATAGCCGACGTTGTCGTTCGGCACCGCATCGACCAACGCACGGAAGGTTTCGACGTTGTTGACGAAGGTGAATTCCTTGCCTTCCAAAAGCTCAGCACCGGCACGGAAACCAATCCCAAGTTTGATGTCGCGTTGCCCCAACACGTCTGCGATTTGTCCCAAACGGTTGCGTTGGACATCGAAGAACTCGTTGAATGGCAAGCGATTCGTTGCAGCAGGAACACGAATCAACGCACGCTCGGCACCCAATTGCTGAGCGATTTCGCCGAGCGGGTGCAGTTGAGCAACCGCTGCGGTGAAAGTGTCGTCATCCGAGTCCAGATCGATTGCCAATTGGAACGAACCAATCTTGATTTCCGACGCCTTCAGATATTTCGAAGCGTCTTCAAACGAAGTCCGTTGCGAACGACGAAGCATGTCGTGCATGTCGACGTCCATGCCACGGAAGGCATAAGTCAGTGCCAGTTCGATCAGCTCGCTTTGACGACCGTTGATGCCGAGCGCGGAAGGACAGAAGTTTTTAAACATGGTGATTCCTTGATTGATTTGCTTGGATTGTTTTGGATGGTTTTACGGTTGGGACAGCGAATGCGGCGACCAACGCCGCAATCAATATCAACGACGACGGCCGCGAGAATTTCCACCGCCTGATTGACCGCGACCTCCGCGTGGAGGCTGAGTCTTACGGCCCTTCAAATTGCTGTCGACAATCTGATTCACGATTTCGTCCCAAGTCGGAACATCTGGATCTTTCTTGCGAGAATCCTTGCGTTCGCCGCGACGTCCACGCGACGAAGATCGCTCGCCATCGCGGGCTGAGCCGCCGGAACGCTCTGAACTACTCGAACGCTCTGAACCGCCATCTCGTGTGGAACCGCCCGAGCGTTCTCGGTCATTGTCCCGATCACGATTGCGACCACCGCGAGACCGCGAACGACCTCGGGCTCGAGTTTCTTTCTCTCCGTCGGTTTCTTCGCGTTCGGTATCCACCGAATCGTCATCATCGGCAAACGCGAATCGTGGCAACTCGTCATCAAACGAGTCGTCATCTTTTTCGGATTCCGAACCGCGACCACCGCGAGCCTTCACCTCGGAAGAATCACGCTCTTCGCGTCCGCGCCCACCGCGTCGACGACCACCACGACGCGAACGTCGACGGCCGGCGCGAGGTTCGCCATCATCTGAATCTTCTTGTGATCGCTTGGAGTCTCGATCAGCAACGGGCTCATCGACCGAGCCATCGTCGACGAACAAGTCCGCCGCGAAGGAATCGTCGCTGGATTCCAGATCGGAATCGTCCCAAGCCTTTGTACGAGTTTCTTCACGTCCGCCGGAGCGACTTCGATCACCACGTCCAGACTTTGATCGATCTGAACCAGATCGATCTGAATCCGTTCGATCTGCCTTGGGGCGTTCTTCAGTGCCGCGATCGGAATCCGAACGTTCGCCACGTCGTCCACCGCGACGTCGACGACGGCCGCGAGTTTCGGATGAATCGGAATCAGATTCTTCGCGGTCACCGCGAGGCGATTCCGAGCGAGCTTCTACGACGACGTCCGAATCGGACATTTTTTGTCGTTGACCACGACGGCCACCACGACCTCCGCGAGACGACGATGATTCCGCTGGCTTCGATTCGCCGGACTCGTCCTGTGAATCGTCGGCATCACGGCCACGTCGGCTGCGTCCGCCACGTCCTCGGCCACCCGCGTTCCGATCTCGATCGGACTTTGCGGCGGGAGCTGAATCGCCTTCGTCGACGGAATCGGCATCCCAACCGGTGATTTCCACCGTGTCTGATGCGATGAGATCGGACTCATCATCGAAGGCTTCTACATCGGAAGCATCCTCGTCGTCGAAATCATCATTGCCGAGCAAACCGCTAGCGAATCCGCCACCGCCACCGTTACCCTTTTTACGTGGAGGCTCGCCCAAATCGGGACCGCCACGGTGCTTGCGATCACGCTTGGAAGCGGGAGACTCATCTCCACCAGTCTTCAGCTGCGATTCTCGCTTGGAGATTTTGTTTTCAGCCACGCCGAATCCAGATGGGACGTCATCTGAGTCATCGTCATCGGCAACGCCAAAACCAGGCAACTTCGGCGGTGGTTTGACGGCGGCGAGTGCCTGCAACACGTCATCGGCACCTTCGTCATCGCTCGAGAAAGCGGAGGCTTTCGCGGGTGCGGTTTCCGACGTCTCTTTTGGCTTGGGCGCTGCGTCAGATTCCTTTTCTTTGGATTCGCAGGATTCCGCGGAGGGCTCAGGTTCAGCAGCAGGTTTTTCAGGTTCGACTTTGGCAGCGGGGCGATCCGGCGGCTTGGGTGTCCCCAACAAACTCGCGAGGATATTCCAATTGTCTGGCATGTGGTTTCCAATGCGACGCCAACCAGCGAATCGATGGAGCCAATCAAAAATGGCTCGGAATGCGTTAGCTAGGCGTCGACAAAAAGTGTGCAATGATCTGAACTGGCTTCAATCGCGGCGTGGACTCTGCCTGCGTGCAGGAAACCGGTTCGTGGGCCGACCGACATCGATTGATCGGGCTTCGCTCCCCATCTCTGACACCCTTTTCTCTACAAGAGTGTCCCTGTGGTACCCGAATTTTCTCGAGCAATTTTGCAATGGGGCGGCGAGGCATCGCGGCGTGCGCGGCATCAATGGACGATCCGTCGGATTGTCAAGCCGCTAGGTATAACGTTCGGACGATTTTCGCCCAAGGGTGAATCAACGTCCCCAGCCCGATTTCGAAGGTTTCGAACCGAAATCTAAGCCCCGCCGAACTGAAAACAGCCATCCGCAGCGCCCTGGATCGCCAACCAGCCCATTCCGCGGATTGCTCAACCATTTCGCGAACTGCTAATTCGCGCACCCGCGAACCTCGCCAAACTAGCCGCCGGATGACTCCGCCGCGGGCGACCTCGCGATAGCCGGCTCGTGGCAACTGGCACAGTGCAACGCTCCCAACCCCCAAGCAATATCGAAACAATCCACTCCGACAACCTCGACGCCGGGGCACAATTCGCGAAGCAACGCCAAGGCATGCTGGTCACTGGCCGTCGATCGAAATGTTGGCACCAACATCCGATCCATCCCCAACCGCAGAAAATTGCAGTAGCTCTGCGGCACCGCGGCACCATCCACTTCCCTGGGTGGCGGAGTCGGCAAGCGGTGGATCGTCACCGCCGGTTCCGTCTGCCGAGACCACAGTCGCAACTTCCGGTAATTGGCTTCCAAACCGGGATAATTCTCGTCGACCTCGGAACTGGCAACCGCACAAACAACGTTTTCGCGGTTCAAAAACCGTGCGATTTGATCAATGTGGCCGTCGGTGTCGTCGCCCGCGGGTGCACCGCCGTCGACCCATACAATCTCCTCGACGCCAAGACATTGGTTCAGTCGCTGAGAAACCTGCTCTTTCGAAACGCCAGGGTTACGAGCTGGGTCGACCAAACACCCGGGATTGACGAGCAACCGCCCTGCCCCGTCGGTTTCCAACGCCCCGCCTTCCATCGTCAAACCACCGTCCAAACGCTTCAAACCGGCAATTTTCGCGATTTCGGCACCGGCAGCAGCATCCGAATCAAAGGGTTCGTACTTTCCACCCCAGGCATTAAAACGCCAGTCGACGGCGATTTTTTCTGAATCAGGGCCGAAAACAAACGTCGGACCGTAATCGCGGATCCAACAGTCATTGGTCGGGACGTCAACGATTCGCAAGGAATCGCTCTCAACCAACCCAATTTGCTGCAGATGCTTGCGGCAATCCTCAGCGACCAAACCGGTCGCCAGAATTCGCACGGGAGTTGACTCGTGGATCGCACGGACAAACTGAGCGAACGCTGCCGGCACGGGCTCAAAATGGCCCGGCCAGGTGTCTCGATTGTGCGGCCAAGCCAGCCAAACAGCCTCGCAAGGCTCCCATTCGGCGGGAAAGCGGTAGCTGCGAAAGGACGACGCGCCCGCAGAAGACAAAGAATCAGGCACGTTCAAACGCCACTGCCTTACTCGACTTTGATCTCTTCTTTGACCTTCTGAACGAAGTGAGGCGCCTTGCCTCCCTTGCTCAGTTCTTCCGAACGTTTGAGCGCCTCGTCTTTCTGGTCAAACTCGAAAACGGCAACCCGTTTCAAGTTTTGACTAAAGACACCCCAATAAAGACGCAAGCGAACATCGGCGGCCGCCTTCTTGGTTTTCCGGCTGGACGCTTTTTTTCGCTTGGCCTCAGCGGCCAACTTTTCAGCGGCTTCTGCTTCGGCAGCTTTTTCCTGACGGCTGATGACCTTTCGAGCCATAAATCAGAGCTGTGGGGGTTGGAGGGTGAACAATCAAAAACCAATGGACGAACTGCGAAGCGTATCCATTCACCAGCGTTTTGTCACGGGGCTAGCGTCTAAAGCGGCAAGCAATGTGAAAAATTGCCCAAAAGGATCGCTGTTCGCGTGCGACAAAGTCGGCTACGCTTGGATTTGTGGACGACGGGCCCGACACGGCTAACATTGGCCTTCCGGTTCGGTCGCACGAATCTCAAATAGTAAACAGCAAGAGGTTGAGCATGCAGGTGAACGTTTCCGCCCGTCACGGGGCATTGCAACCCGGCGACCAAGCATTGGTCGAAGAAAAGGCCCTCAAACTGCGACGTCTTTATGATCGAGTGAATGCGATCGACGTCACAATCGACCTCGAAAATCTCGACAAACCCCACGTCGAATTTCGCATTTCCGTCGAGCATTCTGATGATTTGATCGCGCACGCCGAAGCGACCACCGTCATCGCTGCTTTGGACTCCGCCATCCCCAAAGCTGAACAACAGTTGCGGAAGCTGAAAGAGAAAAAGACAGAACATCGCGCCACCGCCCACAAACACATCGAAAGCGTCGACACCAACGACGAATGAGCCCTCGGCCCGTCCTCGTTGCGAATCCGTGCCGGCATTTCAACTAAACGCTTCCATTCATTCGCATTTCAGACAATTTGTTCCATGAAGTTCTCCGACTTTGTAAAAACCGGCGCAATCCGCGCCGAATTGACCGCCACAACCAAAGAAGCGGTGATCGACGAACTGGTCCAGTCGCTTCTTGATGCTGGCGAAATTTCCGCTGACCAGCGTGACGATATCGTCGCTGCGATCATGAAGCGGGAAGAACTCGGCAGCACCGGCATCGGCCGTGGTGTCGCCGTCCCTCACACCAAACACCCCAGCGTTCAACAACTTGTTGGCACCGTGGGTGTCAGCGAGCAAGGAGTCGATTTCGATTCGCTCGACGGTGAACGCGTTCAACTTTTCTTCCTCTTGATCAGCCCGCCCGAACGCCCCGGCGATCACTTGCGTGCTCTCGAGAACATTTCTCGCCAACTGCGTGACGAATCGTTCTGCCGCTTCCTCAAACAGAGCAAGACTGCCGACGATATCCAACAACTGCTGCAAGAAGCCGACGACAACCAATTTGCCGCCGGTTGAACGCTTTCCTGCTGAAACAATTCTTCAACATGAACAAACAACCAGGCAGTACCAAGCCAACACCGATGCTTGTCGGCCCTGCGCTACCAACTGCCGTTTGCAATGTTGATTCCACTGTCACCCGCACCGCGGTGATCGCATGAGTGCCCCAATACACGAGCGTTCTGTTCGTGTCGTCAATCGCCAAGGTTTGCACGCCCGGCCAGCCGATTTGCTGGTTCGCTGTGCGTCGGAATTCCAATGCCAGATCTTCCTGCAAAAGGGATCTGAAAAGGTGGATTGCCGTAGCATCCTGTCTCTGTTGACGCTCGGTGCCACCGAAGGAACCGACCTGACGGTTTCCGCGCAAGGACAAGACGCCGAACAAGCCCTCGAAGCCGTCGGTCGTTTGTTTGACCTCGGTTTTCACGAACTTGACGAGAACTCTGGTTCGCCTGCCTGTTCGGCCGGCGGCACCAGCGATTCTCCCGACCAATCACCCTCGTAGAGAGATCCAAATGTCGTTTTTCCCGATCCTTGTTTCCCATTGCCCGGTGGTGCCGGTTCGCGTTTAGACAGCCTTTCCCACAACCAACAACGAAGCTTCGTCACGAAGCCACTCGCCGAAATCACCCGACACTCGCCCGAACCTGGCGACATCGTTGATCGTTTTTGGCGTCGCCTCATCCAGTCGTTTTGCAACGGCGGGCTGCTTGAATTTGGCGTTGTGGAATCGATCGCTACCAAGCGACTTCCACGCCCCGGTGATTCACACGGCCTGACGATTCATGCGGGTGGTGAAGAAACCGCCTCTCGGCGAACGAAGAATCAGTTGGTTGGAAAACTTGGTTTGTGCCTAGCACATTCCTGACCTCTGAACGCACAAGAAGAAACCAATCGGATCGAGTCATTCGGCATCGAAGCATGATGCTTGAATTGCAAGGCATTCCCGTGTCACCGGGTGTCGCCATCGGCCCAGCCCTCGTGTTGGACGCTGATGGATACCGCATCCCGCGTTGCATCGTCCCGGCGTCTGACGTCGAGGATGAGTTCGCGCGTCTGCACACAGCGGTCGACTTGGTCAGCGCCCATCTGGAACACAGCCGGCTGGAAACCACTGCTACCGCCGGTCGTTCTACCGGTGACATCTTCGCAGCCCAATTGCAGATGCTGCATGACCCGCGATTGCACTCGGAATTGCAACGCAGGATCGGCGAAGACCGCCAATCAGCCGCGTTTGCCGTCAGCGGAGTGCTGCACAATTACGCATCGGCTCTTCGCCGACTCGACAACCCGTTGCTGGCCGATCGAGCTCAGGACGTGCTGGACATCGAGCGACAACTGCTGATGCAACTCGGCGCTGTCACTCGCCAACCCCTGTCTGATCTCAGCGAACCTGTCATCGTGCTTTCGCACATGCTAACGCCCAGCGAAACGGCCAACCTCGACCGCCGATTCGTCAAAGGATTCTGCACCGAAACCGGTGGTCCCGGCGGCCACACCGCGATCGTTGCAAAAGGCCTTGAAATCCCAGCCGTGGTTGGCATCGGTGACTTCCTGCATCAAATCGCTGGCTCCAACTGTGTGATCGTCGATGGCGACCGCGGGAAGCTGATTGTCGATCCAGATGACGATGTTCTGGAAAACTACCGCGAAAGAGCGGAGTACCGGCGTTCCTTGGCGGTGCGGTTGGCGGAACTCAGCCAACTACCGGCCGAAACGACTGACGGCGTTCGCATTCAACTCAACGCGAATATTGAATTTCCACACGAGACCGTGGCCTGCATCGATCGCGGTGCGGACGGAATCGGTCTTTATCGAACTGAATTCTTGTACTTGTCTTCCGATGACGAACCATCTGAAGAAGACCATTACCAGGCGTACTCCGAAGTCGTTCAAAAGATGGACGGCCGCCCGGTTGTCATCCGGACGCTCGACTTGGGTGCCGACAAAATGGGCCGTGGCAACATGGCTCATCGCGAAAACAATCCGTTTCTAGGATTGCGAAGCATCCGCTTGTCCCTTCGCAATCTCGACGTGTTCCGGCCACAGCTACGTGCTGTTCTACGAGCTGCGGTGCATGGCGACGTTCGCGTGATGTTCCCGCTGATCACCACGATCAACGAGCTTCGACAGGCCCGCATGCTGCTGAACGTCGTCGCCGAAGACTTGCAGGAATCAGGCCTGCCGTACCGCAGCGACTTGCCCGTCGGAATGATGGTCGAAGTCCCGGCTGCGGTGATGATGTTGGAACACTTCGCCAGCGAAGTCGATTTCTTCAGCATCGGCACCAACGATTTAGCTCAGTACACATTGGCCGTCGATCGAAGCAACGAATACGTCGCGGACCTCTATCAATCGAGCGACCCCGCAGTACTTCGATTGATTCAACACAGCATCGATGTGGCGGCAAAAAGCCAAACGCCCGTGAGCGTTTGTGGCGAGATGAGCAGCAACCCTGGCCGCGCTCTGTTGTTGCTCGGCATGGGTGTTCGCAATCTCAGTGTGCCGCCGTCGGCGCTGCCTCGAGTGAAAAAAGTCATACGCAATGTTTCGATCGATCAATGCAAAGCGATTGCCGAACGCGTGATGAAACTGGAAGCCGCTCGCGACGTCGACCTGTATCTGCTGGATCGCCTGTCCGACTTGGCTCCTGAATTGGTGATGCAATGAGAACCCGGCCTTCTCGGCAATCACCCAATTTGCACCCCGCCGATCAACTGCGGGTCCGCTATCGCGTTCGTTTCGCGAAAACAGGGTTGCTGCGTTGGATCAGCCACCGCGACTTGGCTTTGTTGTTCGAACGCGTTGCACGACGAGTCGCCCTGCCCTTGTCGATGACCGAAGGCTTTCACCCGACACCACGAATTGCATTCCCATCGGCATTGCCACTCGGGATTGAAAGTCTCGATGAAGTGGCTGAAATCGACTTGTGCGAAGACATAGAAGCCGACGAACTGTTGCAGCGTCTCCGTGGCGATGAGCAACCCGGCCTCACGATTCATTCGGTTGAAAAGATTCCCGACGGCGTGAAGAAGGCTCGCATCGCGGCGACCCAATACACCGTTTCGCTGCCTGACGACTGGGACGAATCCAAACGCGAACAAGTCAACCAAAACATCGAAGCGTTGAAACAAAAAGAATCGGTCTCCGTCGAGCGGAAAGGCAAGACGGTCACCGCAATCGTGAAAGAACATTTGCCCACGATTGAACTCCAAGACAACCAACTTTTTGCTCGTATGGTCCTAGCCGATGGAGCGTCGCTGAAAATGCAGGATCTCCTCGATCTGCTGGACCTGAGCGACTGGCCCGAACGCGGCGCGACGATTGTTCGCACCGGCGTTGAACTCAAAGGGCCGAACCCGAATTGAACGCTCCTGATTCAGGAGCACCCACATACTTTCGTAACGTCGGCGTCCATTTGAATGTCCTTGTTGGCAATCACATCAAGCCGATTTCACACCGAAGAAAAGGTGACTTAGATGAAACGTGAAATGCTGATCAACGTGCTTCAGCCCGAAGAAAGCCGTATCGCTGTGGTCGAGAACAATCGACTTGAAGAGCTATACGTCGAACGGAAGAGCGTTGAGAATTATTCAGGCAACATTTATCGCGGCAAGATCGTCAATCTCGAACCCAGCATCCAAGCGGCGTTTGTCGACTTTGGTGTAGGCCGAAATGGATTTTTGCACATCAGCGACATTGAACCGCAGTACTTCCGCCAAGGCGGTTACGATCCCGAAGAAATCATGCGGGAATCGGACGAGATGGCCGAGGCGGCAGCTCAACGAAATCGCGAATCCGGTCGTGGCAGCACACGCGTGTTCAAAGGCGGACGCCCTCGCAACAAACCACCTATCCAAGAGATCTTCAAACGCGGCGACGAAGTCTTGGTGCAAGTCATCAAGGAAGGCATCGGTAACAAAGGGCCCACACTCAGCACTTACATCTCGATCCCGGGTCGTTACCTGGTGCTCATGCCCGCACTGTCGCGTGTTGGCGTCAGCCGAAAGATCGAGGACGAAGACGATCGCAAGCGTCTGAAAAAATGTTTGCTATCGCTGAGCCCACCAAAGGGCCTCGGTTTCATCGTCCGCACGGCAGGTGCCGGTCGCAGCGAAGACGAACTGCAACGCGACATGGATTACTTGTTGCGACTATGGAAAGCGATCGTTCGCCGCGTTGAAAACACCACCGAACCCGGCGAGATCTATGAAGAAAGCGATCTCATCATTCGCACCATTCGCGATATCTACAGCGATGACATCGACCACATCTTGATCGATCAAAAAGAGTCCTACGAAAAGGCTCGTGACTTTTTAAAGATGGTCATGCCTCGCGTCGTTGATCGTTTGAAGTACTACGACGGGCCCGGACCACTGTTCCACAAATACAACTTGGAAGAGGAGATCGTGAAGATCAACCAACGCCAGGTTGCTCTGCCCGACGGTGGATCCATTGTGATCGATCCGACGGAAGCCTTGGTGGCGATCGACGTCAACAGCGGCAACTTCCGTGGCAACGCGTCGGCGGAAGAAAACGCATTCCGACTGAACATTGCCGCGGCCAAAGAAATTGCACGTCAGCTTCGCCTGCGTGACCTGGGCGGCGTGATCGTCAATGACTTCATCGACATGCGAAAAGAGAGCTATCGGCGCAAGGTTGAGCGAGTCCTCCGTGATGCGATGGCCAATGACCGCGCCCGAACGAAGATTCTTCGAACCAGCCCGTTTGGCTTGATCGAAATGACTCGCCAACGAATTCGCCCCAGCCTGAAACGAAGCATCTACAAAGACTGCCCATGTTGCGAAGGCCGCGGACTGGTCAAGACTCCCGAAAGCATGTCGATCGAAGTCGTCCGCATGCTGGCATTGGCGGTGAAGAACAAACACATCGTTCGAGTCACCGTTCGTGTCAACGATGAGGTTTCCGCTTTCTTGAACAACAAGAAACGCCGAACAGTCAGCGAGATGGAAGAATGCGGTAACATGACCGTTCAAATTCTCGGCAGCGAAGGATTGTTCCCGGAACACCTGGAAGTGGATTGCCGTGATGAGCACGGTGAACGCGTCGAAATCGACTCTTGAACCCAATGCAAATTGATGTCAACGAAGCCCAATCGCGAATTCGTTTCGTGGTTGGGCTCTTTTCGCTACTGGTCGCTGCTTGGGGCATCCCAACCGATGCAGCAGCAGCAAACGATTCCCCGCCCAACATCCTGTTCATCCTCTGTGATGACCATCGATTTGATTGTCTAGGCGTTGCGGGGCATCCGTTTTTAGAAACGCCTCACATCGACACAATGGCTCGCGACGGCGCGATGCTCCGCCGAGCCTACGTGACGACGTCGCTTTGCTCACCCAGTCGTGCATCCATTTTGACCGGGCAGTACGCACACAATCATCGCGTGGTCGACAACTACCATGCCGTCGACCCAAACCTGGTTTTCTTCCCCGAGTCATTGCAGGACGCCGGCTACCAAACCGCCTTCATTGGCAAGTGGCACATGGGTGGCGACATCGACGACCCGCAACGTGGCTTTGACCACTGGGTCTCGTTCCGCGGTCAAGGAACTTATTGGCCCGACGGTCATGGCACGACTCGCGAAGTCCCACAAACCACCTACGACGGCTTCAACGTCAATGGAAAACGAGTTCCACAACGCGGCTACATCACGGATGAACTGACCGAATACTCGCTGGACTGGCTGAAGGGCCGTGATCCTAACAAACCGTTCTTTTTATACGTCAGCCACAAAGCGGTGCATGCAGATTTCGTTCCCGCCGATCGGCATCGCGGCCGATATGACAACGAAGCGTTGCCGATCGAGATCCCGACCGTCGAAGCGATGGATGCCGGCAACAAACCGATGTGGGTGCGCAACCAACGCAACAGTCGTCACGGGGTTGATTTTGGTTACAACCTGCCTGGTTTCAGTCCAGAAGTTTACTACCGTCGCTACTGCGAATCCTTGTTGGCAGTGGACGATTCGGTTGGTCAGCTTCGCGAATTTCTGAAGCAGCAAGAACTCGATCAGAACACGATCGTCGTCTACATGGGCGACAATGGTTTTCAATTTGGCGATCACGGTCTGATCGACAAACGCACCGCTTACGAAGCCAGTGCCAAGGTACCTTTGCTGGTCGTCGCACCAGGCAAGATTCCTGCGGGCGTTCCATTTGACGGCTTAGTAGGCAACATCGACATCGCTCCCACACTGCTCGAAGCCGCCAATGCATCAGCGCCGAAGAACATCAATGGACAAAGCGTTTGGCAAGCTCTCTGTTCGTCGGACGCCTCGTCCCTGAACGATCGCACGCTGCTTTACGAGTATTACTGGGAACGAAACTACCCCCACACGCCGACGTTGCATGCCGTCATCGGCGGTCGATTCAAATACATCCGATGCCATGGATTGTGGGATCGAGATGAACTTTATGACCTCGAATCAGACCCGGGCGAAATGCAAAACCTGATTGATGATTCCAGGTATGCTGATCGCGTCGAATCGTTGAACCAGCGACTGTGGCAGCTACTGAAAAACAGCGCCGGCATGGAGATGCCTTTGTTGGAAGATCATGGCCCACGTTTTCCCCTTCGCGATAAAAACCAAGCTCCACAAGCCGCTTTCCCGAAAGAATACTTCTCGGAAAAGTGACTCCCGCCTCCATCATGTCCCACCCCCACCAATCATGAACGCTCCCCACCGCTTGCTGCTGGCGTTGCCAGTAATCTGTTTCACCCTGTTGTTTTGCGAACAAGCATTCGCCCAAGATGATCCGCTCAACGTTGTTGTCATTCTCAGCGATGACCAAGCGTGGACGGATTACTCCTTCATGGGCCACCCTCACATCCAGACGCCCAACTTGGATCGGCTGGCAAAAGAGAGTCTGACTTTCACTCGAGGCTATTCGCCGGTCAGCCTTTGCCGTCCGTCGCTTGCCACGATCATCAGTGGACTCTACCCCCATCAACATGGAATTGTCGGAAATGATCCTCCATGGCCGGGCATGCAAAATGGCGATCGCCGGCCAGCACACAACCAACCCGCGTACGTCCAAAACCGGATGGACTACCTGCAGCACGTGGACAAACTGGATTGCCATCCCGAGCTACTCGCTCCCCATGGCTACCGCAGTTTGCAAACCGGAAAATGGTGGGAAGGCAAACCGTCGCGTGCTGGCTTCACCGACGCGATGACCCATGGTGACTTCACCCGCGACGGTCGCCATGGCGATGACGGCTTGAAGATCGGCCGAGAGGGATTGAAAGTCATCGACGACTTCCTGGCTGACACGCAATCCAAGAAACAACCTTTCTATTTGTGGTACGCACCGTTCTTGCCCCACACGCCACACAATCCGCCAGAACGTTTGCTAGCAAAATACCTAGACAAAACGGACTCGTTGCCGATGGCCAAGTACTGGGCGATGTGCGAATGGTTCGACGAAACCTGTGGCGAGCTACTAGGTCTACTCGATAAACATTCGCTCGCCGAAAACACGCTCGTCGTTTACGTCACCGACAACGGTTGGATCAACCAAACCAACGCGAGTCGATATGCACCCCGCAGCAAACGCAGCCCCAACGAAGGCGGCACCCGCACGCCAATCATGTACCGTTTGCCTGGCGTGATCGAACCGCGGATGGATACAACGAATTTGGCATCCACCATCGATGTTGTTCCGACCACTCAAAAACTGCTTGGGTTCGAAGTCCCCGAAGGTTTGCCAGGAATTGACGTCTTGGATTCCGATGAGCTGGAACTGCGGGACGCAATCTATGGAGAGATCTTTGAACACGACATTCAGTCCATGAACGATCCGTCTCCCAGTTTGCAGTACCGCTGGGTCATCCAAGGCGATTACAAGCTGATTGATCCATCAAAACGCATGTCAGATGAGTCACCCGAGCTCTACAATATCGTGAACGATCCGCACGAGAATCAGAACCTGGCGGATCAACAGCCCGAGAAGGTCGAAACACTGCAATCCTTGTTGGATGAATGGTATTCACCGGACTCGGCGTGATTCCTTGCATCACCCTCGGTCTTGAAAGATGATTTGATGAAAGTTGGCAGTGGCGGTGGCTTTCGAGCAATTTGGTACACGTTCAAAAAAGGGCGTGAGACCGGCAGTGTTTGGAAGCTCTACAAAGCCATGCGGACTCGAAACTCTTGCAAGACCTGTGCGGTCGGCATGGGTGGTCAAAAAGGCGGCATGGTCAATGAAACGGGCTCGTTCCCCGAGGTCTGCAAGAAAAGCTTGCAGGCAATGGTCGCGGACATGCAGCCCGGGATCGAACCGCCATTTTGGAAAAAGACTTCGATCGAACAACTCGCGGCGATGACACCCCGCGAATTGGAACACCTGGGCCGCCTCATTCACCCGGTTCGCTACCGGCAAGGTGACTCACACTACGAAACGATCACCTGGGAAGAAGCCTTCGACACCATCGCTGGCAAACTAGCATCGCTGTCGCCTGAAGAAACGTTTTGGTACTTCAGCGGTCGCAGCAGCAATGAAGCCGGTTTCTTGCTGCAACTGCTCGCTCGCGTGTACGGCACCAACAACGTCAACAACTGCAGCTTCTATTGCCACCAAGCCAGTGGCGTCGGGTTGCAAAGCAGTGTTGGCAGTGGCACGGCAACCATTCAGCTCGAGGACCTCGAAAAGTCTGACTGCGTCTTTCTGATCGGCGGCAACCCCGCCAGCAATCACCCGAGATTGATGACCAGTTTGATGCATGTCCGCCGCCGTGGTGGAAAGGTCATTGTTATCAACCCGGTCGAAGAGACGGGATTGGTGACGTTCCGAATTCCAAGCGATCCGATCTCGTTGCTCAAAGGCACCAAGGTCGCGACGCACTACATCAAGCCGCACATTGGTGGCGACTTGGCGTTGTTGTGGGGCATTGCGAAATCGCTGCATGAGACCAACCAAATCGACCTGCCATTTCTGCAAACTCATTGCAATGGTCACGAAGACTACCTCGCCGCGTTGGACGCGTTTGAGTGGGAAGAACTCGAACGCAAATCCGGCATCGACCGCTCTGAAATGGAATCCATCGCGGCTCTGTACGCCAAGAGCGAACGAGCGGTGTTCTCCTGGACGATGGGGATCACCCATCATGCACACGGTGTTGAAAACGTTCAAGCAATCGCCAACCTCGCCATGTGCCGCGGGATGGTCGGACGCCCGGGCAGCGGGCTGATGCCAATTCGCGGGCACAGCAATGTGCAGGGCATCGGCAGTGTCGGCGTCACACCCAAATTGAAACAACAAATCTTCGATGCGTTGCAGGAACACTTTGGCGTGGAACTTCCCACAACCGAAGGTCTCGACACGCTCGCCTGCATGGAGGACGCCGCGTCAGGAAAGATCAAAGCCGGGTTCTGCTTGGGCGGCAACCTGTTTGGGTCCAACCCGGATGCAACCTTCGCCGGCGAAGCTCTTTCGAATCTCGACCTCAACGTGATGATGAACACCACGATGAACACGGGACATGCTCACGGGCTCGCCAAAGAAACAATCATCTTGCCCGTCCTCGCTCGGGATGAAGAACCCGAACCGACCACGCAAGAATCCATGTTCAACTTTGTGCGTCTGAGCGACGGTGGTCCTCGACGATTGCCTGGACCTCGCAGCGAAGTCGAAATCATCGCGACACTGGGCGAACGTTTGCTACCAGATGCGAAGGGCATCGATTGGAAGCAAATGCATCACACATCCACGATCCGAGATTGGATCGGAAGGGTTGTGCCTGGCTACGGAAAGATCGCCGCCATCGACAAGACCAAAGAAGAGTTCCAGATCGATGGGCGTACTTTCTACGAACCTCAATTTGGCACCAAAGATGGCCGAGCGGTTTTGCATTGCCACTCGATTCCGGATCTGAAAGGCACCGGCGAGAACGAACTGCGATTGATGACGGTTCGCAGTGAGGGCCAGTTCAACACGGTCGTTTATGAAGAAGAGGATCTGTACCGCAACCAAGATCGCCGGGACATCATCCTAATGAACCCCGACGACCTGCAACGACTCGGGCTGACTCACGACCAACGCGTGACGGTGGAAAACGAAATCGGATCGATGCCCGGAATTCTGGCTCGTGGTTATGAGAAAATCCGTCCGGGCAATGCTTTGATGTATTACCCCGAGTCAAACGTTTTGGTCGCCCGTTATGCCGACCCGCAGAGCAAGACACCTGCTTTCAAAGGCGTTGTCGTCCGCGTCGTGGCTGGATGAAAACACCTTGAATTGATGGCGGATCCGGCGATATCCGCCAACTTGCCGCTTGCTCTCGTAGCGGAATTTCACTGAATTCCGGCTCCCCAATCGAAACCGCCCCAAAACGGCGTCCAATCCCACCCCCGCGACGCTTTGTCGCTTCTGCCGGTCGAAATCGGTTCCCCCAAGCGGTCCATCGACTTCGCGGTGAGAACAAATCGGGCTGCAGCAGCGTTTGAATAGTGATAGCAGCTAATCTGATCTTGGATTTGCGGGAAAATCGGTCACCATGATGGATGCCGGATTTCAAAATGCATTCCTGTTGAAACGCCCCACTTCTGGCAGTTTCACGGCGTCCAATCACGGCTGCTCCCCGCCTCCCCCACTCTCTTCGTCATCCCACCTATGCCGTCCCCTATTTGTCGCATGCCTGATTCCCGCTGGACGTCATGCGTCCCGATCCTCGCCAGCCTCTGGTGCATCGGATTGCTGAGCGTCTTGGCCGGTTGCTCGCAAGAAGCACCGATCATCACGTACCAGGTTCCAACGAAGATGCCCGCGGTTTTGGCCGCCGAAGACACTCGCACGATCGCTGCGATTTTGCCGCAAAAGGACCAAGCTTGGTTCTTCAAAATCATGGGTCGCAAATCAGCGGTCGATTCGATCGATGACACCTTCCATGAGTTTGTTGAAAACATCGAATTCGAAGACGGCAAACCCAATTTGGATTCAGTTCCTTCGGACTGGCGAAAAGGTGCGGACCGAACGATGCGGTTCGCCTCCTACGACATCAACACGCCTGTTCAGCAACTCGACCTCAGCGTTTCACAACTTTCCCGAATGGACGACTGGTCCGAATTCGTCGTCATGAACGTCAACCGATGGCGTAAACAGGTCGGACTTTCTGACAGCAAAGAAGAATGGGCCTCCGCCGAGACCATGACTTGGTCGGGATCGGACGAGTTCGCCGACGCTCCCGCGATTTGGGTGGATGTCACGGGTCGTCCCACCGATTCAGGGCCACCAATGATGGCAGGCGGAGCACCATTTGCCTCGATGGCTGGCGGTCCCAAGACGAGTAGTACCGCCCCTGCGGCGTCTGACCCTCACGCCGGCTTGCCACGCGATGCACAGGAGGCGATTGAACAAGCCAAGGCCAGTGGCAAATCGATGCCAGCGCCAAAAGAGAGGGCCTTCCCAAAGGCATCCGACAGCGACGACGCCCCCAAGTCGGACCCCGCCCTCGACTTCGATCGTCCTGAAGGATGGCGTGACGGACGAATGAGCATGATGCGGATGGCGGCGTTCAATGCAGGCCCCGAAGAATCCTCCGCCGAGATCACAGTCATCACCGCCGGTGGCGATTTGCGAGGCAACGTGGCTCGTTGGATGGGACAAGTCGAGGGCGGCCAACCCGACGACGCCGATGTCGACGAAGCTCTCGAATCCGCCGAAAAACTGACCGTTGCCGGACGCGAAGCCCAACGGTTTATTCTTCAACCGAAAGACAAGAGCGACGACAAAGCCTCCTCGATTGATGCGACGATCGTGCCGCTCGAAAATGATTTCAGCCTGTTCATTAAAATGGTTGGTCCGGCCGACGTGATCGCGGACCAAGACGAAGCGATGCGAAGTTTTTTGAAGTCCTTGAAGTACTGACTTTCAAAGCACACGCCCTGCCCTCACCGCCGCTCATTTGGCGAACCCACCTTCCAAGAGTCATTCGATGGCATCCGTCACCAACGATACCCACGCCACTGACGATCGCGTTTCATCCATCGCGGATTGGCTAGCCCCTTCGCGGTTACTCGCACTGGCCGGGTCGCTGAAGTTCACCGTTGCATTGTTCGCGATGTCAATTGTGCTCGTGCTGGTGGGCACATTGGCTCAAGACGAATTGAACATGCAGGAGGTCAAACAACGGTACTTCCTCACCTGGTTCGCGCAGCTGCACTTCGACGATTTCTTCCCGCAAGCGTTCTTTCGTCACGCTCAGCCGATTCCAGGTGTTATGCGTATTCCTGGCGGAGCGTTGATTGGACTGTTGCTGATGATCAACTTGATCGCGGCCAAGATCACTCGGTTCCGATTGCAGGCCAGCGGAGGCCGCTTGGCCGCCGGACTGGCGTTTTTGATCGCAGGCATCTTGGTCGCCGGACTGATTGTCTTCACCGGGCACAACGACGATGGACTGCAGGGTACACCGCCCAGCTGGCTATCTTACGATCGATTGTGGGCAGTGGTCATGGCGGTTTTGTCGATCGGTGCCATTGCGATGGGCATGGCAGCATCCTCGGTTAAACTCCCCATTCTGCGTTGGCTGACTTACTTCGCGACTGGGGCGTTGGCGCTGACGGTGTTGTATTGCTTGTTCACGGGAACTCGCATCGACGATCCCGGACTGCGCATCGTCTGGCAACTCGCCAAGGGTGTCGGCGCCGGTCTGATCATGCTGATCGGATGCCAATTGGCCTTTGGAAAACAAGGCGGCAATGTGCTGCTGCACCTCGGTGTTGGATTGTTGATGGTCGGGCAATTCGCGTTTGGCGACCGCCAAATGGAACAACGCCTCAGTCTCGTTGAAGGACAATCCACCAACACGTTTGTGAACCTGGACGAAATCGAACTGCAGTTCATTCACACCGAAGATGACATTCAAAACGTCGTCGCGGTTCCGGCTCAGCGGTTGGCCAGCGCCGCGTCGAGTGAGTCCACGATCGAGAACGAATCACTGCCTGTCAAAATCAAAGTCTTGGAATACTTTGAAAATGCAGGCATCCAAGAACACCAGGACGACTCTCCCGCCACCAAAGGAATCGGTCTGGAAGTCTCCGCTGCTGAACGCCCCAAATCGGGCGGTGCGGACATGGCGATGAATCTCCCCGCCGCTTATGTCGAACTCATCGATCCCGAATCCGACGAATCTCTTGGTGTCTTCTTGGTCAGCCAGTCGATCAACGACCGTGAGATGCTGGTCCCCGATGGAACGTCCAAAGACACGTTTGATTCCATCACCGTGGGCGACAAAGAATACGAAATCGGATTGCGTTTGCACCGCGAAGTCAAACCGTACTGGGTTCAGCTCGAAGACGTTCGGCGGGTCAACTACAGCGGCACCGAAACGCCACGTGATTACTCGTCCTTCATCCGCATCGTTGACAGTGAAACCGGCGAAGACCGCAAGGAACGAGTCTGGATGAACAACCCGCTTCGCTATCGTGGCGAAACGTTCTATCAATCCAATTACACACCTCTTCCCGGCGGAAAAGAGCTGACCGGCATCCAAGTCGTCCGCAACTCGGGTTGGCTGATTCCCTATGTCGCGTGCAGCATCACCGGGCTGGGAATGCTGGTTCACTTTTGGGGAACACTCACTCGATTCATCTCCCGTCGCCGTCGTGAAAACGAACGAGCGTTGGCCGAATTTGGCAGCGAGAAATCAGAAGGCGCCTCCAAATTTTCGGACGGCATCGAAGTCACCGCCGAACCAGCTTCGCGGAAGAACTTGCCCGTCATCATTTATCTCGCTGCGGTCGCGGCATTGGTGACCGTGATCCTTGCCCCCAGCGTGTCGCTGAAGAACAAACTGAAACCGATTGACCGAGACAGCGAGTTTGACCTGGCGGCTCTTGGCCAAGTGCCAGTGCAATACGGCGGTCGAGTGATGCCGTTGGACGCCTATGCACGGCAAACAATGAAGGCGATGACCAACAAAGATTCCTTGCCGCTGGATGCCGCCCCGAGCGAGATCAAAGATCGAGTTGAAACCAAGAAACTGTCCGCAGTGCAGTGGTTAATGGAAGTTGCGATTGATGAACCAGCCCTGCGTTACCTGCCAATGTTCCGCATCGATGCCGAAGAAATTCGTGCGGAGCTGGATCTCGATCGTCGCGAAAGCAAACTGTATTCGCTGGATGAAATCGGCGAAAACCTCGAGCGATTCACAAAGATGGTGAAGGACGCGCGCGAAAAAGAATCGCTGGATCAAGACTTCAAGGACAAGAAGGCGATCGAACTGGACATGCGAACCCGGCAATACACCGTTGCCGCCGCTGCGATGCGTTTGCCAGTGCCCGAAGACATTCCCGCAGAATTCTTCCCTGAAGGAACCAGCGAACAATCACGCCAACTGTTCGCGCTGCGGCAACTTGAACGACAGATGAACAGCCTCGCACAAATGCCTGCACCGGCGATCATCCCACCATCGATGGAACAGGCCACCAACAGCGAACAACAACCCGACTGGACCGCGTTCGCTCCCGCCTTTTTCAACATGGCCAAGAAGGGCATCGCCCCGAAAGACAGCCGACCCGGTATTCGGACCTTCGGTGAACTGATTCGCGATTATGGCGAAGGCGACCCGGCCGCATTCAACAAAGCTGTCGACGAGCATTTGGCTGCCGTGCAGGCCTACAACATCTCCGGCTACGATCACTTTGCCGTGTCGCTGGAACAATGGCTGGGTGCCGCCAACCCAACGGCGATTGCAACCGGGCTTTATATCCTGGCGATCATCTTGGGTTTGATCTACTTCGCAGTGGATTCGCCTCGGCTGGGCAATGCGGTTTGGGGAACCATCGCGATCGCGTTCATCATTCACACGATCGTGATTCTGTCTCGGGTGTACATCACCGGCCGTGCTCCGGTCATCAACCTTTACTCATCGGCAATTTTCATCGGCTGGGCGGCCGTGCTGTTTGGTTTGGTGGTCGAACGCATCTTCCGTTACGGCACCGGCAACATGCTCGCCGCGGTCGCAGGGATGATGACTTTGCGAGTCGCGTACAACCTGACCCTGAACGTCGGCCAAGCGGAAACGATGGGCGTCCTGCAAGCGGTGCTGGACACTCAGTTCTGGCTCAGCACACACGTGATCAGCGTTTCGCTCGGATACGTTGCAACGCTTGTCGCTGGCCTGCTCGGGATTGGGTATCTGATCTCCGGTTGGATCAACGCAAGTGATCGAGCCCGTCGCGATTTGTATCGCTGTGTCTACGGAGCCTCCTGCTTCGGCATCCTGTTCAGCTTCATCGGCACCGTGCTCGGCGGGCTTTGGGCCGACGATTCCTGGGGTCGCTTCTGGGGCTGGGACCCGAAAGAAAACGGTGCGTTGTTGATCGTCATCTGGAACGCTTTGATGCTTCACGCTCGCTGGGACGGGATGGTGAAGGCACGCGGGTTCGCCATCTTGGCGATCGGCGGCAACATCATCACGGCTTGGAGTTGGTTCGGCACCAACGAACTGGGTATCGGTCTGCACAGCTATGGCTTCACCGAAGGCATGCTTCGCAACCTGGCGATCTTCTTCGCCACCCAATTCGCATTCATCGCCGCCGGTCTGCTGATCCCTTCCCGCAGTCCGCTCTCCGATGAATCATAAAAACCTCTTTGCAAAAATTCGCGGGAATCAATTTGCAATCCTTGTCGCATCCGTATGCCGGGTGAACCGGGCTTGGTCGTCAAGTGATGTGCTGTCGCGCGGCGGTCCTCGCCGTGACCGAGGTTTCGTTCTCGGTGGGGGACCACCGAGTTACAGGTTGGCGTCTGAACTCTGGCGAACCCGGCAACCACATTTCAGGTCGTAGGCCAGGTTCCACCTGGCGACCACGCCGATGCTTTGGAACAAAGCGAGGCGTGTTCGCGGTCGGGCATGTCATTGACATGGTAAATCGTCCAGCCAACAAACATCGCCATGTGAAACATGGCCTACGGCAATGACTTCGCCGATTCTTCCAGGCGTCGAAACACGTACTCGTTGCAGCCCCAGCCCGATCCAACGGTGGTAAGGTTGTCGAGGACAAACCCTTTTTCACGCAGCGGTAGGATGATGGCTTCTGGTTTGGCGACCTCAAACGGCAGGCCACCAATCCAATCGACCCAGTCATGCCAGGCGTTCATGCCGCGATCCGATTTCTTCGCTCGCCAATCCGCAAACGGCAGCGGGTTGCGACCTTGGGCCAGCCTCGCGAGTGCGAACTTCAGTTCGTAGCAACCTGCGACCAGAACGACGTACGCCGGGCGTAAAAATGCAGGCAGGCGATGATAGCCTTGCTTGATTCGCAACCATCGTCGGCTCCCTCCGCCTTGATCGTTGTAGATCGCGATCGCGTACTGACCACCAGGTGCGACGACTGATGAGGTTGCCTCAATCGCCGTGTTCATTTGGCCGGTGTGATGGAGCACTCCCCAACTGTAGACAACGTCAAACGTCCCAAGCGAAGTCAACCACTCCGCATCGAGCGCCGAGCCTCGGTGAACCTGCCATTGCTCAGCGACAGACGGATTCTCCGCGACCGCTCGCTCGCGAAGCTCTCGAGTGCAAGCCACGCTGTCATCGTCCAAATCCACGCTGACGACTTCGGCACCCATCGAAACAGCCGCCAAAGAAAACAGACCGCTGCCCGATCCGATGTCGAGCAACCGTTTGCCCGCCAGTGATTCCACTTGCAAGAGCGACTTCAAAGAGGACGTCGCGTGCTGCAACCGTTCGGCGTCAAACTGATCCAGGAACGACGCCCAGTTCTTGCCAAATGCGAACCGAGTTTCCGACTCTTCGACGGGCGTCACGGGCTCGCTCAAGCAAACCACTCCACCGCGTTTCGGAACATCTGCAACCCTTCACCGTGTTCGGGCTGCTCTTTGCGACGAGTCCAAAACGGATGTTGAGTCGCATCAATGTGTCGTTCGGGGTGCGGCATCAAACCAAATACGCGGCCGCTGGCATCACACACCCCGGCCACGTTGGCGTCACCACCGTTGGGATTGATTGGGAACGGCAACGTTTCGGATTGAATTTCACCGGATGGCTCGCAGTATCGTAGAGCCAATCGTCCAGCCGATCGCAACTCTTCCAACACTTCCGCGTCGCGGGCGATGAACTTGCCTTCAGCGTGAGCCATTGGCAAATACATTTGCTCGATGTCTCGCAGGAACACGCACGGCGTTTTGTCGACGGCCAAGTTCACCCAGCGATCTTCGAATCGACCGTGGTTGTTCCAGGTCAATGTGGCGGGTGGAACGGAGTCGTCCGCCGATTCGGCGGGTCCGCCCGCGGTCTGCAACTGCCCGACGCCGCTGGTCAAAACGCCCAAGCGCATCAGGACCTGCATCCCGTTGCAAATCCCCAGCACCAAGTTGTCGCCGCTGTCGACGAAGTGATGCATCAAGTCACCCAAGTGCCGCCGCATCCGAGTCGCCAGGATTCGGCCGGCCGCGATGTCATCGCCGTAGCTGAATCCGCCGGGAAGACAGAGGATTTGGTAGCGGCTCGCCAAAGCCGCGTTTTCCATCAGTCGCCCGACGTGGACGCGTTCGGCGACCGCACCGGCCAACTCAAAGGCATGAGCGGTTTCGACATCGCAGTTGGTACCGGGAGCACGCAGGACGAGAACGCGAGGCTGAGGCATGGAAAAGCAGCTTTTCAGGCAGGAAGGTGAACAAAATCCAATCCGCAAAGCTTAGTTTTTCGTGTCATCCGTCGGAAGTGTGTGCCCCGCCAGAGAACCATTTTTTTGGGGGATGGCACCGGAAAACAGCAGCGTTCACTTCCTTTGGCCGCTTTTTACCTTGGCAGTCGGCGAAGCTCATACAATGGCGCCGTCTCCTTGCCGTCTACGTTCTTGGTGGAAAACAAATCCCATGCTGTATCAGTCAAAGAGATGTTGGGTTGGATCGCTCGCGGTCACCTGCTTCCTGGTTATGTCGCTACTGGCGATGCCCATCTCGCACGCGGAAGAAAACTCCAGACCGGAGCCGGCAACTTTAAAGGTCAGCGTCCAAGACGAATTCGGCGGCCCAATTCCAAACGCGAGCGTGGAAGCGTTTCGGTGGACCGGAGAGATGTCTCCCCTCGGAAACACAGCCCAGACCGATACGAATGGCGAGGCCGAACTCGCCGGTCTGCCCTTGGACGACTACCTCTATGTCCAAATTTCAGCGGAAGGTTACGTTCGAAAAACGCCTGCTCTCACGTTCACCACCGCAACCACCCGAGACCTGACTGTCACGATGTACCGTCCTGTGGAAGGATGGATTGAAGTGCGCGGCGAAGACGGCCAGCCGGTCGTCGGTGCCGAACTGATGGTTTTGAAGTACACCGATCAAGACGGTACCGAGTTCGTGCTCTACAAAGGCATCGCCGCCAGTGCCGGAGTGCCATGGCAAGTCAGTGACGCGGCGGGCAAACTGAAGTTGCCGCCGATGCCCGCCAATGTTTCATTGTCGCTGACGGTGATCCATCCGGATTGGAAACCGACCAAGGTCGCCGAACTGGAACCGGTCGATGGATTGGTTTCCTCCGTGACGCTGCACAAAGGCGTCCCGGTCGAGGTCGTGCTGCAACCTGTGGGGACCGGCCAAACGATCCCCGATGGAACGACTGCGGACGTTTTGATGATGGCCTCCACAAGCGGATCGTTCGGCGGGCTGACGATTCGTCATCCCTTCGAAATAAACGACAATCGAATCCGATTCCAAGCCGAGTCCACGAACTTCGGTGAGATTCGCGTCGCAATGGATGACTACTTCGTGGGTCCGGTTCGATACAACTTTCCCGATTCGCCCTTTGAACCACTCAACCTCAATGGCGTGGACAGTTCCACGATCGATCTCAAAGCCTACCCAAAACAAAAGGTACGGGGTCGCGTCGTCGACCATTTGGGCAATGGCATCAAAAACGTGCATGTGCGAGGTATGCTGATTGATACGGAGCGGATGAAAGCGATCAAAGAAGCTTCCGGCGACTCCGCCGACACGATTGCCCCGTTTCAGAAAGCGGCCGCCATGACGGTTGCGGGAGGAGCAACCACCGACGCCACCGGCCACTATGAAATCGAGCTCGCTCCCGGAGCGGTTTCCATCGAAGCGATGCACCATGGTTTTTATACCAAAGACGAGATACCCGATTTTGAAGTCACGCCGGACGCTGATCAAACATTGCCCGATGTCGTGCTGCTGCCCGTTCCGATCATCCGCGGCATTGTTCAGGATCCGACAGGCAAACCGGTTCCTGGCGTGATCGCGAAACTGACGAGTCTCGGCCGAGGAGACACTTTGCCGGTGGCTCTGTCCGATGAAAACGGCAGGTTTGAACTGACAATGACGCGGATTCCGTACGCGGCCGAAGGCGAAGGGCTGGAACCTGACGCCTCGATCCTTGCCATCGATCCCCACGGTAAGCTCACAGGAAGCACGGACGTCGATTTGCTCCAGCACGATTCGTCCTCCGATACGATCGTCACCTTAACCTCTGACGAGCCGAAATGGTTGACGGAGATCAACAAGGTAGCCGACCAGTCGCGATACGAGAAAATCCAAGAGCACATCGAAGCCTTGAGGGACCAATACCCGGCCGGAGTCGTGGGACAACCGGCGCCACTCATGAAATCCGGAACTTGGCTGAACACGGAAGCGACAAGTCTGGAGGCATTCCGAGGGCGTTTCGTGTTGCTCGATTTCTGGTTCATCGGCTGCGGCCCCTGTCACCGCGACATGCCTCAAATCAAAGTCGCCCACGATGCGTTCCCGAGCGACAAGTTCGCCGTCGTCAGCGTGCATACCAACTCGATGAAACCCGAAGTCGTTCAAACATTTGCGGACGAAAACAAGATGCCCTACGCGATTGTGGTCGACGACTCGCGGGGCCAAATCTCAAAGGAGTATCGGGCACTGGGCGTCGATTCCTACCCCAGCTACTTGTTGATCGACCCCGACGGGAACATCCTGCTCAACGATGCAGTTCCCGATGGCGTCCCAGCCTCGCTGCGTCAGCACAAAATCGAATTGATCCACCACGCCATTCAGTCCTGGGACGGGTATGCGAATGATCGTCCATGAGACCTTCACCGCTGAATCGACAAAGTCGAACGTGGTCAACGATATCCAATCATGGTTCCAAACAGGTTGGCGTCTGCTTGCTTGCTTAGTCCTCTCGCACACCACGTTGCAATCGGCCGATTGGTCTTTGCTTGACACTGCAATTGCTCGATCCAGCCAACTGGAACGAGTGCAATTTCATGTCATTGAGGAACAGACCAGCGTCCCAACGGATAAACCTCCCGTCCAATCACGTTTTCACGAGCGATGGTCACGATTCTCCGATGGCTTCCGAGTCGAAGACGATCCTGGATGGGAGAGGTTCCAAGACGCTCATCCAAAATGGGATGACTCAGCGAATCTAAAAGACCGAATCGTTCACTCATCCGACTCAGATCAGAGAATCTACATCTGCAATCCCGACTACGAAGCTTACCTTTCCCCCGACGGAGATCGGCCCACGCTGGACTTTATCAATGAAGGCGATGACTGGAGAGCCAATTACGCCTGGATCACCGACCAAGTTGTACCGCCACTGGCGTTTTGGATGGACCAAGGTTGGCACCAATCCCTTCAGTTCGATCCGCAAGATCCCGATCGCGTGGTCGCATCCTTCAAATTGCCGATCGATCCTCGGGTCGGCTTCTCCGATGGGACGCGTGAAGACAGTGGGTTCTACGAATGCGACTACACGTTTTCGATCCAAACTGGCAATCCACTTGCCCACCGACTGGTCGCAAGAGACGAATTGGGGGCCGTCGTAGCCACCACTAAAATTACTTACGAATATGAAGCTAGCGATCCATCGGCCTCGTTGCCGGTCACACTGGTGGAAGAATTTCAAACGGAAGATAGAGCGGACCAAATCACCAAACACTTGATGCTAGCTGAGGTTTCACCCGCAATTGCCGACGACGGAAACCGATTGACCTCTTTTGGATATCCTGAACCGATATCGGACGCATCAATATCGCCGTCGCTTTTTTCAAGGACGTCCTTTTGGATCGCCGCGGCGGGAATCATGCTCGTCGCCGCCCACTTCCTTCGATCTCGTCGACGTCCGTCATGAATGCCACTAATGTTTCAACCGGTCCCCGAAGCCAAACGCGATACGCATTGATCGCCGGCCTATCGCTCGTCGCGATTGCTTGCGCAGTAAGCTTCTACGAATCCGCTCAACCTTCGTCGTCGACGCCATTGGTTTCCTACAACATTCCAACATCGATCGCGCCGGGCGAGCATTTTCAATTGGAATTGCTGGTTGATAACCCGTCTTCTCGTCCAATTTCTATCGCGAGCATCTTCACCTGCTGCGGCATGAAAATGGAACCATCGCGAGGCATCGTTCCATCGCACGGTCAAATCGTCTTTCCGGGTTCAGCCACGATGCCGGACCAATCGGCTGAGTTCGTTTGGAGGGGGACAATCTGCTTCGGGACCCAGGAATTGAAGCAGGTGGATTTCGAGATCAAAGTAACACCTGCAAGCGATCAACCGGGACTCGGGCGAACAGAACAGCAAAACGATCGACGTTGAGCTGTGCCCACGATTGCAAGACAATCGAAAGTAGCCTCCATCCGGCGACGTAGCTAAACTGGTTGAGTTCGACCGTCGTTCTGCCCCGATCAATTGGACCTCCGATGGACTCCCTCGACGAACTGATTCGACCGATTCGTCATTCACCGCAACTGCCGTTGTTGGTCGATCGTTTGACGCAGCAACTTCAAGCCGAACGCGACGCTCGAGAGCGTTTCTATGACGAGATGACGCCTGAACAAAAGATCGAGTTCATCGATGGAGAGGTCCTTTTGCATTCCCCCGCTCGAAACCGTCATTTGGACGCCACGCTCAATGTCGCAAAACTGATCCACACCTTCGTGGCGCGTCATCGCTTGGGCACGGTCAAAGCGGAAAAGTGCCTCTGCGTTTTCCCTCGAAACGATTAAGAACCAGATATCGTCTTTTTCGGCCTTGAAAAAACTTCCCAAGTTGAACCCGAGACGATGAAATTCCCGGTACCGGATTTAGCCGTGGAGGTCTTGTCGCCATCAACTGAGGCACGCGATCGCGGCGTCAAATTCGAAGACTACGCCGCCAACAGGGTCGGCGAATACTGGATCATCAGCACCGAAGAGGCGACCGTCGAGCAATTCGTTCTCGAGAAGGGGACCTACCATTTGCGAATGAAATCCTCCTCGGGACGCCTGGTCAGCACCGTAGTCACCGGCCTGGAGCTGGAAGTCGAAGCCCTCTTCGACGAAGAGAAGAACCTCGCGGCACTCGCCCAGATCCTGGCTTAACAGGCTGTTGATTTAGTCGCATACCGAATGACAATCATTAGCCGTTGGGCGTTAGCCCCGGTTGGCGTCTAATCAACCGCCGCTAACGCGGTGCGGCTCAATAAATCAACAGCCTGTTAAGGAACTTCGGGGAATGAAGTGGCATGCTGCGAACCGAGTCGCTTCAGGGGCTGGGGCGACGCCACCAAAGTAAAACAGTTGTTCCGTCAAGCCTTTTTCCAACGCCACGCCTCGTCGCCCCCATCCCACTGCCAACCGCTCGCGTCACGCTGCTTCGACGACACTCACCCATCAAGCAAACATTTGGAGACAAATGTTCGACTCTGCTGTCGTTTTCAGACCACGAAGGACGTGAGAAGCACGAAGTGGTGAGGGTCCGAATTCTTGGCGAATCCGGCTACACAGTGCGTCTGTGATTGCCAAGAACCGAACCGGGAACCAAGATGCGTGCTCTCTGTTGTAGCTCGGGGGTCCCCCTCGTTTGATACCGTTTTCGCCAATCGCTTTTGAACATGCTTCACGCCGAATCACTTCGTCAGGACCCCCGAATCGCACAAGCCAAGCAATTGATTGCCGAAGCAATGCGTGATCATTCCGCTTCCATGACGGATGTTTCGCCCAGCGATCCCGACCAATCGGCGAACTACCAATCCCTGATCGACGGGTTCACCTGCGCCCGAGGCGGCCCACCCATCTGGCCTTACTTTGCGTCCGGACTCGGAAACGGTCCCTACGTCGAACTGGCTGATGGCAGCGTCAAACTGGATTTCATCGGCGGAATCGGCGTGCATGGCGGCGGTCACTCAAATCCCGACCTGGTCTCGGCCAGCATCGATGCTGCGATCGAAGACACGGTCATGCAGGGGAATCTGCAACAGAACCCCGCCAGCATCGAAATGATGCAGCGACTCGTTTCGCTCGCGTCCGAATCAGGAGCACCGCTCGAACACGTGTTGCTTTCCACCAGCGGCGCGATGGCGAACGAAAACGCATTGAAGCTCGCGTTCCACCACCGACAGCCCGCCGACCGAATCATCGCCTTTGACAACGCCTTCGCCGGTCGATCGATCGCGTTGGCTGCTTTGACCGATCGCCCCGCCTACCGAAACGGTTTGCCCAAAGCGATCCAGGTCGACTACTTGCCCTTCCTGCATCCAGATCACCCTGAGAAATCTCAACGATGGGCAGTCGATGAATTGAAACGATTGCTCAAACGCTATCCAGGAAAACACGCGGCATTCTGGGCTGAACCAATTGCTGGCGAAGGCGGCTACTACCCCGGCAGCCACGACTTCTTCACCGCACTGTGCGAACCACTCCGGGAAGCGGGCGTACCGATCATCTTCGATGAAGTGCAAACGTTCTCAAGAACCAGCCGACCATTTGCGTTTCAACATTACGGCCTGGACCAATTCGCCGACATCGTCACCGTTGGCAAGATCACTCAGGTCTGCGCGACGCTGTACCGAAACGACTTCCACCCCAAGGCACCGATCCTCAGTCAAACGTTCACCGGATCGACGTCCGCGATTTCGACCGGACTGGCGACGTTGGATGCATTGCAATCCACCCATTGCTTCGGTGCGGACGGCGGAAACATGAAACGCCACGCCTACTTTGCCGAGCAACTTCAAAAGCTTGTCGACAAATATCCTGGGTCGATTTCAGGTCCTTTCGGCGAAGGCATGATGATCGTGTTCACACCCGGTGACGGCACACTCGATCACGCCAAGTTGCTGATGAACTTGATGTTCGAAGAAGGCTTGCTCGGATTCCTCTGCGGTGCCGAACCGGCACGTTTGCGTTTCCTGCCGCCACCGATGATCACCACCAACGATCACATCGACGCGGCGATCAAGTTGCTCGACCGATCCCTCGAAAAGTTCGTTTCGCAAAAGTAAGAATCGAAACGTCGTGGACGAAGCAATGAGTCCAGCCTAGTGCCTGGGTTCCGAATTCTTGGCGAATCCGGCTACGAAGATCGCGCCCAAATTCTTGGCGAATCCGGCGACGGAGATCGTGTTGCGGATTACGAACCTGGGCACCGCAAGGTGATCAGCGACAATTCAGGCCGACAACGAATACGCAACAGATGAACTCCACTGAGCCCACGCGAAACGTGCAGCGTCGTCGGTGATCGGTAGAAATCTCCCGATGCCCAACGACTGCCGTGCCAACTGGGGCTCAAAATCGGACCGGCCAATGGCAATTGACCTTGCCCGCCATGGGTGTGACCAGCCAACATCAAATCCACCCCGTTCCGACGACACCAATCGAATTGATCGGGACTGTGTGACAAACACAATCGAAAGTCAATGCTCTCATCCGAGATGAACGGGTCGTTCGGCCGAGTGAACCAGGGCCACTCATTCCCCAACAACTGACACTCAAGCGAACGCAAAGACACCGTTTCGATTTTCCCGCCAACATCAATCCATCCGGCGTCCGTCATTCGGTCCCGCACCACGTCAGGATCCGAAACACGCGTGTCATGGTTGCCGAGCACGAAGTAACAACCGTCCTTCGCTCGCGCGGGCGAAAACAAACCGTGCAACCAAGCCACGCAGGGTTGTTTGTCGACAATGTCGCCCGTCAGTGCGATCAAATCCGGCGACCAATCTGTGGCGATCGAAACCGCGTGAGCAGTGAAGTCAGGTGCGACTTGCCCCGTCAAATGAATGTCTGACAGATGAGCGATCTTGTACCCATCCAGCTTCTCCGGCAAACCAACGACGGGCAACTCGATCTGCTCCACCGCCATTTCGAAGATCTGGTTCATCGGCAACTTCGCCGCCCATCGACACTTGCGAGTGCGTGCCAACGTCAGTCCGGTTTGTTTTGAAACGTCATGCACCTGAACATCACGCTTCGCCGAAACATGTTGAATTTTCCAAATCGGTCGCCACAACAACCACAGAAATCCAAACAGGCCGCCCATCACCAAACAGAACGCGGCATAAGCCAGCACACCAACGGGCAGGACTTCCAAACGAGCTTCACCGCGCAACCAACTCAAGATTGGATGAAAGAAAATCCATCCCAAAACAAAAGGCGTGATCCAGGTTTCAGCAAAAGCGATCTTCTCGATTCGCTTGATCGTGGCTCGCTTCCATCCCATCGAGTTCAAGCGATTGTAGAACGTCAGCCGCAATCCAAAGTGTGCAAGCAAAATTGCAGCCAGCAACAAGATGCGAAAAAGCGGCTCCGCGAAAAGAGTGTCCAAGCGATTGGCCAGTGGTTGAATGAGATCGATCATGGAAGTTGCTTCGGCCGGATCTCTTTCCAGACTTCGCAATTCTCTGGGCCAAGCTCATCCGACCAAGACGAGACTTCGCACTCGAATACCGCCAGCCCCGCGGTGGGGAATCCACACGAGTGCCCCAGCAACTCGCTCGCCGCCGCACTGATCCCCGGATTGTGTCCTAGAACGAGCAACGTTTCCGGGGTGCTGATCGAAGTTCCATTTTCGTCGGCAAGCCACTGCTTGGTCGAACGGATCATTTGGAAAATCGCCGATGCGGATGCCAAATAAAGATCCAATGAAAAATAGGTTGGGACGGTCGAATCCCAACGCGAATTGAGAAATGCTGCCGTCTCGCGAGTCCGCTTGGAATCAGAAGAGAGCAGGAAATCAGGTTGGCAACCGTTGTCCTGCATCCACCCCGCAATTCTCGGGGCATCGCGACGTCCCCGGGCGTTCAGCGGTCGTTCGTGATCAGACAACCTGGCGTCGGCCCAGTCACTTTTGGCGTGACGCATCAAAATCAATCGCATTTGGGTTGGATCAGCAGAAGGTGGAGGGACAAAGCGGTTCGAACCAGCAAAAGAACATATAGTACGCAAAGGTTCCCATCCCAATTCTCGGACTTCACAACATGCGTGCTTCTTCTCTTTTTCGCATCTCGCCCCTCGATTTGGTTTCCTGTGCTCGATCGAATCTGCTTGTCCTCGGAATAGTCGCTGCCACGACTCCGCTCGCTACTGCAGATGACTGGTCGGGTTGGATGGGAGATCAACGCGATGGAGTTTATCGCGAATCGGGCGTCATCGAATCGATCCCGGATTCGGGGCTAAAACAAAAATGGAAAGTCTCCATCGCCGGCGGCTACGCGGGTCCATCGGTCGCCGACGGGCGAGTGTTTGTGTTTGATTACGCGAGACGCCAGGGCGAGGCGTTCAACGATCCCGGCAAACGCGCGAATTTGACGGGCGATGAACGGTTGATCGTTTTGGATTCAGAAACTGGCAAGGAACTGTGGCGTCACGAGTACGAACGTCCTTACAGCATTTCGTATCCTGCCGGCCCACGCTGTACGCCCACAATCGACGGTGATCGAGTCTACATCCTCGGAAGTGAGGGCGATTTGCGTTGCCTATCAGTCACGGATGGTGAACTGATTTGGAGCCGCAATTTCCCTAAAGACTTCTCAGCCGAAGTTCCAATCTGGGGTTTCGCCGCACATCCGTTGATCGAAGGTGACTTGCTTTACACGATGGTCGGTGGCGACGGACAAGGCGTGGTTGCGTTTGACAAAATGACGGGAGAAGTTCGTTGGAAGCAACTTGATAGCAACGCCGGTTACTGTGCTCCATCCATTTTGAAGCGTGGCGATCAACAACAACTGCTGGTCTTTTCGCCCACCGGCATTCATGGACTGAATTTGGTCAGCGGCGAACCGATCTGGAACATCGAACTCAGTCCGATGTTTGATATGTCGATCGCTGTCCCCGCCGTCGATGGCAACCGAGTATACGCCAGTGGAATTCGTACCGAATCGGTGATGTTCGAACTCAACGAAAACGCAACCGCCGCCACAGAACTTTGGCGTGGCGAACGAGATCACTCGGTGTTTTCTAGCAACAGCCCCGCCGTCTTCATCGATGGGGTCGTTTACGGAACCGATTGCAACGTTGGGGAATTGATTGCGTTTGATGCCCAAAATGGCGATCGTCTTTGGTCAACCTTCCAGGCCACCCAACCGGACGAAAAACGATTCATCAAACATGGCACTGCGTTTCTGACTCGAATCGGCGATTCCAATCGCTTCTTTGTTTTCTCGGAAAACGGCGACCTGATGATCGCGACGCTTTCCAAAGATGGATTCGAAGAGCATGGGCGATTTCACGCGATCGAACCCACCGAAGAAGCGTTTGGTCGGTCGGTGGCATGGACTCATCCTGCCTATGCAAACCAAACCGTCTTCATTCGGAACGACCAAGAAATCGTCGCCTACAGTCTGGCAAAACCAGAGTGAGTTTGCCGACTGCTTTCGTTTCAAAACCGTCGGCAGGAATGATTGGGCACACGTCCTAATCAACGGCGGAGTAACGACCGCTCGACCGCTTCGATATGCCTCGGTGCCCAAGCATCGGGGCATTTTCAATGGCTATCCACAATGATCTGGCCGACAAAAAGCCAAACAGCGGTGAATGCGATGCCCAATGCGGTGTGAATTGCGTCGACGTTCATATTTTGCCTCAGGCCAAAAGCGTGACCTCGCGTGAAACACGAGACCGCGCATGGAAAACGGATACAAGGCCGTTTCCATGGCCTGAATTAAGCAACCGCAATCGTGCGGGAGCAGACGAATTCGTTTCATCGACACACATTTGCGGTGCGTCTTCTTGAGTTATCGACACACCTTCGAAACAATTCGACGAAAAATCGCCGTGCCCGCACAAATTGACTCAACCGAACACCCGCACCCAACGACACCTCGAGCAAACTGATGAAGTACTGGCTGATGAAGACGGAACCGAACACGTTCAGCATTGATGACTTGGCTGAACAACCCGAGCAAATCACCTGCTGGGAAGGTGTTCGAAACTACCAAGCTCGCAATTTGCTTCGTGACGAAATTGAAGAAGGCGACCAAGTTCTCTTTTATCACTCGGCCTGCAAGACGCCCGCTGTTGTTGGCCTGGCAACGGTGAGCCGCGGTGGCTATCCCGACCATCACGCGTTCGACAAAAAGAGCCACTATTTCGACCCCAAAAGCAATCCGGATTCACCGACTTGGTACATGGTCGACATCAAACTGAACAAGAAACTAGAACGCCCGGTTACCTTGGCCGAATTGCGAGAAGAAGCCACCAAAGCTCGCAGTCCCTTGGTCGACATGGTATTGCTTCAAAAAGGCAGCCGTCTGTCAGTTCAGCCTGTCTCCAAAAAGCAATTTGACCGGGTCGTCAAACTTTCCGAAAAGTAAGTCGCAGCGGTCTCGGCTCATAGCACCTCCACCGCGCAATCAATCCGAGAATCCAATTCGTTCCCCCGATCCGTTCCACTTGGGAGTGGGATGCTCGATCTCGCCCTGCCGGACTCGCTGTTTGTCTGACAACAATCGCAGATGCTCCCGCAAGAACAGTCGCGGAATGTTCTGATCGGACCGCCTTAAACGATAGGCAATCCGACCTTTTCGGCGGACGTAGTACATTCCGATCACTTCGCCGACAAACAGATCTCGTTCCATCCCGAGCCCCACGGTCTCGACCTCGTCACCGACATCCAGATCCTCAGCTTTGATCTGCAACCACAACGCGGGTCGCAAGCGAAAAGTCCATTTTCCATAGCGACAGTGATAATAGGTGCCGTCGAATGATTCCCGTCGCACCACCCGTTCGCCGGGCAGGAGCTTCGAAACGACGGCAACATCGTCCGGATGAATCCACCCCTGACCGTCTTCTGGCCAACGCGGATAGATCCCGTACTGTGGAAATTCGATCAAGACGTCGCTCTCGGGTCCGATGAAACAAGCCGGTTCGCTACAAATCGTAAAAGAACCGGAATTCAGACCTCGATTTTAACAAACCAGTCCGCCGTTTCGTGCGTCAGACAGGTTGACCATCTATTTGTGGACCAACGTTTTGTCGGTCAGATCGCCCAGCGGCACACCCGCGCTTTGTGGGGTTGGAGACTATCCGGCGGATTTGGTTCAATGTGAGTAAAGTCAGCCGTCTTCTCATAGCGGCTCCCACCATTTTCCCCTTTAAAAGTTTGCCATGACTGTTCGTGCTTTCGTTTTGTCGCTGGTTGGAATCGCAACCTTCGGTTTGACTGCAGGCCCCGCCTCCTCGACTTCCGCGGCTGATCCAGCCAAAGGCGAGGTTACTCATAAAGTCTATTTCGATGTCTCAATCGGCAGCGAGCCAGCGGGACGCATCGTCTTGGGGTTGTTCGGCAAGGACGTCCCCAAAACAGCCGAGAACTTCCGTGCACTGTCGACCGGGGAAAAAGGCGAAGGAAAATTGGGCGTGCCTCTGGATTTCGAAGGCAGCGCATTTCACCGCGTGATTCCCGGATTCATGCTTCAGGGCGGCGACTTCACCGCCGGCAACGGAACCGGTGGTGAAAGCATTTATGGGATGAAGTTTGCCGACGAAAACTTCAAATTCCAACACACGACCCCTGGTCTGCTGAGCATGGCAAACAGTGGTCGTAACACCAATGGTTCACAATTCTTTATCACCGTCGCTCCAACCCCGTGGTTGGACGGAAAACACGTCGTTTTCGGGCGAGTGATTGAGGGCATGGATGTCGTCAAGAAAATTGAAGCTCAAGGCAGTGGATCGGGCCAGACTCGTAAGTTGATCAAGATCACCGAAGCCGGCGAAGTTAAAGAGTAACAGCAACCAGTTTGAGCCAATCTCAAACTAGCCTTTCAACTGACGCGTCGCAGATTTGGAACTGAACTCCAATTTCGCGACGCGTTTTTTTGTGTCATTAGCCAGCTTCATCTCACGCCTACAAATTCAAGGTACCTGCGTCTTCTAAAGTACCTGCGTCATCACATGAGGTGACACGAAGCAAACGGCAGCGTGATAGACTGTGACCACACGACAAATGCCGATTTCTCCAACCTGACCGAGCATACATGGGCTTCGGAAAACGTTTTCAAACGCTCTTCGAAATCGCCAGCCAGTGGCCGTGGCTTTTACTGGTGCTTGCCAGCTTGCCGCTGGTTTTGGCTGCATTTTGGCTGCGAATCTACCCGACCCGACGTTGGGTCGCGATGATCGGAATCAGCGTCGTGCTCAGTGTCGCGGTCGTGTTTTTCCCCAGCTTGCTCGTCATTCTCGGACTTTTCGATGGACTAGTCATCGCGGTGACCGCAATTGACGGATTGCTGCTCGTGATCACCACCCGAAAGATGCTTGGTGACGGACTGACGATCGAGCGGACCGTTTCTCGCACGAGTTCTCTGGGCGTTCCGCTCGACTGCTCGCTCATTCTGCGAAATCACACGCAACTAAGAATGCGTGGCGATATTCGAGACGATGTCCCTGAATACTTCGTTTCCGAGCCCACTCAGCACAATCTGGATTTGCCTCCTAGACTGCAATTGCAGTTGCGTCGGAAACTAACCCCCCACCGGCGAGGCGCGTTCAAACTTGATCGCGTCGATCTCAAACTCTTCAGCCCGCTGGGTTTATGGCAACGGCATATCAATCGTTCACTGCACAGCCAGCTGAATGTCTTTCCCGATATGAAGCAGTTGTCTGACTACGCGCTACTCGCACGCACGGACCGCCTGAGCCTAATCGGGGTGCGCCGGACTCGACGAATTGGACAAGACAGCGATTTCGAACGCTTGCGGGATTACACACGCGACGACAACTACCGACATATTGACTGGCGAAGCACGGCCCGCCGCAACAAACTCACCGTACGGCAATTCCAAAGCGACCAAAGCCAACGCCTAATCTTCCTTCTCGACTGCGGTCGGATGATGACCAACCAGCGAAATGGCTATTCCTTGCTGGATCATGCCCTCAATTCCATCCTGATGATGTCCTATGTGGCACTGCATCAGGGAGATTCAGTTGGAATGATCTGTTTCAGCGATACGATTCATGCGTATCTGCCGCCACGCGGCGGGGCAAGCCAAATGAATCGGTTGCTGCAGGCCGGATTTGACCAGTTCCCGAGAATGGTCGAATCGAGATATGACCAAGCCTTCCTCTACCTCAATTCTCATTGCAAACGTCGGTCGCTCGTAACACTCACCACCAACATCGTTGACGAAGTGAATGCGGAAGTCGTCTCGGACCATCTTTCCAACCTTACCGGAACACACCTTCCACTGGCTGTGGTTCTTCGAGATCGCGAAATGTTTGATGCGGCAGACTATCCCGCCGAAGTTCTCCAAACCACGAACGGACAAATCGCAACCACTTCGCTCGACGAAACCAAAACGTATCGGGCCGCAGCTGCCGCAGAAATGCTGGTTTGGCGAGAAGAAGTCCTATCGGGACTTCGTCACAAAGGCGTTCTAGTGGTCGATGCGTTCCCGGACGAATTGAGTGCACCGATGGTCAATCAATACCTGCAAGTAAAAGCACAGCACCTGCTGTAATGATTGAAACGAAGAATCGAAAAACGGCGATCAAAACGCCGACACTGCAAACACTCACTGCCCCCCGCGAAAACGCCGATCCGATCTAACGTCTACTGTTACAACAGACGAAAATTGGAGTGCAATCGAATGTGGAGAAGCCTATTTCTAGCCGTCGGAATCATGATGGTGATCTTGGGTGTTGAAACAATGCTCATCGACTCCGCAACGGTCTACGCAGCAGCAGACTCCAGTGCAGTTGAATTCATTGATCCCGGAGTAACGCCTGCCCAGACGACGAAAGTCTGGACGCCGACGGAACGTTTCCCTTGGGTAATGTTGGCCGTGGGAGCTGTTGTCATTCTCTATGCCATCACTCTTCCCAAACGCTGGGGACGAAGCGGAGACTGAAAGCTCACCCGCAACGAAACAAAAACCAAAAAGCCACGGCTCATTCCGATGACCGTGGCTTTTTTCGTGGCCAAAGCCCTCATTCAAACGAACACGTATGGTTGATGTTCGCCGTTGGCCAACCAAACGCCACCTCCAAAGAGGCCCCTGAACAGCTTCTGCAGGAGGGATACATCATGCGGAACCCCCCAAAACAATAGCCCCAAACGACGAAACGAACACGAAAGCAAGACGTACCACCAAACCGCCAAGACCAGGCACGATATCCCGGAAGCCGCGCGGAGGAGAACGCCGTGCAAGCCAGCTCCCTCCAAGCCTCGATTCAGCCGGCAATTCACCCTGTTCGAAGGCCTAGGCAACCCAGAATCAAACTGCCCGCCAAAACCACACTGTCCGAGTCCGAGTCCGAGTCCGAGTCCGAGTCCGAGTCCGAGTCCGAGTCCGAGTCCGAGTCCGAGTCCGAGTCCGAGTCCGAGTCCGAGTCCGAGTCCGAGTCCGAGTCCGAGTCCGAGTCCGAGTCCGAGTCCGAGTCCGAGTCCGAGTCCGAGTCCGAGTCCGAGCACGAGTCCGAGCACGAGTCCGAGTCCGAGTCCGAGCACGAGCACGAGCACGAGCACGAGCACGAGCACGAGCAAGAGCACGAGCACGAGCAAGAGCAAGAGCAAGAGCAAGAGCAAGAGCAAGAGCAAGAGCAAGAGCAAGAGCAAGAGCAAGAGCAAGAGCACGAGCAAGAGCACGAGTCCTGGCAACTGAGTCTCTGTGGCCCTGTGGCCCTGAGCAACTTTCACACTGCGCATAAAAAAACCCTCCTGAGAAAACTCAGAAGGGTTTTTAAAAATCCGGCAAGACCTACTTTCACGCTGGTGGGCACTATCATCGGCTCTTAAAGCTTGACTGCTGTGTTCGGAATGGGAACAGGTATAACCTTTAAGATATGATCGCCGGAAAGACCTCACGACGAATGTTTCGCCGCCGTGAGGCCAGTTGTTTGGTAGTTGAACAAGTTAACTTCTTGAAGCCGATCCGATTGGACCGCATGAGTGCGGGATATCGGTGGCCAAACTTTCGCCCGTTAGTATTGGTTTGCTTAATGCATTACTGCACTTACACGTCCAACCTATCAACCTGGTAGTCTTCCAGGGGGCTTTCGACTAATGTCTACGAATCCTTATCTCTGGGCGGGCTTCACGCTTAGATGCTTTCAGCGTTTATCCTTTCCGAAGTTAGCTATCCAGCCGTGCCGCTAGCGCGACAACTGGTACACCAGAGCTTCGTCCAACTAAATCCTCTCGTACTAAAGTTGAATCCCATCAAGATTCGAACGCCCACGGCAGATAGGGACCGACCTGTCTCACGACGGTCTGAACCCAGCTCACGTACCACTTTCATTGGCGAACAGCCAAACCCTTGGGAGCTTCTACACCCCCAGGATGTGATGAGCCGACATCGAGGTGCCAAACCGCATCGCCGCTGTGGACGCTCGGATGCGATAAGCCTGTTATCCCCGGAGTACCTTTTATCTGATGAGCGATAACCCTTCCATTCGGGATTACCGGATCACTAAGGCCAACTTTCGTTCCTGCTCGACTTATGAGTCTCGCAGTCAAGCACACTTCTACCTTTACGCTCTACGCCTGATTGCCGACCAGGCTGAGTGTACCTTTGCACTCCTCCGTTACTCTTTGGGAGGAGACCGCCCCAGTCAAACTGCCCGACTGACACTGTCCTTTGCCCCGTTTCAGGGGATCAAAGTTAGAATTAAAATATGACCAGGCTGGTATTTCAACAACGACTCCCTCTACACTAGCGTGCAAAGTTCAAAGTCTCCCAGCTATCCTACACAAGACATATCTCAACCCAATAGCAGCCTACAGTAAAGGTTCACGGGGTCTTTCCGTCTAACCGCGGGTATGTGGCATCTTCACCACAACTACAATTTCACCGGGTCGGTGGTTGAGACAGTGCTCCAATCGTTACGCCTTTCATGCAGGTCGGAACTTACCCGACAAGGAACTTCGCTACCTTAGGACCCTCATAGTTAGGGCCGCCGTTTATTGGGGCTTCGGTCGCCAGCTTCGCTCCGAAGAGCTAACCGTCTTCCTTAACCTACCAACACCGGGCAGGCGTCAGTCTCTATACATCCACTTGCGTGTTAGCAGAGACCTGTGTTTTTGATAAACAGTCGTTAGAGCCGATTTTCTGTGGCCTCCAACAGCGTGAACCGTCGGAGGCGCCCCTTATCGCGAACTTACGGGGCCATTTTGCAGAGTTCCTTAACCACCGTTCTCCCGAGCGCCTTAGAATTCTCATCTCGCCTACCTGTGTCAGTTTTAGTACGGTCACAGGGCACATAACTTAGCGGCTTTTCTTGGACGTCCTTCCAATGACTTCGAGAACTTGGATGCTCTCGAGCTCAACCTTGGCTTATGTCAGGTCATTTATCCCCCAACACCTCAGTTTTCGCTACGGACATTTCTATTCGTACCGCTCACTTTCTGGACGCCGTCCCCGCATCGAAGTACCCATGTGGCGAAGGAATATTGACCTTCTATCCATCGTCTACGCCTTTCGGCCTCGACTAAGGTACCGGCTAACCCTGGGCGGATTTACCTTCCCCAGGAAACCTTAGGCTTTCGGCGAACAGGATTCTCACCTGTTTTATCGTTACTCATTCCGGCATAATCACCCGATGACCCCGACACCGCTCGTTACCGTACGGCTCGTATCTGATCATCGGCGCTCTCCTACCACTCTAGATAAATCTAGAATCCGCTGCTTCGGTGTACTACTTACTCCCGTTCATTATCGGCGCAGAAATGCTCGACTGGTAAGCTGTTACGCACTTTTTAAATGGTGGCTGCTTCTAAGCCAACATCCCAGCTGTCACGGCACTTCAACTTCCTTAGTGACTAAGTAGTACTTCGGGACCTTAGCAGGCGATCTGGGTTGTTTCCCTCTCGACCCTGGAGCTTATCCCCCAGGGACTGACTGCCGAGGTAAGGTGAACCGGTATTCGGAGTTTGGTTCGGTGGGGTACCCTTGGAAGGGCCCCCATCCGATTCAGTATCTCTACCCCCGGTCACTAATTTACTCGACGCTATCCCTCAAGATATTTCGGAGAGAACGAGCTATCTCCTGGTTTGATTACACTTTCAGTCCTCCCCACAGGTCATCCCCTCAGTTTTCAACCTAAGTGGGTTCGGTCCTCCACGCAGTTTAACCCGCGCTTCAACCTGCCCATGGGTAGATCACACAGGTTTCGCGTCTGCAGCAATCGACCAACGCCCTATTCAGACTTGGTTTCCCTTGGGCTTCGTTCCGTCAGAACTTAACCAAGCCGATTACCACAACTCGCCGGATCATTATGCAAAAGGCACGCCGTCACACATTAAAATAGTGCTCCGACCGCTTGTAGGCACATGGTTTCAGGTTCACATTCCTCCCCTAGCAGGGGTTCTTCTCACCATTCACTCACGCTACTGGTTCGCTATCGGTCGTTAGAGAGTATTTAGCCTTACGGGATGGTCCCCGCGGATTCAGTCCAGGTTTCACGTGACTGGACCTACTCAGGTGCTTCTAAGGTGAGACAATATTTTCGCGTACGGGGCTGTCACCCTCTGTGGCCGACCGTTCCAAGTCGTTTCACTAACACGTCTCAATCCCATATTGAAGTCCTACAACCCCGAGAAGGAAACCTCCTCGGTTTGGGCTATTCCGATTTCGCTCGCCGCTACTGACGGAATCGATTTTTCTTTCTGTTCCTCTGGTTACTTAGATGTTTCAGTTCACCAGGTTGTTACAAACACACCTATGTATTCAGTGTGCTGTGGTCGGGAACCCCGGGATCATCGCTTGTGTGTCAACTTCCCCAGGCTTTTCGCAGACTTCCACGCCCTTCTCCTTCTAACGCCAAGACATCCCCCATGTGCCCTTAATAGATTGGCCACCGAAATCCCGAACTCAAAACGCATACCTAAGCCACACTTCCTTGCGAAAGCGAACAAAGGCACAACATCTTGGTTTCAAGCTTCAGTGCTATCTAGTTAACGATATCACACAGTGGCTCAGAGCTTCTCACCGAGAAACAACTGAACCGCTCAAGAATCCAATCAGAATCAAATCACCACAATCAGTTTCTTTCGAAACTCTATTGCAGCGACGCTTCCGAAGAACTTATTACCCTACTGACAAATGCTCCTGAACCCCGGAAAAAGGCTCACTCACATCCGTCGCATGGTGCTCTTTTCAGATGCCAACTACCAAACAACCAAATTTTCAAAAATCAAGTTCCCGGATGCTCGCTAGGCGAGGACCCGAGAGACGCTGCCAAAAACAGCCGATCAATCTCTTGCGTTAAGAGCTAGAGATCAGTCGGTCGCTTTTGAGCGAGCGAGGAAGTTAGCGATGAGCTAACTTCGAGTCAAGTGGAAGAAGCGGTGAAATTTGAAATAAGTTTCAGAGCTGACTTCGACTTGTTTGCCGCGTTACAGAACGCTGTTCAGCTCTTTTGAAGAGCCTCGCAGAGCCTTGCTCAGCGGCGGGACAGGAAAGATAGCGAGCCGGCGATTCTGGTCAACCTCAATCAGTCGCAATTCTGAAGAAAGTTTTGATTCTTCGTGAAGTGTTTCTGAGTGAAGTGTTCCAGAAGCAAACCGGGACTTCTCATCCCTGCTTGTTTCCAGTCACCCGCAGTGAAGCGGGTGTCCTTCAACTTTCGGTTCTCAGCACATCCTGACTTGAGCCAGATTGTGAATTGAACCAAGTGGAGGTAGACGGACTCGAACCGACGACATTCTGCTTGCAAAGCAGACGCTCTCCCAACTGAGCTATACCCCCGTGATTTTGAGTTTCGAGGAGGAAGGGTGACGTTCCGTTGAAAACGGGAACATTGCCCTACCACCTCGGCACTCGAGTGGGCGTGCCAGAACTCGAATCTGGGACCTCGTCGTTATCAGCGACGCGCTCTAACCAACTGAGCTACACGCCCGTCAGGACCACAGGACCTGATGGTTTCTGCCTCGCTTTCGCGAGGCGGGTCGGAAGTTTAGGAAGTTTTGGTTTGTTGTCAAACGCACTTTGGCGATGTTTTTGACCAATTCCTCTGATTCCGTGAGCGTTTTTTTCGTCTTCATGGCCGGGAAGTCTTGAATCAACGTTCCCTCGAACCCCCGAATTCCGGCAAAATGTCGCTCCGACGTCCGCCTTGTTCGGATCGTTCGTTCCATTTCGATGTGCAAGTCAATCAGAAGGATTTGTTTAGCTGCCATGAGTAAACACAACCGTTTTCCCGCGTCCTGGTCGGTCCGAGGCTTTGTCCTCGGGGGCGGTTCGCTCGTTCTTTCCACCATGTTGGCGACAACTTCGTCCGCAGCTCCCCCATCGGCCGCCGCCGCATTGGGGCTGAAACCGGTGCAAGATGGCGTGGAATATGAACAAGTCGAACCGGGCGACGTCGAAAAATGCGAAGTTCGCGATATAGAACGCGATGATTGGTCAGGCTGGGAAGTTTCCGGTGCCGATGGGACTTTGCTTCGCCGATTTGCCGACACCAACGGCGACAAAAAGGTCGACCTATGGTGCTATTTCCAATACGGCGTCGAGGTCTATCGCGATGTGGACGCGAATTTCAACGGAAAAGCAGACCAGTACCGATGGATGGGAACCGGTGGGACACGCTGGGGCATCGACGAGAACGAAGATGGACAAATTGATAGCTGGAAGATGATTTCAGCCGAAGAAACCACTCGCGAATTGGTCCAGTCGCTGGCAAATGCTGACGGAAATCGTTTTGTCACACTGTTGGCATCTCCCAAAGAACTCCAGTCCGCTGGATTGACCGGCGATCGTCTCGAGAGCCTGATCAAGAAGGCTTCCCGAGCGGCATCGAACTTCAAAAAGTTCGCTGCAACCCAAAAAGCAATCGGTCCGAAATCGCAATGGATCCAGTTCGCCGCCGCGACTCCCGGAATCGTTCCGGCAGATGACATCGGTGTTAAAAAGGACGTGATGGCTTACGAGAATGCCGTCGCAATGTACGAAACCAGCGGCCAATCAGGACAAATGTTGGTCGGAACCGTGATCCGAATCAACGATGCGTGGAAACTGGTCGACCTGCCCGTGCTGGCTGAAACCGGCGAGCCAATCGCTCAGTCCAACGGCAATTTCTTCACTCCGGGAGGCTCCTCCACCGCCGGTGCGGGTGTCTCATCCGCCGGAAATTCGAAGACACAAGAACTGGTCGGTGCTCTCGAAGCAGTCGACTCGCAAATGGTCGGCGAAGGTGACCCAAAAGCACTCGCAAAACTCAATGAACGCCGCGCCGATATCGTCGAAAAGCTGATCGCCGCCGCGGAAACTCCCGCCGAACGCGATACCTGGACCCGACAATTGGTCGACACCGTCAGCGTTGCGACCCAGAGCGGAACCTATCCGGGAGGCCTGAAACGACTGAAGGATTTGGCCGCATCGATGCAAAGCTCAAAGGGCGGTGCGTCAGAAGCCATGCGTGCTTACACCGAATACCAGTTGATCGGGACCGAGTACATCGCTCGCCAAACCGAAGACGCTGACTTTGCCGAAAACCAAGTTTGGTGGCTGGAACAACTCACCGAATTCGCTGATCGCTACCCACAAGCCCCTGAAACCGCCGCCGCCAAATTGCAGCTGGCACTCAGCAAGGAATTCGAGGACAAGGAAACCGAAGCACTTCGATTCTACAAAGAAGTTGCCAAAGACTTCCGCGGCACCGAAGCGGCCGAACGTGCCGCGGGCGCCGTCCGCCGACTGGAATCCGAAGGCAAAGAAGTCGATCTCGAAGGCCGGACTGTCCAAGGAAAGGCCTTCCGTTTGAGCGCACTTCGCGGTCGTCCGGTTGTCCTTCACTACTGGGCGACTTGGTGCGAACCCTGCAAGAACGACATGAAATTGCTGCGTGGCCTGCAAGCTCGCTACCAGCGTGCCGGACTGCAAATCGTCGGCGTCAACATCGACAACCAACTCGAACAAGCGTCTGAATTCCTGAAGACGAACGCTCTGCCATGGGTGCACCTGCACGAAGACGGTGGGCTGGAAGGCAGCCCGTTGGCCAAACAATTTGGCGTTCAAACGCTGCCAACCACGATGCTGATCGACTCCAAAGGACGTGTGGTCGACCACAACATCGGTGCTGCCGAACTGGACGACGCGATTGAGAAATTGCTGAAGTAGACGTCAACCGACGCAGTCAAATTCAATCGGTGAGCAACCTGGGTTGCTCACCGATTTTTTTGCGCACTGACTCTCTAAACTCAAACGTTTCCACCACTCAAACGTCGTCGCCAACGATCAAACCGTCCTCTGAAATGCGATACGGCACGATCGATTCCTCACAGTAACTGCCCCGATGTTTCGCGACGCAAAGAGCGCGTCCCATCTTGTTCCCGTCGCGTGTTTTGCCCATCAAAATGATGGTGTTGGCATTGGACAACACGTCGCCACTTTGAATCGGCCGGGCGATCAAATCGTCCAACATCACCTCGTGCGAGGTCGCCAGCAACAAACCGCCGAGCTGTTGATGGTCGTAGGCATGAGCCTCGATTCGTTCCGCGTTTTCGCGGAAATGCACACGAAACAGGTCACGTGCCAGCCAATCGTGCTCCTTGCGAAGGATCTGATTCTGGATGTATTCGATCAGTTCGAACTGAATCGACTCGGCCGCCCGATCGACCGGTTCCACCCCATCGATCACAACCCGCCGGACACCGTGAGCAAAATTGCCGTAGAAAAACGCGATCGCGCGGTCCAGTTTTTTAGCTCGCTCGGACGACCAACGACGCCAATCATCCGCGTCCATGTCCGAGGACGTCACCCGCCGACCCGAATCCTGAAACAAATGCATGCTGTCGCGACGAGTCTTTTCGCGATCCCAAACCTCATTCAGCGTGACCGGTTGATCCGCGGCAGCCTCCGACAACTGCCATTCACCCAAACGTTTGGCGTACTCCGAATGGTTCTGTGAATCACCACGAGAGGTCAAATCAAACACGACGCCGCGTTCGCCTTCCTGAGTTTGCCCGTGTTTGGCGAATTGAATTCCGAGCTGTGTCTTGCCGATTCCCGTCGCTCCCAGAACGACGGTCATTGTCCCGGGCAGCAACCCTCCGCCCAGCATCTCGTCCAACGTTGTGATTCCAGTTTGCAATCTCTGACTCATGGTGCGTCCATTCTCGCGGGGTTTCACTGATTCAAAAGCAGATGCTCGGCAGCGATTCGTCCGCTGTCCATAGCCCCCTGGATGCTGGGCGTTTGGCAGTGGTCGCCCGCGATCCACACCCCTGCCCTGCTCTGCCCTGCCCCGCGGTCGTCTGCGGAAGGAGCTTCACCCGATGACGTTTCGGGTAGAGACACATTGCCGTCTTCCAAGTTCGCCCGCCGCCAATCCTCCCACGCAGGCGACTTCACCACGGTGTTCAGCGACATCTTTGGCAGTGAATAAGGAACTCGAAAAACCCGCAGCAACCGCCAACGCATCGCCTCATCGCCGAACCAATCCTTCAACTGCGATCGCACTCGACAATCAAGCGCTTCGTCGTCCAAACCATCCGGCGGCTCCTGATCACCAGCGACACTGACCGACACCAACGCCTTGCCGGGCGGCGCGTACGACGGCGCGACATCGCTCATCACCACCGCACTTTGAATCGGCCCCGACTCATCGCCCCGCAACATCAACAATCGATTCGAATCCGGCGATTGTTCCGCCGCATAATACAAATTGGTCGTTCCAAACCACGGCGTCGCCATCGATTCCATCCCCAACAACCTGGCCGCCGCCCCCGCGGGAGTCGCGATCACCAGGTGCCGGCACATCACCGCCGTTCCATCGGACAACACCACGCGGTGTCTGACGTGACCTGACGGCTCATCACCAAATGCGGACCGCTCCGATTCGGAAAGCGGTTCGACCGACTGCACCGTGGTTTGATACTGAATCGACCCTCGCGGCAATCGCTCCGCCAGTTGTCTCGGAATCGCCCCCATGCCATCGGCGGGAATCGCAATGTCGCCACCGGCAAACATTCGAAAGACAAATTCCAACATCCGGCTGGACACCGAAAGCGATTCGTCCAGGAAGACTCCACCAAGGAACGGTCGAAAAAATTGGTCGATGATTCTTTCGCTGAAGCCATCTGCACGCAAACGTTCGAGCGTCGGCGATGCTGATCGCTCATACAAATCTTGCAGGGAACCGCGGTTGCTGGCCCGACGCAGATTCGCGATTCGCAACTTGTCGACCAACGAACCAACGGGGTTCATCGCCGAAGCAATCGCCGCCGTCGGCCGTCGCCAAGGATCTCCCAGCAGCCGGAACTGACCGTTTTGCCTGACCAAAGCCCCGGGTTCAAACCGGCACAGCCGCAACGCGTCGTAATCCAAAAACTGCTTGCACGCCGGGTACGCCGTCAACAGAACTTGAAAACCGTGGTCCAGCGTGAAGCCATCGACCACGTCACTGCGAACGCGTCCGCCCACGCGATCGGTTGCTTCTAAAATCCGAAACTCGCGACCGGCGTCCGCCAAGACGCGGCCGCATGTCAGCCCCGCCAATCCGCCACCGATGATCAATGTTTCCGTGAATGGTTGCTCGACGGATGATTCCGAACCACTCATATCAGGTGGTAACCTTTTTCTGTCAGTTTTTGAGTCAATGCCCGTTTGGCGGCGTAGTCGCCATGCACCAAACGAATCTCCTTCGGTGCATCGGTCATTCCCTCCACCAACGCGATTAAATCTTCCTGATCACCGTGAGCCGAGTACCCGGTCAGTTGATGAGTCTTGGCACGAACATCGTATCGCCGGCCGTCCAATCGCACCCAATCGCTCCCCCGCGAAATGTAGTTTCCCGGCGTGCCTCCCGCTTGATAGCCAGCAAACACGATGTCGGTTTCCTCCTGCCCGATGAACGCCTTGAGGTAATTGACCACCCGACCTCCCGTGCACATGCCGCTTCCGGCAATCACCACCGCGGGCAAATTGTGTTTGGCCAAGTACCGAACAGTTTCCTTGTGCTCCGAATGGCTGCCCACCGTGGTCAAATTTTCAAACACCAGCGGTTGATCATCGGTTTCCAACGTCACCTGAGCCTCCTCGCCCCAGTGTGATTTCATTTCCTTGTAAAGAGCGGTGAAGCGAGTGGCCAGCGGCGAGTCGACGATGACATCGACCCGCTTCATCAGCGTTCGATGCTCGGTTTCTTGAATGCGTTCGAAGATGGCGTTGAGCTCATACAACAACGCCTGGGTACGTCCGAGTGAAAACGCGGGCACAATTGTCACGCCCGAATCATCCAGCGTTCGCCGAATGACCGCCTCCAATTCCGCTTGCCGATCAGCCTTCGGGGGATGCAACCTATCACCGTAAGTGCTCTCCAGCACCAACAAGTCCGCCCGCTCGGGACTGACCGGTGGATTCAAAAGAGGATTGGTTCCCGCTCCCACATCGCCACTGAAAACCGCTCGCCGCCCGTCTTTCAATTCGATCTCGAACATCGTCGAGCCCAACACGTGACCGGCCGGCAACAAGCGGACCTTCACCCCGCCGGGGCAGTCATGCCATTGATGGTACGGAAGCGGCACCAACAACTTCCGAATCTGACCGAGAAACTTCTTGATCAACCGTTTGGAACGCGTGAATCCAATCTTCAACGCGTCTTCCATGACCAGCGGCAACAACTTCGCCGTGGGTGCACTGCACAGAATCGGATGATCAAAACCAGCCGCCAACAAATACGGAATCCGACCCGCGTGATCGATGTGCACGTGGGTCAGCAACAACGCCTGAATCCCTCTTAGCGAAAACTCAATCTCGGGGTTGGGCTTCTTCCGAGCGTCTTCGCCTTGGAACGTGCCACAGTCAACCAACAAGCTCTGGGAATCGTCGATCCAAAGTTGATGACAAGAACCAGTGACACCTTCGTGCGCACCGTGGTGAACCAATTTCATAAGCGACATCAGAAGCAAGACAAGGAGAAACAACGCGAGCGGTCCGTCACGCCACCGCAGCACTTTACCACGCGGGGAACGCGTCGAGGGTCCGCAACCACGCGGCGAACGCGTCGAGGGCCCGCAGTGCAACCAATCCAGCCAGGGCGTCCGCCTCGATGACCAAACGTGTCACGCACCCGTCCGATGTCATGGGTGTCGCCGCTTCTCTCCCCCTCTCAACCACCGAGGACACCTCTCATGGCCAAGTTTTACGTGCAATCAGGTACTTTCCGCAGTGTTGTCGCCGCCGATTCGGCTCGCAAAGCCGCTCTGTGGGCAGTCCACCAAGTCATGCAGCAAGTCATGCCGACCGATGAAGACGACGATTCGCTGTCCGCATCGGCAACCAACGAGAACTCGCCCACGATCACCAACCGCCCTCCGTCTGGCGACGCATCCGGCCAGCGCCCCGGATCCACGCCGGTCGCGGTCTTGGACGGCCGAGTCCGCATCAGTGAACGCGGTTACGATCGCAACGACTGTGCGGAGATGCCAACCATGGAAGTTGTCGCGGAGTGGAACCAGATGGTGCTCACCCTCGATCGCCTGCAACAAATGATGCGGCATGGGTGATCCCCCTCCGGGCCGGGCCTGCGCGTTTTCGCAACAGATTTACGCACCCGCGCAAGACTTCAAATCAGTCTGTCGCTAGCCTATTGGAACCCTCGCTGGCACCAGCGAACCACTTCCATTTGAGTTCTGCCCTCCCCTTCTGACAGTCGATCGATGAACAACCAACTGCTGACCCAGCATCGACGCATCGCTCTCCTCACCGACGGCGCCTCCACCCCGTTTTTGGCAAAGACAGCCATCAGCTTGCTGCGGTATCGAACCGCGGATATCGCCGCAGTGATCGATCGCGAACATGCGGGCAAGACATCAGCCGAGCTTTTCAGCGCGGGCGACGCGCCAGTGGTCGCACAGTGGTCTCCCCAACTGAACTGCGACGCGATCTACATCGGCATCGCACCTCCCGGTGGCAAGCTTCCCGAGGCTTGGCGTCCGCAATTGGAAGCGGCCATTCGCGCCGGTGTCGACGTTGTTTCTGGACTGCATGATTTTCTGTCCGACGACAACGAGTGGCGTGAACTCGCCCAGCAGTCGGGTTCGCAAATCGTTGACGTTCGAAAGAACCACTGGAAAGAAACCGCCACCGGCAAACCCTTTCGAGAAGACTGCATTCGCATCCATGCGGTCGGGCATGATTGCAGCATCGGCAAAATGGTCACCACGGTCGAAATCGACCGTGGTCTTCAAGCCGCTGGCAAATCGTCTCGCTTTCTCGCGACCGGCCAAACCGGAATCATGATCTCCGGTCGCGGCGTTCCGGCGGACTGCGTCGTTTCCGACTTCGTCAACGGAGCCGTCGAATACTTGGTTCGAGACAACGAAGACGCTGATTTCTTGCTCGTCGAAGGGCAAGGCAGCATTTCTCATCCGGCTTACTCCGCGGTCACGCTCGGTCTGCTTCATGGATGTGCCCCGCAAGGTCTGGTGTTCTGCTATGAAGCCGGTCGCACCGAAGTCAAAGGGTTCGATGGTTGCGCCATCCCACCGCTTGAAAAACAAATGCAGGCCATCGAACAACTCGCGAATTTGCGTGGGCCGTGCAAGTTCATCGGCATTTCGATCAACACTCGAAAGCTGTCACCCGGCGAAGCCAAACTCGAAGTCGAACGAGCCGAACATCGATTTGGCTTGCCAGCCTGCGACGTCTACCGCGACGGTGCGGACAAACTGGTTCGAACCTCCTTGGAACTGCGAGCCGCGTGTGCTCCCCGCGTCTTGCAGGAGACCGGAGCGTGAAGCTGAATCTCTACGCCGTTCGTTTGCCGCTGCGTGATCCCTTCACCATTTCACGAGGAACCATCACTCACCAAGACAGCCTGATCGTTGCGTTGGAACACGATGGAATCACGGGCTACGGCGAAGTCACCGCGAACGACTACTACGGGCACACCATTTCCGCGATGAGCGATGCTCTTAACGGCCTGAGTGCAAACGATCTCGCGATGTGCTTTGAGGACACGCCCGAGAACAATTGGCATCGCCTCTCAGAACGACTCGTCGGTGACATGTTCTCGCTGTCAGCGTTGGACATGGCCAGCCATGATTGGCACGCGAGAAATTCGGGAGCGACGCTTTGGCATCACTGGGGGCTGACCTGGAACCCCGATTTGCAATCCAGCTTCACGATCGGAATTGATACCGTTCAAGAGATGCGGCGAAAGCTGGATGCCGACTCCGGTTGGGACCTCTACAAAATCAAACTGGGCACTGACCACGATCTGGAAATCATCCGCCAGCTTCGTCAGTGCAACGAAGCCACCTTCCGGGTCGATGCAAACTGTGCTTGGTCGGCCCAACAGACAATCGACTACTCCAAAGAACTCCGGCACTTGGGTGTTCAATTCATCGAACAACCCCTGCCCCGTTCCGCCGATCCCGCTGACAAACAACGGGTGTTCGAAGAATCTTCGCTTCCGATCATCGCCGACGAAGACTGCCAAACCGAAGCTGACCTGGAAACATGCTTCCAATTCTTCCACGGCATCAACGTCAAACTTTGCAAGTGCGGCGGGCTGACCCCAGCTCGCAAGATGCTGACCGAAGCCAAACGCCGCGAAAAACTGACCATGGTCGGCTGCATGGTGGAATCCGCCGTTGGCATCAGTGGAGCAGCACAGCTCACACCGTTGCTCGATTTCGCTGACTTGGACGGGGCGAACCTGATCTCGGACAGCCCTGCCCGCGGCGTCGAAGTCACCCGCGGGCATCTCAAAATGCCTGCGGAACTGGGAACCGGTGCGGAACTGGTCTCCACCGCCCTGCCCCACTTCCTGATCCAGTGAACCACTCAGCAATTCTCTGCATCCTGAGCGTCGTTTCATCAAGCCACACCACACGATCATGAACCACAACCCGCTCTCCCGTCACTTCGCTTCCAGACGATTCCCCGCTTTCCAGAACTGGTTCGCAGGAATCGCATTGGCACTCATGGCTTCGACATCTCTGCATGCCGGCCCGCCCGCCGCATCAAAAACGGACGACCATGACTATCGCCAACTCATCGAGCAACTATCACAAACAATTCGTTCCGAAATGGAACAGAAGCAAATCCCCAGCTTCTCAATCGCGTTGGTGGCAGATGGAAAGGTTGTCTCGTCCGCAGGGTTCGGATTTCAAGATGCCGACAAGACCACCCCTGCTTCCGGGAAAACGGTCTACCGAGTTGGCTCGATTTCTAAGTTGCTGACCGACGTCGCCTTGATGCAACTGGTCGAACAAGGCGAACTGGATTTGGATCACCCTGTTCAAAAGGTGCTACCCGAATTCAAGATCGCCGATGCTGAGCACAGCGAGAAAATCACGCTACGGCAACTGACTCAGCACCGCGCCGGCATCGTTCGCGAATCACCGGTGGGCAACTACTTCGATCCCACCGAACCAAATCTGAAAGCAACCGTCGCCAGCCTCGCGGACACTCCGCCTGTTTACGCCCCAGGCTCTCGCACCAAATACTCCAACGCGGGGGTATCGGTCATCGGATTGGCGGTTGAAGAGGCCGCTGGAGTGTCGCATCCGGAATACGTCCAACAACACGTGCTCGAACCACTGGGGATGACTCACACCAGCTTCGAAAAGAACGAAGCCTTGTTGGAACACACCGCCGATGGCTGGATGTGGGGCTATGACCGTCCCGCGTTTGCCGCTCCCGAGTTCCTGCTCGGCACCGGTCCGGCCGGGAACCTGTATTCCAGCGTCGAAGACCTGGCCCAGTTCAGCTTGTTCGTGATGGGGCAACATCCCGAGAAAATTCTGGAGGACGCTTCTCTCAATGAGATGCTCCAACCCGGCGAGACCTCCGACGGAAAACCACTGCCCTACGGAATCGGTTTCCGTGTCAGCGACTTCCAAGGACATCGCCGAGTCGGTCATGGGGGAGCCGTGTATGGCTTCTCAACCCAGCTCGAGATCTTGCCAGACGAGAACATCGCCGTCATCGCTGCCAGTTCGCTGGACGGAACGAACAACTGGATCACGCGAATCTGTAACCAGGCACTGGAGGGCATGCTTGCCGTTCGAAACAACCAACAACTGACTCCGCCCGTTTCAACCGAACCGGTGCCCCGCTCGCGAGCCCGCAGTTTGGCTGGGGTCTACTCCTCCATGCCCGGCGACGCTTCTCGAACGGTGACCGTGGACTGGATCGGCGATCGACTGCTGCTGTGGAAAGGAACATTCCAACGAGAAATCCGCAGCCGATCGGACACTGGCGAATTGGTCCTGGACGATCGCTTCGGGTTTGGCCCCCGTATTCAACAAGACCAAACGTACCTGGTCATCGACGATGCGACCTACACGCGGCTCTCCAACGCTCCCCCACCAGAAATTCGCGACGAATGGCGCGACCTCATCGGTGAATACGGCTGGGACCACAACACGCTCTACATCCTCGAACGCCATGGACAACTGCACGCATTGATCGAGTGGTTCTATTACTACCCGCTCACCCAAGTGAGCCAGGATCGCTTCGCGTTCCCCGATCACGGGCTCTATCACGGCGAAGAATTGATCTTCAACCGCGATGATTCAGGCGAAATCACAGAAGTCATTGCCGCCCAGGTCGCCTTTCAAAAACGCGAGGTGGGAACCAAAGCTGGCGAGACCTTCAAAATCAAGCGGGAACTTCCGGTCGACAAACTGCGTGAGCTCGCCGATGCCGCGAAACCTCCTCATGAAGGAGGCAACTTCCGCCCGTCGGATCTGACCGAACTGACTTCGCTTGACCCCAGCATCGAGTTGGACATTCGGTACGCGACGACCAACAACTTCATGGACACGGTTTTCTACCAGCAACCGCGAGCGTTCGCTCAACGTCCCGCCGCCGAAGCCGCCGTGAAAGTGCACCAGGAACTCGCAAAGCAAAACTTGGGTCTGCTCATTTACGATGCCTACCGACCGTGGCGAGTCACCAAGATGTTCTGGGACGCAACTCCTAGCGAAATGAAGAACTTTGTCGCCAACCCAGCACAGGGTTCACGACACAATCGCGGTTGCGCCTTGGACCTGACGCTCTTCGACCGCACGACCCAAGAAGTCATTCCGATGGTGTCAGGTTATGACGAGTTCAGCGCACGATCGTTTCCCTTGTATCCGGGTGGCACCCAAAGAGAACGTTACTACCGAGGCTTGCTGCGACGAGCGATGGAGACCGCAGGCTTTCAAGTTTACGAGTTCGAATGGTGGCACTTCGATTTTGATGGCTGGCAACAATACCGAATTGGCAATCTCCCCTTCGAAGCGATTCCCAACTGAAGGCCACACCACTCCATTGAGGTCTTGCCGTTGATCGAGGCCGCGTTTTAGCGGGTTTCAGCATTTGAGCACCTCTCCCGAAACGAAGTTTTGGGGGAGGCATTGCAACACAACATTTGAAAACTGCACGACCTCCATTGCGTCGACCACAACTCATCGGTGAAGGTCACGCCCGACGGCCCATGGCAGAATCAAAACTCTCGCCAGCGGTATCACCAAAGCGATCACCATCGCGACCGGTAAGAAAGTGGGTCTCCAGGTTCCCCACGATTCGCTCAAGACGATTTGCTGGGGCAACACCCCCATCAAAACAGCGGAAAGCAACACAACGGTGAGACACCACACCGCGACTGATTTTGCAATCCAAGCTTTGGGCGTTCCCGGTTGCCGAATGGCCTGCACGAACGCCACCACGACCGTGGCGAGCTTCGCCCACAGCAACCACGTGACCCAAGTTAGAATCTGCAAAACGCCAAGTCGAAACTCTTGCAACATGACCTCCCACTCACTTTGACTGGCAAACCACGATCCCAATCGAAAGGCCCCCCAGAGAAAACCAACGCTGACCACAAAAGTGACCGCGGCAGAGACTCGGCGATCGGCCATCAACGCCAACCACAGCATGGCCACACCGCGTCCAACCAAAACCATGGTTGAGAACAGAGCAATCGCCAGTGACACTCGAACTCCCATCGCAAAAGAACTCACACCAGTACCCGACGCCATCGACTCGGACCATTGATTCCACACCGGCTGATTGGCCGGGATGGCAAAGGCCCCCAGCACGCCAAACGTGACCAACGATGCCAGCAACACCAATCGGATCGTTCGCCACACTTTGATCGCGGCCAGAACTTCTCGCGAAACCGGGCTGACCGCCAACAACAATGGCATCGCCCTGCCCTGCGACCCTCGTCGCATGCCGCTGACTTCCCCCCAACCGCCCGCCGTCGACAACGCGGTGTACGTCAGCACGATCAAACCAGCGACCACCACGGAAGCAAAATTGAGCGGCAAACAAGCCAGCAACACCAGCGTCGGCAAGCCAATCCACGCGATCATCGACCACCGCATTGCCCGTGACTGACGACCGTCAAACCAGGCCAGCGCCGACGCTTGTCCACTTCGCCGCACCGACGCCCCCACACCGAGAATCCACTCGCCGATCGATGATGCAAACTCACGAATCCTCGCCGTGATCGAACCGGCATCATCCAAGCCATACGAGTTGGCACGGGCAAGCTCCAATGATCGATACGTGATCCAAAGAGTTCCTCCCCAAAGCGAGAGCAACAGCCATGGAAAATACACGAGCAGCAACCATTTCGGATGCCCCGAATCCAGTGCTACGAGTGGCCAACACATCACCATGTAACCGGCCGGGATCAGCACCAGCAAAGTGAGGACTCGATACCCGTTCCACGAGAAAGGCCGCCAACAGAACGCTAGCACTGCCATCGACCCCGTACCAAGCGACAAACATAGCGCCGGATAGACCCAAAACTCATGCTGGTTTTTGTCCGCGAGTGAAAACTCAATCGCGATCGCAATCATCATCAACGAGATCGCAATCGCCGCATGTCGAGCCACAGCAGCGACGAACAACAATCGGCTCGATGGGATTGGACTGCGCAGCAGAAACGCATCGAACCCCGAGGCTTTCCGCTCGATGTCTGGACCCGACCAATCAACCGCGAAGATGGACCATAACAGCAATGGGCTGTGCGTCACCGCCATCACCGCCACAATCGCGTTGGAAGCGAGCAAAACATCCGTTCCAAACAATCGGTGTATCCACGCGGCCAAAGCGACACCAATCAGTGACAACAACCAAAGCTTTCTCCACACTCCGCCCCAGCGGGCCCAAAGCAATCTCGCCGCAGCAAGACAGTCCTTTTGCCAATCGCTGCGACGTTCGGTGTCGAACGTGTCATTCGCGGATGAACCAGTCGCCACCGATTGCTGAATGGTCGATTGCTGAATGGATGATGCGTTCATGACAACGACTCCATCGTGGCAGCCGCACGACCTGGCGTTTGGCCTGAAGGATCCCCAGCCATCGTTGACTGCCGCGGGGCTCGCACGTGAGCTTCGAACAAACGCTTCAGCGTCACATGACGGCTTTCAATCCATTGCCAATCCGGCGGCAACGCGGCCGGCGACAAATCCGATTGCCGAGGCACCAACAGCGACCATTCACCGTCTTCCTGATGCCAGCCCAAACCTGCTTCCACCGGACAATCTCTCCGAGCGTGTTGTGTCGTGATCGTCTCGTCACGCGATCGCAAGATCCATTCTTCGTAGCGTTCGTCGACCGCCATCATCGGCATGGATTCAATCAGTTTGCCCTGATGCATGATCGCGACCTGATCACACACCCGACTGACCTCGTCGAGCAAGTGGCTGCTGAAGATCACGGTCCGGCCTTCCAAGCTGACCGTTCGAATGATCGCTTGCAAAATGTCATCGCGAGCGATCGGGTCCAGCCCGCTGCCGGGTTCATCCAAAACCAACAGATCCGGCTTGTGAGCGATCGCGGCAATCAAACCCGCTCGTGCTCGACCGCCCTTGGAGAGCGATCGAAGCTTGGTATCCGGTGCCAACTCAAACCATTCACACAGCTCCGCCGCGTACGCTCGATCCCAAGCCGGATAAATCGCTTCGCAAAACTGGGTCAGATCACGAACTCGCATCCAAGTCGGCAAGCTGTCTTCTTCAGAAAGGTACCCAATTCGCCGCATCACTTTTTCGCGATCGGTGATCGGGTTGCATCCCAGCACGCGGACCTTGCCGACTCGCGGTTGATGCAACCCCAACAAGTGACGCAGCAAAGTGGTCTTGCCGGCGCCATTGAGCCCCAACAACCCAAACACGGTTCCCTGCGGGATCTTCAGCGAAACATCGTTGAGTGCTTCCGTCCGGCCAAATCGTTGACTCAGATTCTCAACCACCACGGCATCTTGCACCGACGACTCTTGAACAGCGTTCATGACGTTTCTCCCCGTTTGCGTTGCAACTCTTCATCGCGACGGAGAATCCATTGCGACAATTCTTTGGCATCCACGCCCAGCCCTTGCGAGAGCACGAGCAATTGATCGATCGCGGGCTCGATCGCCTCCCGCTTTCCTTTCGCGGACATCGACGTTGGCGATGACGAGACAAACGTGCCTCGGGTGCGACGTTTCTCGACCAAGCCCGCTTGTTCGAGTTCGCGATAAGCTCGCGCGATGGTGTTCGGATTGACGCGCAATTGCTCCGCCAACGTTCGAATGGCGGGCATCTCGTCTCCACCAGAAAGCTGCCCCGACAGAATTCGATGTCGAATCTGCTGGACCACCTGTTGGTAAAGCGGCACGCCGTCGTCGGATAAATGAATCTTCACAACTGACCCCTTGTGTTAACGCATTAATACAACTGCCGAGGCGGCGAGTCAACTGTTTTTTTGAAATTCAACTCGTGCTCAGGTCGAAGACCAGCACTCGCAACCAAACTCGTGCTCAGGTCGAAGACCGGTGCTCGTGCTCGTAATCGAAACCACGAGCAATCGAGCAATCGAGCAATCGAGCAATCGAGCAATCGAGCAATCGAGCAATCGAGCAATCGAGCACGAGCACGAGCACGAGCACGAGCACGAGGGCGAGGGCGGGGGCGCGGGCGGGGCAGCCAACATTTTTTCAAATTGTTTAGACAAATGACTCGCCGGGGCGCATCCTGTTGGTTGATGAGCAATTCCATCCCCTTTTCGAAACGCGTTTTTCAGTGCGTCGACCACATGGTGGTTCACGGCGGAGACGCGGTCGCTGGCCTGATCGACCTGACGTCGACTCGGATGGTGCGGTTTGCCACGACAATCACGCGGAACCAGCACGACGCCGAAGACGCGGTGCAAACGGTGCTGGTGAAAGTCGCTGAGCGGCCACGATTGGTTCGCGATGCCGATCAACCGTGGAATTACTTGCTGCGAATGGTCCGCAACGAATCGCTCCTGATCACGCGACGCAAATCTCGCTGGAGCTTGGTCGACAACCTGACGGACCTGCTGACCGTTCGGCGAGTCGATGAACTGGAACAAGAAGAAACGGTCCGAGAGGTTTGGCGAGCCCTTCGCAAATTGCCCACCGAACAGAGCGAAGTGATCGTGCTGAAAATCTGGGAACAAATGACGTTCCTCGAAATCGCTGACGTCCTGGAGATCACTCCTGGCACATCAGCCAGTCGTTATCGCTATGGGATGCAAAAGATGACGCAGCTCTTACGCGGCGACGTCGAATCGGAGGTGCCCACGCATGGCTGATCGCAACTCATTCCCGAACGACCGCTCATCTGATCCAGGCGGCGAATACAACCGACCCAACCACGGCTACGAATTGGACAACTGGAAACTTCAAAACGGCGATTCCGTCGAGGACTTGATTCGCAACGCGGGTCGCTACGTACGCCCATCGTCCGAACTTCGTCCACGAGTCCTTGAATCCGTTCGCCATCAAAACCAAACACGCAAACAAACCGGCGGAGCACTCGGAATGCTCGGCTTGGGAATGGCTGCCATGCTGTCGTTTGTTTGGGTTGGCCAATCGATGCAATCCATCGCACCGCTTCCGCGAGTGACCAGTGATGAAGTGGAACAAGAAGCAATGCTGCGATCATCGCTGACCAATCAATCGCTGGATTGGGCGTTGATGGAAGTGATGGATCAACGGCGCCCATCCAAACAAAACCGTACAAACGCCGATCCCACCGCAGATTCGGGACGCCAACGATGAGCGACCCAACCTCTTCGTCGTCGCCAACTTCCGATCCTCCATCCAACGTCTTCCATGACGGTCTCGCCGCCGCGGTGATGGCTCGCGTCCCCATCCATCTGGGAAACGGCGGCAGCGTCAACGGAATACTGACGCTCGACAAAGTCGAACTGCTGAAACGCCAACCCGCAGCAGAATGGCCGACCCGCTACCGTGCCGCTCGAGAAGTGTTCGATCGCACCGGAAACATGCAGATCATCTTGGATGGTTTGACCCACGACACACGGTCCGAGAAAAAGCTCTCTCGTTTGCTGTGGGGCTCATGCATTTACCTGCTGACTCTGGCGGTGATCGGCTACCTGGGTTTGACATTCTTCACGTACTTCATCGGCCCCAGCGTCAACGCTCTGCGTGCCGATATGCAATTGGTTCCCTCCACCCCGCAAGCTCCACATTCAGATCCGATCGTGGATTTGCTGCCCAGCGTGCTGGCCGTTGCTCCCTTTGTCCTGCTCGGCATCTGCTTGCTGATCTGGATCACCGGTGGTGTCTCACGCTGGGCCGCTCGACTGGGAGGCTCAGCCTTCATTCGTGACAACGCATCAGCCGTTGCGATGCGATTGATCGCCGCGATGGCCAAGACCAATGTGCCAGCCGAAGAAGCCGTGAATCTGAGCTGCGACCTTCTCGACAGTGCTCCAGACACTCGCAACCAAGTGCAAACCACGCTTCGCGGCCGTGTTCTCAACGCTTCCTCCGAAACCACGTTGCTGCGACTGGGATCTCACTTCCAAACAAGTGCCGCCAATCGCATGAGCGTGCTGAAAGTCGTGCTTCCAATTGTGCTGACGGCTTTGATCGGCGGCACTGGAGTGATGGCATACAGCTTTGCCTTGTTCAATCCGCTGGTGTCATTGATCCACGACCTCTCCAAGCCCACTCGGGACCTTCCCGCTGGCAACCTGCCGAAAACGCTCGCTCCAACGCCGCCCGCTGCACCTCAACCCATTGCGCGAAACACAAACGATCTAAATGAGGTGGGCTCGTTCGTTGGTGCAGTCTCACCCCGGCATACGAACGTGTTCGCAAGGGAGCTTCCCGGATCTGAGCTTCCCGGATCACAACGCGAGCAAGGCGACCGTACGATGGACTTCCAAGTCCGTCGACCACAACGGGCCAACACCCCGGTGACGAAAGCTTTCGTCCAGCCAGGAGTGACATCATGAATGACACTCCGGATGAAGAAGTCACGCCTGAACTGGTTGCCCCCGGAACACCTGGGCTGCAGCACGTTCGGAAACAAATGGAACAACTGCTTTCGCGACGATCCATGATCGCGTTGCAACTGCATCAAGCCGCTCAACAATCCGTTGGCCACGTGGCTCAGCAGATGGAATTGATGAGCCGCTGGTTCGATCAACCAGTGACCGCGGACGACGTGCTGCATCACCCCGAAGCACTTGCGATCTGCCAACCGATGCTAGCGGCTCCTCAAGACAACCACTCCGCCGAGGTTGCCGATGAGAAAACCAGACTCGAAGACGCGGTTCGGCGGTGGGAAAGCACACTGTCGGGCCGGCCAACTCGAAATCGCCTTTGGATCATTCTCGTTTACCCACTGGTTCTCGCCTTCGCCAGCATCGCGATTCTGATGATCATCTGCGTGCTGTTGGTACCAGCCTTTGAAGAGATGATGGACGAATTCGGCTTGGAATTGCCGTGGGCAACCGAAGTGGTTTTCGCGATTTCTCACTTCACTCGCGACTATGGCCTGGTGTTGCTGACCAGCGTCATCTTGGTTTTCCTGGCCGTGCAGTTGATTCGCTATCGCTCTCGCCGGATCGGTCAACACCCGCCGTGGGTTCGACTGGGTCGTCGCCTATTCACACCCGCCAGATTGGTTTGGGCATCGTGGGCGGAGCATGTTGCGATGTTGCTGGACGTCGGCTTAACGCGCCGAGAGGCCTACCAGATCGCTGGTGAGAGCAGTTCATCCGGATGGATGTCGAATCTCAGCGCAGGATGCGTTCAATCAATCGACGACGGTCGAACACCTTTAACAGGACCGACACACTTCCACGGCAAACCGTGCCATCTGATGGTGCACGCCGTGCAAACCGAACCGGTTCAACAGCAATCCGACTGCATGCGAGATGTCGCCGCCATCTATCGCGATCGCGAACGACACCGACGCCGCGACGTTTTGATATGGGTATCGCCAATGATCGTCTGCATGCTGGGGATGACCATTGGCTGGGTGATGGTCGCGCTCTTCATGCCCCTCGTGCAACTCATCAGTGGATTGACATGAGCACAGCATCCACACAACCGCAGAACAACACACCCGACGGCTTGCTGGCTCTTTCATCGATCCCGCAACGAGCCCTCGTGCGAACGTTGCTTGTCGCCCATCAAGACCGCGCGAATCCGGCCAAGTGGGTGCATCTTCTCGCGGCCGAATTTGGCGGCCCCGTTGGAATGCGAATGAACCATTTGGCGATGCTCCTGAAAGCAGGCACGCCCGTCGCGGATGCACTCGAACAAACACCAGGCATCTTGGCTCCTTCCGGCTTGATGGCCATTCGCTTGGCAAGCGAAACAGGAACCCTGAGTGAAACCTATGAAGCCTTGATCTCCGACCAGGGACTGGAATCGGAATCAACCGACTCCAGTTGGCGGAACCCGCGATCGGAGTTCACCCGTGTGCTGTTCGGATTCATTGTCGCTTGGTTCATCCTGTCATTCATGATGATTTTCATCATGCCGACGTTCGAAAAGATGTTCGAAGAGTTTGGCCTGGAACTCCCACCGATCACCATTGCGTTGATCTCAGTCAGCCGACGCGGTGGCGAGTTCTTCTTTTTTGGCATCGCGATTTTCGCGATGATGCTCCTGGGACGCTTGTTCTTCTTTGGAGAGAAACGCCCGCAACGATTCAATCCGTTTCGATGGCACGAACGCTTTGTTCCCCCTGCGGTCAATTTGCTTTCATTGCTCGCCATCGTGGTCGGTTCCGGCCGTCCGATCGCCTCGGGACTCGAAACCCTTTCGAAGTGTCATCACATTCCCCAAACACGACGTCGACTCGCCGCGTCATGTGAACGGGTGGAGCGAGGCGAAGATCCCTGGGCAACGCTGGCCAGCGAAAAAATCTTGACCACACGAGAATCGCAAGCCCTGTCGGTGGCCGCATCAAGCGATGTCCAAGCCTGGCTGCTGCAATGGCTCGCAGAATCTCGATTCGACCGGCGTTCGGTTCGTCGTCACCTCCTGACGCAAGCGATCTCGTTGGCCAGTCTGTTTCTGTTGGCCGCTGTTGTGGCTTGGGTTTGCATCGCGATCTTCCTTGTACTCACCAGCCTGATTGGAGCCCTCGCGTGATGAACCATCGCTCCACTCGCCGAACGTCACCCTCGCGAAATGCCTTCACGATGATCGAGTTGGTGGTCGCCGCCTCGATCATGATCGCGTTGATGTCAGTCGTGACGTCGTTGACCTTTCGCATTCACAGGGTCTGGCAAGACACCAATCAACAACGCATCGCGACCTGGGCGGTGTCCAGCGAACTCGAACGGATCACGTCTCTGCCACTGGATGACATCGCGACCACGCTCGACGAACTCGAGGCATCCGAAGAACTCCGAAACTTATTGACCGAACCTGAATGGTCGGGTGACTTGATCGACGATGAACTCGGTCCGCGTGTCGCTCTGCGATTGGATTGGAAACGCCGCCATCCGGGCAAGCCTCTCGAACTGGTCGGCTGGGTCCTGGACACGACCGCTCAACAGGAGGCATCGCCATGAACCGATCTTCCAAACGCCACGCGCACTCCTTGGTTGAACTGATGATCGTGCTTTCGCTGCTTTCATCACTGATCACTGTTTCCATCGGCTGGATTCACCAATCCATGAAACTCTCCAAACAAATGAATTCCCGGCAAGCTCACCAAACCAACCTGACACGTTTGACAAGGATGATTCGGGACGATGCGCGCACCGCCAATGACGCTTCCGTTGACGGCCAAACATTGGAACTGCCATCGCTGCAGGTCGTGTATCAAGTCGATGGCCCAGTGATCCAGCGAACCGAACAAATCGACGCGAGCACCACGCGAACCGATGTCTTTGAATTGCAACCGGGTTCACGCGTCATCTGGAACGACACCGAGCTTCCCAAAGCGATCACGCTGCAGATCAAACGTTCCAGCGGAACTCCCATCCCAAGTCGACTGCCGCAAACAAACGAACCCAGTGCGACCAACTCGGACACAACCGATCGCAACGATTTGCATTTGCGAATGGAACTGAATCGGTACGCACGATTTGGAGTGAAGCCATGAAACAAACATCCCCCCTTCACCCGCCCTTCGAAAACGTCAAGCAAACCACCCCCACTCTCCACCCTCCCACAGGAAAGCTCGAGCAAAACAGATTCACTCCCCGGCCTCCCGCCGGGAGGTTTGAGCGAAGCTCCCTTCCTCTTCACCCTCCCTCTGGGAGGGTCGAGCGAAGCGAGGGGAGGGCCGAGCCTGAACAAAGCCTCCACACCCCACACAAACCCCACACCCCACGCGAACCGCGCAAAGGCACAGCCCTGATCTACGTGCTCGTGTGCCTGGGCATTTCGATCTCACTAGTGATGACCTCGCTAAAAAGCAGCCTGACACACCGTCGGCAAACCAACCATCTGCTTCGAGTGGAACAAACCGATTGGCTGCTCGAAGCCGGATTGGTCCGAGCCCACCGACAACTTCGTGAAGACAATGCCTACACCGGAGAAACCTGGTCGGTCAGCGACGCGATTCGCGGTGATGAACCGGCCGAAATCGAAATCGAAGTGACGCGAGACGACGCTTCGGAGGATTCCCTGACCATTCGGGTGATAGCTCGATTGGGCCAACAAGATCCCGAGAACCCACGTCGCATCCAGCGGTCCAACACCTGGCAAATCGCTTCCGAGCTCTAGCCGACCACGACACTCACCTGATCTCAATCCATTGCTCCACCGACCTTTTCAACCGGCCCCACCTCGAACCCAGGAATCTATCATGGCAACGAAATTCCCTCCCTCGTCACGGCGTGCATTCACGCTGGTCGAACTCTTGGTGGTGATCGCCATCATCGGCGTCTTGGTCGGTTTGCTGTTGCCGGCGGTGCAAGCCGCACGGGAAGCGGCGCGGCGGATGAGTTGTTCCAACAACATCGCTCAGCTCACCTTGGCGACTCACAACTACGAATTCTCGATGGAGCACTTGCCGCCGGGAACCACCAACCCAACCGGTCCGATCGTCAACACGCCCAACGGCGAGCACATCAGCTTCCTGGTTCGCTTGCTGCCTTACATCGAACAGCAGGGTACCGCCGACGACTTTGATTTGACCGCCAGCGTCTATGCTCCGGCCAATGCAAAAGTTCGCGCGTATCAGATCTCCGCGTTCTTGTGCCCATCGTTTCCATTCGGAACCAACGACGAAAAGACGGCTGGACTTTCCAACTACGCCGGCTGCCATCACGACGTGGAAGCTTCGATCGACGAAGACAACAACGGACTGCTGTTTCTCAACAGCGAGGTTCGCTACAGCGACATCTATGACGGCAGCAGTCACACGATCCTGATTGGCGAAATGGTTCCCACCGTCAGATCACTTGGATGGGCGTCTGGAACACGAAGCACACTACGAAACACCGGCACAATGATCGGTGGTGGCATCCGAGCGATGGGTGCGGCGACCGTGGACGAGAATCCTCCCGAGTTCGTCGGAGGCTTCGCCAGTGAACATCCCGGCGGCGGCAACTTCGGCTTTGCGGATGGCGCGGTCCGATTCCTATCTCAAAACATCGACCCACAAATTTACACCTACCTCGGTCACCGAGCCGACGGAGAATTTGTCGACGAAGAGATGTGATTGACTGTCGCCCATCGGCTCCGCCCGATGGAGTCATATACTTCGCACCAACAGTCGCCCATTGGCTCCGTCCAATGGAGTCACCCCGAACATACAACGACAGCATGTTAGGCGAACCGTTCGACCCATCCGCCGAGTTCTCTATCCAGGAACGCTGCAAACCGCACTGGTCGCAAGCGGGAGCAATCGTGTTCATCACCTTTCGACTGGCCGATTCCATCCCCGCGGTCGTAATCGATCGATGGGATCGTGAACGGGTCGACTGGCTGCATCGAGCAGGCCACCCCGAGGCCACGACGCTGAACTGGAAATCGATTGCCCACTCCCTGGAACAAAAACTCAAAGACACGTTCCAGAGACAATTCAGGCAGACGCACGAACGTTTTCTTGATGATTGTCACGGTGCGTGTGTCTTGAAACGTCCTGAGATCGCTTGCATTGTCGCCGATGCATTGCACCATTTCGACGGAATTCGCTATCGACTCGGTGATTTCGTCGTCATGCCCAATCACGTGCATCTACTGGCGTCGTTCGCTGATCCTGACTCAATGTCGAAACAGTGCTTCTCGTGGCTTCATTTCACCGCCAAGAAAATCAACGCTGCGTTGGAACGGCGCGGAAAGCTCTGGCAATCCGATGCCTTCGATCATCTTGTTCGATCAGGTGAGCAATACGAATATCTGCGTCGGTACATCGAAGAAAACCCGGAGAAGGCAAACCTTTGCGAGGGCCAGTTTCTTCATTGGGTCAGCCCCAATGGATGACACTCAGGTTTACGTTGAGGGTCGCCGGATCTAGGCCCTTTCTCCATCGAGCGGAGTCGATGGGCGACAATCACACCCCCGATTCCCCCCAAAAAAGTACGACTTGCCAAAATCGCACCTGGCTAGTCATACTCTGGGGCTCGAAAATTCATTTCCCTGACAAACCACGCCGGCACGTCTGATGTCCAAGAGCAAGAAAAAAGCAGAAACCATTTTCCTGGTCTGCGAAGAAACCGGACAATACAACTACACCCTCCGCAAAAAGCCTGGTGGGGAAAAGCTTCGCTTGAAGAAGTACAACCCCAACTTGCGCAAGCACACCTGGCACGCTGAAAAGAAAAAGTAAGCGTTTCAGCGCCGACTCTATTCAAGGACGACGGTCGATTTGAGTACCGATTCCAGCTCGATTTCCGATTCCAACCAGCTTGTTGATTCCGGGACGAAGCGGGAATGGCGGATCACTCCACACGACGCCCCGTTGGTCGAACAATTGATTCGCACCACGGGGTTGCCTCCGGTCGTCGCTCAGTTGTTGGTCAGTCGCGGCGTTTATTCGCAAGAAGACGCCGCAACATTCCTGGACACCAAACTGACCAGCCTGCGTGACCCGCAGTTGCTGCCCGGCGTGCCTGCCGCGACGGAAAAAATCCTGGCGGCCGCAGAAGCCAAAACGCCGATCGTCATCTACGGCGATTACGACGCCGACGGGATGACCGGGTCCGCCATCCTGGTCAATTGCCTGCGACTGATCGGGGCTGAGGTCAGCTACCACGTGCCCAACCGGCTCGAAGAAGGTTACGGCCTGAACGAGGACTCGATCCGCAAACTGGTCGCTCGCGGCAAGCAGATGATCATCTCGGTCGATTGCGGCATCGCCAGCCTGCAGTGCGCCAAACTCTGTCGCGAACTTGGCGTGACGCTGATCATCACCGATCACCACCAAATTGGCGACGAACTGCCCGACGCCGACATCATCGTCCACCCGCGACTGCCCGGAACGGCTTACCCGTTTGGCGAACTCTGCGGCGCCGGCGTGGCCTTCAAACTCGCCTGGTCACTGTGCCAAGCCAAATGCGGGCAGAAAAAAGTCACACCGCCGATGAAGCGATTCCTGATGCAATCGCTCTCGCTGGCCGCCATCGGAACGATTGCCGATGTGGTCCCGTTGCTGGATGAAAACCGCGTGCTGGTCAATCACGGCCTGCGAGTCATGCAGACTGAACCGCTGCCGGGTTTGTGGGAGCTGATGAAGCTGACCAAACTCGACCAAGCCAGCGAATTGACGACCGAAAACATCTCCTTCGGCCTGGCTCCTCGGCTCAACGCCGCCGGACGACTCGGCCAAGCCCAACTGGGAATCGAACTGCTGACGATCGAAGCCGGCGACCGCGCCGTCGCTCTGGCCCAATACATCGACCAGCTCAACGGAACCCGCGACACGCTGCAGCGAAGCGTTCAACTGGCCGCCCAAAAACAAGCCAAATCAGACTTCGATCCTGAAAACGATCCTGCATTGGTCTTGGCTGGAGTTGGCTGGCACACCGGAGTCATCGGAGTCGTCGCCGGACGACTGGCCGAGAAATACGCCAAACCCGTGATCATTCTTTCGCTCGACACCGCGGGCAAAGTCGACGCGACCGGGTCGGGACGCGTCGGCGGCACAGGCATCAACCTCTACGAAGCCCTGCGAGAATGCGAGGACCGACTGGTTCGCTACGGCGGTCACCCAGCCGCGGGCGGACTGACCATTCGCGAATCCGACATCGAAGCCTTTCGAGGTGACTTCTGCGAAGCGGTTTCGAAGCAGTGGTCCGAACAGGAACTGGCACCGGCAATTCAGATCGATGCGGAGGCTCCCCTCGGTCAACTGAACCTGCAAACGATGAAGCAAATCGAAACGATGGCTCCGTTTGGCGCCGGCAACCCGCGTCCGGTGTTGATGGGCCGCGACATCGAGCTCAACGAACCGGCCAAGAAGATGGGCAAGGGCGAGAACCACCTGTCCGTGCGTCTGAAACAAGGCGAACGCGTCATTCGCGGGGTCGCCTTCGGTGCCGCGGATTGGTGCGAACCGCTGAACCAACACAACGGCCCGATCGAGATCGCCTACCGGCCCGTCATCAACGAGTTCAACGGTTATCGCAGTGTCGAAGTTCACTTGGTGGACTGGCGAAAACAAACCTGAGGCGGACAAGAAGCTGCCACTTTCCTCCATAAGAGGTCGTGCAGTTTTACAAGCTCAGTGATCGCAAGGTTGAATCTCAGTGCTCGCAAGGTTGAATTCACCCTCCTGAACGTATTTGGTGAGGGTCGGAATGCGAGCGTCCAGCGAGAATTCCGGGGAGGGCTGTCCGCGCCGTTTCCCATGCTCGGCCCTCACCCTCGCGTACGCCCGAACGGCGTCGCTCGACCTCTCCTGAAACTTCGTTCCGGGAGAGGTAGGCCATGTGGAAATCGGCCGAAAAGCGGAATCAAAAAAACTGCACGCCCTCCATAGACCCTGCGTCGTTCGACTGGCAAAACTTCCCTGTTTCGCGTGCTGTTCTCTGCGTCGCGTTGCGAGTAAAGTACCGCCACTATGAATACTCTTTTTGAATTGAACGATGATGTCGCGGTCGTAATCGGCGGCACAGGCGAGCTCGGCGGCCACATGGCCCAGGCACTCGGATCGGCCGGAGCTCGCACGGCAGTTTTGGGACGCAACGCGGAACGCGGCGAAGAGAAAGTCAAAGCCATCACCTCGGGCGGAGGCGAAGCCAAATTCTTCGCCGTCGACGGGATGCAAGCGGATTCGTTGGCCGAAGCTCGCGACGCGATAACGGCTTGGGCCGGGACGCCAACGATTCTGGTCAACGCCGCGGGCGGCAACCATCCCGACGCGACGATTCCACCAGGCGGCGATGTCTGCGGGTTGCCTCGCGAAGCTTGGCAGCACGTGTTCGACCTGAACTTGGTCGGCGGAGCTTTGTTGCCCAGCCAAGTGTTCGCCCCCGCCATGATCGAAGCCGGCGTCGGCAGCATCATCAACATTGCCTCGATGTCGGGCATCATCCCACTTTCTCGCGTCGTGGCTTACTCGGCCGCGAAAGCCGCGGTGATCAACCTGACCCTGTGGCTGGCTCGCGAATGGGCGACCACCGGCGTGCGAGTCAACGCGATCAGCCCCGGTTTCTTCCCCGCCGAACAAAACCGCAAACTGCTCTACAACGACGACGGTTCGTACACCGAACGCGGCGGCCAAATCATCGGGCACACCCCGATGGCTCGCTTCGGAAAACCCGAAGAGCTCGCCGGTGCCGCGATCTGGTTGGCTTCACGAAAAGCCTCTTCGTTTGTCACCGGTCAAAACATCGCGGTCGACGGCGGATTCGCATCCGTCACGATCTAGCGCTGCTTCAAAGGCACTTCCCGGATTGTCGGTAGCCGGATTCACCAGAATTCGGATTCGCAAATCACAGAAACGATTTCAACGCGACAGCCCGCTCACAACGGCTCATCCCTTCATCCCAACTTTCCCCATCCACACTGTCCCATGATTGAACTACGTAGCGACGCCAAATACGCCATGGTCATTCCCACCAGCATGGGAATTCGCCTCACGCCAGTGGACCACCAACCGTTCCACTGCAGCGACACGTTCAAGATGCAAGCCACAAGCGCTGAATCCAACGTCGGCAGCATCTCATCGTTCTTGGGATTGCCCGTCAAAATTTTGACCGCGTTCGTCAAAGACAGCCCCGTTGCTCGGTTCATCAAAGATGACTTGGCTGGCCGTCACATGGACTACGAAGGCCCTGAATTCGTTCAAGACAATCCTTGGGGCGTGCGTCACCAAATCAACATGGCCGACAGCGGCTGGGGTTCGCGTGGACCTCGCGTGCAAAACGACCGCGCCGGTGAAGTCGGCCGCAAGCTGAACGTCAAAGACTTCGACCTCGATCGCATCTTCGGAACCGATGGTGCCAAGATCGTTCACCTGTCTGGCCTGATCGCTGCACTGTCGGAAGAGACCAGCGAATTCTGCTTGGAGATCGCTCGTGCGGCCAAGAAACACGGTTCGCGAATTTCGTTTGACCTCAACCACCGGGCTTCGTTCTGGAAAGGTCGAGAAGACCAACTGGCCGCTCAGTTCAAAGAAATCGCCAGCCTGTCCGACATCCTGATCGGCAACGAAGAAGACTTCCAACTGTGCCTCGGCGTCGAAGGCCCCGAAGCCGGCGGCAGTGACATCTCCGCGAAGATCGATGGCTTCAAGGAAATGATCAATCGCGTCAAAAAGGAATACGCCGACACGACTCTGTTCGCGACCACCCTGCGTGAAGTCGAGAGCGCCAACCTGCATCACTGGGGCGCGATCGTTTCGCACGGAACCGAGTTCGCCGTCATCGAGCCTCGCGAAATCGGCGTGATCGATCGCATCGGCGGCGGTGACGGATTCGTCGGTGGCTTGCTCTACGGCGTGCTGCAAGGCTGGGACGCCGAGAAGAGCTCGCAATTCGGATGGGCAACCGGTGCTTTGACCGCAACGCTCTACACCGACTACGGCCAACCCGCCGACGAAGACCAAGTCTGGAGCATCTGGAAGGGCAACGCCCGCGTCCAACGCTAAGCTCCGCAGGACGTTTTCCAATTCTTTTGAAACCTCCTCCTCACCGAGGAGAAAGCTCCACTTCCTTCACCCTCCCTCGGGGAGGTTCGAGCAGTTTTTAAGTGCTGTGCCAGCAACGCCTTGAGAGCCCCGCCTGCGAAGAGGTCGTCCGGTTTTATTTCACCCTCCCTTTGGGAGGGTCGGCCCGCTTCGGGCCGGGGAGGGTTGCGTGCTGGTTCCGATGCTCGCCCCTCCCCTCGCTTCGCTCGACCCTCCCAGGGAGGAGGGTGAATTAGTAAAGTAGTGCCATTGGGTGGAAGCCCCAAGAACGTGGATGAAGATCAGGATGCCGGCCCGGTAGGGGCCGCCGTCGATGATGCGGCGGGAAGTGAAGTGCCTCGGAAAGTCGCCGCCAGATCAACAAACTGGACGACCTCGCTGGACAGACAGGCCCAACGAAGCGTTCCGCGACATTCGGGCAATGCGGCTGGACAGCCGTAGGCCAGGCTGTGCCTGGCGATGGTCACGAGCCGATCAACGAACGACCTGCGCCAACTCACCAATGAACATCGCCATAAAAGACATGGCCTACCGAGCGTTGGTCGACCTTCCACACACCGATCACTCTTTCTCGGCAGTGGCCTCTTCAAAGGTTGTGTACTTCCACACGATCTTGGTAGGTGGATTCAGTTCCATCGTGCCGATCCCCTTTGTCGCGAACTCGCCGTCAACCGTGTAGGTCCATCCTCGCGTTGCGTTGGTGGCAACTCCCTCGATCGAATTGACAAACGCGGTGGTGCCTTCGCCACCGATCTCCATTTTCGGTGCACTTAGATTCCGCATCAAATCCTCCAATGTGGATCCTTCGGCGACGTTGTCGACAACGTAAGACTTCGTCGTATCGTCGTCGATCACGAACTCGAGCGTGACCTCGCCGGTTGGGATGTAGTCCTCGATCACCGGGGGAGCGACTGGCGCGGTGGATCCACCGCACCCACTGAGGCTCAGCAAAACCGTCCCCAGCAGAACGCAGAACAGTGGACGAAAACGGCTTTCACTCGCCTGCGTGAAAAAGTGTCTCGCTGCCAGCGATGACTTCCGTGTCGTTTTTGTAAACACAATGTTTGCCTGTGAAACGTGGTAGCGAGCGAACCTCGCAAAATGATTTCCCACAACTTACCGCGAAAACACGCCCAAGTCATGGGAACCCCCAATCACCACACCCATCCGGCACCCGTAGCCGACTGAGGCCCCTCAGTCGGCAAAACACCCTGCAACGCACCAACCACCCGCAAGCTCATCACCTCGCCCCCACTGAAAACCCCGCCACCGGCTGCAATCGGTGGCGCTCAGGCCGACGGAGGGCCTCCGTCGGCTACAGGTCGCCTAGCACCTTCCAATTCCAACCACCGCACTCGACGAGGCCAACGATGAACCCACCCTCAACCAGTGCAAAACCGCATTCCATCCCACAGCAACCGTAGCCGACTGAGGCCCCTCAGTCGGCAAAAACACCCCTGCAACGCACCAACCACCCGCGCGCCCATCACCTCATCCCTACTGAAAACCCGCCACCGGCTGCGATCATCGGCGCTCAGGCCGACGGAGGGCCTCCGTCGGCTACACGTCGCCTGGCGTCTTCCAATTTGCTCCGTGAAACTCTTGCAAGTCGCTCCAGGACGATCGCACGCCAGGTGAAAGCAGGAGATCCCCAGTAGTCGCAAATTGAGATTACGACTATGGTAACGAAACAAAGAGGCTCGTCTCAAAACAGGATTTGCAACGAAATGACCATGTGCCGGGGAGTTCGCGGGGCCACCACCGTCGAACAGGATGACCGCGAAGAGATTCTCAAAGCAACGACTCAGTTGCTGGCGCTGATGATCCGCCGCAACGAGATCGATTCCGCGGACTTGGCCAGCGCGACGTTCACGGTCACCAAGGATTTGCACAGCGAGTTCCCTGCCCTCGCCGCTCGTCAACTCGGGTGGCTCGAAGTTCCGTTGCTGTGCGGGTACGAAGTCTCGGTCGAAGGCTCACTGCCACGTTGCATTCGAGTCCTGCTTCACTGGAACACGACAAAGTCTCAGTCCGAGATCCAGCACGTTTACATTCGTGATGCGGTGAAGTTGCGGCCCGACCTGTCAAAGGTTCCCGCGGTGGACATTGAGGAATTGGAACGATGGATCGCGGAACACCTCAAAGAGGACTGAAACCGTGAAATTGCAGTGGATCCCCTCCACCACCCTCAGTCTCTTGCGAATGGTCCAGTGGATCAGTTGGCAACGTGATTTGAAGGACGCATCGCTGCAGAAAGCGATTCAGCCCACGGTCCAGTCCGTCTGCACACGATTGGTCAACGCTTCCATTGATCCCGCAGTCATTTGGGAACACTTGATCGATGAAGCCATCGCCCAAGACAACGACGTGGAACTCTCGCCCGCACTTTGCGAAATCGCATTGATTCGCGGCGGGCATTCCGACCTGCAATCCGATCAAATTGCGATGGCGATTCATCGTGGTTTGGAAACATGTCGGCGGGCGTTCACAGCGCGATCGCCTCGATTGGCGGACCAGCTTCGACTGCGATACGCGCCTCTCAAACAGGCTTACGAGTCCTACGGCCCCGGACTGGTTCGCTCCGTCGGAAAAGCGATCTGGAACGGCAGTCCTCCGACCGACTGGTGGCCGTCGCGGGTCAGCGTTCATGCGGTGCAACCCATCGCCAACGGTGCAGCGGGTGCCAGTTCTCAACAAGCCAGCGTGTGGATCGAAGCGGTCCTCACCGACATGGATCCTGACGTTCCCGAATGGTTGCGTTTGGTCTACCAACTGACCTGCATGGCAATCAGCTCGCATACACGAACGCACAACAGCAGCAGTGGAACTCGAACAAGCAGCGACACAGCAACAGGTGAAGCTGGCACATCGTCGGAACTTCCATGGACAACGGCGATCGTTCCGTTGATTCTTTCCAAGGCGGCCGATTCGGGAATGATCCCAAGCAATCGCTTTCCCCTGGCAAAAGCATTGTCGATGTGGCAACCCGAACTGCCCTCCGCCAAAGCTCCCATCGTTGAACGATGGTGGGAACAAGTCGGACTGACCGGTCAACCAACGCCCATCGCACTGAAACAACTTGCTGCCGCGCTGTCGGCGCACAACTCATCCGATCCATCCACCAACTTTCACACGGCTTGAATTGATGGTCGCCTACCTCGCCATTCAAGACGGCAACGAAAAGGGAACTCAATTCCCTTTGGATCCAGAACGCCCGATGCACATCGGACGCGCTGCGGGCTGCGAAATCATGTTGACGGATCCCAACAGCAGTCGATTCCACGCGGTCATTTATTACGAAGACCACAACTGGCAACTTCGCGACACAGAAAGCCGCAACGGTACGCTCGTCAACGGAAAAAAAGTCAGCACAGCTCGATTGAACAATGACACGCAAGTCGTCATTGGGAAAACGATCATGCAGATGATCAATCTCGACGAAGACTCGCTGAACGAAGACGCGTTATCACAAACCGTCTACGAAGAACTCGAGTCCTATCGCACTCGCCAACCCGATCGCGTTCGAGAACCAGGCCAACTGGTCGATCACCCCGATGATCTGCTGGACCTTTACCAACTCAGCCTCTCGTTGCTGGGCGGCAAACGTGCCGACGAAGTCATCAATACAACTCTTGAGTTGTTGCTGGATCGTACCGCATCCGAAACCGTGACGCTTGTCGCTGACTTAGGCGATGGTCGGTGGAAGATCCGACGACAATTCCCCAAGGATTCGCAACCGATCAAACTTGATCGCGGTCGCCTGCGTCACGTTAGCAACGAACAAAAGCCCTACATCAGCGACCCTCCCGAAAACAATGGCAAATCAGGCAAAGACGCCTGCATGATGGTCCCGATTCTAGATGGCGAAACTTCCCTTGGTGTGCTGGTCCTGCATCGCAGCGGTGCTGCCTACGACGAACGTTTGTTCGACCTGACCGTGGGTGCAGGCAGCCTGCTGACAAAAGGAATCGCTCAGTCAACACTGACTGAGAACCTGCGATTGGAAAACCAACGCATCGCTGATCGAAATGCGGACCAAGGCGAATTGATCGGCAGCAGCAAATCCATGTTGCGGCTCAAAGAGCGGATCTCACGCGTCGGTGCCGCCAATGGTTCGGTGCTGGTTCGTGGTGAGAGCGGTTCGGGCAAGGAATTGGTTGCCCGCGCTGTCCATCGATCATCGACGCGAACCGATCGCCCCATGCTGACCGTCAACTGCGCCGCGATTCCTCGTGACCTGCTGGAAAGCCAGTTGTTTGGTCACAAAAAGGGATCCTTCACCGGTGCCGATAACGATCACGACGGTCTGTTTCAACAAGCCAATGAGGGCACGCTTTTTCTCGATGAGATCGGTGAACTGAGCCTGGAAGGACAAGCCAAACTGTTGAGGATCCTGGAAGGTCACCCGTTCCTTCCGGTCGGGGCGACGAAGCAAGTTAGCGTCGACGTTCGTGTGATCGCGGCCACCAACCGAGACCTCACCGAGTTCGTCCGCGACGGCCGTTTTCGCGAAGACCTCTACTATCGACTCAGCGTGTTCGAACTCGTTGTGCCACCGCTTCGCGAACGCGGCGAAGACATCGACATTTTGATTGATCACTTCCTGGACCATTTCCTTCGCCAACATGGTCGCCCCAAATTGTCACTCAGCGATCCTGCTCGCGAGCGGATGCGAAACTACGCTTGGCCAGGCAACGTCCGCCAACTGCGCAACGTCATCGACAGCGCTGTCGTGATGGCCGACGAGCCCATGATCCAAGAAGACGACCTTGGCCTTCGCGACGCGGGGCTGACTCAGATCGATACGCTTCGAATTGATGTCTGGGAAAAGCGTTTGATCGAAAAGGCACTCAATCGTTGCGATGGCAGCGTGCCCGAAGCCGCGAAGTTACTCGGGATCAGCCGAGCGACCGCGTATCGCAAGATCACCGAATATGAGATCGAACGATGAGCGATTCATCGCCCGCCCCCGATCCTGAAAAATCCAAAACCGCGAACGAAATCGCGTCCGACCACGATCACGCCTGCAACCAACGCAAACAACATCTTCGCAATTTGGTCGTGATGGCGTTTGCCGATGGCTCACTCAGCCACCGTGAAGTCCACTTGGTCGCTGAGCGTTGCGAAGAACTGGGGTTGCACGAATCTGAACTCGAGGCTGCTCTCGCGTTTGGGATCAGCGACAGTGCCAAATTGCACTTGCCGACCGAGCCCGATGTCCGTGAGTCATTGCTCAAGGATTTGATCCGCATGATGGCGGCCGACGGTCAATTCGTCGAAGCTGAGAAACGACTGTTCGCTTTGGCTGCCGCGAAAATGGGACTGACCGGACAACGACTGCAGACCTTGATACAATCCGTTCAGCTCGAACTGGGCCGCTCTACGTGACAGACGCTACCTCCACCTCTCGTCGTCGCATCTTGATCACGTCCGGACCGACTCGGCAGTACCTCGACCCGGTTCGCTATCTCACCAACGCGTCGAGCGGCCGAATGGGCGCCGCACTTGCCGGTGCCGCGTTAGCACTCGGACATGATGTCGTCATAGTTTCAGGCCCGGTCTCGGTGGACTATCCCGAGGGTGTCGAACTGATCAACGTGCTAACCACGCAAGAAATGCTGCAGGCCGCCGGCGAGGCTTTCAAAGACTGCGACGGTGCCATCGGTGCGGCGGCACCGTGCGACTACATGCCTCGACATGTCTCGACTCAAAAACTGTCCAAGACCGGCGAACCGCTTCAATTGGAATTGATCGAAACGCCCGATGTCATCGCCACCCTCGGCCAAAGCAAACGGGATGACCAATGGGTCGTCGGATTTGCACTCGAAACCGATGACCGCCGCTTTCGCGCCACCGTCAAACTGGAACGCAAACACTGCGATCTAATGGTCAGCAACGGTCCTGAAGCAATCAACTCCAGCGAAAATCAAGTCGAACTGTTGGATCCGTCCGGCGACGTGATCGAACACATTCGCGGCACCAAAGAACATGTCGCTCAGCGACTCCTTCACCAAATTCATCACCGCCTGCTTTCTTCCTGACTCCTCATGACCACCACGCAAACTGATCTGCAAACGAAACTCGGTCGCCTGACGCTCCCCAACCCAATTTTGGTGGCATCAGGAACGTTCGGGTACGCTCGCGAGATGGAAGGCATTGTTGACCTTCCTCGTCTCGGCGGCATTCTGCCCAAAACCATCACCGCCGAACCACGCATCGGCAACGCACCCTGGAGAACCGTCGAAACCTCGGCTGGTTTGCTCAACGCGATTGGGCTCGACAACGATGGGGTGGACGCCTTCCTCGAACACCACCTGCCGTACTTGGCTGGTCTCGGAACTCCCATCATCGTCAGCGTTGCTGGGCGAACGGTCGAGGACTTCACCGAACTCGCTCGCCGAGTCGGTCAGTGCGATGGCGTGTCAGCGATTGAATTGAATCTGTCCTGCCCCAACGTCAGCGGCGGAATCGACTTTGGCACCAACGCCGAATCATGCCGCGAAGTCGTCGCCTCCGCACGCAATGCCTGCGACGTGCCGATCCTGGCCAAGCTCACACCCAACGTGACTCGCATCGCTGACATCGCTCAAGGTGCAGCAGACGGAGGCGCTGACGCGGTTTGTTTGATCAACACAGTCCTCGGCATGGCGGTCGACTGGAAGAAACGTCGTCCGATCCTCGGCAACGGCATGGGCGGACTCAGCGGCCCCGCGATCAAGCCGATCGCCTTGCGATGCGTGCATCAAGTCCGCCAAGCCGTCGACATTCCGATCATCGGAATCGGTGGCGTCGCCAACATTGACGACGTGATGCAGTTCCTTGTCACGGGAGCCTCCGCCGTGCAAATTGGCACCGCCAACTACTACGACCCCACGGTCTCCATGCGGCTGATCGACCAACTCCCCGCCGCTCTCGAGGAACTCAACGCCACAAACCTCTCCGACATCGTCGGCACCCTCGCATAAAAGGTGTCAGGTACCTTTTTGGGAAGATAGGCAAGAAACTGCTGCATGACTTCCCTTCACCAAGTGGCTTAAGCTCGCCGAATAAACAGTCGCCGATGAACGTCGCTGAAACTCCTCAAACGCATTCTGGCATCGGCGCAAACAAGGTCCCCCCTGCCGACAAATCACCCATTCTGCCAAAAAGGTACCTGACACCTTTTTAGCGGGAGCGTTTGAGGGTCAACAATATGTGGTCGTCATTCTCGAGCGTTTCCAGCTTGTTCGGTGCGGGGGTGCCTGGTGGTAGTGACAGGCACAGGATCAGTTGACCATCGTCAATCGAATAGTTGCCATTGACCGGTTCTTTGGCCCCCACCGTCAGAGACGACATTGTGAAACCTTTCGGTTTGGATTCGACGTTCAGCAAGTAGTCCACCTCCGTGAGCTGACCCTGAATCACGAATGAAACATTACCGCCATCAAAATTGAATTCCGTGATTGGGCTTTCAAGTAAATCTTGCCCACTCACTTTGGTTGAAACCACATCCCATGCACCGGCAAGTTCCTGGCGTTGCAAATAAACCGGGTCCTGGCGTTCTTCGGCTGTCAGTTTTCGAATTTGGAAGAAGTCGAACTGGGCCTCGATTTCGTGGTCCCGCAACGCTCCGTTGCAAGCCATGATCCCAATTTGCTGAGGGCTGCCATCGCCCCAAACTGCTTCGCCGATGACCTTGTATTTTTCGCCATCGGTGCTGAAAGCTCGCTCATAAACGTTTCCACGTTTGATCACACGCAACCAAAGTCGATCGGCAGGCTCCATGAATTCATCCGTATCGACCAGCCGATAGGTGTCCTTCTCTCGCATGTGCTTGAATCCAGCTTCCGCTCCGCTGTGTTCATAATCAAATTTGAGATAGTTGTCGTCATCGTCATAGATCATCACTCCAGCTTGCTGATAGTTCTTGACCGGCCGAAAAGACTCAACGCAGGTTGTGACCACAAAGTCATCGTCGCCTTCGACTGGATTCGGCACCAAGTACAGGTTCCTTGTCAGTGGCATTCGACGAGTCAGAGCATTGCCACCGAGACCACCAAAATGCGTTTTCAACGTGAGCTTGCCGGGATGGCTGGTCAGTGAGACACGATCGGGATCAGGCCTCAGCGGATTCCAGAGGGTATCGACCTTCCCATCGAAGCCATCAAAGAAAAGCGTATCGGGCTCCTCGGCGAACGAGTCAGAACCAGCAACCCAAGTCCCAAGAAAGATCGAGGTAACAACAATGACTCCAAATCGAAAACGCAACCGCCTACGTGACATTCAAATCACCCCATCAAAAAGGAACTAATACGACGTCCGACAATATAGCCAAGTTGATCCTCGCCATTGGTACGCAGGAATGAGTGGATCTAAATAAATGATCCGTTTTGGCGTAAGCCCCGGTTGTGCGTGGAAACCGTGGCTAACACCAAGCGGCTAATATACCCGATGACACCTGCCAACCTGCTTAATGTTCCTCAATTGGAACGTTTGAGCGTCATCAAAATTCGGCCATCGCCTGGTGATGATTCAAGTTCCTGAGGCGCGGGAGTCCCCGGTGGCAAGGACAGACACAAAACCAACTGGTCTTCATTGAGCTCATAGTTCCCGTGGACGGGATCCGTTGCTCCAACGGTCAAAGACGACATCGTGAAACCGTTTGGCTCGGACTCGATGTCCAGCATAAAGTCCACTTCGGTGCGTTCGCCCTGAATAACAAACGATACGTCGCCACCATCAAAACGAAACTCCGAGATCGGTCCCTCGACCAAATCTTCACCACTGGCCCTCGTCTTCACCACATTCCATGAACCCGCAATCTTCTGACGTTGCAGATACGCTGGATCCTCGCGTTCTTCTCGCGTCAACTTTCGAACACGAAAAAAATCAAACGATGCTTCAATCTCATCGGCTTCCCTCGGTCCATTGAACGCGATGATCCCAACCTGCAGCGGGCTGCCATCGCCCCAAACCGCCTCCCCAAAGACCTCAAACTTCTTGCCGTCTGTGCTGTAGGCTCGTTCGTAAACGTTCCCACGCTTGACCAACCGAAACCAAACGCGATCAGCAGGTTTGATTTTCGGATCCGTATCATACAGACGAAAGGCATCCTGCTCTCGGATGTGCTTGAAACCCGGCGTGCTCCCGTTCGATTCCAAATCGAACTTCAAATAATTGTCGTCACCATCGTAGATCAACAATCCGGCTTGCTGGTATTTCATTGTTGGACGAAACGAATCAACACAAGTTGTGACCACAAAATCTCCGTCACCTTCTGCGGGGTTAGGAATCAGAAACAGATTCTTTGCCAACGGAGCCCGACGCTTGCGGACATCGCCAACGATGTCTCCGTGATGTGTCACCAACGTGAGTTTACCGGGATGACTGTTGAGAAAGAAACGTTCTGGATCCGGTCGAACTGGATTCCACTGCTCACTGAGTTGCCCATCGAATTCATCGACGAACAACACCTCGGGCTCTTCCGCGACTAACGGGCGTTTGGGTTCATCGGCAACCAACTGGGACCCAATGCCCCCGCCCCCCAAAGCAATCCAGGTAATAACGAAGATCTCACATCGAAAGCGCTCGCATGACATTCAGATCAACTCACTCAAAAGGAAACAAAACCGTTCCCGTTAACATACCTAACCTACCCAACGAGGTTGGTAATTGGTGGAAGGAGGAAGTCGCGTCAGCGCTTTCGATTGTGTCCGCAGGAACCCAACCTGTCGCGGACGGGGTGCGAATGAGAACCCAATCGCCTCGTGATTGAGCGATCTCGACTGCTCGACCATCCGCCTCGCTCCACTCCACGAGTGTTGAAAAGGACTCCGCATCGCCGGTCCGAACGGTGACCTGATCGACGACAATGTAACCAGTTGATTCTTTCGAAATCCCGGTGATTGCCAGCCACCACATGACGCCGCCGAACAAAGCCACCACTGCGAAAAAAGACGCGGCCGAACGTGCCATGCGACGTGTTTCGGGTGCCAATGTTCGGAGCCGAAGCAAGATCAAAATGGCCCAGAAGACCAATGCGAAACCGACAACGCTCCACCGCAGATGACTCGAACCCCAATAACGGAACAACACCGGGGCAATCGCTCGCTGTGCTTGCCACATCCATGACAACGCAAGATCCGTTGACTCGTTGACTTGATCACGAGCCAACCACAAACGAGTGCGAATGGAATCGTTTTCCGGATCCCACTTCAGCGCTCGTTCATAGGCCACAATCGCTCGTCCGATTTGGCCGGACTGCAGACAAGCGTTGCCCAAGTTCGCATACAACTGCGGGTTCTCCACTCCGGCATCAACCAACGCTTGATAGCGAGTGGCCGCCAGTGAAAATTCCTCCTTGGCAGCCGCCTGCCCCGAATCCCCCTTGCCAGCCGAGTCCTTCTTGGGTGCGGCATCGGATTCAGACTGTTCGAGCCTCTGCAGCCCGCGTTCGTAGGCCTGGTTGGCCTCTTGGAACAACACCGCCATGGATGGCTGATCCAGTGCCATGCCTTCCACCGCTTCGCTTGCCAAGGCATTGCCCGCCGACACGAAGGACGCTCCCGCCAGCACCCACGCCAAGATCCTCGCAACACTTTGTGACTGCAAAGCAGAAATGGGTTTCGCCTGGAACTTTCGCGAAGGGCGCTGTTGCTGCCGAAAGCTCTCCAACTGCTCGATCAATGCCATGCCGCGAGAGCGCATTTCCTTGATTGTGGTTGTTGACTCCGAAGCAATGGCGGTCTCTTCCCGTTCGCAACGATCCAAGAAAGATTCCACTTCCGCGGCCAATCCATACCCGCCCGCTGCTCTCACTCCACCGACCCCAGACAACCAACTCGAGGATTCTTCATCGCTTCCAAACTGTCGGTGCAAATACATCGCCATGGCCTGCCCAATCGCGAACTCGTCGTCAGCTTGTTGCATTGCGAGAACGGCTTTTTGCGCGGGTGACTTCCACTCAGGCAACCAAGTCATCCAGCGGCCACGACTCTGCCAAACAACCAAACCAAGCCAAACCAACCCTGGCCACACGGTCAGCAACCACCAACTCGAATGAGATTTCCGGACCGGAACATTCTCAAGAGCATCCGAGGATGTGTGAATTTCCCAGAGCGAAGCCGCCCAGGAATCCTTGGCCTCCTGACCGCCCTGCCCTGCCCCGTCCGCAGAGTCTTGATCAACGGAACGATCACCATTGGAAACGATGGAATTCAACTGAAGCGTTTCCGACGCTCGCACTTGCAGCGGAATCGGTTTGCTTCGGACAACTTCGAACGATTCCGTTTCCGGGTTGAAGAAATGAAACTCGATCGGCGGAATCTCAGTGACACCTTCGTGCTTAGGCCGAATCGTTGGAGCGAACACCTTCATGTTGTCTTGAACGAAACCAGGCAGCGGTTGGTCGGAGACTTTGAAATCTGCTGTCAATTCTGGCATGGTCGACAACGGAGGGCATCGCACCAACTCCATCGGCCCGTCTCCGGTGATTCCGATCTTCAACTTGACCGCGTCACCGGCCTCAACCGACTGCGGGGTCGCTTGAGTGACGATGGTGTATTCGCCAACTGCGCCGTTGTATCCATCCGGTCGACCTTCTGTGGGAATGGGTAAAACATCAATTGAATCAATCTCAGCTTGCGCTCGTATCGGCCGGGACTTTTTCACTGCAAACCGCGGTCGCCCAAATGGAGAGCGAAAGAAATCGTCGTCAAACATCGATCCCATCCCAAGTGGATTTCGTCTCGATGCCGGGCCGATTTCGGTGGGATAGTTGAAGATGATTTCGACACCGCCCGCGTCAACCTTTCCTGGCTTCTTCGGATAAATCTCCGCATCAACCTCATACAAATAGTATTCACGAGATTGACCGTTTTGATCTTCGCGCAGAACTGACCTTCCACCAGGACGTTGGTTCATCCCACGCATTTCTTCCAACGCCTTCGTGAATTCGCCCCACTCGGTTTGAGAAGAACGCATGGACCACATGTCGCCGTCCGATAGCGTCAATTCCTGGTCCATCATCCGATACGGTCGAAGCCAAATTTTGAGCGTCAATCGAATGGGTTCACCGACGTACACCGATCTTTCTTCGCCTTCGATCTCTACAAACAGCAGATCGCCAGTTTCGCTCGTCGTGGCAACGAACGTCATCGGTTCGGTCCGATACACATCGCCATCAGCCCGAATATTCATCGTCGGTATTTCAAAAGACCCCGCTTCAGTCGGCGTCACCCGATAGAGAAACGTAACGCTTTGTTCCTGCGTCATTCGCCCGTCGACGACCGTTACTTTCCTACTTTGTTGAGGTGCCCCTTCGCGAACAATTTCGACACCTTCGACAATTGGCAGTTCCGGAAGCTCATACTTTTCCGCGTTTTGAATTTGGATCTGCAGGGTCAAGGAGGCACCCACATACGCTTCCTTGGACGACAATTTCGCCGTCACGTCCGCCGCGTCTGCCACGCCAGCACACGCGAACAAACCGCCGAACATCAACACCAAAATCAGTCGGACAACGGAGTTTGCACATTGCCAATTCAGCTTCGCACATTCAATGGATTGCATGATCGACCTCACCAATCTCTTTCCACTGGAATCTGTCGTGATCGTTCGCGTTGTTCTCTTCCGAAACGTCGCAGCATGTCTCGGTCCCGAACGGCCTGCAGCATCTTCAAAGCCTCCTCGCGAGTCATTGATTGCTGCATCAATTGTTGTGTCATCGCATTTTTTTCTCCTTCCTGGAACTCAGATTCGTCAGTTCCTTCCGATTGAGATTGCAACTGACCTTCGGGAGCCGCTCCATTGGAATCGTCGGCTGATGTTTCACCATCAGTAGACTCGTCCTGCGTTGAATCCTCTTCCGGCATCTGATTTGGGTCATCTCCGGATTGGGCAGAAGCTTGTTCGGATTCTGCCGACTCACTCTCGTTGCCGTCGTCGCCGTTTTGCTGCTGGTTCTCTTGCTGCTCGCCAGCGGAAGATTCCTGCGAATCATTCTCTTGCGACTCGGCTCCATCGCTCGCGGATTCACTTTCGTTTTGGTCACCCGAAGCCGATTGTTCTTCTCCGTTTTGATCCTGTTGATTTTCGGACGAGTTGTCTTCTGAGGGTTTGGCCTCATCCTTGGAAGATTCGTCCTCCGACTGTGCCGATTGCGATTCCTCCTGCCGCTCCATTTCCTGCTTCAACCGCAACGCCAATTCCAGATTCGTGCGAGCTCGCCGCACCACGTCACCTACCGAATCTTCGTTTGACTTCGCAGCATCATCCATGGATCGAGCCACCTGAATCGCGGATCGATAATTCGCAATCGCAGCATCCAATGCCTCCTTTGCAGCGGCCGGCTCAACCTGCATACCCGCCAATGCTCGCAAATACTGGCAATTCCCGAGGTTGTAACGAGCCCGCAAGGCGAGAGCCGTGTCGAGCGAACTCGCCGCATCCGCGAAAATTTGTTCGGCCGCTTCCAACTCTCGCGACTCGAAGTGCTCCACGCCTTCGTTGAACTGTTCGCGACCGGTGCGATCGACCGGCGTTATCGTCCCCACACGTGATCGCCAATCGTCCTGAGCATGTATCACACCACCCCAGTTCAGTGTTCCCGCCAGCAGAACCAACGCCACTTTCGCGACATTCTTGTGAAGAGGTTCGATGGAACGAACGGGTACGTCATCCTCCCCAACGGATTGTTTGTCAGGCCATCCTCGAAGCAGCACATCAAGGACCAGCATCAGAATTGCTGGGATGAGGAACCAATGAAAGCGAGGAATGTATGTATTGATTGTGGCCGTTTGCAAATCCGTTTTGTCAACGTTTGAAATGTATCCGTGAACAACATCGGACATATCCACTCGCTTGGTTCCTGCGGGGATGTAAGCCCCGTCGGATTGCGTGGCGACCTCCTTCAAGATGGCTCCGTTCATCTTTGAGATCACCGTCTGTCCTTTGTGCTTCACATAGCGACCGCTCTGCCGACGAGGCAATTCAGGATCCACATTCGGAATTCGCGAGCCTTCATCCATGTCGCCCAAACCGATCGTAAAGATCCGAATGCCTTGTTCCTCGTAAGCCCGCTTGGCTTCGGACACTGGATCGCTCTCTTGATCCTCACCATCAGTCAAAATCACCATGGCTTTGTGGTCGGTGGTTTTGTCCAAAAATGCATCCGACGCAACTCGAATGGCATCGCCCAAACGCGAACCGCCTCGACGCACCGAGTGGATACCAACGGAGTCCAATGTTTGCTTGAAATCTTCCACATGCCGAGTCAACGGCAGCGTTTGCCGCGTCTCGCCTGCAAAGACCACCAACCCAACTCGGTCGCCCGGCATCTCATCGACCATGTCCTTGATTTGTTGCTTGGCTCTTCCCAGTCGGTTTGGCGAAACGTCTTCTGCCAACATGCTGCGAGAAACATCCAGCACAAAAACCGCTTCGATTCCACGCTGGGGAACTTCTTCCCATGCCTTGCCCCAACGCAGATCGGACAATGCACCAACCATCGACACCAACGCCGCCAACAATAGGAATGAACGAACGGGACGATTCCATCTCGATGGATTCGCGGACCGGTTTGCCAGGCCCGTTCCGAGAAAGCGTCTCCAAGCGATCCGCCGCGTAATGCCGGCATAGCCGATCACCAACGCAATGCCCACAACGACGATCAGCCACGCAAGTGCCTCGGGATTCCCCCATTGAATGTCGGACATATTCACACCAACTCCTTCAGCCAAAGGTGTTCCAATAGCGAACGGAGGATCAAGACAACAAACGCCATCGCAACGACAGGTGGAACAGTGAACGAACGCCAATACCAAGACTGAACGGCCAGCTCTCGATAGCTGACATACTGCTGGGTTTCGACTTCCGTTTTTTCCAGTTGATCAATTTCGCGATAGATTGCATCAAGCGAATCCGTGTCGGTCGCACGGAAATACTTGCCGCCGGTAATTTCCGCCACCTTCTGCAATGTCGCTTCGTCGATGTTCACCTCCATGTAATGCAACCGTTGACGACCGGTGAACGGGTCGCGGACCGGCACGGGAGCCTTCCCCGTTGTGCCAACACCAATCGCATAGATTTTGATTCCCAACGTCTCAGCCAGTTCGGCCGCTTGAACCGGATCCAACTCCCCGGCGGTGTTTTCTCCGTCGGTCAGCAAAATCAAGATTTTGCTTTGCACCTTTCTTTCCTGCCTCGCATCCAAGGCGTTCAGTTTCTCGACCGACAATGCGATCGCGTCTCCGATTGCGGTTCCGTCTTCATCCCTCCGACTGACGATCTCCGTTTGGTTCAATCGTGACACCACAAACGAATGGTCCAGCGTCGGCGGCGTTTCTGCATCGGCATACGCCGCGAAGGTGATCAGACCGACCAGGTCACTGAAACGCCCTTCCAAATCTTCGCCACCGGTGATGAATTTGCTGGCCACGTTCTTCACCGCGGTCAATCGGTCAACGGGCTCGCCGTCAATGTTGAAGTCCAGCGCTTGCATGCTGCCGCTACGGTCAATCACCATTTCGATGGCGATCCCTTCAGTTTGCGAGACCGTCTGTTCGCGTCCTTCGCGTGGTCGTGCTAGCGCAAGGACCAACAATGCAAACGCAATCAGCGTCAATGCTTTTGGCAACCACATCCAACGTTGCCGCAAACTGGGTGGAAGTTCATCAACCGCGGCAACCGAACTGAATGCGATGGAGGCCGTGCCTCGGCGACGCCACATCCACCATGCCATCAGTGGAATCAACATTAGCAACCAAAATGCGTGAGGCCATGCAAAGGTCATGCATTTGCCTCTTGCGTGATTCGATTTTGTAAACTCTCCAGTTGTTTCAACCAGTCGTCAGATTGCCTGAGCCAGGAGTCAACTTCCGTGGAAGTCGCTGAAATCCCAGCGAACGAAACCTCGTCCGCTCGAGTCAGCATTGCCAGTAGTTCGCCATTGACCGCCGGATCTGACTCCCGCAGCCAAGCCGAAGCTTTGTCCGATGTGACCGCCGATTCGCGTCCCATCATCGAACCAATCCAATTGCGGTAGATCGGTGACAACTGAAGTGCGCATTCGTCAGGCGTGAGACGCTGTTTGTGCCATTGGGACCGCAAATCAGTCAGTTGACGCCGCGCCCAATCCACATTGGACACTTCACCGCGAGATCGAATCCGGCGCATCAAAACCGCTCCGGCAATCAAGACTCCGATCAAACCAACAATGACGCCGGGCAGCAACGACCTCGAACGTGTTTGCTCCATCGGCAACGCGATTGCATCGACAATCGGCTCTGGCTTTGTTGGATCAGCAGTTTCCGTAAGAACACTGACAACATTGATGGATATTGGCTGAGTCACAAGAGATCCGGCTTTGTCCCAATCGATGGCATCATCCTCACGCCGATTCTCTGATTGCCTTGGTAACGTTTGAACATCAACACCCGGAATGATGACCTCACCCGTTCTCAAACTTTCAAGCGTCAATCGCATCCACCATCGACGCATGTTGGGACCTGCCGCTTCGACGTGAGGCAAGTCTTCTCGGACTTCTTTCTCGATGATTTCCCAATCGCCAAGAGACTCGTCCAGCGCAGGCAGGACAACTTGCAACTCGTTCGGAACGACGACCTCCAACTCCAATTGCAGGGGTTCTGCGATCAGCGTTTCGCAATCGGACACACGAAGTCCAAGTTCAATTGGACCATCGCTTTGCCGCTGAACAATCTCATCGGTGCGTGCAGCGGTCGTCGTCGCCACGCACAGCAGGGCTGCAATCCATTTGCATCGTGTCGACATCACTTGGGGGCTGCGTCTTTGGCTCATAGCGTTTTTTATCCTCATCGTCGATTCTCCCGTCGATGGAAGTAGCGACGCAAAGGTTCACCCAAGTCTTCTCCGGTTCTCAAGTGCAGTGGCTCCATTCGATAACGTCGAAACAAAGCGTCACGCTGCTCCTCTCGTTGCTGAACCATCTGTGCATACCGTTCACGATGCTTGCGACTGGAGGTATCGATCCACCGAATGTCACCAGTTTCGTTGTCGCGAAGCGGAACCAAACCGACCGCGGGCATCTCCATTTCTCGAACGTCCGTGACCACGACAGGAATCAGATCATGCTTTCGAGAAGCGACGCGAAGCGATTTCTCGTAGTCCTTGGATTGGAAGTCGCTGATTAAAAAAACGACGGTCCTTCGTTTCGCCGTCCGCTGCAAATGTTCAAGCGCAGCCCCAACATCGGTTCCGGATCCACTGGATGGATGCGTCAACATTTCGCGAATCAATCGCAGCACATGACGTGAACCTTGGCGTGGGGGAAAACTTTTTTCAACGTCTTCGCTAAACAGAGTCAAACCAACTCGATCATTGTTTTTGATTGCCGACATCGCCAGGGTCGCTCCCAGTTCGGTCACCAATTCGCGTTTGGTTTGCGATTGCGTCCCGAAGTCCAGAGAAGCAGAACAATCCACCATCAACATCACCGCTAATTCGCGTTCCTCACGAAACAGCTTGACGAAGGGTGCGTCCTGGCGAGCGGTCACATTCCAATCGATCGTGCGAACATCGTCACCGACCTGGTAAGGGCGAACCTCTTCGAATTCGATACCTCGACCTTTGAATGCCGAATGCCATGTCCCCGCCAACATCTCGTCGACACGGTGGCTGGTTCGAATTTGAATTCGACGAATCTTGCGAAGTATTTCGCTGGGAGTCATCGCTTACGGTGCCGGAATGTGATCAAGAATTTGCTGCACGATGGATTCGCTAGTCAGATCTTCCGCCTCGGCTTCGTAGGTGATCATCACACGATGCCGCAATACATCCAACGCAATCGAACGCACGTCGGTCGGCAGCACATACGCTCGTCCCGCTAAAAATGCGGCCGCCCTGGCTGCGAGCGTCAGATTGATCGTCGCTCGCGGCGAACCACCAAACTGAATCAATCCATCCAATTCCAACCCGTAAGCCTTTGGACGACGGGTCGCCATCACCAGATCGACGATGTAACCCTCCACCTTCTCGTCGACGCGAATTTCGTCGAGCAGCGTTCGGGCGGCCAAGATATCTTCCGGCGACGCAACCGCGTCGACTTCCAACTTTGTACCTGTCTTTCCCATTCGACGAAGAATCAGCAACTCCTCTTCGCGGTTGGGATAGTCGACGATGACCTTCAGCATGAATCGGTCTGTTTGAGCCTCCGGCAACGCGTAGGTGCCTTCTTGCTCGACCGGATTTTGCGTCGCCATCACCAAGAACGGCTCGGGCAGTGGGAATGTTTCGCTACCGATCGTGACTTGATGTTCTTGCATCGCTTCCAACAAAGCGCTCTGCACCTTTGCTGGAGCGCGATTGATCTCGTCTGCGAGCACCAAGTTCGAAAAGATCGGTCCTTTCTGAACAACGAACGTTTGATCCTGCGGACGATAGACCTGAGTTCCAATCAAGTCCGCTGGCAGAAGGTCTGGCGTGAACTGCAGGCGTTGAAATCCGGTGTTGATCGCTTTGGCCAGACTCGCCACCGCGGTCGTTTTCGCCAATCCGGGCACACCCTCGATCAACAGATGCCCACCGGTCAGCAAGCCGATCAGCATGCGGTCGACAAGATGACTTTGCCCCACCAGCACGTGATTGATCTGGGTCACGATTTCGCGAAAGGGACTGCTGGCGTGAGCGATGCGTTCAGTCAGGTGCCGTTGTTGCTTCGCAGCTTCGGAAAGCTCCGCGTCTGACAAAAACTCAGCGTGTTCGTTCAGTTCGTTCATCGAAACTTGCTTGGAAGGACAACGTGAAATGTGCCCGACCGGCGAAGTCTCGCAACGAACTCGGGCGTCCGATCCAAACGAAGATACCCATCTCGCCGGGCCGGTCCACAGCAGTACGCGACAAGGTGGCGGTTGGTGCGGTCGGAAGCGAGAGGTGATTCAGCCCCAACTTTCCGCAGAGTACGCGACGCGAAGTGTCCCGCAGCAACCAAAAAACGGTGGGAACCGAAGTCCCCACCGAGATGAGTCAAACCGGGCGAGTCCCGGCGTGGGCCGCTACTTTGGAGCGGACTTCAGAGGCAGCGTCGGCTGGACACTTTCCAGGTCGGTCCACAGGGTGCCTTCGCCGGCGTAGAACATTTTCAAATCCAGCGACGTCGGCAACTGCTCAGCAAACTCCCACTTATTGAAAGCACTGGGCGATCCAAACGCCTGCACCGCCAACCGAAATTTGTCCGCCGTGGCTTCGGCCGCCATTTGCTTGGCTTCCGCCGAGGCACGCCCGAGCAAGACCGATCGCTGAGCGTCCAACTCTGCCGTTTCACGGTCAATTTGTGCGATCAGACGCCCTGTTTCGGCAGCGATCTCTTTGGCTTTCTTTTCGCCTTCGGCCAAAACACCAGCACGCAATCGTTCGGTGTCCACCTGAACTCGCTCGGCTTCCAAATCGACCTTGCGTTCCGCTTCTCGCAAGTCTGCCTCGATCCGAGCCGTCTTGGTTTCCTCATCGCGGGTCAGCTTCAGTTCGTCGCTGACGTATCCCTTTTGGATCGGTTCACGAACGTTCTTGGGGATATAGATGTGTCGCACCAAGCCATAGAGCATCGAGATTTCTTTTTCCGACAGCACGCTTTGGAAATCTTCGCTGACATCGGTTTGGAACTGTTCACGAGTTTCACCGATCAGCAACTCAATCGCTCCCATCTTGGAACCATTGTTGCGACAGATGCTTTCGCTCTGAGGTTCAATGACCTTCTGTTCCACTGCGTCCAAGTTGCCAAAGACGCGAACAATTTGGGCAGCGTTTTCGGGCATCACGCCCCAAATCGCTGAGAAGTCCAATTGAATGTCAAAACCATCGTTGCTGGGGAAATTGATTCCCGTGTCCAGTGTCGCCAGTGGCTCACCATGTTCGTCATGCATTGGGTTGCCTTGAGCATCGACTTGCTTTTGAACTTCAATGCTGGACTCGTTGTAGCCAACATTGATGATGTCGATTTGTTGCTCGTTCGGATTGACCGGATACAACCCCGGCTGCAACACCTTCGACTGAACACCCTTTTGCAAACCGGCTTGTTCGTTGTTTGTCTGCAATGTGACCACGCCGACGTATCCCGTTGGAATTTCAACCCAACCGCTGTTCTTCTCTTGGTTGCCGTATCGCTTCACTTCGCGTTTGACAATTTTGAATTCGTACGCGTATGGATTGGCACGGTAACGGCCGGGACCAAAGACCTTTCGCAAGATGCCTCGCTGGGTCGCTTGATTGTCGCCGTCCAAATCACCATCGACGAGAAATTCCCCCTTGGGCAAGCTCTCGCCAACCTTGCAAGTCACCACACCGATTTCGCCGGGAAGAATCACCGTGTCTGGCACCACATTTCGCTGCCAGTAGATCGGATTGTAAAAATGTCGGCCCGGCCCCATCATTTTCGCGCGCACGCCAACCTCACCGTCGCCGGCTAATCGATTGGGCTCGGCTTCGGGAGCCGTCAACACCAATGGCCCTTTGTATCGAAGCTGCAAACTATGTCCTTCGGGAACATAGACGCGGCAAAAGAACCACAAAAACGCGAAATACAAACCGCCCAGGATCCACAGACCACTGAACGCTAAACCAATCCAAGATTTATGACGGCGAAGGCTCATTCTGATTCTCCTGATTGGTCTTGATTCGATGGGTTGTTCAATTCAGCGGTTGGCGGATCCTTGTCATTGGATGACTCCTCGTTGAATTCGTTGAAGATGTTCATCAGCGAACTGTCAGCCGTGTTGACCATCATTTGGCGATAGCTCGGGGCTAGTTTGCGAAGCATCACCCAGCGGGCGTACTCATCACCTTCGCCGTTGTAGGCCTCGACTGATTTCACCCACCCGGCGGCTTCCGCTTCGTTTTCGAATCCGATGACTTCGGCTTCTGCCTTGCCTTGTGCCAGAATGGCTTCGGACTGGTCCTTCGCCGCCGCCAACTCCACCTCAGCGACCTTCTTTCTTTGTTCCGCTTCGATCACCGCGACTTCTTGTTGCCGCATCGCTTCGGTGGTCAGCTTGATGACCTCTCGGTCAACTTCGACCAACGCTTCCTTTCGTTTGACCATTTCTTGTTCGATCTTGAGCTGCTGCTCACTGGTTTGCTGCTCGATCTCTTTGACGTATTGCTGAGCTTGCTGTGTCGCAATTTGACGATCACGAACCGGCGACGCGATTTGCTGTGGCGGTGAGATGCGAGTCACCAAAGCTTGGATGATCTCGATGCCTTGTTGGCGACAGGTTTCACCCAGCGTCTGCTGAAAGTCTTTTTGAAACGCCAATCGTTTTTCACCCAAGATGAAATCGCGGCCGGAGTTATCACTTCCGCGAAGACGACAAAACGAACGTGCATTGGGCAAGATGATTTTTTCGATGATCTCTTCTTCGACCCGGGCATCGTATCCATCATCGTTGCCGGAATCGTTGTAGGTCACGAAAACTTCTGCGGCTCGCTCTGGATCCACTCGAAACTCGATCCGACCGTCCAATCGAACCCAAAATCCATCACGACTGGGGAACCCCATTTCGCCGCCATTGGAAAGATTGAATCGTTGGCTGCGGCAATCCACTAAGTTCACGCGCTGAACATAGGGATTGATGTAGTAGACGCCGGGATCCAAAGTCTTCTCCTGAACACCACGTTTGCCCTCTTCAACGAGAAGTTGATTTGGATCTTCCGCGGGTGGAGCTGACAGCAAGGTTACGACTCCTTTGAACCCAGCGGGGATCACAATCGGTTCGTGCAATTCCACCAGCTCGATGAAATTGTCTCGGTAACGAGGAACCTCCTGCCCCGCCTCGTAGACAACCGCGTTCAATTGGTGACGACCGGGACGAAGCACCTCCGCGGCAATTCCTTTCTGGTTGGGCTCGTAGGCAATCAAGTTGCCGTAGCCCAAGTCATCGCCGTACAAGCGAATGCGAACACCCAAACGGTTCTCGGGAATTTCGACTTGGGGAACGATGTCCCAATCCCAATTCCATGGGTTGTAGAAATACCGACCTTCGGTCAGCACTTTTTCCTGCAAGCCTTTGAACTTGCCAAAGTCAGCTTCCGCGACGACTTCGGTGGAGTTCTCGATTTCACTGCCCGTTTTCTTCAGCAACACCGCAATGTGACCACTGGGTACTTCGATGCGGCAGAACATGTAAAACCAAATCACGCCTAGCAATCCGGCGGCGAGCAAGCCAAGACCGGCGGTGCCGATCAAGCCCTGTCGCAACAGACGACGCATTGCGGGCGAATTCAGTGGAGAGTTGGAATTCGAGGAGGATTCCATGGGAAAAACCTGAAACGATATGAACAAATGACCAAGCAGAGAGCCCAGGCAGCCAAAAGCTAGCATGCAGGGCGCTCGCTAACCCAAAAGCGATCAAAATGACACCACGTTTCGATCTCCAGGCCACTTTCCCCGCCCATTTGTAGCCATTTCGTGCGAAATAGAGGCTTCTTCGTGGCCATACCGAGGCAGCGGGGTGAAACTCACTTGACACAAGCTCAATTCAGCCTATAGTTCGGTCGAAAGTTGGGTGGTTCAGACATCGAAACGCTGATGTCGCAAACGTTCCCCCTTCCTCAGGCCCCCCAATGATTCGATGTGGTGCGAGGCCGGTTTCTCCCGCGTTGTGGTATTTTTGCCGTGACTCAGGTAAACCCTCGTGCAACTGAATCACGACCATTGGGTCGCCATCCGCATTCGGGCAAGAAGTGAATTCGACATTGGGTTGAATTTGTTTCGTATCGCCCAAGTCGGTGATGTTTCATGGCGAGTCATGGATTCGTCCAACGGGAATCTCCCCACGGCAAGGAATTGCCTGTCGCGATGAGTTTGGCTCAGACGCAGTTTGACTCACAAGCAATGTCCAACGGTCGCGTTGTTGGTGTTACCGCAACCCTCGACGCACAAGACCTCGTATTTCAAACGCGGTTACTCTTGATTGGTTGTCAAAGCGAGTTGGTGCTTGGAAACCGCCATGGGCTTCTGCCACATGGTTCGGATCGTTTTCGATCTGTTCGAGCGTGACAAACCAAGCTGATCCCTTTCGGGATGCTTGCGAACGACAACAGGAATAACAGATGGCGAAGAAAAAACGTGCCCCGCGTGGTCGAGGTGGTTTTGGTTCCCAAAATGGCGGTCAGGGCCAAGGCCAAGGTGGCGGTGGTGGCCAAGGCGGTGGTGGAAAATCACGTTCACGACGTCGGCGTCGCGGTGGCGGCGGTGGCGGAGGCGGAAACGGTGGTGGCAACAATGGCGAACCAGCCGATTTCGTAAGCGATGCACCACTCGAAGAGTGGGACGGCATCCTGGAACTGCACCCCAATGGCTACGGCTTTCTTCGCAGTCCCAAAAACAACTACTCTCGCGAACGCACCGATCCATTCGTGCCCGGCACGATGATCGAGAAATTCGGGCTCCGGCAGGGCCTGATTCTCAAAACCATGGTGCAGCAGGCTAAGCGACAGCAAGGGCCTCGGGTTCGAGAAATCCTCGATGTCGACGGCATGTCGCCTGAGTCTTACGCCGACGTTGCCAGCTTCGATGAACTAACACCAATCAACCCCGAGCAACCTCTTAAGCTCGAACACGGCAAGCTGCCTCTGACCAATCGAGTCATCGACTTGCTGGCACCGCTTGGCAAAGGACAACGTGCACTGATCGTCGCACCGCCACGCAGCGGGAAAACGATCATGCTTCAGCACATCGCTGAAGGCATCTCTCAGAACCATCCCGAATTGACGATGATGGTTTTGCTGATCGATGAACGACCAGAAGAAGTCACCGACATGCGACGTAGCATCAAGGGTGGCGAAGTGATCGCCAGTAGCTTGGACATGGACATCGAAAGCCATGTTCGACTCAGCCAACTGGTCATTGATCGAGCCAAACGATTGGCCGAAATGGGTCAAGACGTTTTCTTGATGCTCGACTCAATCACCCGTTTGGCCCGTGCATTCAACAAGTGGGTCGGCAAATCCGGCCGCGGTGGTGCGACGGGAACTGGTGGTTTGGACATTCGAGCCATGGATGTTCCGAAGAAATTGTTCGCAACCGCACGTGCGTTCCAAGAAGGTGGCTCGCTCACGATCGTCGGCACTTGCTTGGTCGACACCAATTCGCGAATGGACGATGCGATTTTCCAAGAGTTCAAAGGCACCGGTAACATGGAAGTCATCCTGGATCGACGCCTCGCCGACCGGCGCGTGTATCCTGCGATCGACATTTCGCAGTCGGGCACCCGCCGCGAAGAACTGTTGCTCGATGAAGAAACCTACGAAACCGTCTCCATGCTGCGACGTACTCTCAGTGAGATGCACCCTGTCGACGCGATGGAACAATTGACCAAGCAACTTGGTCGGTTCGAGGACAATGAAGGCTTCCTGAAGCTGATCTCAGGCGCGAAACTCGCCTGATCAGGCATGGTTGCCAAAAACAAGCGGATCAACGAAACTGCTGATCCGCTACGGAGGATAAGCGAATTGGTGAGCGGCCTCACTGGAACTGAGGTACCCCGCAAGGGGCTGCGGGTTCGAGTCCCGTGTCCTCCGCTGAGCCCAAAAGCCCCGTCAGAACATGGTTTTGACGGGGCTTTTTTGATGCCCGCTTTCGCCCAGCACCACGGCCTCGTGCCGTGGCTGCGTCCATCGAACAGGAAGCTCATCCTCGTGAATCGCCCCGCTGAATCCGTCGACACTGTGGTTCCGTACTTTGGCGTTTTTGACCTGTTCAAAATCGGAATCGGCCCCTCCAGCTCCCACTCGGTGGGCCCAATGCGGGCTGCGGAAGCCTTCCTCACCGAGCTCGATGATTCCGACCTGCTGAAAAGCGTTTCGCGGGTCCAAATCGATCTCTACGGTTCGCTTGCGCTGACCGGTCTGGGACACCAAACCGACGTCGCATTGTTGATGGGATTGCTGGGCGAAACCCCCGACCAAATCGACACCGAAACTATTGGCGAGAAGCTTTCGTCGATCCGCGAATCAAAAAGGTTGCTGCTCAACGGCGAACGGCCAATCGACTTTTGCGAATCAACCGATCTGATCTTGCATCGTCGAACAGTCAAAGGAATGCACCCCAACACGATGCGGTTCTCTGCATTCACGGACATCGACAGCCAGACCGCCGCAATCGAAGCAACCTACCTTTCCGTTGGCGGTGGCTTCATCATCCGCGAAGGACAAACCAGCAATTCTAAAAAGGACAACACAAAAACGAATTGCTCCTCCGATGTGCCTCACCCATTCACATCAGCCAGCGAGCTGCTGAATCAATGCGACACGCATCAGATTTCGATCCACGAGCTCGCCCTCAAAAACGAGCTAACATTTCGAACTTCCGAAGAAATCCGTGAGGGACTTCAGCGAATCTGGAAAGTGATGCAAGAATGCGTCGAGAAAGGGTGCCGAACCAAAGGAATCTTGCCCGGAGGACTGAACGTCGAACGACGTGCACCAGACTTGTTTCAAACACTGACCGAACGTAGCGAACCACTGGATCGCGACCCGCTGTGCGTCTTGGACTGGGTCGATCTGTATGCACTCGCGGTCAATGAAGAGAATGCCGCCGGTGGGCGCGTCGTGACCGCGCCGACCAATGGCGCCGCGGGAATCATCCCCGCGGTGCTGCACTACCTGCAACGTTTTTGCCCAAACGTCACCGACGAAACCATCGAACGTTTTCTACTGACCGCGGCGGTGATTGGATCGCTGTATAAACGAAACGCGTCAATCTCCGGTGCAGAGGTTGGTTGCCAGGGCGAAGTGGGCGTCGCATGCTCGATGGCCGCCGGAGCTTTAACCGAAGCATTGGGCGGAACACCCCACCAAGTCGAAGAAGCCGCCGAGATCGGAATGGAACACAACTTGGGTCTAACGTGCGACCCGATCAAAGGCTTGGTTCAGGTCCCTTGCATCGAACGCAACGCCATGGGAGCAGTGAAGGCGATCAACGCAAGTCGCTTAGCGCTCCGCGGAGATGGCAAGCACTTCGTTTCCCTTGACCGTGTCATTCGGGTGATGAAACGCACAGGCGCCGACATGTCAGCTCGCTACAAAGAGACCTCCCGCGGCGGTTTGGCCGTCAACATCAGCGAATGTTAACTCTCCACGAACAACATGATCCGCCGCCTTCCGCACTCGTCAAATAACACACACGCGATTCTTTATTTCACATAGAATCCAATTTCGGTGGCTTTATACTGACGGTCGAAATCAGGTCCCCAGAAAGATTCGACGGCAAAGGAAAAACGTTTCGATGAGTGATGGCAAAGTGAAGATGGCAATGGTCGGCTTGGGCTTCGGGTCGGAGTTCATTTCGATCTATCAAGCTCACCCGGACGCTGACGTCGTGGCGATTTGCCGGCGCAACGAAACGGAACTGAACAAGGCTGGCGATCAATTTGGCATCGACCGACGCTACACCGACTTCGACGCCGTGTTGGCTGACCCAGAAGTCGAGTGCGTGCACATCAACAGTCCCATCGCTGATCATGCTTGGATGTCACTGAAGGCACTCGATGCCGGCAAACACGTGATGTGCACCGTGCCGATGGCAACGACTATCGAAGAGTGCCAGCAAATTTGCGACAAGGTCAAAGAGACCGGCTTAAAATACATGATGGCGGAAACCGTCGTTTACAGCCGCGAATTTTTGTTCATCAAGGACATGTACGAAAAAGGCGAACTGGGAAAGATCCAGCACCTTGCCGCATCGCACCCACAAGACATGGAAGGCTGGCCGAGCTACTGGGAAGAGATGATCCCAATGCACTACGCCACGCACGTTGTCAGCCCCTGCTTGGGTCTGACAAACGCTTTGGCAGAATCGGTCAGTTGCTTCGGATCGGGCACCGTTCGCGAGGAGATCGCCAAGAAATCAGGCAGCCCGTTCGCCGTTCAAAGCTGTCACATCAAACTAAAAGACAGCGACATCACGGCACACATCTGGCGTTTCCTTCACGACGTGGCTCGACAATACCGTGAGAGCTTTGACGTTTACGGAACGAAACGCAGCTTCGAGTGGACACTCATTGAAAACGAACCGCACGTGCTGCACACGGCAAAGAAACCTGAACACGAGATCCCAGAAAAGATCGAGATCCCTGACTTCGCACACTTGCTGCCAGAACCAATTCAGCGTTTCACCTTGCCAGCCGAAATTCATGATGCCGATCACCTGTCATTCGTCCAAGGCGGCGGACACGGCGGATCGCACCCACACATGGTGCACGAATTTGTGTCGGCAGTGAAAGAAGATCGCGATCCATGGCCCAACGCTCCCACGGCTGCGAACTGGACCTGCACCGGTTTGTGCGCTCATCAATCAGCGATGAAGGGCGGCGAACTGGTTCGCCTTCCCGACTTCAGCTAATCCGCTGCAAAAAGCTCCAAACTTCATCAAGCCCGCTCTTCTCGAACGGGCTTATTTTTTGCAACGTGATCATCGAGGAATCCGTCCTACTTCAGATCAATCCGGATCGCGATCGGCAAGTGATCGCTCGCGTAGCGGCCGGCTTCCGTTCGAGGATCCAGTGTTCGGTATTCTTGGACCACAACTCGGTCATTGACCAAGACGTGATCGATTCGCCGATCAGGCTGAATGGCTTTGAATCCATTCCAAGTTCCGGTCGGGCCCGTGGGTTTTCCATCCACCTCGTCTCGGGCATCCAGTAACTTCACCTTTTCACCGGATTGCAATGCCTTCAGCGGAGCCGAATCTGGCATCGCATTGAAATCGCCCATCACAATCACGGGCAAATCCGTCGCTCGTTGATCAACTTCTGCGGCAACCAAGCGACCAGATTGCTCACGAGCATTTTGGCCTCGGTGATCGAAATGAGAATTGATAACCAGAAACTCAGCTCGATCCAATTTGCGACGCAGCACCATCCAAGTCATCGTCCGAGGCAAGGCTGCGTCCCAACCTTTCGAACCGACCACGGTGGGTGTCTCTGACAACCAAAGCGTCCCGTGGTCCATCGCTTCGAATCGATCATGTCGGTATCCGATAGGAGCGAATTCACCACCTTCCTTTCCATCGTCTCGCCCGACGCCATACCAAGTCCACTCGGGTGTGCCTTCTTGAATGTCGTGTAATTGCTGCACCGTGACTTCCTGCAGTCCTACCACGTCCGCGGACGCAATCGTTTCAATGACCTTGGATCGTCGCATCGACCAGAGATCTTGCCGGTCGTGTGTGTTTAAGTAACGAATGTTGTAGGTCATCGCGGTGAAAGATTCATCGGCAACGACCGTCCTTGCACCAATACCGCCGAACAGGAGCATGCCGCAAACGAAGGCAAGCCACAAAGCTGGATTTGTTGCGGAAGCGAATTGTCTCAAAGTCATTTTGTTTCTCCGGTTACCCAGGATGCCCCTGGATGGATGCTCGCGAATGGAACCAATTGCTGTGTGTTGACTCAAGGAGCATCGGGACGCACGCCGCAGTAGTTGACGACCATGCCCAACTGATTGGCGACCAACGCTTTGGCTCGCATGGCCAAGTCCGCTTCGTCCGCTGATTTCGCGTAAGCAACTTGAATGTGGTTGGCCTTGTGACGCGCCATCATTTCGTCTCGCGAAACCCCATGAAGAACCGCGTGCATGATGGGCCACTGTGGGGTCGTAGCATCCCAGCGTCGCTGCGTTTCTTCGGCTGGCAATTCGATCGAGGTCGCGCGTCCTAAATCCATGTGCAACCGATCATCCGCCACAAAGATCCGCGACCAAACCACTTCGCCTGGCTTGGAAATACCTCGGATCGTGCTGCCGCCCGATGGAAAGTACATCGGCGGTTGCCGGAAACCTTCAGCATCCGCCCAACCGTTTTCAAAGTGGGAAGCCGGGACCGCACCGCTGATTTCCAGCACCCAAACCTCTTCAGCGGTCGTGCCGCTCGCGTCGCGATCTGACCATCGCAAATCATGCAATGTATTCTCGACCGGTTGCCCCAAAGCGGAATGGACTCGGTTGGTAATCAATCCATCCAAACCCGCACACTCATCGACTTCGTTGAAGTGCGTCAGGGGACCTCCCGCATACAACTCACGCGAACCGTCGCGAGAAAAGACCGGGGGACGAACGGAGTCGTTGAGCATGCCTTCGACCAAGTCGCTTGCGGGCAACAGATCTTTCAATCCTTGTTGGTACTGAATCCCAATCGCGTCGCAGCCAAAGTCATCTGCGATTCGCATCGCTGCGATGTAAACCCGACATTGCCCAAGAATCTGATCGTCGGTGAGATCGGTCTCGTGGTTGGTGCCGGTGTGAAATTTCATTCCCGCTTGGTCCAACCAGTCGCGTACCGACTGCGCCTCCTCATCACTCACTTGCTGAGATTCGAAGTAGAGTGCCGATTGGCTGAGTCGCTCCTTGAAAACGCCAGTCGCGTGCAAAAGATGATCAGGAATGATGGCGTTGAACATACCCATGCATCCTTCATCGAAGACACCCAAGATGGCCTTCTCACGCTGCAACGTTTCCGCAATCTGCAACGCCAATGCTCGCGTGTTGGCGTCGCAACTGGTGATTTCATATGGAGTCACGTGACTCATTTCGTGAGCGACGGACCCGGTGTCCAACCAACTTTTCAGTTTATCCAAGAACACGGCGTCGGCGAATTCTTTGCTCCACAGCGAACTGTACTGCACTCCGGCTTTGGTCAACGAACCGTTGAGATTCAACAATCCCACCAAACCAGGCCACTGGCCGGACCAATTCGCCACCGTCAAAATGGAACCACGGTGCGTCGTCAAACCGGCCAAAACGTGATGTGAATATTGCCACACCGCTTCAGCAACAATGAGCGGAGCGTCAGGGTCAATATCACGAAACACATCCATCCCTTGACGCTGGGAACGGATGAAACCGTGGCCGCGTGCTTCATCGAACTGATGACCGCGAACGACACGGTGTCCTAACGATTCAATCGCCGCGATCAATCGCGACTCCATGTCCTTTTGGGCCTCCCAACAAACTTGGTTCGCGGAATCTCGCAGGTCTCCGGAGGCAATCAATGTGATCGTTTGAGGCATCTTCTCGTCAGCCAATGAAGTAGTAGAAAAGTGAATTAAATTCGTTGCTGTGCGACCGCGTCGGCCAATTGACGATAGCGATCATAAAGCGATTCGTAAGCACGCGTTCGCTCTGGTCGAGGCATGATCAGGTCACGTTGATCCTCGGGCACCGCCGCCATCGCGGACGCCGCTTCAGCAATACTGGAAAATGGCGTCTTCTCCGGCCCGGCGGCGACCATTCCCAAGACAGCGGCCCCGACCGCAGGCCCTTGCGTGGAGGGATGGATTTCGATGGGCATTCCCAACACGTCTGCATACACCTCCACGAACGCCCGATTGTGATGCGGCAACCCACCCGTGGCGATCAAACGATCGATCGGAACACCGCTTTCATCCGAACCGGATGCCGAGTGATCAGCGGAACCATGACGCAGCAGCTCGGTGATCCAACGCACCCCGAACGCGGACGCTTCCATCAATGCGAGGTAAAGATGAGCGGGACCGTGCTGCATTCCCAGTCCTGTGAAGGCACCGCGAACCGCACCGTCCATCAATGGTGTTCGACAACCGTTTAGCCAATCCAAGCACGTGACGCCCGCGGCACCGGGAGGCAAAGCCATCGCCTCTTTGGCCAAATCATCGAACGAGTCGCGGTTCAGTAATTTCAGCAACCAAGCGAAAGCATCACCGACGGCAGCCTGGCCCGTTTCATAACCAAACAACCCAGGCAAGATCCCACCCTCGACGACGCCGGCTACTCCGGGAATGTCCACCATCTTGGTGGCGTTGAGCATGTGACAACTGCTGGTCCCCAACACCATCACCAAAGCACCGGGTTCAGCGGCGCCGACACCGGGCACGCCCGAGTGCGCATCAATGATTGCTGCCGAGACGGGAACGCCCGCTGGCAATCCAAAACGCATTGCCATCTTTTCGGTCAAGTGACCCGCGACCTGTCCCGGTGAACGCATTTCGCCGGGCATCCGATTGGCAACCGCTTCGGCGAGCTTCGGATGGACGGCCTGAAAGTAATCTTGCGACGGGTAGCCTTCATCAGCCGACCACATCGCCTTGTAGCCGGCTTGGCAAGTCGAACGAACGAGTGCATGACAATCGCCGCCGACAAGTTGCCAAACAAACCAGTCCCCCGCTTCCAACCACACCTCGGCCGCTTCGGCCACATCACGATCACATTCAATCGTTTCAAGCATCTTGGGAAAGAACCATTCCAATCCGATCACACCACCATATCGTTTCAAGAATGACTCCCCTCGCTCTTTCGCGATGGCCGTCATTCGATCGGCTTGTTCCAAAGCACCGTGATGCTTCCATAGCTTTGGCCAAGCCAATGGTCTCGACTTCCAACCGTCCAATTCGCAAAGCGGAGTGCCGTTGCGTTGGGTGGGCAACATTGTGCAACTGGTGAAGTCCACGCCGATGCCAACAACCTCGTCGCCAACCATACCAGCAGACGTCAACGCCTCCTTGGTGGCCACTGCCGCCGACTCAATCCAATCGGCCGGACATTGCAGTGCATACCGATCCGGCAACGGCGTCTCGCTGCCGGGCAAAGTATCAAGCATCTGGCCATGTTCAAACGAACTGACCGCGGACCCAACCTCGCGACCATCGGCGTCCACCAAGATGGCACGCACGGACTCCGTTCCGAAATCGAGACCTAGAGCGATGATGGACATGGATCGTATGAAGTCTTTTAAAACAAGGAGTAACGAATGCGAGGAAAACAAGTGACTAACACCTATCTCCCGATCGAGGTGAAGTGACGAAACCGATTGCCGAGTGAGCTCAGAACGTGAGCCCCAGCGTCATCGGTCAAGCACCACTGTCACCGCTGAAGGCGATCACTGGGCATCGCGAAAGGAACGACCACGATCGTAACTGATCTTTGATACCGTTTCCGACGCACCATCGACGTGTGCTTCAAACTTCAGCTCGATCCGTTCATCTTCGCTGCTGTCATCGAACCGCAATTTGGAACAGTCCACCTTTCCAGGCTTAGATTGTTCCCACAAAACGGTGATCGGTCCCGACCATTTAGTACCGTCATGATAGCGGTATCGCACGACGTCGGACTTTGTCGCATCCGTTCCCGGTTCAATCCAGGCCGCGATGCGTCCCCGCGTCGAATCGAAAGTGATTGCATCATCCCGGTCCACCTCCGGATCAACGGGTTTCGCTGGCGACGCACGCTGAAACTGGACATCCGCGGCCAAGTCGGCTTCTGAAAACGAAATGCAATCATCATGAAAAATGTGATAGATCCGGCCGTTTTCGCTACCAACGATCAGATCCAATTTCCCGTCTCGATTGAAGTCACAAACCGCGGGGCTGGCGGTATGCCCCGCGACATTGCGCCGAGCCAAGTTGCCGATGCGTTTAAGAACCACCTTGCCGTCTTGATCGGCGACGTTGCGGTACCAAGTGACGTTTTCGGAATTGATCAATATGTCCAATCGTCCATCTGAATCCCAATCGCCAACGGCGAGCTTCACACGTCCGGAACGCCCGGCGGTTCCAGCAGCCAAACGGATTGGCTGACCAGACTCATCAACAAACAATCGCTCGGCTTCTCCCGCTGAACGACGAAGTGTTAGATAGCCTTCTTGATCCATCAACACCAAATCAAGTGTTTCGTCGCCGTCGAAATCGACCGCGACCGGAGTCGTCCGCCACTGCGTCAAGGAATTATTCGTGGCGGACTTCCAGGGGTACCAAGCCGGTGGATTCTCGACCGGAGCCGATTTCAATTCGTGTTCAACCAAGGTGCCTGATTCATTGAGCAACACTCCAACCTCTGCCAAGATTGAGTTGTAAACGATGTCATCATCCCCATCGCCATCCCAATCGGCGAGCGACAATGTGGTGTAGCCCCACTTGGCTTCGCATGGCCCTTGAATCGAACCATTCTCGCCCGCCAAGATTCGAAACGGCTCTTCCGTTCCGTCCGCATTGCGAACATTCAACAACACTGGTTCAGCCCACTTGGGCAATCCATCGGCTCCTTGTCCGAGATTTTCAAACCAACCGATGTTGCCTGCGGTATTACCACAAACAATGTCATCGTCGCCGTCTTGGTCCCAGTCGGACACGTACGGTGTTGCAAGCGCACCGAATTTCAACGTGTCAGCTTTTTGCCGGAAGTAAACCGGATTTTGAAACACGGGTTGTCCATCGCGCAGCTCACCCGTGTTTTCGATCAACGCAACGCGGCCGTCTTCATCGCCCACGATCAAGTCCGCATCACCATCACGGTCCCAATCAATCGCGGTCGGGGTAATCATCTGCAAATGCATTGTCAGACGTTCGCCATCAACGTTTTGAAGCTCTTTGCCTGATTGATACCGAGGCTCTTTACGTGAGCCAACGTTTTCGAAGTAAGTGAAATAGTCCAAGAAGTTACCGACAACAATGTCGAGATCCTTGTCTCCATCGAAGTCAACAAAACTAGCACACGGCCACCCGTAGACATCAATCACGCTGTCACCCGCAGAAATCATCTCCGGCTTTTTGTAATTTGGGGCGGAGTCATTGCCCGAGTTCGTCATCAAAAACAAGTAGCCGTGCAATGGACCGTTTTGCCAAGTGCCGTTCTCGTCGTAAGCGTGGTCCCACCCCAGGTCAGCCCAATCTCCAACACCGGCGACCAAGTCGTGATCACCGTCGCCGTCATAGTCCACATACCGCCACATGTTGCCGCGAATTCGAGCTCCCGGCGTGGTCAACGGTTTCCCAGGAGCAGAAATCCCTGTCGGTTTGTCGAAGTCGAATTTTCCCGTCGAGGGATCCTGTGCAAAGTACTTACCAGGAATCAACACTCTGGCCTCGCCGTTGACTTCACTCGCCAACATATTGTGGAACGCGCGGCCGAGACGAACCGGTGCTTCGAAGACCGGCATTTTGACGCTCGGGTCCTGAGTTGTATTTTCGAAGTAATACGTTCCGTTCGAAGGTTTGTCCGGACAGCCAACCAACAAGTCCAAATCGCCGTCGCCGTCATAGTCCATTGGCAAAGGATAAGCCCAGAGCCCCACACCCAAGTCCACTTCTAACCCCGGATAGTTGTAGTTCAGTGGCACCAACTTTGGATTGTCCTGCGCACTCACTCTTTGACCAGACTGGAACGTCAACGTGGCTAGCAATCCGACAGCCAACGCAATCGGTTTCAACGACCGTCTGTGAATTCTCATGGTTGCTTTCTCTCTCATCAGGTTGCTTTTATTGAACACTTGTCTTTGATTATGTCACTTTGAATGTTTCGATTCCGTCATGAAAATCTGATTGAATGTTGCCGCACCATCTTCCACCGCTCCACCGAATGCGATTTCGTTTCCGTCTGGTGAATAAACCACCGCAAACGGAAGGCAAACAAGCCGATCATTTTGTTCTGCCACTATCTCTACGCTTCCGTCATCCAAACTGACTTCGCAAATGGAGTTGCCAATCACACAAGCAACCAGATCACCGCTCGGATGAATGGAAAACGCGGAACCAACGGTTTCGCTTCCAAAAGAAACTTGCTGAGGCGATCCTCCGTTTGGCGAAATCGACCAAAGCTGTACCACTCCGTTGTCGTCTCGCATCAGGAAGACAATTTTGCTTCCGTCAGGTTTACTTCGCGGCCAATGACGAACATCCGTTGCCAAACCCGGATACGCTCGATCCGTGGTTCGAGTCAATCGCCGCTGAACCGTTCCGGCAGGCGGCGCAGGTCGTGAATGGGCAGTGCCTTGCAATGGTTCCGATCCGGCAATCATGCAATTCGCGGGCAACTCCACCACAAACAATTCTGGCACTGTTTTGGTTTGCTTCCTCGATGAAGCTCGACTTGCTTCATCACCGCTCGGTGAGCCGTCGACCGACACATCACCGATGAATGCCAATGCCCTACTCTGCCCAACTCCAACTGGCTGATCGCAAGCTTTACTTCCGATCCAAGCATCTTCGTAGGCTTTGCAAATTTGGTCCGTACCAATTTTCGGATCGTCGTGCGTTTGAGTCACAACGACGCTGAAGCAATCCCCATCGTGATTGCGACGATGAGTCTTCGGCACGGTGACAGTGTTGTTTGGGATAGAGACGCCCACGTTTCGTTGGTTGGATTGCCCGTTTTCCGGGTTCATCGCCAACACATGGTCTTCGTAGGTGAAGCTGACCCACTCACCTTTTTGATCAAACACGTGAACATGACTCCCGCCACGAAGTGCTCCAGGAGTGAAGGGATCCACAACATCCCGAGCATCGAGATGCTGAACCTGGGTATCTTGCCCCGGACGCATACAAACGCCATGTCGATGATAGGCGCAGTAGCTCCAGTCCGCGGTTGGGTCTTCCGGTCCATGTATAAACGCGATTTTGTTTTCGACGGGACTGGCCGTCACAACACCAACACACACGCCACGTTGAGCTTGGTAAACCACTTCCACTTCGCCCGACCCAGTGTGCACACGTTCGATTCGCGTTCCATCAAAAACCGAACCGTTTGTGTCGCTACGGATGTCGTAATAAATCCAGTTCCCGTCCCAAGACCAAATACCTGTATTGGTGAGATGATGTTGCTGCCTTTGCCGGGTAAGCTGACGCGTCATGCCGCCACCCACGATTGAAAGCAGATGGAAGAGAAGCCGATTGCATCGTCCTGCGACACCCTGAGTGCATAGACTTCGCAGTAATGCGTTTGGGCGTCCGCATCTATAGACGCATAGGACCGATGTTGCGTCACTGGTAGAATGAGTTCCCCGATTGTGTTCCAACTCATCGGCCCCGGATCCATCTCGTCCCTCCCCACACCCACTTCACGACAATGACTCCAGGGCGTCACCAAGTCGAAACGCACGCTAGCCGTGCCTATCATCACCTGCGTCAAAAACTGATCTCGGGCGAATTCAAGCCCGGCACCAGATTGCTGTATGGTCCGATCGGGAAAGAAATCGGCGTGTCCGCTACTCCCGTTCGCGAAGCCGCGGGTCAATTGGCGACCGAAGGCATGGTTGAGCTGGTTCCGCAAATTGGCGCGGTCGTTCGCTCGATCAACGAACCTGAGGTGCAGGAACTTTACGAGGTCCGCAACCTGATTGAACCCTTCGCATCGGCACGTGCTTCCGAACGTTCGACGTCGGAAGATATTCAGCTGATTGCAAAGGAATACAACACGATGCGGGAGTTGGTCGAGCGTCAGAAGCAAACCAATTCGCCGGAAGAAAGCCAAGAGATCGCTTACCAATTCAATCAGGCGGATCACAACTTCCACCTGCGAATCGTCGAAGCGACCGGTAACCACACGCTCGTCCGGACGTCTACCCAGTCCAACATTTTGACTCGAGTGTTTGGTATTTGGATGCATCGCCAAGGTGCCGACGTGATGGAGAACACCTGCAACGAACACGAAAAGATCTTCACGGCCATTCAGAACGGGAATGCCGAAGCGGCGCACGAAGCAGCGTCGAACCACATCCTGAAGGGTCTTCAACTTTCGCTCCAATCTTTTCGCGAAGTTTGATCGCCAACCAATCCCGTGGCAGCAAAGATTGATCCGATTGCGATCATCAAGCATGGGCCGACGACGATTGTCATCAGCTTGTCCATCGGGTTGGCACATCTTTCCCAACCTTCGGGCCAAGCATTGGTTTGAGAAATGGTCATCCACGCGATTGCCACTCCACCTATCGCGAATGCGGTAATGGCCGGCCCGCCGTGCAAGCGAGGCACGGTGACCCCTAGCAAAAACAGCCCGACGATTCCGGCTCCTAAGACACCGGACAATGTCCACCAGACATCAAGCGTGCTGTCGGTCAGACGCACCAGCGCAAGAGCCATCGCCGTCCCCATCGCTCCCCAAGCAACCGTCGACATCCTCAGCACCCCCACGTGCTGGGCATCCGTTGAGTCCTGGCGAAACAGACGCTTGTAAAAGTCGCTCATCACCAGCGTCGCCGATGAGTTCAACGAAGTGGACACCGTGCTCATCGCAGCAGCAAACACGGCGGCGATCAACAAGCCTCGAACACCTTGCGGAAGATTTGCCGCGATGAAATGCGGGAACACCCGATCGCCCAAATCTTCATCTTTCAGCTTGGACGAAGTTTCCAACAAAAGGGTTGAATAATCAGCATCCTCTTTGCTCACACCGTCCTGCATCAACTTTTGCTCGGCCACAATCGTTCGCACCTCGGCGAGGTCCTGCGGATGGCCTTCGTAGTACGCATACAACGACGATCCAATGAAAAGGAACAACGCGCTGACCGGCACATACAACAAAGCCCCGACCCAAACACTCTTAGCCGCTTCTTTGTCAGAACTGGAAGCGATGTAGCGTTGGACATAGCTCTGATCGACGCCAAAATTGCGAAGGTTGTCAAACAAACCGAACGCCAACACAACCCAAATCGTTGGCTTTGACAAAATGAGGAAGGAACTGTCTCCGAGCGAAAACTTCTCGTTCTCGTTTGCCACCGCCAAAACTTCCGCTGGACCACCCGGCATCCCCATCAACAGAATCGCCAGTGCCAACAAGGCCCCCGCCAACAACACAATTGCTTGGATTGCGTCGGCCCAAATCACGGCGACGATCCCGCCGACAAACGAGTACACCGTGACCACGACTCCGGTGCACAGGATGACCACTCGAATGTCCCAACCGAACAACACCGCCATTGGCAGTGCCATCAAGTACATCACAACGCCGATGCGAGCGATCTGATACAGCAAATAGAATCCACTGGCAAACAAACGAGCCCAGAGTCCAAAGCGGCGTTCCAGCAAGGAGTACGCTGACACCTCGCCGCTGCTTCGGTAGAGCGGCAGAAACCATCGCACCGCAATCGCAGCGGCAACGGGGATCGCCAGCGAATACATGAACGCGTTCCAATTGTCGACAAACGCTTTGCCAGGCAGCGCCAGATAACTGATGCTGCTGAGATAAGTCGCGAAGATGGACAACCCACACAACCACCCCGGAAGCGACCGACCACCAGCAGTGAAATCATCAGCGGAACGGTTACGCGCCCAGAAGTAAAACCCAATCGCCATGATCGCGATGAAGTAACCGACTAGGACGGCATAGTCCAAGCCGGTGAATGCCATCGCCGCAATCATAGAATGTCCAGATCACGAAGAATCGCAGCCACTCTCTCCCGCTCAGGTTCAAAGAACCGGTGAAAAGGATCCGCAGGAAGGTCGCTGCAAATTCCTAGCAACGACGCGGCACATTTGGTCGCCTTGATGTGACGAGATGCATACTTGCCCACATCGTAGATGTCTTGGAAACGACGAATCTTCGAAATAGCAGCTTCCGTTTTCGCTGAGTCGTTCGCCGTCAAGCCTTCGTAGCAATCGACAAAGCAACGCGTCATCACGTTGGCGCCGCCGGCCACTCCTCCGTCGCCACCCAACTGATGAGCTTCCGGCAACATGGCCTCGGGACCGATCAAGATTGACCAATCCTCTCGCACCTCATTTCGCAAATCGCACAAACGGCGGAAGTAGTCCAGGTCACCGCTGCTATCTTTGACACCCACGATCGATTGGATCTCAGAAAGCGTCTTCAGAGTTTCGATTTCAAACCAAACCTTGGTCAAACCCGGCATGTTGTACAGCATCAACGGCAACGGAATTTCCGGTGCGATGTTCTGGACGTAAGCGGTCAGCTCCGTTTGTCCTGCCGGAAAATAATAGGGCGTCGTCAGGACCGCTGCGTCCGCTCCCGCATCGGCGGCATGATGGGCGATCGATACCGATTCAACAAATGCCGTGTCCGTCACTCCGACCAACACGGGAACGCGTTTCGCGACCAAGTGAGTTGTGGCGGTGATCAACTCACGGCGCAATCGGTAACTCAAACTGGGCGCCTCACCCGTCGTTCCGAGAATGAAGATTCCTGAAACGCCACCGTCGATGACGTGCTCGATCAAACGCTCCCAACCCTCTTGGTCAAGCTCGTCACGAGCACGCAAAGGAGTGATCAATGGAGGCACGATGCCTTGCAAGCGATTGCCTGCAGTGAACAGACGGGACATATCGCGAGCGTCGGCTATGGGGGAGGAAGATTTCATCTAGTGGGGACAGACGAAAATAGGTGGGAGGTGGGGAGGGGCGAGGCACAAGGCTCAAACGGTGATCGATCGTCCAGTATCGAACGACCGCTCACCGATGACTTTCTTGCGAATCGAAAAGGCCCGATCCGCGAAGAGGGACGATAGCCTAAACGTTCGCGGCGGCGGCCGCATCCACCGACCATCCCTCGCGATAATTTTTGCTCAATAGCGAAGTGGCCTGTTCGTCCCCGGTACAAACCATTTCGGAAGCGTTGAACTTCAATTCGCGACCGCACTGATGTGCGACCGTTCCGAGCAGAACGGTTTCGGTCAATGGCCCGGAGTAATCAAATTGGCAAAGCGGCGTGCCCTGACCGCGAATCGCTTGCATCCATTCCATGTGATGCCCGATCGAGTCGGCGATGCGTGGTGCGGCCGGCTTGAAGTCCGCGAATTTGTCTTTGGGTAGCAGCGTGTAATCGCCATACGTTGCGATCATCATTCCTTTGTCGCCCACAAACAACACGCCGCTGCCGGGCACCGAAATGCCTTCGAGTTCTTTGGGTGATCGATCGCCGTCATACCAAGTCAGATCCAACTCGTCGTGCTTGTCGGTCGCGTCAAAGTGATAGCGAACCTTCAATCCGGTTGGGCAATAGTCATCCGAAGGCGGCGGTCCATCCGCAACGATGCTGGATGGCAAATGCAAACCCAGTGCCCAAAACGGCAAATCAACATAGTGACATCCCATGTCACCGAGTGTGCCAGCACCATACGCACGATAACGACGCCACGAGGCGGGATGCAAACCCGGCGTGTAGGCGATCTTGGGTGCGGGGCCGAGCCAGAGATCCCAATCAACATTGGACGGTGCTTCGCCCTGAGGCTCTGGCAACTCGGTCGCGCCCCAGCCTTTCCCAACCCACACGTGAACTCGGGTGACGTTACCAATCACACCATCCTGAATCATCTCCACGACACGGCGATAGTTTGCACCAGCGTGAATCTGCGTTCCCATCTGAGTCACGACGCCAGCTTCCTTAGCTGCCATTCGAATGGCACGTGCTTCGGCAACGGTATGAGTCAAAGGTTTCTCGCAATACACGTGCAACCCTTTTTCAATCGCACGAATCGTGGCGGGTGCGTGATGGTGATCCGGCGTGCTGATCACCACACCATCTAAATCGTTTTCCTCTCGCAGCATCTCGCGATAGTCGCGATACAACTTTGCTTTCGGAAAACGTTTGCCGGCATCCTTCAAGTAGTTTTCGTCAACATCACAAAGTGCGGTTAGGTTTTGCGATTGCACTCCGGCCAAGTTGGCTGAACCACGATTGGCGACTCCGATGACCGCCAAGTTCAATGGTCGATTGGGGTCGATGTTCTCGGCCGCTTTGGCCGAAGAAACGATCCCGTGTGAAGAGGCGGCTAACCCCAGCGTGGCCCCCGTCCACTGCATCCACCGGCGGCGATCAATGGATGATCCCAGCGGTGGTTGACCAGGACTGGAAATTTGGTCGGAAGCGGACGAGACAACAGAGCGGGCAGGTTTCATCGGTGGTCCTCGTTGAACAATTGCGTTGAGATCGGCTGGACCAAACACCTTCGCCGCCGTGCATGCTCCGAAACCGAACGAGCTGACATTGTAATGTGTAAATTGAGCACCTGTGGCCCTCAGAAAGCCCCTTACCCCGCTGGTGGTGACGAAGGCGTAGGCGACGACATTAAAACGCCTCGCTGGACAAGGACGGGCTCTTTGTCGTCCCAATCAACTTCGCAGGGTTCGCTGGTGGCCACTTCCGAATCACAAATCCCCAACGCCAATCGCATGACCCGTCGATGCTGACGCTGATCATCCACGAAGGGAATGCTGCGATCCAAAGCGACCGGCAAAGCAATCTGCTCATCCTGGTGATAGCAAGCGATTCGGTGCAGCGTCACAACGCGCAACCAATGCCACGGACGCTCCACACGAACGTGCTTGCGACACCAATTCCAATCGGCGAATCGAAGCAACTCGTCTTCCTGAAACAGAAAGCATCGAATGCATTCCTTGCGAACCACGTTTCGGTCTTCGCAAGTCATGCAGAACAACCAAACCTTTCGCGGCATCGACGAAGTCGCAAGCCAACCGGTCAGAATACTGGCGGCATCGTTGAGAATCTCAAAGCCAACACGACCCTCCGTTGGAACGATCGGTGCATTCAACGTTGTCGCGCGAGCCAATTGTCTCAACGTTTCGCGGGCGGATGGATTGTCATAGGCATCGTCGATTGTGCGCCGCGGAGCGACATTGCGAAATAGCAACTGCACCGTTCCGTCCGGTCCTTGATCACCGTCGACGGGCAGCAAATAGTGAGCTTGAAACAGCAGCTCGTCTGAATCGCCGCGACGCAGTCTGTCCAAGTACTTCAATCGCTTGCGAAACAAAACCCACCAGCTGATCGCAATACCAAGCAGCACGCCTGCGGCCTTGCCGACCAATTCCGGAAAGACACGTCGCCACTCCATCTCGGAGAGCCATTCCAGCAAAGCTTCCATCCAACCCATCCACGCGAAAACACTGACCAGCGGCAAACTGCAACCAACAGCTTGCCGGGATAAGTTAGCACAGCGCAAACCAGGCACGGGTTTCGGAGCAATCGAGAATGACAGATCAGGTGCCCTCGATTGGACGCTCGTCTATCATTGCGACATCGAATCATTGGTCCGTCCCCACTCTCATTGTCGCCAATTCATGTCAGCCACTTTTCGCGTCGACGTTTCCAAAGAGCAGTTCATTTTTTCGGCCGCACACTTCATCACTTTCGCGGGCGACATCTGCGAACGTATCCACGGGCACAACTACGGTGTCCGCGTCAGCGTCGAAGGACCACTGGATGAAAATCGATACGTGGTCGACTTCATTGCTCTTCGAGATGCGGTGCTAAAGCAAACGCAAGCACTCGATCACCACGTGATTTTGCCGCGTGACCACAAAGAAATCTTGGTGACGCAAGACGAAACGGAGACAACCGCACGTTTTCGCGAACGCCGCTGGGTGTTCCCCAATGAAGACTGCATCATCATGCCAGTCATCAATACCACGGCCGAAGAAATTGCTCGCGTGATTGCGGAAAACGTTCGCGAACAAACAAAGGAACAATTCGGCAAAGCGTTGTCATCCATCGAAGTGGCGGTCGACGAAAACGCGGGCCAATGGGGCGTTTGCAAATTGCCCTGGAACGAATGATCGCTTCTCAGATCAACCGTTTTGATGCGGCCGCATCAGGCACTCGGTGAGGTGGCACCGTCTCTGGAGACCGATTCACCAATCGCTGGCACGACGATCTGCTTGGGTGCCTTGCCGCCAGGCAGGTCATATCGCTGGGTGGAAGGAACGACCACACCGCAGCTGACGATGAACTGCAATGCTTCATCGATTGTCAAATTCAAATCGATCGCTTCGCTGCGTCGAACGCTGACAGTAAATCCAGTCATTGGCATTGGACTGGTCGGCATCAACACGCTCAACATTGGTTCGCCAGCAGCCTCTGAAATCTCACGCATGCCATTGCCGGTTACAAACCCGAGCGACCAAATACCATCACGTGGATACTGAATCGCGACAACACGGTTGAATTCGATTTGTCGATCATCAAAGGCAAAATCGGTGATTTGTTTGACGCTACCGTAGACCTTGTTGACGATCGGGATCCGCAAAATCGTGGCATCAAAAGTCGTCACAAACCAACGACCAATCCCGCCCGTGAATAAACGCCCCAGGAAATACAGCAGCACAAAGAACACGATCAAAAAGACCGGAACGACCACCGATCGTGGCATGTACTGAAGCTGGACGAAACGGTCCCAATACGCCGTCGCGCTGTTCGGCGGAACCGAATACGGACCAAACGCATCGATCTCGGAATCAACTCGTTGAACCACATACCCGGGCAGATAGCGTCGGCCGGTCGGATCGGGAACGTACGACAACCCTTTGTAGGTAAACCCACGCTGATTCGGCTTACTCAGTGAGCCTTCGGGTGCGTCGTTGATGATCGCGCCTTCGGGTGGACGATCGTACGTTTCACTGACCGCCGGAATCAGAACAAAGCGTCGAATACCAGTTTCAACCGGCAACAAAACGTAATTTTCGATCGCATTCCAAGCCCAAATCAAAACCACGATCGTCAACAATGGTGGCAGAACGACACCCAACCCGCGAACAATCGCGCGGCGAGCCCCACCTTTATGTGGAGCGGATGCATCAGCTTGGACTTCGAGAGGAGTGTCGGTCGATTCAGTCATCGTGCGGGAAAACCGGATGAGAATATCAGTGGAACGATCGCTCGCCAAAAGGACTTCGCTCCGAATGGAGAAGAAGCCATCGTGAAATGGGACGTTGTTTCCGCCGCCGCGTCCAACCACACGACAGACTTTAACACGGAATGCCGATTCACGAACCCGCAAACTCCGCCCAACCGTCCCATTCCAAAGGGATGGATACGGGTTTGGCTTCATTTTTGTGCGTCACGAATCGCCCGAGCGACAACCAGCAGATCGACTCGGGCGGCACCAGCATCTAGCAACACCCGAGAGATTTCATCGGCGGTCGCTCCGGTTGTCATCACATCATCGACCAAAAGAATATGTTCGCCTGCCAAGCGTTTTCTCCATCGTCGACGAACTCGAAAGGCTCCCCGCACGTTTTCGCGACGGGCTGCATCGTCCAACAACGCCTGTTTTTGCACCGAACGCGTGGTTTCTAAAAGCGATCCAAACGAGAAATTCATCTCGCGAGCGAATCGGCTTGCCAGAGATCCTGTCCCGACACCGCCCCGACGAAATTGGCGCCAAAACGGGCTCGCCACGTGAGTGACCAAGGGGGACGACTCCGATCCATCGGAAACCGTTCTCGCCTGAATCGCCGCGTTCTCGCGGTAGCGATCCGCTAATCGAACGGCCAATTCGCGAGCAATCGCGGTATTGCGAGGGTATTTCGCCGCGATGATCGCATGCCGGACGACTTCGTGATAACGATAGACCGCCGTGGCGGTCTCAAATGAAAAAGGTGTTTGACGACGAACGCACTCCTGGCAAGGCAGATCATCCAATTGGCTATCCGCGTCATCGATTGGCCCTGAATCCTCGCTAGCAGACCTTTGCCTATGTCCCGTCGCGGGCCAAGCACATCGCACGCAAGCAGCCTGCATCGACGGGGCGGACTGGACCAAGGAGGTTTCACACAGCCGACAAAAGGATGCGAAGCGCCGCCGGGAGACCAACGGAACCTTGGCTGAACCATCGCGGCCGGATGCGATTCCCGTCAGCTCACCACAAAGAACGCAAACGGGCGGAAAAAGCAGCGGAGCCAGCAATTCGCTGGTGTTTTGCACACTTTCGGTCAAAAAGTCAGAGCTTTTCACAAAATAACTTTGTGTTCCCGCGAACCTTCTGCTGAAATAATCCTCTAACCAGTCAGCGACATCACCACCCCGTACGGGCGGGGACGTTGCATGAAGCGGTCGGTCTCGGGCATGATTCCCTTGACCGGTTCGTGATTGTAACGAATTCGGTGTCCTTACTTTCCGTTTTTGAGCTCCATCACCGCACCGAGAAAATCGGCGCAGGGAGGATTCGATGCGTAACCTGATCTCGACTCAACGTGTTGTCCGCATTTCCCACATCGTGGATGTCATGCGTACCAATGCTGCCGAGACTCTGTGCGTCGTCATCCATACCTGCTCATTGCAGTGGGAGGGCCTCGGTTATCCGGGGTCCAGCGCCCCGGAGCCTCTGGCAGCCAGTTTTGCGGCAATAAAACCCTGGCGGTTTTCATTTGCCACAGACCAAACGTGTCACAGGTCCATGCGATAAGGCCCCAGCCTTTTCCTCGCATTGAACTGAAGCACGCCGCGAAAAGTCTCTGGCACGACTGACCCTCGGGTCACGCCGTCGACTTTTCGTTTGCCGCCCATCGCGTTTCGCGTCGGCAGCGCCCCGCTCGGATCAGAACTTCGCCTGCATCTTCGTCTATCGATCCAATCGATGGCGGAAGTCTCTCAACCAGACTTCTGACAAGAACGTTGTTGCATTGAGCGAAGCAATCTCGTCCGTCCACGGGGCTCGCCGATTGAGCTGATTCACCGATCGGGTTTTCCAACTGGTTTGAAACAATTCAGCAGGCAGCCAATTGGCTGGCCTGAACAGGAAAGTAATCCCGGAACTCCGGGAGGATGGACACCATGAAGATCACCCCTGATTTCACGACCACCGTGTCGCCTAGCGACGGCAACGCAATCGTTCGCAACTCGACTTCCGCATCCGCTTCCGGTCAAACGGTTGCCCAATTAGTGATCGCCGCCCAAGGCGGAGACCAATTGGCATTCGGTGATTTGTTCGAACGCTATCGTCCTGTCATTGTCGCATTGGCAATCAGCCGAGTTCGCAACGTGCACGAGGCCGAAGAATTGACGCAAGACGTTTTCATCCAAGCGATGCAAAAGCTCGATCAACTTCGCGTGCCCGAAGCATTCGGCGGATGGTTGCGTCAAATCGTTCACCGGATGGCAATCAATCGATTCAGCCGGCAACGAACCGCCACCGCGTGCGATCCAGAAACCCTGGAAGCAACTTGCGTGGATGACATCACGCCTGACAACGTGGCTCAAGATCGCGAGCAAGCCGCGGCGGTTCGAAGTGGCATCGCACGTCTGGGAAGTCTGGATCGTCAAACGCTCAACGCGTTCTACCTCGATGGACAATCGTTGATCGAGATGAGCGATGCGTTCGACGCTCCAGTCGGAACGATCAAGCGGCGTCTGCACACCGCGCGACGCCGATTGGCAGAAACACTGCAAGACGAAATGGCGTTTGGGGATTCGGCGGACAACAGCGCCGACGAATCCCCCGCCGTCTTGCCGATGCCGTCGGCTCGTGAACGGTCGGATGACTCGATCGGTGATTCCACCCTGATCGCTCAAGCGGTTTGATGCGAAACGTTTACTCCTTTGCTTCACCGCGTGGTGCGATGGAAACCAAAGACTTCAATTGAGCGGCGACCGACGGTCGTCGCTCTTCTGGGGTAATAAACCTATGTGTCGCGTAACGAAGCGCGAGCGGTGAGGCTGGCTACTCAGTCCATGGTCAACAGTTTCAATCTTGGTGCACCCGGCCCCAGACGCTGAACATACAATCAGCAACCATTGCCTCTGCCCTTCATTTTGCAACTGGATGTGGCCCCCACCCCACTAAAACATTTTTTAAATCTCCGTTGACTCCAATGGAGTAAACCCATCTACTCCCATGGAGAGGTAGCAGTGATTCCAGGATTGGGATCAAAAAACTGTCAATGGAATGGGGCAACTCTTCTCACGAATCTTCAAGCAAGGTTGACGTGATCCGGCGGGATTCGCGAGGTTTTTTGGGGGTCGACTTATACAGTCGATGCCCACGCAACGAGACGGAGTTCCAGGCATGTTGTTACTATCACGAAAACCGGGCGAAGCCATCGTATTCCCAAGCTTGGGAATCACGATCAATGTGACGCGGGCATCTGCAAGAACGGCCACGATCGGAATCGACGCGCCGCCCGAGATTCGCATCCTTCGAAAAGAGCTATGCAACTGGGCAGTTGAAGAAGCCTTTGATGTTGCAAGTTTCGAGCAAAATTTCGGGAACGTGAAGCTCGAACTGCACCAGCTTCGAAATCATTTGAACACGCTGAATTTGGGGCTTCAACTCTATCGCCAGCAAATGGATGCGGGGCTGAAAGAGGCAGCGGACCGAACGTTTTTGAAGGTCATGCATCAACTCGATTGTCTTGAGCGAAACTTCGGAAAGCGCGCCGAAGCCATCGACGCACAGATGGAAAATTTGAACCTCCATAGTTCGGTCAAATTGCTGCTGGTTGAAGACGATGCTGACGAACGTGACTTTTTGGCTGGCATCCTTTCAATGCGTGGCTGCGTTGTCGATTGCGTCGCGAGTGGCAATGCCGCCATCAGCTATCTGAACAGTAACGAATCACCCGATTACGTCCTGCTGGACATGCAGATGGCGGACGGCGATGGTGCCTCGACGATCCGACAATTGCGACAATGCGAAGCGTCAAAGAACATTCGAATCGTTGCGACCAGCGGAAAGTCTCCCTGCGACTATGGAGTCGCGGAAGGTCCAACGGGATTCGATCGCTGGTTTGCAAAGCCACTCAATACGGACGGTCTGCTGCGTTACATCCAATCCGATGAAAACAGCATCAAGCCATTGGCCTGCTAGCCTGGTTTGCAGATCACATCGATTGTCGCCACGAGTTCTCATCGTCACTCGCACTCAAGGTTTGTGTTCAAGAAGCTTGTATTCAAGAATTGCTTTTGAGTCTCATGGACGAGGGTGAAGTACGACAATCGTTTTACTTTGACACAAACCGATCGCGGGTCGCTGAAGCAAGACGCTTCAGTGCCCCGTTAGTTTCAAAATCGACGCCACCGAAATCACTCCTGCTCGATCGAGGTATCGATCAAGCCAAAATTTTCGGCGTGGAATCGCATTAGGTCGACACATCGCTGCTCATAGATCTTCATCGCAGAATGGGGGACCTCCGGAACAACAATGCTTTCGAATGGAATCTCAAGTGATTTCAAGAAGGCCATGTACTCCAGATTATTCTGGTAATTGAAACCTTTGGTCCCGACATAGATCATCCAATCCACCTTTTGCGATTTCTGTTTGGAATACTCCCGAGCCAAATCCCACACATTGTCGCCTTCTGCGAATACCAAGGTTTCTGATTCGCGGCCGCCTGACTCACTGATTTTGCGTTCGGTTTCGTATCCGCCACCGCCTGCGGCTGCACTGCAAAATAGATCCGGGTAGCGAAGCGACAACCGCATCGTCCCACGTCCGCCCTGCGAGAACCCTTCGATTCCACGATGCTCACGATCAGCAATCGTTCGATAAGTTGCATCGATGTGTGGGATCAGTTCTTTGATGAACACGTCCGCACCCTGCTTGGTTGGTTCCTTGGGAATGTTGTAGTGACTGACCGGGCCGCCGTTGACAAAGACGTAGATCATGCCCGGAACTTGGCCTGATTCCATTGCCAAATGCATCTGCGGAACCAAGGCGATCGACTTCGATTCGCTACCCGGTCGCCCGCCATGCAAGTAATAGACAACGGGAAATCGCTTGCCCGCATCACCATCAGAGTATCCCGGCGGCATCAAAATCGCGTACCCGACGTCGCAATTCAGCGATGGGCTTTGAAACGTTGCGTGTTTGAGTGATGGATGTTCCCGTTGCTTTGGAATGGGGTTTACCCACGCGAACGGAGCCGGCTTTTTCTTCTTCGTCTTTCGCGATGCGTTCTTCTTGTTAGCTTCCGATGTCGACTTATCCCCGGACTGCGTCTGAGGTGATCCCGCGAACGAGACGGTTCCCGCGAGCAACGATACACTGAGAACCAAACAGACAACGTGACGCATGAGCAATGTCCAGGGCGGGGAGATTCGGTGGGGATACGCCACTATACTATTCCAAGCTGCGACCGTTGTTTAACACGACACCCTCTTCACATCTCCTTCCACGACCAAGCGTCTTAACGATGGATCCGTTCTTACAAGCCGCTCTGAATGAAGCACGCCTGGGGCTCAACGAACACGGAATTCCGATCGGCTCGGTGTTGGTGATCGACAATGAGATCGTTTCCCGTGGTCACAACCGCCGCATTCAAAATGGCAGTTCGATCCTGCACGCCGAAATGGATTGTTTGGAACGTGCCGGCCGCCTGACCGCGAACGACTATTCTCGATCAACGCTGTACTCGACGTTGTCACCCTGTGACATGTGCAGTGGTGCCGCCCTGCTCTACAAAATCCCACGAATCATCGTCGGAGAAAATCAAACGTTTCAAGGACCGGAGTCCTACGTCCGCAGCCGGGGCGTTGATCTGCAGATCGTCAATGATCCGGATTGCATCGAGCTGATGCGTGCCTTCATTCAAAACAACCCGACGCTTTGGAACGAAGACATCGGCCTACCAACTCAATCCTGACTTCCCGTCGCAGCCTCCTGCTCAAGCACCGATCCAGCGCCACACTTTTCACAAGCGGGCAAGAGCGAATGCCGGACTCCACCGCATTTTTTGCATGCGTGGAAAAGCGTCGTTTCGCAACACGGGCATGTATAAGGCTGGTCGAATGTGGCCGCATCCCCATCGACCGTGACGGGCGTACGTTTCTTCAGACTTCGCCGCGTCCACACCGCGAATTTCAGGGGCCCGCGCTGAATCGGATAATCGCATATCGGGCAAAAGAAGTGAGCGTAAGCTTCCCGGTATTGACGAAGCAACCAATCGCGACTGGGTTTGGCAATTAGACGCAGCAACCGCACCAGGACTCCCGTCGCAATGGCCAAAGACAACAAGATCAGGATGTACTTGAAGTAGATCGCGGGAAAATGATCGTGCATCACAAGCAATACGCGAGCGGCCACGGCACCGCTGAGTGCATACACGAGCATCGCATAGGTGCCACCAGCGTGACGCACAAACAACCATCCGCAAACAAGCAACAAAGGGATCAACAATGCGAGCTTGTACGCAGCGAGTTTCCATTGATGCTGTTCCGCAAGTTCTTCGTACTCATCCGCAATTGGGCGACTAACACGCGTGATAGCTTCTTCATTCTCCCGTTGTTGTCGCTCGACATCGTCCAGTTGGTCATTGAGATTGGAAAGTTCAGCGTTGAGCGTTTGCGTCTGGCTTTGATTCGCCAAAAACAACTGCAAACTATCCGTGAGTGCCAACTTCTGCTCATCGCTCAAAGACGTCGCGTTCTCATCCGCGTTGCGTTTGAGTTCTAGCAACTGGTTGATTGTTTGCTGCGAATCGCGAGTCGTTTGCCCCGTCAGTTGCCGGCGTCGTTCGGTCGACGCGATCTGCTGTTTCAAATCCAACAGCTGCGCGGCGAGCGTCTGGCGTTCGTCCTGCAACTCCTGTGGCAACCCTTCCTCCAACATCTGGCTGTAGTTCGGTCCTTGCACGCGATCAATGTCGCGAACGATGTAGCCAAGCAACCAAAATGCGAGCAGCCCTACCGCGACGCTGAACCCAAAGACCATGAATCGAAGCACGAACGATCCGCGATGTTTCTTCGTTTTCATTGATTCGCCTCGAGTCGAATGTTGGTGGGTGCCCTCTTAAGCGTAGAGCCCACTCCTTCGAGATTCTTCGCGAAAATCCCGCGAAGTTAGATCTAGACGAGGCATCGCGTCATTCGCTTCGCAAAATCGCGAGGCAGAGAGCGACCATCACGCTGAAGCTGGCGATCAATCCCACCAATCCGAGGATACTGACTCGCTGAATCCCGAACATTGGCTGATCGGGGAACAACACCGGCGAGACTTCATAGGACAGCATCAGCGCCGACCCGAGGAACACCGCACTGGTCATCAACCCAACGACCAAGCGATTGACCACTGGCGCAAATCGTTTGGGTTCCAAACGCACCTGCAACTGCCCCAGTCGGGCTTGGTTCATCAGCGACAGCAACTGCTCCGGCGCGTTCTCCATGAACGCTTCGCTCTCCAGGTAAATCCGTCGGGCCTGCCGAAGTCGTCTTGCCGGAGTTAAACGGCGGATCATCACTCGGCGAAGATACGAGCGGACAATGTCCAGTGAATCGAATCCAACACCGATTTCTCGCAAAGTTCCCTCCAGCGAGATCAACATCTTCAACAGCAGAGCCGACTGATTGGGCAAACCGATCCCGTGCCGGTGGAGAATCTCGCTGAGCTGATTCAACGCCCCCGACAAATCAAAGCGGTCCAGCGTTTGTCGGCCGTAGGTGTCCACAAAATCAGCCACATCGATTTCCAAAGCCGACTGATCCAAGTCGACTCGCGGGTTGCCCACGCGACGAATCAATCGGGTCAGCCGTCGACAATCTCCCGCGTTGATGGCCGCCAACATCTCCTCGATCGACTCACGCATCGCTTCATCAATGCGGCCGGTCATCCCGAAGTCAAGAATCGCCAAGCGACCGTCTCGCAAGCAAAACAGGTTGCCCGGGTGTGGATCGGCGTGAAAGAACCCGTCCTCGAACACCATTCGCAGATAGGTTCGAGCAAGCGTTCGGCCAAGTTCCGGAGGCAGGTCCGCACGAGTCATCTCGCCTGTCTCACGAGAGGGCGAGTGAACATCACGCTCAAAAACTTTTGCCAATGGTTCGCCAACCATCTCTTCCATCACCAAAACACGCCGCGTGCACAATTGGTCGAACACGGACGGAATGACGATTTCAGCTTTGTCCGCCTCCAAAATTTGTGCGAACTGCTTCAGGTTGCTGCGTTCGCGATTGAAGTCCAGCTCGCGAAGGATCATCGGCATCAATTGCCGAACCATGTCCGATGGTCCCCAGATAGCGAGCGACTCGACATGATCAGCCCATTGGGCCAATCCCTCGAGAACATCCAGATCCTCGCGCATCATTTTCTCGATGCCGCGACGTTGGACCTTCAGCACCACTCGCTGGCCGTCCATCAACTCAGCACGATGGACTTGCCCAATCGATGCGGTCGCAAGCGGCATCGGTTCAATGTGACGGAAGTGTTTGCGGAAGTTCGGGCCGAGCTCTTCTGCGAGCGTTGTTTCGACGACTTCCATGCTGTCTGGCGAAACTTCGTTGCGAAGCTGTTTCAACTCTTCCGCGATTTCGTTGCCGACGAGGTCAGGCCGTGCCGCCAGGACTTGACCCACCTTGATGAATGTGGGGCCCAGCTCGGTGATCGCCATCCGAATCCGTTGCGACCGGGTGTATTGCGTCAGCGGAACGCCCGAACGATCCTTGATCCAGTTCTGCAGCGGCAAACGCCTCGTGCGACTGATCCAGTCCGCCAATCCGTACCGGCGCAGCACCCTCAGGATCTCGCGTCCTCGACGCAGATTGCGGTACAACTGGGGGATCGATGTCAGCTTCATGAGATTCCGTGAAGGTGGTTGGTCGCTCCATTGTGATCGCTGGCTTGGCAAATCGTCGAGCAGGACGAATTTTCGGCCTCGAAAACCTTCCCTTTATGCCCAATATTCCGCTCGCAGCGTTGGTTCCGCCCGGATTGCCGGCCCCCGATCCGACATTTGCCGACGATTGGGCAACAGCGATCACAACGACGATTGAGCTGATACTGGTGTCCGCCGGAATCGCGGTTCTGATTGGCGTGCCCACGGCTTTCTTCGTCAGCCAATTGCGACCGAATCATTGGTTGGTCCGAATCTGGACGTTCTTCGCGTTCGTGACTTTGGCAATGCCATTGATCTTGTTGGCGGCAGCCTGGGAATCAACCGCTGGCAAATTTGGATGGTTGGTTACGACCATGACGGGAGGCAACCTGGGTTGGGTTGGATGGATTCATGGGATGCACGGTGTTGCTTTGGTGTCACTGGCAACGGTCTGGGCAACACGTCGAATTTCTCCGGTTGCGATTCAACAAGCCGCTTTAGACTTTTCGCCCTGCCAAATTTGGTGGCGTGTGCGATTGCCGATCGCATTGCCATGGATCATTGCGTCGGCCATCGGCGTAATGGTACTCGCGTCGACCGAGATGAGCGTCGCGGATTTGCACAGCGTCCGAACCGTCGCCGATCAGTTTTATCTTTTCTATTCGGTGGATCCAAACACGACGTCCGTGTTGGTGTCGACGTTGGTCCCGATGTTGGTCGGAGGCATCCCAACTTTATTGTGGTTTTGGTTGCAACGTCGCCGATGGAAAGTCGCGTCCGACTGGGATGCTGAGCCCGTGGACGCACCATCGATAACGACTGATACAGCGACGAGCGGAATTCGCCTGACCGCGATGGCGGCCGTGATGTCTTGCACGCTGTTGTTGATCCTGCCACTCGCCGGATTGATTGTCCAAACCGGCCACGCGGTCGAAGTGGTGGACGGTCAACGGCAAGCGACCTTCCGTTGGCAGGCATCGGTCCGAGCAATCGCCGAGGCTCCCAAGCTCTTTGGCGAAGAGATCGCCTGGACCGTTCAGCTCGCTTTTTTCTCCATCATCCTGTCACTGCCCATTGCGATGGGACTGGCTCGCCTGGCTCGCTCGTCCAAAGCGTCTGGCCTCGTCATCGACGTCTTGGGAACCATGTTATTCCTTGTCCCCGGACCGGTCATTGGAATGACGGTCGCGGCATTTTTCCGCCTACCGTTGACGGGACTGGATCGGCTCGCAACGCATACCTTGGTGCCGACATTGCTCGCCGTTGGCGTGCGAAGCGTTCTTGTCTCCTACGCGATTTTGCGTAATGCCTATGACGGCATTGATGATGCCACTTGGCGATCCGGGCAAATGGATGGTTCGGTCGCTTGGCGTTGGTGGCACCTGGAGATCCCCTTGCTGCGACGCGGATTGGGTATTGCGGCATTGGCGGTTGCGATCGTTTCGGCGGGCGACGTGCCGGCGGCGATGCCGGTTTTGCCCCCCGGCGTGACCACGACGGGCACGCGATTGTTCGGATTGCTTCACAGCGGAGCCCGATACCAGGAGGCATCGCTGGCAATCGTTCACACGGGAATGGTGATCCTGCTGTGCGGGGTGATCTCGGCCATGCGACTCCACTTGCGTCGTTCAAGCAAAGGCGTAGATTGAAACGTTTCGCCGCGTCCGTACCCCGCTTCGGCAATTGCCTTGTTTGTCCCCGAATCCCTGCTCGCGGTGTACTGCGTACTCATCATCACGGCCTCGGTCAGTGGTGGATGGTTGCCATCTTTGGTGCGGATGACCCACCTGCGAACTCAGCTTTTGATGAGCTTTGTCGCCGGGTTGATGCTGGGGATCGCGATGCTGCACTTGTTGCCGCATTCGCTGCACAAGATCAGTTCCGCGTCCCAGGCTGGCGGAGGCGTCTTGGTCGGCATCATCACGATGTTCATTCTGCTCCGCGCGTTCCACACGCACGTGCACGGCCACGGCGAATCGCATGATCATCATCACCATGCTCATGAGCACGACCATGACCATTCGAAGGACCACAAACACCCCAACGATCACAGCCACCCGCACTCCCATACCAATGCCAAACGCGTCAGCAGCAAACCACTCGGTTGGCTCGGCATGCTGTTTGGCTTAGGGCTTCACACACTGATGGACGGAGTCGCTTTGGCGGCCAGTATCGCGGCCGAGTCCCAACACTCGCCTTGGTTGGGGTTGGCAGGATTGGGCACGTTCCTCGCCGTTGCGCTTCACAAGCCATTGGACGCGTTCGCGATCACATCCGTGATGAGCAAGGGCGGCTGGACATCCGCCCAACGCACGATGGTGAACCTGACCTTTTCAATGGCCTGCCCGATTGGCGCGATCGCGTTTTACTTTGGTGCCACTCAATTTGCCAACACCGAAGCATTGCTTGGTTGGGGCCTGGCACTTTCAGCTGGATTCTTCATCTGCATATCGCTGTCGGACTTGCTTCCTGAAGTCGCGTTTCATGACCACGATCGTTTGAAGTTGACCACCGCACTTTTGCTCGGCGTTGCCCTGGCCGTTGGAATCGAAAGTCTGCCTGGGCACAACCATTCAATCACTCCACTTGGGCAACCTGCCCCGATCGTCGATAGCAGCAACGTGCCAAACGCGAATCCCTAGTCCACTTACCCAAGATCAATCTCATGGGAAGTTGCGATCAAAATCACTCCGAAAATTCGGCGGACAATCATGAAAACTGTGGAGGCTTGCATCATCATGGCCTGACCTCCGCCGGTCAATTTGACTCGGTCAGTGATTCAAGATTGCTTTGGTCGGTGTTGCTAAACCAAGCCCTTACGGTTGCCCAGGTCATCGCCGGTATTCTGTCAGGCAGTGTTGCCTTGCTGTCCGATGCGGCCCACAACTTCAGCGATGCTAACTCGTTGCTGATCGCCTACATCGCTCGGCGGATTGCCCGCAAGGAAGCAAACCAGCGTTACACGTTTGGTTACCGCCGAGCCGAACTGATCGGGGCCACGATCAATCTCACACTTCTAGCCGTCGTCGGTTGTTACCTGGTCTATGAAGCGGTCCATCGCTTCTTTGACCCACAACCGATCATCGGCTGGCTGATGGCGGTGACTGCTGCGGTCGCTTTGGTCGTCGACCTTGGCACTGCGTTTCTACTGTGGGCGATGAGCAAAGGTTCGCTGAACGTCCGGGCCGCCTTTATTCACAACTTGGTCGACGCTGCGGGCAGCGTTGCGGTGCTCATCGGGGCCGCAGCCGTGATCTATTTGAAATGGCTTTGGGTGGACTCGATTCTGACGCTGTTGATTGCGACCTACATTCTCTATCAAGTCTGGCAGATGCTTCCAGAAGCAACTCGAATTCTGATGGAAGGTGCCCCCGCCAACTTCCATTTCGATGAAATGATGGCCGATCTCGGTGGGATGGATGGCGTATCGGGTATTCACCACGTCCATCTTTGGGAACTGGATGAATCACATCGGGCGTTGGAAGCGCATGTCGTGATTGAGCCCACACGGTTTGAGGATCTTGAAACAATTAAACGCGAGATCAAGTTGTATCTCACCAGCGAACACAACATCCGTCATTCCACGCTGGAATTTGAATTCGCTGGCACATCGGACTGCCATGATTCCGACGGCAATCTGATCCATGACGGCTGCTCATAGAAGCCACTAGCGGCGTGCACGGCAGGTACACTGGGGAACCCCCACTATCCTTCCGACCATCATCACGCATTGCCCCATGACACGATTCCCATCGACCGCGTTTGCCTTCGCACTTGTTGCTCTGGCCTTAATTTCGTCGACCGCATTCGCCCAACGCGACCCCAATCGAATGACCCACGGCCCGATGTTGGGTCAACCGTCGTCCACCAGCGTCGCCGTCTGGGCTCGCACATCGGACGCCGGCGAGTTCACCGTTCACTATGGAACCCGTCCACCCGAAAACCATGGCGGGGATTTGTCGGACCACGTCAGCGAACCGGGACAAACACGCATCGAACACGACAACACCGGTGTGACGCTCCTACGCGATCTCAAACCCGACACGCGTTATCACTACAGAATCTATGTGAACGATCGTCCTCAGGGTGAACCGGGAACGTTCCGCACGTTGCCCGATGAAGCGGGATCCAAGTCAGAACACAATCCTGATGGACTGTTCAACTTTCGATTTCAAATTGGTTCCTGTGCCAACCAAAACCCACTGCATGGAATCGGACACGACAGCCCCACGTACAAACACCTCAATCAAGATTGGGCGGACAAAGTTCACTTCCACATCATGAATGGTGACTGGTTGTACGAAGAACTGCGAGAATACCCAGCCGAAGCATGGCGACTCACCCAAGGCATCGATGAACTGCCACAAGTGGTCCAAACCATGCCAACCGTGACCGGTGTGTGGGAAAACTACAAACTCTATCTCACCCGCAACCATGCCCTCTCGACTTGGCATCGCAACGTGCCGTCGCTGTTCACCTTCGATGACCACGAGTTGGTCAACGACATCTGGGGAGCCTCCGAAGCGGGCAAACGCCACCGTCGAACTGTCTTTCGCGACATTGGAACCTATGCCTGGAACGACTACCTCGGCTGGGCCAACCCATTCGAATCCAAACAACGTTTGCACGTTGGAACTGCGAAGCTAACCGCCGGCAGCGATCTGCTGGTTGATCGCCAAACCAACTTTCGACAGTTGCCATTGAATGAGATGCTGAACCTGCACGTTCACTGGGGAACTGATACCGCTGGCGTCAACGACATGATTTACGACACCGACGACGGGGAAGCCAACTCATACGTCTATGACATCGTGGAAGTGGTGGACGAACACACGGTTCGACTTCACATGCCTGCCAAGGCGGACGGCCAAGTCAGCTACTCCATCGGCCAACGCAGCTATGGCAAATTCAGTGTCTCCAACTGCGACTTCTTTTTGCTCGACACGCGCGGCGACCGCGACATGCACGATGTTTCGCAGCGAGACAAACCGGGCGTTTCGATGCTCGGCAAACATCAACGCGAATGGCTGCTGCGTGAGATGCGAGCCAGCGACGCGAAATTTACGTTTCTGATTTCAAGCGTCCCGATGATGATCCCGCACAGTGGCGCCGGTGGATTCGAAGCCGACGACGCCAACAAAGAAGAAGCCTGGACGGGCTTTCTCGACGAGCGAGAGATACTGATCGATGCCTGGGACGAAATGGACAAACAAGTCTTCGTGATGACCGGCGATCTTCACAACAGTTTCGCAATTCGTGTGACCGACAACGTTTGGGAATTCTGCTGCGGGCCTCACAACAGCGTCAATCACGTGCCTGAACTTGACGAAAGCAATCGACCGGCGACCGGACGATTTCAATTTGGGCCACGGGAATGCGACATCCGCTGGAGCAGTTACGTGCTGGCCGACCTGCCACGCTTGGAACGACTGTACCCACATTTCTGCGTGGTGCAGGTCAACAACGTCTTCAACATGCCGATCAAGCAAGGCGACAAACGGCTGGTCGCCTACCCGCATCCGCAGGTTGTTTTCCAGTACTACGACGGCTGGACTGGCGAACTGGCTTACGCTGAGTCTGTTTCCTTGCCGCGGGAATGATCCATCATTCGGATTTGGCTTCGGCAGTCGTGGGCGTTGTCTCTAGCCAACCATCCGCACTGCCGGCCAGTTGCCACTTCGGATTGATTGGGATCTGAAGATGAGTCAACGCGACGGTGACCAAATCCACCGTCGCTGGTGATGATAATCCTTTGGCCCGTTCGATTCCGTCACTCTTCATCGCAGCATCTCCACTGACAATCATCGGCGCCGTGAAGACGTTCGGATTTTCACGGCCTCCGCCGTGGCCAGTTCCTTCGCCACCATGATCGGTGCTGATGAGAACCAGCCAATCTTCATCGGCGTAAGTCTCCCGCTCTTTGACCGCAGCGATCAACTCACCCACCATTCGATCTACGTTCTCGATGGCTGCGACGTAAGGCGGCACGCTAGGATGAAAACCGTAGGAGTGACCGGTTTCATCGGTCGACCCAAAGTAGATGAACGTCCAATCCACGTCATCGTTTCGCAAGACAGGGATCGCTGACCAGGCCAATGATTGGTCGGCTGCCTTCCAAACCGTTGAGGCCGTGGCGTTCTTGCCGGGCGTGACAACAACATCGATGTCGGCGTCCGTTGTCACGTGAGTTCTCAGCGGTGTCCAACACAGGTACGACGCAGTCCTCAGATTCGGTTTGACTTGCTTGGCCAATGCGAAACCGTGTGGTGCGGCCTTTGCATCGCGGCCTTTGAACGAGTTGTCGAGCACGCCGTGTCGATCCGCCCAAACACCCGTTAAAAAAGTGGTCCATCCCGGTCCACTGACAGTGTCACTGTCAGTAACATCATCGGACGTCACTCGGGTCTCCAAACACAACGTGCCGTTCTCAGCGAGCGAATCCATGTGAGGTGTGTTAGCAGCAACAAATGCATCTCGCCTCAAACCATCAATGCCAATCGTCAACACCTTGGGTTCGCCCGCATTTGCGGTCGACGCAAATATGGATGCCAAACAAACCCAAACAACGCCAACCGAATTCAAACGAAACCAACTCATATAGCGACCGTGTGGTGTGATCTGCATTGTCGAAATTGAACGCGGCCGCCACCATAATCCAATGAATGCTATCAAACAAACCAGAAAGGTCGTCCGATATCGTGGAGACGTGCAAGGAGTTGGATTCCGAGCCAACGCAATTCACCAGGGTCGTGGCCTCAACATCAAAGGCTTCGTACGCAACGAGCCCGATGGAGACGTCCTTCTAGACGTGCAAGGGCCGACAAACGACCTCAAGGAACTGCTACGACGGATCGGCAGCTCGATGGAAAGAAAGATCAACGAGACATTGATCGACGAACGAGAGCCACTGCCGGACCGAGAAAAATTCTCGATCCGGTATTAGTTCATCCGCTTCACACACCTTGGGTGCCGGACAACCACGCGACGGATATCCAAGCCCGTCGATGACAGCAACATCTGACAAAGCTGAAGCCTGTCAGATGGGACCTGAATTACCTCATTCTGGAGCAGCGTCAGTTTCGGATCCCGCGTCTGCTTCAGGGCTGGCATCCGTTTCGGCAACTGGCTCCGCGACTGCGGTGGCTTCGGCTTCCGCCGCTTCTTCTGCGTTCTCTTCGGCTGGCACGCGGACAACGGCAATCAGCTCATCGCCTTCGTCCACGTTCATGATGCGAACACCTTGCGTGTTACGACCAATCACGTTGATGTCGCCGGCACTGATTCGTTGCAGTTTGCCTTTTGCGGTCATCAAGAACAACTCGTCATCATCGTTGACGCGAGCGATTCCGATCACCTTGCCGTTCCGCTTGCTGGTCTTGATGTCTCGCAACCCTTTACCACCGCGTTTCTGCGTGCGGTAGCGAGCCGAACCGCTGGCAGTTGCCGCTTCGTCGTCTCCACCTTCGCTGGACTCGTCCGCGTCGGTTTCGGAAACATCCGCCAAATTGGGTCCGAACGGCGTGCGTTTGCCGTAACCATTTTTACAAACGGTCAGCAAAGTCGCTTCGGGATCGGTCACAACCATTCCCACCACGGCGTCGTCGCCAACCAACGAGATTCCCTTCACGCCGGACGTGTTGCGGCCCATCGGGCGAGAATCTGATTCGCGGAAACGAATCGCCATGCCATCGGACGTGACCATGATGATTTCATCACCAGGACCAACCACGGCGGCATCGACTAACTCATCGCCTTCGCGAAGTTTGATGGCGATGATGCCACCCCGTTTCGGTCGGCTGTACTGTTCCAGCGGAGTCTTCTTCACCAAGCCGCTTTTGGTTGTCATCACAATCGTATGACCGGGCTGGTTGAAATCGCGAACGGCCAAGCACTCGGCAATCTGTTCGCCTTCTTCCATCTGCAACAGGTTCACGATCGCACGGCCTTTGGCATCGCGAGCGAGCTGCGGGATGTCATAAACCTTTTGCCAACGAACTTTCCCTGCCGTTGTGAAGAACAACAGGTAAGCGTGCGTGCTGGCGACGAACAAGTGTTCGATTGGATCTTCGTTATCGCTCTTGGCACCCTTCATGCCTTTTCCACCACGACGCTGCGTGTTGTAAACGCTGGTCGGTGTGCGTTTGATGTAACCACGGTGACTGATGGAAACCACCATCGTCTCTTCCGTGATCAGATCTTCCAGGTCGATGTTGCCAAGTTCTTCGTGGCTGATCTCGGTTCGACGCTTGTCACCGAAGCGACGCTTCATCTCTTCGAGATCTTCTTTGATGATGCCGTTGATGCGGCTTGGGCTGCCGAGGATATCGATGTAGTCGATGATTTCCTTCAGCAATTCAGCATGCTCGCCGGAGAGTTTTTCCTGTTCCAGGTTGACCAATTGCCCCAAACGCATGCGAAGGATTTCGTCGGTTTGGACGCTCGTCAGCGTGTAAGAATCGGCTTCGCCGCGTTCCAATTGGAACTGCTTGAACCCTTCGTCGCCAAGAGCCCGCTGCATCATCGATGCTGGGCAGGCGATGCCCATCAAGCGTTCTTTGGCTTCGGGTTGAGTGCGGCTGGTGCGAATCGTTTGAATGATCTCGTCGATGTTGGCGAGTGCCAGCAGCAACCCTTCGACGGTGTGCTTGCGACGACGTGCTCGGGCCAACAAGAACTGAGTTCGGCGACGAATCACGGTCACGCGGTGACGCAGAAATTCGGCCAACATCTCCTTCAGCGTCAACTCGCGAGGCTTGCCGTCGACGAGCGCCAGGAAGATCAGTGAGAACGTGTCTTGCAGCGGCGAAAACTGGTACAGCTGGTTCAAGATCACATCGGGATCTTCGCCACGCTTCAGTTCCACCACCAACCGAACGGGTTCCTTCAAATCGCTTTCATCGCGAATTCCGGAGATTCCCTTGATTCGGTCTCCATTCACGAGCGCCGCGATCTTTTCGATGATCCGGTCACGATATTGCTGGTACGGAATTTCGGTGACAACGATGCGATGCCGGTTGCCCTTCATCTCTTCGATTTGGCAACGAGCACGCACGACCATCGTGCTTCGTCCGGTCTTGTAACCTCGACGCACACCGGCGCGGCCGCAGATGATGCCTCCGGTTGGGAAGTCAGGACCGGGGATGATCTCGCACAACTCGTCAATCGACGTGTCTGGTTCTTCAATCAGCTTGATCAGTGCATCGCAAACTTCGGTTGGGTTGTGAGGCGGGATGCTGGTCGCCATCCCGACCGCGATACCGCCCGAACCGTTGATGAGCAGGTTGGGGAACTTGCTGGGCAAGACCGTTGGTTCGGTTCTCGCTTCATCGTACGTCGGAATGTAATCGACCGTGTCAAGTTTGAGGTCGTCTAGCATTGCTGCTGCGACGGCCCCCATTCGAGCTTCCGTGTATCGCATAGCAGCCGGAGGCAAACCCGCGACGCTACCGAAGTTTCCCTGCTTGTCGATCAACAAGCATCGCATGTTCCACTCTTGGGCCATCCGAACGAGCGTCGGATAAATCACACTTTCACCGTGAGGGTGATAGTTACCCGAGGTGTCACCGGAAATCTTGGCGCATTTGACCCGCTTGCTGCCTGGGCCGAGGTTCAGGTCATTCATCGCCACCAAGATCCGACGCTGCGACGGTTTCAATCCGTCACGCACATCGGGCAATGCACGGCTGACAATCACGCTCATCGCGTAGGTCAGATAGCTCTCACGAAGCTCGTCTTCGATTGGTAGATCCACCATCCGAAGTGCTCCATGGCCTCCGTGGGGATCGGGATTGCCCGAACCGCCCGTGGGACCGCCACCCGATGGTGGTTCCGCACCGCCGGGAGGTTTGCCGCCACCGGGAGGTTTGCCGCCACCGGGAGGTTTGCCGCCACCGGGAGGAACCTGCGCCCCGCCACCAGCACCGGTTTCGGTGTTTTCGGTCCCGTTTTCTTGGCCGTTGTTATCCCCGGTGGATCCGTTCACTTCGCCCGCGTTTTCGTCGCCTGGTTCCTGATTTTCGCCGTCTTCAGCCAAGGGATTTGCTCGTTTATCACGGGGGAAGCGGGCCAAGACGGATCGATGATACGAAGGCCCAAAATTGGAATGTCCATTTTACCTCGTTCACGCGTTTTTCACAACGCCGCGAGGCTTTCTGAACATTGACGCAAGCCATTGTTTTCCAAATACTTACGACGGTCTTTTTGATGCCCTTGTCCCCTTCGGATTCCAGCCATGAGTTCCCCCAGCGACGACGCGATCCTGCAATCCATTCGGCTGTATCGCGAAGCCCTTCAGCAAACGCTGAATCTGTTCGTCGAATCGGGTGAAATCGCCGAAGGCAGCTACGGTTGGCTGGCCGGCGAGAATGCCTCCGCGTCCGTCGACAACCGCAACATGCCACAACAGATGGCCGACCTGCACGAAGGATTCGTGATGAAGGTTTTCGCAACGATGGTGCCCGCCAGCAGCGCTCGAAATTTGGAACAACGACAGCTCGGTCGCATCCTGCTGGAACACGTTTGGGGCGAAACCGTCCAAGGCAGCAAACTGCATGAAGCGATCGATTGGCTGATCACCACCGCCGAAGGTTTCTCCTGGTACGAAGTCACACGGCCGTTCCTGGAACTGCCTTCGCTTCGCGATCGATGGGGTGAAGTCATCACCGCCGCCACCCGCATGGCGCACTTGATCGCGATGGTCGACGGCGACGACAGCAGCGTCGAACGCTCGCGTTTGCAATCGATGCTCGACGGGCTCGAAAACGCGAAACAGGTCGCCAAGTCACCTACCAGCGTCACCGCGCCGACCTCGCCATCCGATTCACCGACGGTGGATCATCAAGCCGACCTGGACAACGCACGTGAAGCGATTTCGTGGTTGCGTTCAGAAGCCAAACGACTGCGGGAAGGAACCGGCCACGACGCCGCAAACAAGCCCACACCCACCCGCGCCGGCGGTGGATCCCCCGCATCCACCGAGCCAGCCAAACCGTCCACCAAAGAAACCGCTGAGCAAGACGATCGCACCCCGGAAGAACGCTTGGCCGAAGCGCGAGCCAAACTGGATCGCTTGATCGGACTGGACGCGATCAAGAATCAAATCCAAACGCTTGCAAACTTCCTGGCAATGGAACGCCACCGCGCCAAAGAAGGTTTGCCAACGACCAAACCCAGCCTGCATATGGCTTTTGTTGGAAACCCGGGAACCGGTAAAACCACCGTCGCACGAATCATCGCCGAAATCTACGGCGGACTGGGCGTGCTCGAAAAAGGCCACTTGGTCGAAACCGATCGCAGCGGCTTGGTTGCCGAGTACGCCGGCCAAACCGGTCCCAAAACAAATGCCAAAATCGATGAAGCACTCGATGGTGTTCTCTTCATCGACGAAGCCTACACGCTGATCGATGAAAGCGGCCAAGACCAGTACGGCCGCGAAGCGATCCAAACGCTGCTGAAACGAATGGAAGACCAACGCGATCGATTGGTCGTGATCTTGGCGGGCTATCCCAAAGAAATGACCAAGATGATCCGCAGCAACCCGGGACTGAGCTCTCGGGTCGGCACCACGATGCACTTCGACGATTACGATCCCGAGGCCCTGTGCCGGATCTTTGAACTGATTGCCGCGAAGGCTCAGTACGTCATTCCAACCGAAAGCCGACGACGACTACTGCGAGGCTTCACGCACCTCTACTTCAATCGCGATCGGCACTTCGGCAACGGCCGAACGTCTCGCAACTCGTTTGAACGCAGCGTCCGGAGACTGGCAAACCGCATCGCGGGTTCGACGGAAATCACGCGAGAATTGCTGACAACGCTTGAGCCATCTGACATCGAGATCCCAGATCTGACGGACGCGCAGCTCGATGCGATGACCGAACCAAGCGGGATGATCCGAGTCACCTGCCCACACTGCGACACGCCTCAGGTGATCGAAGACACCCTGATGGGCACAACGACCAACTGCAATTCCTGCAGCGAACCGATGGAAGTCCAATGGGGCAGCCCGGTGATCGACCTGAAAGCCCCCGCCGAATCAAACCCCGAGCAGGATAGCCCAAGCTAACGTCGAAACGGCTCTGCAAACCAACGGCCGCACCAACGACTCGCGTCGATCAAAGCAGCCATCCGCGACCGATCAGCCGCGAAGCGGGCGATACAGATCCAACTCTTCACGGCCCATCAACTGCGAATAGATGGCGGCAATCTGGCGTCGGCCTTCCCGCAACATCTCTTCCGCATCGTTGGTTTCCGGCTCTGTCAGCTCAAACCAATACTCATCCGCGGCGGGTTTGCTGAAGCCACGAGCACTCTCCGGCAACCCAGCCACAATCACACATTCGCATTGCTGCGATTCAGGTGCGTTGTCATCCGCTTCGCCAACGTTCTGATACTGCAACAGGTAATCAGGCGGGATCGAACCATCCAGCTCGTCATCGGCTTCCGCCTCTTCATCGGGCTCCTCGACAACGTCCACTGTTTCGACGGAAGTCACCATGACGTTTGGCCACACACGACCTCGCAGCAAGTCCGAACGGGTCACCGCGAGCAAGCCGTCTTGAATCCATTCGCCAATCGTCACCGGCAAAGCCGCGGGAATCTCGTCGCCACGCTGGGCCGCGATCGCGTTGAACGCTAAAGAAGACAAACTGCGATCGGGCAGCATGGGTGATGCAAGGTCCCAACATTCCGCCAATTCACGACCGTCCAACCAATGTCGGTCAAACCAATCGCGCCGGAAGGTCGGACCGATTCGGCGAACCATACCATCCGCGTCGGGACGGTCCGCCCACGCATCGGCGCCGCCGACCAAAGTCACATCGTACCCGAGGAAACGACCATACAAAGCCGCTTCAATCCCCAACTCCGTGGTGCCAATCACAACGATAGAACCAGGAGGATCAAGGGTGGAATCATTCATGAACACGTGCCGGTTCTCGGCAAAAACAAAGCGTTTCGAAAGCAAAAAGGACTCACATCCCGCCAACCAGCGGTCGCGTATCGTCGGGGCTGAGTCGCAAACTCGCAAGTGGCAATCCTCAACGTCCAATTCCGACGACTACGCGATCCCGGTGTCTTCCTCCATGTCGTCGACCGCCAAACGTCGATACAGCCGCGATTGGAGAAAACCATGATTGAGGAACTTGGTTCGATGAACTTTCCACTGGTCGGAGTCCAAGAACGGCTCCACCGCGACCAAAGATTTTGATGAAAGACCGGTTTGCCAGGCGAAGAAAACATGCATCACCCGGCTCCAAAACGCTGCTCTCTTCCGCCGCCATCCTGACGCGGGCATCACAAAATCAACGTGATAGAACCAACCTCGCCGTGCGACCCAATCCAACCATCGCGGTAAATGAAGTCGCAATTCCGCTTCGGTGAAACAGTCCAAGAAGAACGCCGCAACGACACAATCAAACGTTTTTCCGCCGGTATCCCAACGCGTTGCATCTGCGCAAACGAAGGTAACCTGAGCAGAGGCACCCATCTGGCTCACCCGCTCTCGCTGGAGCCGAATCATTTCCGGGCTTTGCTCGACACTGGTCACGTGCGTCTGCGGCTGCACCCGCAAGACTTCCGCCAACAAACGCCCATCACCATCGCCCAGGATCAACATTTGATGGACCGGAGGCAACTCAGGCAGCAGAGCCGTGCGAGCGAGTTGCAGGTCGTTGCGAAAGACCGGCTTTTCCAGCAACCAATACCACCGAGCCAATCGGTCATAACCTTGGGCTGAGTCGCTCAAACGACAGCCCAACAGATCATCGGCGATAACATCAACGACCAATCAGCCATCGGAACCAATCGTTCAAAACAAGGCAGTCGCACATCAGCCGACGATGCCAAACGACTCCATTCGATCAGAGCCCTCCCATTCCATCTCCAAAAACAAGTTGTCGCGAACAGGGCCATCGAACCGCCAATCAAGCAAACCACCACCAACCCAGGCAACCAACCGGTCATTCCAGTGATTCCGGCCACCACCGCCACGCTCCATATTGCCATCAGTTCACGACGAGGCTTTCCGGCTCGAGACGCATCGTAGTTCTGATCTGCGACCGATTCTCGCTCCGCCACCGCCCAGCAGTTCACCGTGAATAGCGTTGCCGAAGCGACGCAGGCCAATCCCAACGAAACACTGGGGGCCTCCGACCAAGCGATCAAACTCACGCCGGCCGCGAAGATTGCACCGACCTGAACTTCTTTCGCGAAAACATGTCTGACCGTGGCACGTCCCGGCCAGAAGTGAACGCCAGCACCATATGCCAAAACCAAGGCAGCAATGAGCAACCCGATCCGGATCACGGCCGCGTCCATCCAAAGCACCACGACGGAACTGGCGATTAACAAAACCACGATCCAAGCCGTCACCCAAATGGGCGCGAATTGGTGATGCATTCGATGCCGAACCAAGTGTGGTTTCGACAGATCCAATCGCGCCCCATCAAGCAACCGGTCGGCGACGTAAATCAACCAAACGACCGACGCCAAAACAAAGGATTCGTACCAGCGCGGCGCACGACCACAAAAAGAGAAAACAAAAACGAACTGCCAAAGCAACGCGACCAAGACCGCATCCAGCGACAGCACATTCAACCAACACGCAAGCGGCAATCGCTCAACCGGCGTTTCCGACTGCCGAACCGGCGTGGGTGCTGATTCAACCTGCGAGTTCGATTCAGGAGGCCGCACCTTGAACAATCCGGTTGGACAACGTGCCCACGCCACCGATGGTGATGTTCACAACGTCATCAGGAAGCAGCGTGAAATCGCTGGTGGGAACAATCCCGGTCCCGGTCATTAAAAATGCCCCGTCGGCCATCGTGTTGTCACGCCCCAACCACTGCACCAAATCTTCAAACTTCCGGGCCATCTCAGCCGCTGATGTGGCCTGATCGAAAACGACGTTTCCATCTCGGACAATCTTCAGATCCACGGTGATGGCATCGACCGAAGGCAGTTCATCCATCAATGTGATCCAAGGCCCCAACCCCGCACACTGGTCGTAACACTTCGCTTGAGGCAAATACAAAGGGTTCTCGCCCTCAATGTCTCGCGAACTCATGTCATTGCCGACCGTCAATCCGACGATTTTCAAAGAGGGACTGAGCACCAACGTGATCTCGGGCTCCGGCACATTCCACTTGGCATCGGTTCGAATGCGAAGCGGTTGATGGTGGCCGCTGACGCGCGAAGGCGTCGCCTTGAAAAAGATCTCCGGCCGATCGGCGTTGTACACCTGGTCGTAGCAGGAGGCGGCTGCTTCGGACTCTTCCATTCGAGCCGTTTGGCTGCGTTTGTAGGTCACACCTGCCGCCCAGACTTCTTGCTGATCGATCGGCGGCAACCACTGCGTCGAATCATTGATGGCGATGGGTTGGTCGCGTCCCAGCGAGTCTGCCGCGGCCAAGGGATTCTCTGCGGCAAGAATGGCCGACAAAGTCGGAAGCTCCGCTGTCATCTGCAACGGAACCAAACTGTCGTTTTCGACCAAAGCAACGCGAGTTTGGCCGGCTGAATCAATGCATTTGGTGATATTCATGTCGACAAGATAACCGCCCTCACGCCCCGTCAGAAGACCTCAGGGGGCAAAAGACATCCTTGCAGAAAAATCGACCAAGACCACTCAGCGGACGACCGCGACTTCGATTTCGAGCCCCGGGCCAAATCCAAGCATCAACCAAGGACCAGGAACGTTTCGCTGCTGGAATTTCTGCAGAACAAACCCGAGTGTGGCTGACGACATGTTGCCGTGTTCTCGCAACACTTCCCGCGAAACATCGAGAGCGCCCGAAGGCAATTCCAACGCGGTTTCAACCGACTGCAAAATCCGAACGCCGCCGGGATGCACCGCCCAACCACCGATCGAATCCAAATCCAATCCTGACTTGGCTAACCACGGCACGAGAAACTCACGAAGGTTCGTTTCGATGAAACCAGGCACGCTGGCTTCAAGCGTCATGATGAATCCGTTGTCGCCGATCCGCCAAGTCATGGCGTCATGACTGTCGCGAATCAAACACGAACCGACCGAGACGATTTCACCCAGCGGTGTATCGACACCTGATGCGGGGCAATCATCGCCGGCAACAATCAAACCCGCCGAACCATCGGCGAACAAAGATCCTGACACGATCCGCTGGGCATCGTATCCGTACTGATAGTGCAGACTGCAAAGTTCGATGCAAACGATCAACACCACCGCGTCGGAGTCGGCCGCGACCAAACCGCGTGCGGTCCGGAGCGCGTTGACTAAACCGTGACAGCCCATGAACCCGACTTGAATTCGCTGGGTCGTGATCGGCAAACCGAGCTTGTCAATCAATTGCACATCGATCCCCGGCGCGGTGAACCCGGTGCAAGTGACGGTGACCACGTGCGTGACATCGTCCGACGATATACCGCTGCCATCGAGCGCTCCCTGCCCGGCTCGGCACGCTAGTGCGGGTGCTTCCTCAGCAAAGCGTTCGTTGCGAGTGGCCATCGTCGGGCCACGATCGCAACCATCTTGCATGGGTGGATAAAAAGATTGAGTCAGCTCGCCTGCATCGCCTTTTTCAACCAACACACTTCCGCGAGTATCGACCCCGGTTCGACGATACAGCTTGGCCAATTTCACAGCCTGCGATTCGTCCTCGCATGACATGCTTTGGGCGCAGTGAGTTGAGAACGCAAGGTCGGCCTTGTGCGTTGGCTGAGCCGTCGCAATCGATAAGATCTGGGCAGTCATGAAGAGACGTGAGTCCGAAGAGAAGCGTCCGCGAAGCTCATTGCGGTGCGATGGATGGAGGACGTTGCGTCGAAACGCGGTCCGTTTGCGAGACTACGAGTGAAAGGAGTCGCCAACCAATGAGCACGTCGTAGACCATGACATGCTAACCAGCGAGCCGGACGATACCGAACCATCCCGGTGACCCAACGACATAAATGCCGACGGCGGGTTTGAAACTTCACTGCTCGACGATCCCAGTTTGCACCAAAATCGGCTTCACCGTTAGGCGTCATCTGCCCCAACCGATACAAAGCCCACAAATCAGCCACCACCAAACCGCTCTCAATCCCCCACGTCATTCCTTCGCCCGTCAGCGGTTCAACATAGCCTGCCGCATCCCCAATCGCGACAACACGGCCTCGGCCGCTCACCCTTCTTCGCCTCAGCGGTGGGGTGGTTTGCCAGCGTGCCGCTTCCGCAAACCAATGCTCCAGTTTTCGCGACTGTGACGAATCAAACAGCCCCGAATCCAATAACAATGCCAGCGTTTGCATTTGGATCGCCATCCTACCAACCCCCTCTCCAGAGGCACCCTTCTTGCCGGGATGAACAGCGGCAGCGATGTCAAGATTTCCGTTCGGAAGACAGACGATCCCGACATAGCCGTCATGCCCACAGTGCATTTGGATTTCACCAGATTCCAAAATCCAATCAATCTGATTTGCGTCATCGCGACTCATATGAGCGGATAAACCCATTGGGCCATTGGGCGTTTCAACCCACCGAAGATCCGCCACATCGCGTTGCCGAAAACGTCCGGTCAGCCCCGCCGCAACAACCATCAAGTCAAAAGCCTCTGGCGATCCCGTTCCGATGTCGATTGAAACGCTTTTGTCGGACTCCGCCACGATGGTGGCTTCGCATGGCTGCCGCACTTCCACACCGGCCTCGATCGCCAACGTCAAAAGATGCTGATCCAATTCCGCACGCGAAAGTGCGATGCCCTCACGAATTGGAATACGTACCGGGGGAACACGCGACGCTTTCTCGCCCACCATCTGTGTCACCGCTGAGCTAGCTTTCGTCACTTGAAAGTAGCCACGAAAGAACTTGGTCGGCAGCCCGAGATCGCGAACTGATTCGCCGGCACCGATTGCATCCAGCGCAGCCAATCCCGCAGCCCCCAAACAACACCCGCAAACTTTTTCGCGAGGAAAAACCGATCGCTCGAACAAGGTGACCTTGGCACCACGTTGCGCAAACCGAATTGCCGCAGCACAACCTGCCACGCCCGCACCAATGATTGCGACCTTGCCCAAGTCCCGAGTTTCAATCGAGGAACCTGATTCGGCGAGGCTCATCACGGAATGGCACCCGACAGAATTGGTGAAGGTGCCCCCACCCTTTCTGCCACGCAGGCTTGATCGATCGCTGCAAGGAATCGGCAGGGAAAAGAAATGCGGACGGGAATGTCGTATCCCATCGCTTGTCGAAGAAGCGACGAAAACTCAGGGCGACTGTACGCAGCTCGAACACTGGCCGTTGCATCGTGGTGAACGATGTCGCTGCGCGAGACCAACCGCGATGCGGCGGCGACCAAAGCAAGGTTCACCGATGATCGATCCAGGTCACAGATCAGCACCGAGCGTTCACTCACGCGCCACATTTCCTGGATCAACCGGACCGCTTGATAGTTTTCTAAATGGTGCATGAACAAGGAATTGGTCACGACATCAAATCCAGACGGCAATCCATCCACCAAGCAATCCCGCACGACAGTGCCCAAGGTCACGCCAGCAGCCTTGGCCGACTCCAAAGCAAAATCCATGGCGGTTTCACTGCGATCCAGCGAGGTGACCTCCATCTGGATGCCCTGTCGCTTGGCCCGGCACAACCAATCGATCGGCAGGTCCGCGCTGCCGCTGGCAACATCCAAAATGCGCAGAGGTCGACGCGGTTGCTGCGACGCCAATCGAACCAACCGAGGGTAAAACACACGCGAGACCAAACTGATTCGGTTCAACCGAGCCAATCCAGCCAAAGCCTGCCGATGTCGATCTGGATCCAAACCGGGATCGTCCATCCACTCATCACTGCGAATGCGTGCAAAGGTCATGATGGTGTGGCAACCACCTCATTGACCAACTCTTCATCGCGGCTGAACGCATCGATGCTTTGAAGCGTCGTTTCCGCAATGGTTTCCAGTGCTTCTCGTGTGAAGAAGGCTTGGTGAGAAGTGATCAAGACATTTGGAAATGTCATCAAACGCGAAAGCACGTCATCCTGCATGACCTGCTGTGACAGATCTTCAAAGAACACGCCTGATTCCTCTTCGTAGACATCCAAGGCAAACCCGCCCAACTGGCCGGACTTCAAACCTTCAATAGCCGCAGAAGTATCGACCAATCCACCTCGCGATGTGTTGACCAACATCGCACCGCGTTTCATTTTGCTCAGTCGTTCGGCATCGATCAAATGATATGTGTCCGGGGTCAGCGGGCACTGCAGAGAAACCAAATCAGACTCGGCCAGCAATCGATCCAGATCAACGTATTCGCCAAGCTTTTTGGCCTCGTCATTCGGATAAGGATCGTACATCAACACGCGGCAACCAAAACCGCCCACGATCCCAGCCAGCGTACGACCGATCGCACCGGTACCGATCACGCCAAACGTTCGGCCGTGCAAATCGAAACCCAAAAACCCATCGATCGAAAAGTTGTTCTCACGCACTCGGTTGTATGCTTTGTGAATCTTCCGATTCAAAGTCAAAATCAATCCGATCGTATGCTCCGCCACCGCATACGGCGAATAACGAGGAACTCGCACAACGCGAACACCAAACTTCGCGGCGGCGTCCAAGTCGACATTGTTGACGCCGGCGCATCGCATGGCGAGCAAGCCGATTCCAACCTCGCTGACTCGCTGGAGCACAGAAGCATCCAACGTGTCGTTGACGAAGGCACACACGGCATCGCATCCCTCCGCCAACACCACGGTCGACGCATCCAACCGGTGTTCCAGGAACACAAATTCATGCTCGAACTTTTCCGAAGCCGCTGACAAAAACTGCTCGTCGTAGGGCTTGGTGCTGAAGCAGGCGATCTTCATGAACCGCTCTCAATATTCAAAGTATCTCAATCAATCTAAATGGGTTTCGATGAGGACGAAAAACAGTCTGTCGTCGACTCATCACAATCCGGCCGCCGCCGCATCCGATCCGCCAACCACGTTCGTGTTCCCGCCACCAGGAGTTTGCTCCGACGTCGAGTCCACACCACGCCAACGAATGAACAGTGTCACCAAACTGGCCGCGATAACGACCAAACTGACCCACTGCGAGATCGACAACGAAGTGCCAAATTGACCCTTCTCGTCGACGCGAATCCACTCCAACACGATTCGAAGCACACCGTAGGCGATGAAGCCGACCAGCATCAGAACACCCGGCCGACGTCCTCCCGTGATAGCTCGCTCCGTCACGGCGTCATCCGTTTGCTTGGACGGCCGATGCAGGATTCGTTCCACAATCAGCAAAACAACAAACATGATGGCGGCGAACACGGAACTGATAATTTGCGTGCCCCAAACGGGATCCGCAATCGAGGGCAAATCACGCGGCGAAAATCTCGCCACAACTTCGTCATCTCTTAGCACGACAACGCCTGGTAAAGCTTCTTCCGCGGGCCGATCCAACGGCACTTGGTCCCGATAGGATGGATCCAGGGCGATCGTCAGCGTTTCGCCCTTCTTCACTCCCGCTTGGTTGGCCAACGAATCTGGACGCACCGAATCCACAACCATCTGCGATTGACCGGCGGGTGGCTCCTCGTCCGACACGACCGGATGCCCTTCGATGCCCAGCAATTCGCCCGACAACAACTGCTCAGCATGGACCTGTGAGCCCGCCGGAAATTGAACCGCCAATGGTCCCGCTTCGCACGCGCCACCGTAGCAGCATCCGTTCATCAAGCACCCCAATCGACCAAACAGCAACCCTACGAACACGCAAGGGATGATCACGTCTCCGATTCGCCAGATCGGCGTTTGATGTCGCTTCAACGCGATCAACGATGCAATGAACCCACCGATGAATCCGCCATAGACGACCAATCCGCCTTGGTTTAGCGCCGCCATTGCCATCAGGGTTTCACCCCAGGTCGGCCGCAGGAAATCTTCGTAGTACTGCGTGACGTAAAAAACACGAGCCCCCAAAAGCCCACCGATGAACGTCCAGGGCGCCAATTGCAGAATCGAGTCGGCTCCCAACCCGGCACGCTCGGCTCGCCAAGCCGCCAAGCCAACCGACGCAATCGCGGCCAGCATCAAGAACATTCCGTAGCCACGGACCGCGACACCGACCGGATCGCCCAAAGTGTTGACCAACTCGGTTCTCGGGACCACGACCACCAGAATCACCGCGGCCATCACGGCAAAGCCTGCGATCTGACGAATGGCGGTGGAAGCACCCAAACCACCGCGGCGGGATTCCCAGCCGACATAGGCCAAAACGGCAATCAACAAGAACAGCAACGCCCAACCAATCCCAAAAATGGGCCAGCCCGCGAATTCGTGAGGGATCAAAAACAGCGTCCGACGCATGGTTGCCTGTCGAGAGAGGGTCAGTCCGTCAAATGCGTGCGGAATTCGCACGGTTCTCGCCACTTCCAAATTCCGGTGGCACTTGCCTTTATCGTCGCATCGTTCGGCCTGAAACGATAGGCGAATTGGCTCGTGACAACTGTTCCAACCGGTCCAGACCGACCGAAGTGCCGCGGGGAAATGGCGAAATCACGGGAACTTGGGTATTTTCTTTTGGTTGAACTATACTGACGGCCAAACCTAGAAGGCGAGTTTGTTATCCTTGCCACGCGAGCGGATCGTCTCGCCCAAACCGGGACCTGTGTCCCGCTCCAATTGCATCCTGATTCTCCGAAATTGATCGAGGTTCCCGTCCATGCCCAAGGCTCTTTGTCTAGTTAGCCTTGTGGCGTCCATCTTGCTGTTGGTGCTATTTGGAGCCGATTTGCTGTTGGGCGTGGCTGGAATGAGCGACATGGCTCCGCTCGGATCCGCCAGCATGCTGATGAACCTCGGTTTCGTCATTTTCTCTGGTTTGCTGGCCTTCCTCAGCTTCACCACCTACCGCGAACAGCGGTAGCGAAGCCCCCTCGGCGACGTCTTTTGTCCGCCGATTTCGTCCGAGTCGTTCTAGGAAACGCTCGTGGCTAAGGCATTAGTCTCGCGGCTGGCTCCGCGATTAACGTAGCCCGCGTTGTTGCAGCCCCGTGTTGCTGCACGCTCGAGTCTTCGCTGACCCGAGCGATCACGCCACGGTGGCGACCGCCAATCAACTAAACTGCTGGGCCGGTTCGTTGGCTTGGGCCCTCGCATCGCCTCGGCTCATCGCGCCGCCCATCTCCCGCCTCAGCTCCCTCCCCCACCCTCCCCACCGGAGTCGCTCCGATGCCACGCTTCAATCCGCTCCCCCGCCGCCAATTCCTCGCAACCAATCTCGCCGCCGGATCCGCCTTGCTTGCGAGTTCCTCCTCGCTGCCTTTCGCGAAGGAAACCGCGAGCGAAACCGGTCCGCTAGAAACCTTTGTTCCGGCGCGAACGATCACTCACGGGCCCAAATTTCACTGGTTTGGCTACTACGACAAACAAGAATTCGATCCCACCGGCCGCTTCGTGCTGTCCAACGAAGTCGACTTTGAAGGCCGCAGCCCCAACGCCGAGGATCGCATTGGAGTTGGATACGTGGACACCGCCAACGACAATCAATGGATCCCGTTGGGCACCAGTCAGGCTTGGGGGTGGCAACAAGGATGCATGCTGCAGTTCGTCGGCCAAGACGGCAAACGCGTTCTTTGGAACGACCAAGATGGCGATCGGTTTGTGTGCCGCATCCGTGACCTGACGTCGGGCCAGACGAAAACGATTGATCGACCGATCTACACGATCAGCCAAGACGGACGGACTGGTTTGTCCGCTGATTTCCGGCGGATCAACAACCTTCGACCTGGCTACGGTTATTCCGGACTTGCTGATCCGCACGTTGACGAGCGAGCCCCGGAGGCATCCGGCGTTTGGCGAGTGGACCTGCAAACCGGCCGCAGCGAACTGATTTTGTCCCTGGCCCAGGTCGCTCAATTGCCTTGGCCCGATGGCGACAAACATGCCGACGCGTGGCACTATTTCAATCACCTTCTGATCAACCCATCCGGCACCCGCTTCATTGTGCTGCACCGGTATCGTCCTGAATTCGATCCGTCGACACTGCAGTACAAAGGCGGTTTTGTCACGCGTATGTTGACCGCCAACATGGACGGCTCGGATCTGCATGTGCTCGATCCATCCGGCTACACATCGCACTTCATTTGGAAAGGCGACGATGCCGTGACCATGTGGACCCGGCCCGCCGGCAAACCCAATGGTTTCTATGTCTTTGACGATCAAACCGATGCTGTTCGTCCGGTTGGCGCCGGCAAGATGCCAACCAACGGGCACAACACTTACCTGGCGGGCGACTACGGGGATTGGATTCTCAACGATACCTACCCGAGCAAGTCCCGACGTCAAACGGTTTACCTGTATCACGCTCCCAGCGACCGACGATTTGATCTTGGGCATTTCCCATCGCCCAAACGCTACACCGGCGAATGGCGTTGCGACACGCACCCACGATGCAGCCCTGATGGACGTACAGTTGCGATCGACAGCCCGCACGCGGTTGACCAGAACGAAGGCGGACGCCAAGTTCACTTGCTGGACATCGGCGAATTGCTGGATGCCAACTCGTGACACCACTTCCCTGGTCTTGATCGCCCCTGGTTTTTGAAATGACGACTCCCGTCGAACCCGACGCCCTGATCGCCTCTCTTCGCGAACGAATCGGCCAACACCCGGATCCTGAAACCGGACGGCCAATCGAAAGCACCGGGCAATTGGGCGAAATCACGCTGGATGGCGACACGATCAAACTGTCTGTGGGAATCACGTCCCACTGCCAACCCATCGCCGACGAGATCGCGGACACGATTCGCGATCTGGCTTTGACGGTGGCACCGGGAAAAACCATCCAGGTGCAAACACCTGTTCATGCTCGCCCACCAGCTCGACTGGGTCAGGTTGGCTTGAAAGCCAAAAGCGTGATCCTGGTCGGCAGCGGCAAAGGTGGCGTTGGCAAGAGCACCGTGGCAACGTCTTTGGCACTGACACTTCGCCGATTGGGTGCGACTGTCGGCCTCATGGACGCCGATGTTTACGGCCCCAGCGTCCCGCATTTACTGGGATTGTCCGGTCGTCCCGCGATCTCCGAAGACAAAAAAATTGAACCGATTCGCCTCGGCCCCAATGGCGAATCAGGAGTCCCACCCGAAACCGAAGGCGCAATGCCCGTCATGTCGATGGGATTCCTGCTGGAACCGGACCAAGCCGTGATTTGGCGTGGTCCGATGCTGCACGGTTCGATCCAACAATTCCTACGTGACACGTCCTGGGGCGAACTGGATTACTTGGTCATTGACATGCCACCGGGCACCGGCGACATCGCATTGACGCTGTCGCAAGCGATCCCAATCACGGGTGCTGTCGTGGTTTGCACCCCACAGGAAGTCGCCCTGCTGGACGCGGTCAAAGCCATCAGCATGTTCCGCAAAGTCAACATTCCGATCGCGGGCATGGTGGAAAACATGAGCGGATTCACTTGCCCGGATTGTGGCAAGACCTACGACATCTTCGGTCGTGGTGGTGCTCGCGACAAAGCCGAAGAACTCACCGTTCCTTATCTAGGTGGATTGCCCATCGACATCACACTTCGTGAAGCCGGTGACGCGGGCAAATTGGCCGAGGTTCTCGCGAACGATCATCGCGCCCGCGCACCGTTTGACCAAGTCGCTCGTTCATTGGTTCGCAATCTGGCCGCGAAAGCCGCTTCGGCACCGCCTAAAGCTTCGCTGCCGACGCTGTAGTCCAACGGGCTGATTGAACTCGACCACCTTTTTCCATTCCCCACCGAGTCCTCGATGTCTTCTTCATCACGTCCCGTTGCTTTGGTCACTGGCGCCGCCACTGGTGTGGGGCGAGCCTGCGCAATCGGACTGGCCCGGCAAGGTCACGATGTCATCGTCAACTATTCACGCAGTGAAGCAGAGGCCAAACAAACAGCCGCCGACGTGGAAGCCCTCGGCGCGAAATCCATGTTGGTCCGATGTGATGTGTCGATCGATGAAGATGTCCGCGCGATGATCCATCAGATTGGCGAAACCTTTGGACGGCTGGATTGCCTGATCAACAACGCGGCTACCACCGAGTTCATTGAACATTCTGAACTCGAAACGCTCACCGAACCGATGTGGGACCGCATCCTCGGCGTGAATTTGAAAGGTCCCTTCTTTGTCACACGAGCCGCCGCCGAATTGCTTCGCGAGGGCGAAGGTGGCTCCGTCGTCAACGTGAGTTCCGTTGCGGGAATCACCGGTTCGGGTTCGTCGATTGCGTACTGTGCCAGCAAAGGTGGATTGAACACGCTCACCAAATCGCTGGCCCGTGCTCTCGCCCCCAAAATTCGCGTCAACGCCGTCTGCCCCGGCCCAATCGACAGCCGTTGGATTCGACAGGGCAATCCGAACTGGGATCTTGAGGAAATGGTCGCGGATTACCCGATTCCCAAGGCATCTCAGCCAGAAGATATCGCCGACGCGGTGCTGTTTTTTGCGACGGGAACCAGCATGACAACCGGCCAGCTTCTCCCCGTCGATGGCGGCCAAACGTTAGGTTAGTGCCTGTTCACCAAAAACCTGAGGCGGCCTCTCGTTCAGTGAACCGTTGGAGGTGATGCGATTTGGCGACCAAGTCCGCGCATTCCAGCGTCTTGGCGGTCAAACGAATACTGAAGAAAGGTGGAACCATGCATCCGTACGTCGCAGAGTTTGTTGGGACGATGTTCCTGATCTTGTTTGGCAATGGAGTGGTCGCGAACGTCGTTCTGCCAAAGACCAACGGGAACAATGGTGGCTGGATCGTGATCGCCGCGGGATGGGGCATCGCCGTTTTCATCGGAGCGTTCTGTGCCAGCGAATTCAGTGGGGCACATCTGAATCCTGCCGTCACCTTCGCGATGTACTGGGCGGACACAGAATTCGGTCTGCTGGACAGTGGCGGGTACATCGGCGCTCAAATGTTGGGTGCAATGGCTGGGGCAGCGTTGGTCTACGTCTTTTACCGCGAACATTTTCGAGAAGCGTCGGACGACCCGGATGGCATGTTGGCCTGTTTCAGCACAGCACCTAGCATTCGCAAACTTCCGCAAGCGTTTGTCTGTGAAATGATTGGCACGTTCGCATTGATCCTGCCTATCTTCTTGATGGTTGCCCCCGGTTTCAGCTCTGGACCGGAACCGGTCGACACTGACCCCGTGCTCGGACTGGGCTCGATCGGGTTGCTACCCGTCGGTTTGCTTGTCTTCGGCATCGGTTTGTCGCTGGGAGGAACAACCGGCTACGCGATCAACCCGGCCCGAGACCTCGGCCCGCGATTGATTCATGCCTTGCTACCAATCAAAGGGAAACAAGGAAGCGATTGGTCCTATGCCTGGGTACCCGTGCTTGGTCCGCTCACCGGTGCCGCCCTGGCCGTTGTCGTCAACTCGTTTTTGTAGACCACCGCGAGCCAATCGTCGCGGCAATGTTGGTATCGCCATCAGGACCGTGACCGGTCCTCGCGTTCGATCTTTTCTTGCAACTGATCCGCACGCAAATGCCGGCGTTGAACCAACTCGCTCACATCCATTTCGTGGGTGTAGTTGGCCACCATGCTGACCAATTGAATGTGATCGATGGGCTTGGACAGATAGTCGTCGCACCCGCCGTTGAGGCACCGATCACGGTCACCTTTCATCGCGTCAGCGGTGAGGGCAATGATTGGCCAATCAATCCCAGCCGATCGCAACAACGCGGTCGCTTGCAGCCCATCAACGACGGGCATCTGCATGTCCATCACGATCAAATCGTATGGATGCCCCGAGTCACGAGCCTGGATGGCAGCATCCACGCCTTGCTGGCCGTCTTCTGCCGTATCAACTTTCGCTCCCGCTTTTTCGAGGAAGTGCTGACTGATGTGACGGACATCTCTGCGATCATCAACCACCAAAACACGGCAGTCCAACTTTGGAATTTCCGCTAGCAACTCTTCCGGCCGCGATGGTTGTTTGACCAAGTCGGGTGTCACCAACTCGATGCCTTCGACCGAATGAACGGGCAACCGGACAAAAAATGTCGACCCCTCGCCGAGTTCGCTTTCCAGCGACATCTCGCCGTCCATCATCTCGATCAAACGCTGGCTGATGGCCAGCCCCAAACCACTGCCGCCGTATTTTCGGGTCACGGAAGCGTCGCCCTGCGAAAACGGTTTAAACAACCGATCCTGCTGTTCTTTGCTGATCCCGATTCCGGTGTCGACAATCGAGAACTCGACGACCGGAGGATCGGCACCTTTCATAAAACGAACTTTCAATCTCACGCTGCCTTCGTCGGTGAACTTGATCGCGTTGCCAATCAAGTTGATCAACACCTGCCGCAGGCGAGTTGGATCAGTTTCGATCGACTGTGGCACGCGGCCCTCGAACTCGACTTGAAAGTCGACGTTTTTCTCGTCCGCTCGGACCTGCATCAAAGACTGGATATCGCCCACCAACCGGGGCAATGGAACCGACTCTGCGTCCACGCTGAGCTTGCCCGCCTCGATGCGAGACAAGTCGAGTATGTCATTGATCAATGACAACAAGTGCTCGCCGTTGCGTTTGATGATCATCACGCAATTGCGATTGTCGGGATCTTCCAAATGGCCGAGCAAGACGTCCGCGTAGCCGAGGATTGCCGCCATGGGAGTCCGAATTTCGTGGCTCATGTTGGCCAAGAACTCACTTTTGGATTGATTGGCCGCCAACGCGATTTGCTCACTGCGTTGCAAGCGTTCCTCTTGGCGTTTGCGTTCGGTCACATCCGCAACCGTGCCATCGAAACTGGTCAGCACCGCTTTCCCGCGGCGGCGACTGGCTCGAGCGATCCCCTTGCTCGATACCCAGCGGATAGACCCGTCCCGGTGAACGACCCGGTATTCAACCGAATAGGGCGATGGGTCCAACGGTGACATCGATGCTCGCACGGCTTGTCGAACCCTCGCTCGATCATCCGGGTGAATTCGTTTCAAAGAATCCTCAAACGTCATCTCTTCCTGTTCGACACCGTGAATTCGGCGGTACCGTTCATCGGTTTGCAGGGTGTTCGTCTCGGGGTCGATGTTCCATGCTCCCATCTCTGCCGCATCCAATGCCAACTGAACTCGTTCTCGAGTCGCGTTCAACATCAACGCATCCCGTTCCGCCTTGCGGCGATTGCGTTCCAACAGATACAGCACGCTGCCGACGAGAATCAGACCAATCAAAGTGGATGACACCGAGGTTACGATCCCGCTGCGATAGGCTCGCGTCGCCATCGCTTCGCGAACAACCAACAGGTCCTCTTCAATCTTCCGCATCGAGATGGCCAGATCGTCGATTTTCCCCATCAAGTTCTGGTCCAAATTCTGGATCACGGCGGCGCGAGCGGCCTCGGGACCTTCTTCAGCTCGAATATCCAACACGGCATTGAGATGCTTGATTCGTTCTTCGACGTTCTCTCGAAGATAGTTGAACTTGGCTCGCTGGACCGCATGGTCTTGAGTCAGCTTCTCGAATTGATCGAGGCTCTCCCTGGTGCGTTTGACGGCTTCCTTGAAAGGCTCCAAATGCCGCTGATCGTCCGTGATCAAGTAGTCCCGTTGCCCACGTTCGGCATCCATCACGGCACCCTCAATCTCAGCCAAAGAAGCCAAGACCTTCAGCGTCAAACCGACCTTCAGTCGCGTTTCCTGCAGTTCACGAATGTTATGAAATGCGATCACCCCACTGATGATCAACACGATCATCACCACGGCCACCGCGAGCGGGTTGACCAAACTGCGAGTCAGGCTTCGTTGATTTTCGGTCGTTGCGGTCGAATTCACCCGTGCTTCCATCCTCGCGTGAAAGAGCGCTTCGAAATGGGCGGCGTCACCGAGACGGGCCACGATGCGTCGATGTCACCGACTGTTTGCCACTTCAATGCGGAGACAAGGGACACAGCTTACCGGCGGAAGCTAAAAAACTCTTCCGCTCCCCATCCAGTGGAACTTACTTAGATTGTCTTCCTTGTCAGAAAGGAATTGAAATCCATCCTCGCAGTTTGGTCAATTCCGCTGACCCATTGCATCGAATGGACAATGGACCGCTTCGAAAACCACGAGTCCTTTTGAGTGTATCCTCTCAAGCTGATCGTCAAGCCGTCATTCGCGAAAGCATTGATGAACCGCCATAAGCATGTACACCTTCCCGGCACAGCCGACCGCGACACCTGGAGAGCTCTCGTGTCGATCGAGCCGGTTTTTGTTGCTATCAAAGCAGACATCCTGCGCCCCGATCCACGAAAGAACTCGCCTGTCCACTGGCGACCTCTTCACCGACGACCTTATTAGACAAAGCGAGACCTGTCCGGAATGCCTACCGCGGAATTGACGACCGAACCTGAACTGCAGGAGATTGCGTGTCAATCATGCGGTGCTGCGTTGACGGGTCTGTCGGGCATGCTAGCGACAATTTGTCCGTACTGTGCCTCACCATCGGTGATCCAACGTCCGCCGTCAAAAAACCGCCCCACGCCGACATTCGCAATCGGCTTTGTCGTGGACCAAGAACGAGCCACCGAGCTCGTCAAACAATGGATCGGTCGAGCCCACTGGTTCGCTCGCTCCGATTTCAAACGAGCCGCACCAAACTGCACTCGCGGGGTGTATCTTCCAGCGTATTTGTACGGCGCGGTTGCCGACACACAGTATTCCGCCAGCATCGGCGAGAACTACACGGAGACGGAAACCTATACGACGACCGACTCCAACGGCAAACAAGTCACACGAACTCGAACTGTCACAAAAACCGAGTGGCGGAGTCTCACCGGGCAACACTCGTGTTATGTCCTGGATGTAATCGTGACCGCATCCAAAGGCACCGACAATGATTCCCTAGAAGCGATCGAACCGTTTGACCTGCGAGCGCTTCGTCGGTATTCGCCATCGATCATCACGGGGTGGCTGGCGGAGCTCCCGTCCAGAGACCAAGCGACTTGTTTTCAGTTGGCACATGGTGAAACAATCGCGAAAGTTGGTTCGCAACTGAAAAACTTCATGCCCGGCGACTCCCATCGGAACCTGGAACATCGCACGCAACTCTCTCGCGAAGTGATCGACCTCGTGCTTTTGCCCATTTGGTGTTTCGCCGTCCGCTACGACGAAAACCAACCTCCGGTGCAAATTTTGGTCAACGGACAAACGGGGCGAGTCGGCGGCAGCGTGCCCACATCGACCACCAAAATCGCGTTGGTTGTCGGTGCCGTGCTATTGTTCATTGCATTCATCGTTCTTCTTTCCGCCATGCAGTGAGCTGACGATGCCTGAAATCATTTCCGTTTGCTCTCGCTGCGACACGCCGCTCGAACACGGTGACTTGAGATGCTCGATCTGTGGTCAATCGTCACCTCCAAACGAAACCACAAAACAGAACGTCTCCGCGAAGATCCTTCGTTGCAAAGGTTGCGGTGCTGCGGTCGCGTTCGACCCAGAGCATCAAGCCCTGCGATGTTCGTTTTGCGACGGAATTGTAGAGATCGAAACCATCGTCGACCCGATGGAACAAACCGAAGCCTACCTACCCTTTCTGCTGACTCCCGATGATGCTCAGCGTGCACTTCGGCAATGGCTTGGTTCACTTGGTTGGTTCCGCCCCAGCGATCTGACCTCCGCTTCGCACGTGGATGACCTGCATCCGCTGTACTGGGTCGCATGGGTCTTCGACACCGAGTGCAAAATCAGTTGGGCCGCGGACTCCAACGCCAATTCGCGAAGATCAAGCTGGGCACCTCATTCCGGACAAACCGACGTGGTGTTTCAAAACATCCTCGTGTCCGCATCACGTGGACTGTCGCAACCGGAAGCAGTTACCGTCAGCCGGCGACTGGATCTTCGCACCGCGCGAGCGACTCCCAACCGCGAAGACGGTGTGACGAGAGAGCAGTTTGACGTCCAGCGATCTCAGGCTCGACGGCAAGTCCGTGACGCCTTGCGTTTGATGGCAAAAAAGCACGTCGAGGAAACTCAAATCCCCGGTTCAAGCTTTCGCAACGTTCACGTCGAAACCGTCGTGAAAGGGCTGACCACTCGGCGATTGTCGCTGCCCGCCTATGTCATGGCGTATCGCTACCACGACCAGCTTTACCGGGTCGTCATTAGCGGACAAAACGCACAAGACCTAACGGGAACCGCCCCCTACTCCACGGCAAAAATCGTGCTCACGATCTGCGGTGCGATCGCCTTGGCATTGTTGTTTTTGGTGGTAGTGGCCGCAGCGCAGTGACATCGACACAATTGGCGTCGATTTGGAGAGCAGTCACTTTTCGCTGGACAATTGAATTGTACCGGCGTCCCAGGACTCTTCGTCCGGCACCGTCCACTGAATAGACGCCTGGTCCGGTTTCGCATAGCGTCCGTTCAATCGATCGCCTTCTTGAGAACGCGTGACAATGTTGAACTCGCTCCATACGAAGGTGATGTCGTAGGTTCCCGGCTTCACCCCATCACCTTGCGTCAGCGTGCTGATTTCAAAACGCCCACCTTCCGATGTGATTCCCATTGCGAGCGATGGTGCTTTGGATGGAGGATGCAGCTCAATGACGACGCCAACCGCTGGCTCGCCGTCCACTTCCACGACACCGCTGACCGGAACCATTCCATCGTCTGGTTTTTTGCCGGTGCAACCAACCATTAGCCCGAGCAGCAAAACCAAACCCAACTGTTGACCAATCGCCGTCATCACGATCCTTCGCCGTTTTAACAACCTAAATTCCATCTTCAGCAATCACTTCCCGGCCACGTCGCGTGATGTTGGACGAAAACACAAGCGGTTCGATGCTGGTGTTGATAAAGCGAATGGATCCGTCGGCGAATGCAAAGTGACATCCACCTGCGTGAAAGCTGTGGAATCCGAACCCACGAGCGTTTGTGCAGTTGATCGCGCAAGGCCCGCCAACCGGCGGCCAACTCAAGCCACTTCGCAGCGAACCTTGTAGCCAATGTTCGCCGTTGAGCAGATCTCCCCACCCTCCACCTTCAACGCCGATCAACGCGGCAGTGGCGACCGGGTCTTCGCGACCGGCGCTGTAGACAACGTTGCCGCCCGTGCGTTCGCCAAACAAAGTTGTGTGAGACAATCCATCCAAGATGTCCGCAAAACGGCCATCTTGATCGCCACCGAAAATTGGACTGACGACCTGCAAAGCGCCTTCGCGGCCGCCACTCAACGTCGCGCCATAGGCGAAGTTGGCATACGTGCCACGCACACCCGTGGTCGGCGAGAAATCCGCCGGGGCCAAGTTCGTCGCCGTGAACGGCAGTCCAGCCGGATTGGAATCGAACAAGTAGCGTCGCGATTCAATCCCACCGGGCGAGGACGGGCAGATGAACAACGACATCGGCGTTTGCAAAGCGGCCACGTTGTCGGGACTGAGTTGATCGACCGGCAAAATGCTTCGATCGATTTGGTCATACAGTCCTTGTTGTTCCAACTGCGGCAATATGGACATCATCCAGTTGCCACCGTTGAACGCCTTGGGTGGAGTCTCCAACCACCACGCTCTTGGCAATTTGCGATATGCCGAGTGGTAATTGTGAATTGCCAGGGCAAGCTGCCGCGATCGATTGCTGCAATCAGCTCGACGAGCTGCTTCGCGAGCTGCCTGGACCGCGGGCAACAACAGCCCCACCAGCATTCCGATGATCGCGATGACGACCAGCAACTCCACCAGCGTGAATCCAAGACGCGATGGCCTCGCTACGTCGCCAGTGTTCTCGCCATCTGTGCTGCCAATCGGCTGTGTCGTTCGTCTCATTGCCTCGTGCCTGTCTGCAATGTGTCTATGTGTTCACCACAGACGATCGCAAACGCCACTCACCCTCCGAAAGCACCCCAGCCGCGCGCATACTAGCGTCGCGAACCCTGGAAGCCTCGTTGTTCTGATGCCTACGATGTTCAAGGTGAAAAACCATGAAGAGACCTCAGAATACACCGCCTTGGGGCCCCCCGAAGCTCAAAAGACGCGAAAATCCAACTCCGCCACCGAAATGGAGTCCCGAGAAACATTGCCGTCCTCAAAGGAGGAAGAACACGACGCAATTGATCGCACCGGCTGGCGAGACCAGCCGAGATCAACCATTCGAATCAGGACATCTCACTTCGCCACCACGTCTGGGGACTTAGGCGAAAGCGTCTTTCCAGGGTCCTGTGATGGCACAAGTGATGCCGGGGCTTTGCAAATTGACGAACAACCATTTTCCGTCAGGGCTGAACGTCGCTCCGGCCCACTCTTTGGTTCGGAAGTCACCTTGGAAGCCGTTCTTTTCTCCATGGAGCTGGACATTGTTTTCAGCCAACAACTTCAATCGCCCATCTTGCGATAGCGTGAAGGCACGCTGCGGGTACTCGTTGGCTCCATAGTCATTGTCTTCGCACAGCACCAAACCACCTTGAGGACTGACACACAAGTTGTCGGGCATGTTCAAAGTCGGCTTGCTGGGCGATTCGAACAACAACGTCAACGTTTGCTGCTTTGGATCGAACTGCCAGATCTGCCCCGCCTCCGCCGCACCACCACTGGTCGCGTCGAAGTACACCACGCCATTGCCGAACCAACATCCTTCGAGCCGCGAAAAGGTCGACCCACCTTTCTTCTGTCCCTGTTGAAAGACACCCAACTCGTCACCGACTGCGCCTTCTTTCGAAACGTTCTTCAGCGACTCGGGACTGTGGGCCAATGTTGGATCATCGATCAAGTGCCAACGCACATCGAACTGGGCTCCGTTTTGAAAGCCACCCCGCAGGTCAGACTGCCCGACGACTTCCGCCATTTCCAGACGTCCGCCATCCGCCAATTTGCCGGGCGTGTTGGGCAAGAAACGATAGAAGCCCGATGTGGAACGATCCTCGGTGAGATACACGATGCCGCTGTTTCGATCGATCGCGACGGCTTCGTGAACAAAGCGTCCCATGTCTTTCAAAGGAACCGGGTTGCCATCGGCATCGGTGTGGCCAACTTCGAATACCCAACCGTGAGTCTTTTCGAATGTACGAACCTTGTCCGCTTTGTAATGGTCTGCATCGAGAGGCCCGAGCACGGTCTCTTCTGCGGTCAACCACGTTCCCCACGGTGTGACGCCACCGGCACAGTTGCGACTGGATCCGGAGAACACCACACGGCTATCGAGCCATTCACCTTTGGCACTGTCAAACCGCAACTCGGTGCAACCGCCTTGAGCTCGATTGTCATAGGCACGTCCCGATTTGATTGCGATCGCTCGACCGTCGTCACTGATTTCGTGATTGCGGCAAAGCGTCAACACATCGCCCTGACTGGAGATCACCCCCATCCCGTCATGAGCGGCCGGGGTTGGAGTTCCATCGGCCATGATGTCACCGGTCCAACCAAACGTGCGGTACCGGAAACCTTCCGGCAGTCGCAACAGCGGCAATCCGGTCGTGTCATCCGATGTCGGTCGTAAGGTCGATGCCGCATCGGGCTGCTCGCCTCGAACCACGCGTTGCCCCAATCCCGCCAAAGCAGCGGTCACACCGAAAGACCCCAAGGCTGAAAAATTGTCGCTTAGAAATTGTCGACGATTGCGATCGGTCACGATGCAGACCACTCCTATAGAAGAGGGATCGAATTGAGGCGAATCAGCCCGATCGATCCAATGAAACTGGCTTGAATGGAACACGGCCCCGGAATGCTTGATTGCCCAAGGCAGATTTCGCGACAGAGTATCGAATTTGTGTTCAAACGCATCTCACTGTTTTGCATCCAGCAACAAACTTCATGGTTTGTTCATAAATGCCGCCGTCCAAATTTGTGAAGTTTTCTTGAAATCTGAGCATGCAACCACGGATCACATTGGTTCAAAATGAGCGGTCGATACACTTCCCGCAAAATGGCCGCCAGAGCCCGCGGGAGCGATCGAGCTTGCCTTCCTGTCCTCACCGGCTGACGCGATGCCATTTGAATTTCGTTTAGCCGATCCCGCCTGACACACAACGAGCCAACCATGTCACGACCAACTCACGCTGACCAAGTCACTTCCACCGCCTGGAATCGTCGACGGTTCCTAGCATTTACCGGCGCGCTGCCCGCCTACGTGCTGTCGACTCAACACGCCTGGGCCGACGGCAAGATTTCTTTTTCAAGCAATCCATTCAGCCTAGGCGTCGCTTCTGGAGATCCCGATCACCGCGGGATGGTCCTATGGACTCGCTTGGCACCTTCACCGTTGCTTCCCGATGGTGGTATGCCTGCCCAAACCGTTGAAGTGACTTGGGAAGTCGCAACGGATGACTCGATGCGAAACGTCGTCGCATCCGGCACTCAACTGGCCACCCCTCAACTTGGTCACTCCATCCATGTCGAACTGAACCAACTCGAGTCCGACCGTTGGTATTGGTATCGATTCCGATGCGGCGACGCTGAAAGCACTATCGGTCGCACCCGCACCATGCCACTGCCGCATCAACTGCCCGACCAAGTTCGCTTTGCCGTGACCTCGTGCCAAAACTACGAACAGGGTCTCTTCACCGCCTACGAGCAAATGGCGGCTGACAACGTCGACATGGTCTTTCACTTAGGCGACTACATCTACGAATACGAAGCCGGTCGCAATGGGAAGGTCCGAACTCATCATGGATCTGAAATCATGTCACTGGGTGACTATCGCGTCCGCCACGCTCAGTATCGATCCGATCCGTTGCTGCAAAACATGCACGCTCAGTGTCCATGGTGGCTGACATGGGATGATCATGAGTTTGACAACAACTGCGCTTGCGACATCTCAGAAGAGTCAGGCGTCGACTCACTTTCATTCCTTTCGCGACGAGCCAACGCCTACCAAGCCTATTACGAAATGATGCCGCTTCGATTGCGTCAGATTCCCCGCGGCAGCGACATGCGTCTGTATCGCTCGGCTCAATTTGGACGACTGGCCGAGTTCTCGATCTTGGATACTCGCCAGTATCGAACCGACCAACCCAACGGCGATCGCAAAAGCCCACTGAACGAAGCTGCCTTGGATCCAACTCAGTCGATGTTGGGAACGAAGCAGCGCGGATGGTTGTCTCGCAACCTGATCCGATCAACCGCCACTTGGAATGTGCTGGCACAGCAAGTCATGATGGGAATGGTCAACCGTTCCGGCGACCCCGACAACCATCAGTTCTCGATGGATCAATGGCCCGGCTATTCCCACGAACGGATGGAACTGTTGAACTACATTCGAGATCGACAAGTCAGCAATCCCGTTGTCTTGACCGGCGACATTCATTCCAACTGGGCCAACGAACTTCGCGTTGACGACCGACAAACCGAACAAGGTCTCGTTGCCACTGAGTTTGTTGCCACTTCGCTATCCAGTGGAGGAAACGGTCCAGACAAACCCAAGAATCTCGACGCGGTGCTGGCAGAAAACGCTTGCGTCAAATGGCACAACACCGAACGCGGCTACATCCGCTGCGACGTCACACCGAATAGCTGGAAGTCCGATTACATGGTTGTGGATGACGTGCTGAAACCAGGCGGCAAAACATTCACTCGCAATTCCTTCGTTGTCGAATCAGGCTCACCCAAACTGAACCAAGCCTGACCACTGAGATGATCTTTTCGCACTCTCGCCGGTGACTTCAACAGTCACCGGCCGATCGCTTGATGCTTTGCCGCGGTCACTTTCTTGTGAGAGGTTTAGCGATCACCTCACGAGCCGCCCGATTGGCTCTATCTACATGGTTGTGCAATTGAACCTGAAATCCTTTGCAGTTGCCTCACCAACGTAGTCGCGGGATAGAACACAGGCCCCGCGTGTAGCGATCGAGACCTGAAGCCGCCGGACGGTAGTTCCCCACGTCCGATGGAGCAGATGACGTCTCGGCTTCTGAGGCCCAGGACCGATTGCAACCGATCAAGCAACCGATCTCACTCCATAGACGTCGAAGGTCTATGGACGCGGCAAATGCGACAAATCGTCGGACTACCGCTGGCTTCGATGATCCATAAGCTAAGACGATGAACTAGAATGCGACGTTCACCCACCTCCCCACCTCTCACCTTCTTCGGCGAGCAAAACTCGCTGCTAAGAACCTGCCTCAAAATGAAACTGTTAGCCAAAAACAATTTGCGACTGCCAGCAAATCAAATGCGACTCTCAACGTCGAAACTGACTCGCGTTGGCCTCGCTTGTGCCACTCTACTGCTCGCCGGAGGACTTTCGCGATCGCACGCGGATGACAAGTCCGCCGACGAAACCGTTGCCCCCGAAGTCATCACGACCGTCACCGACAACGAAATTCAGCAAACCAAACGAGTTCGTCCGGAATACTTGCAACCCGTCGAAGTGGATGGCGATGCTCCCGCCACCTCGCTGCCGCTGAAACCGACCCAAGGCGAAACGATCGCTTTCCTCGGCAATGGCCTGGCTTCGCGAATGGAACTGTTCAATGCCTTTGAAACGGCACTCTACCAGCAGTTTCCTGAGAAGGATTTGACGTTCCGCAACATGGGATTTCCGGGCCACACCCCGGCCTATCGTCCAGAAGCTGGCAAGAAAGATCCTTGGGCATTTCCCGGTGCCGAAAAGTTTCGTCCCGAAATCCAAGGCCACTACGGCGAAGGCCATTATCCGAAACCAGACGAATGGTTGACGATCGTCAAAGCCAACACGATTGTCGCCTTCTTCGGGTTCAACGAATCCTTCGACGGCATGGACGGAGTCGAAAATTTCAAGAACGAACTGCGAGCCTTCGTCGATCACACCCTCTCGCGTTCCTACGAACGTGACGCATCCAAACCACCTCGCCTCGTCTTGGCAACTCCGATCGCGATGGAGCAGCATCCCGAGTTCAATCTTCCGAATGCGGATGATCGAAACGCGATTTTGAAGGCGTACGCGGACGCCGTCGGTGCGGTCGCCGATGAAAAGCATGTTGGCTTCGTTGATCTCTACACACCGACCTTGGAATGGTTCCAAAGTTCCAAAGAAGCTTTGACGATCAACGGCGTGCACCTGTCCGAAGAGGGCTATCGCAAGCTTGCTCCTGTCATCATGCAACAACTGTTCGGTGCCGACTCCGGTGTCGCCCCGAGGGATTCGTTGTTGCACGCGGCGGTCCAAGACAAAGCGTGGTTCTGGCGCAATGACTTCCGCATGCTCAACGGCGTGCACGCTTACGGTCGGCGTTGGGCTCCCTACGGAAACTTCAACTATCCAGAAGAAATCGAGAAGATCCGTCAGATGACGGTCTTGCGTGACCGGAACATTTGGGCAATCGCACAAGGTAAATCGTCCACCCTCGAAGTCGACGATTCGATCACTCGGCCTTTGTCGTCGGTCGAAACGAACTTTCGCATGAGCGAGAAGAACGGCAATCCGGACTATCTCAAAGCCGAGGAAGAAGCTCTCAAGACGTTCACGTTGCCGGAAGGCTACGAAGTCTCCATGTTCGCTTCCGAGCAAGACTTCCCGAACCTGGGCAACCCAGCCCAAATGAGATTTGACAACAAAGGTCGTCTGTGGGTCTCGACCCTGCCGAGTTACCCACACTACAAACCGGGTGACTCCAAACCCAACGACATGATCCTGATCTACGAAGACACCGACGGCGACGGACGCGCGGACAAAGAAACCGTCTTTGCCGATGGATTGCACATGCCGATCGGTTTCGAATTGGCCCCCGAAGGAGTCTACCTCTCGCAAGAACCTTTCTTGGTGCTGCTCAAGGACACCGACGGCGACGATCATGCTGACAAGATGGAAGTCTTGCTCGACGGTTTCGATCCCCACGACACCCACCACGCCATCTCAGCATTTGATGTCGACCATGGTGCTGGCATCTACATGTGCGAAGGCCGTTTCCTTCACTCGCAAGTCGAAACCCCGTGGGGCCCCGAACGCATGACCGATGGTGGCATTTGGCGTTTCGATCCAAAGTCATGGAAGGTGGAACGCGTCATGCAATCTGACGTCAACAACCCATGGGGTGTCGCTCATGACGAATATGGCCAAACGTTCGTCAACGATGCCTCCGGTGGTGCCCAGTACTGGATGCTGGGTTACTCGATCAAGGTCCCGCATTCGAAAGAAATCCCAAAGGTTTCGAAGTTCAACTACGAACACCATGCTCGCCCCACTTCGGGATCGGAGTTCCTCTACAGCCGTCACTTCCCCGATGAAGTCCAAGGCGACTACATGTACGCCAACACGATTGGCTTCTTGGGAATTAAACAGTACAAGACCGTTGAAGATGGAGTTGAGATCAAAGGCAAATTCCGCCAAGACTTGATCCAGTCCTCCGACGGAAACTTCCGCCCCTGTGACTTAGAAGTCGCCCCCGATGGAAGTTTGTACTTCATCGATTGGCACAACACGCTGATCGGTCACATGCAACACAGTGCTCGTGACCCGATGCGGAATTCAGAATACGGTCGCATCTATCGCATCACCTACGCGGACCGCGACTTGGTCGAACCACCGACCGTTGCCGGGGCTGATATCGAGCAACTGTTCGAGAACATGAAGCTGCCCGAACTCAACGCTCGCAAACGTTCGCACCTCGAATTGCGTGGTCGTGACAAACAAGCCGTGGTTGCTGCTGCGATGAAATTCGCCAGTGAAAACGCAGACAACGAACGCTTGGTTTTGGAAGCTCTTTGGGCAACCTGGGGTCATCAAGAACCGTCCACCGAATTGCTCAACCAATGCTTGCAAGCCGAAGATCACCGGGTCCGCTCCGCAGCGGTTCGAGTCGTCCGGCATTGCCTGCACTTGCTCGACCATCCCGAGACGTACTTGTTGACCGCTGCTGCGGACACACACCCACGCGTTCGCTTGGAAGCTCTCTCAGCCGGTTCATGGCTGGGCGGCCAATCCGGTGCGAAAGTGTTGCTAACCGTTGCCTCCCACAAGACCGACCGCTGGATTCGCAACGCACTCAACAGTGCCATGCCGCTGCTCAAAGAAGACGTTGAGAAAGAGATTCAGGCCAAAGAGTTTGATCCAGACAACTTGTTGGTGGAGTACAAGCAATTGCTCGCCGGCAAATTGGAAGGTGCGGCCAAACCGAAGGACTACCGAACCAAGTCCGACAAGTTCAAGAACAAAGCATTTGCTCAGACCTACAACCTGGGCCAGCAAGTCTTTTTCGAAGAAGGCTCCTGCTACGCTTGCCACCGTGAAAACGGTGAAGGCATCGCACGGATCTATCCACCGTTGGCCGGCAGTGAATGGGTCACCGGTGACTCAGAGCGGCTGATCAAGCTGACCCTTCACGGCATCTGGGGAAAAATTCGCGTTCGTGGCAAAGTCTTTGAACCGACTCAAGGTGTGCCGCCAATGACCGCCATTGGCAACATGTTCTCCGATGCGGAAATCGCTGCAGCGCTGACCTATGCTCGCAACAGCTGGGGCAATGACGCCAGCGAAATCAAACCGGACGAAGTCAAACGCGTTCGCGCCGCGACGGAAGACCGCCAACGTTTCTACAGCCCCGAGGAACTGATCGAAATGCATCCGTTCCCCGAGGACAGCCGCCCGGAGATGATCGAAGACGAACCGGCAAACAACCAGCTCGAAACCGAACTGCTTGCGGAATCACTCAGCGACTTGGTTCGAGACGCTCATGAAAAGGGTGATGCCATTCGTGGTGCCACGTACTTCTACGGTTCCAAGACCGCATGTGCGACTTGCCACGACGTCAACGAAGGCTATCAACTTGGCCCCCACCTCACCAAAACACGTGAGGACATAACGCATGAGCACTTGATCGAATCGATCCTGAAACCATCCGAGAAGATCTTGGAAGGTTACCAGACGGTGAACGTGATCACAGTCGACGGCGCCATCCTTTCCGGCTTCCTCGTGGAAGAAACCGATGACAAGATCACACTCAGCATCGCGGCTGATCAAGGCAAACCCCGCACCATCGCAATTGACGATGTCGAAGACGTGCTCGAGTCGCAAAACTCGACCATGCCACCCGGCCTCGTCAACATGCTGAAGGATCGACAAGAGTTCTTGGATCTCGCCAAGTTCATCTTCGACGTCAACCAAGGCGGTGCGAAGACGCTGAATCAGCTGAAGAAGAAAGCGAAGATCAAGAACTGATCCGGAAGGAAGTTCGTCTGGGGCCCTGCCCCGTTCGGAAGCAACTTTCGTTTCCAAATAACAACAGACTCCCCTCGCCCCGCCTCGGCGGTTATGCAGTTTCACTTTACCCTCCCTTTCGGAGGGTGATGATAAACGCGTTGCAATACGGCAATTTAGAAACTGCACGACCTCCCTTGGGCAGAGGGACTCGGGGTGAGGGGTAAACGAGCTCAGAAGCCACCTTCACCAGCAACTCCTAGGCTGCAAAGCCGACTATCTTGAAGCCGACGCAAACTTGCCATCAAGTTTCGCGTCGGCTTTTTTATTTGCCTCCCGCCAAAACCGCCCCGCCAAGCTCCCTCCCATGTCCCAGCGTTTTATCTCCCCACGTTGCGTCGCAACGCTCCTGACTTCGATCTTTTTGACTTGTTTGCTCGCATCCATTGCCAAGGCGGACGAACGAACATCGGTGCTCCTTCACCGCCAAGGCGAACACGATTGCCATACATTTCGCATTCCCGGGATCGCTCGCTCCAACGCGAGAACTCTGCTGGCGGTTTACGACATGAGATATGACAGTCGTCGCGATCTTCAAGGTCACATGGACATCGGACTCTCGCGATCTACAGATGGCGGAAAGACTTGGGCCGCCCCGCGTCCGATCATGGACATGGGCACCCACGGAGCATTGCCCGAAAACCAAAACGGATGCTCCGATCCCAACATTTTGGTCGACACACAAACTGGTGAAATCATCGTCACCGCCGTCTGGACTCACGGCAAACCAGGCACGCATCAATGGCGAGGCAATGGATCTGAACCTGGACTGGACATTGCCACCTCCACCCAATTCCTCGCCGTCCGTTCCAACGACGACGGTCAAACTTGGTCGTCACCCGAGAACTGGACGAAGCAACTCAAGGATCCCAAGTGGTACCTGTTCGCTCCCGCGCCAGGCAACGGAATCACAATGACCGATGGCACGTTGGTGATCCCCACGCAGGGCCGCGACCAAACTGGGCTTCCCTTTTCCAACGTCATCTACTCCCGCGATCACGGAAAGACTTGGACCGTTTCCAATCCGGCACGCTCCGACACGACCGAGTGTGCCGTTGCCGAGTTGACCGACGGTTCTCTGATGTTGAACATGAGAGACAACCGAAATCGCAAGGACAAATCCGACACCAATGGACGAGCCATCAGCGTGACGAGCGACTTGGGCCAAAACTGGACGATTCACCCAAGTGATCATGGCGCACTACCTGAACCCGTTTGCATGGCCAGTCTGATCTCAAACTCATTGACCGATGGCCGCCGTGCTCTGATCTTCAGCAACCCACATCACAAAACCCGACGTGCCAACATGACCGTGCGAGCCAGCCTGGATGACGGTTTGACATGGCCGTCCAATCGACAGGTCGTCTTGGACAACGACGGCGGCGCCTACAGCTCGCTCGTGATGGTCGACGACACGACCCTCGGAATCCTCTACGAGTCTTCCCGGGCCGAATTGGAGTTCCAAACCATCGCACTGGATGAACTGGGGCTTTGAGCCTTGCACCCCAGGCACGGTTTCGCTTTCGGGATGTGGAACTAGAATCAAATCTGACGAGCAAAGAGTCTCACAGCCTCAATCGCTCGCGGCCTCCACCCACCACTCTCACTGAGATACCGACGTGACTCATTTTGACGTTTTCAATGGCGATGCGGATGGCATTTGCGCATTGCACCAACTGCGGCTGGCAGACCCCAAAGACAGCACGCTGGTGACTGGCGTCAAACGGGACATCAACCTGCTCAAAAGAGTCCCCGCGAGCTCGGGCGATTCTGTGACCGTGCTCGACGTCTCGCTCGACAAGAACCGCGATGAGCTCCACCGCATTTTGGCTGCCGATGTCCCTGTCACCTACTTCGACCATCATTTCGCTGGCGACATTCCTTCGTCGCCTCTGCTGTCGACTCACATCGACACGGCCGGCGACGTGTGCACTGGACTGCTCGTCAATCAATTCCTGAGTAGTCAATTCTTGCCTTGGGCAGTCACCGCTTTGTACGGCGACAACTTGCACGATGCGGCCAAATCCGCCGCCGAACCACTTCAACTCAGCGACTCGCAACTGGCAGAACTGGAACAACTCGGCACGCTGCTCAACTACAACGGCTATGGGGGAACGCTCGACGATCTTTACTTCGCTCCTGACAAACTGTATCGCAAGGTCCAACCTTATGCGGATCCGTTTGAGTTCATCGCGGCGGACACCACATTCGAAACACTTCGCGATGGTTTCGACAGCGACATGAAGCGAGCCGCTTCGATCGAACCCAAGATGGCGACCGAATCCTGCGCCGCGTTCCTGTTTCCCAACGATTCCTTTTCACGGCGAGTCAGCGGCGTCTACAGCAACCAACTCGCCCGTGAAAATCCCAACCGAGCCCATGCGTTGCTCAGCGAACTGCCTTCGGGCGATTACCTCGTCAGCGTCCGCGCTCCTTTGACCACCAAGACCGGTGCCGACGAACTGGTCCGACAATTCCCAACCGGAGGCGGCCGCAAAGCTGCAGCTGGCATCAACCAACTTCCTGCCGACCAACTGCAGAAGTTTCTCGACACGATGCAACAACAATTCGCCGAGCAGATATAGCTTTTCGCCTTTCGCGACTTCGCGTCTGATTCATCCAGGCGAGATTGGCTTCAAAGAGACCTGGGAATGCCAGAAAATGCCAATCCGGCACTCGTCAATCTCTCCGCATCATCAGCAAATTTGACGTTCCCAACCACGCTGGTACGATGACCCCCGCTCGTCCCGAAACCGGATTTTATCTGGGATTACCATGGCGGACATTCTGCAATTGAATCGCTAGTCGTCTCAGATGCCCTCCATTTCATTCGCTCTGATAAGTCAATCGCTCCATGGTTCCTCAAACCATCCGCTCGCTTGCGTTCAGCCGATATCTGTTCGTTGTTATCTTCGGAACCTTTGCCTGCTCATCGGTCTCAGCACAGGTTTCATCGCCACCGTTGTTCAAAGTCCTTCTAAAGGACAACTCCAATCCCATTATCGGAACGCTCCTCGACCAAGACCCAAACAACGTGACGATCCGAGACATTTACACCAAGACGGATGTCAATTTCGAGCGGAGCAATGTCAAAGAGGTGGTCACACCATTTGCCTTTGATGATGCGGTGGAATCAATCGGGCTGGCAGAAATGCTGAGCTGGAAGGTCGCACAAATTGCGTCGCAAAGGAAACAACCAGGCCGGATCGCCAAGGTGTCGTCGCAGGTCATCTATGTCACGCTTGGTACCAACAGCGGCATTCGCAAAGACGCCAAGCTAGACGTCTTCCGCAATGAAGGCGAAATCAAAGATCCCGTGAGCGGCGAGGTGATTGCAGTCGAACGTCCTAAGATCGCAGAGATCCAGGTCGTCGAGACTCACGAAAAGTACTGCAAAGCGAAACTAGTCGGAAACCTAGAACCCGATCTGCAAGTCGGCGACGAGGTCGAACCCAATCTCGATCTGCGAATCGCGGTTTGCCCCATTCGTGACCAGAACGGAAACACGGCTGATGAGACACTTGTCATGGCCGAAGATCTCACGACCAGGCTGGTCAACCGAAGAGTCCCTGTCGTCGATCGCGAATCACTGGGATCAGTCTTGGATGAATTGCTCGCACAAAACTCCATTCTTTTCGATCCGAAAACCGCTCAAAAGCTTGGCGAATTGTCAGGAGCAACTCATGTTGTGGCGGGCAAAATCGTCGCCAATGGCCGCACGCGGGGCATCGTTTACGTCCGATTGATCGATGTACAAACCGGACGAATCGTCGTTGCAACTTCCACCTCAATCAGCCTGCCTCGTACGATGGCAGACACGGAACCCGGTCTTGCGTCGAGACGTCCGAGTCCAGCTCAGATGCCCCGAAACGGCAAGACCTTGGGTGAGTCACGGGCACTGCCATCATTTCTCACAACCCGATCTCGCTACCAAAAAGGCGAAGCGGGCGGCATTCGCATTCAGGGATACGATGAATTCACATATCGAAACCAGGGTGTCATCTTCACCAAAGACATCGGTTGTGTATCTCGAGATTTCACTTTCGAAACGGTTCTTCAATTCGGCCCCGAGGACATGGTGGCAAACATTGGGATTGGATACGGAGTCGCCGACCGCAGTTACAACGGATTGAAAGACTCTGTTTATTTGCGGCTGCATTCACCGTACATGCGAATTGAACCGGGCTTGGTCGAACTGAATCGCTTCAAGCTAGGAGAGGAGAACGTTGGAGAATTGGCCACCGCGGGTCCGCACCTGGTACGAATCACGAAACAAGGCAACACGGTCACATTCCAAGTGGACTCAGGCAACGACGGTCCAACCGACGATGACTTCGAGACCACCATCGCCGACATTGAAGAATTTGCACCATTCCTTCATTCGAAAAACTCCCCTCTGTTCTTTGCAGGTGCTGGAGAATACATCCGCGTTTCGCTTTCAAAGTGAACCACCAACAGATTGGTCACTGAGTCACCAATCATCGCCCTCTTAAACTCTGGTGTCCTACGCGACGCTGCCAGAGAGGGGGAAACAAGCGGAAAGGCAACAGGCCGCCTCAGCCGATTGCGTTCGCATGTTCCTTCGTTTTCCCGGACCCACCCCGTGAAGCGAATGGTTCCCCGCAATAGATCACGCCGTTAATATTTCGCGACGCCCGCCCAAACTCTTCCCCCGACTCGTGCGTCGGCAATGCATAGCCAACAGCCCCCCCCCACGGTCCAATTGATATCCCAATCTCTACGATCGTCTCTTCCAAATCAGCCTCTAATGCACCAGGCATTCCGCTTAGTCGATGATCGTCGGCAGCTATTCATTTGCCGAGCAACCGTGACGAACAATCCGCCCGCCGCGTAAACGAGCTTCTCACCGTCTTCATTCGCTTGCTGTTGTTTCAAATCGAATTGAACACTGCCTCAACTGACGATCCGTGCCGGCTGATTACTCATTAAGCCGCATCGCCCTCGCTATCGCTTGCAGACTATGATGGAACCAAGGCGATCGGTTGCTCGGACATGTGTGCGAAGTTTTTTTGGGATTGGGAGAATCGAGTGGCGACGCGAGTTTTTATCACAGGGATCTGTGGTTTCGTTGGGAACATGCTCGCCAAACTGGCCGCGGAACATAACCTGGATTGGGAAATCTCAGGGATCGACAACCTCGCTCGTCCAGGAAGCGACATCAATCGTCGCGATTTGATGTCGCGTGGTATCAACGTGGTGCACGGCGATTTACGAAACTCGTCCGACCTCGATTGCATTGGGGACATCGACTGGGTGATCGATGCGGCGGCCAAGCCCTCCGTCTTAGCTGGTGTTGATGGCCAAACAAGCAGTCGACAGCTTGTCGAGCACAATCTGATTGGCACACTCAACGTGCTGGAGCTTTGCAAACGCTCGCAGGCCGGTCTTGTTTTGCTAAGCAGCAGTCGTGTTTATTCGATCCATCCACTAGCGAAACTTTCGATCGAAATTCGAGACGGTGCGTACGTTCCCAAGCTACCGTTCCCCAAAGGTATGACCGAGGCTGGTATCAGCGAAAGCTTCTCGACCACTCCACCCGTATCACTTTATGGATCGACCAAGCGTGCCTCCGAACAGATCGCACTCGAATACGCGGCGACTTTTGGATTTCCTTGTTTGGTCAATCGCTGCGGCATTTTGGCGGGAGCTGGACAATTTGGACGGCCGGACCAAGGAATCATCGCGTTCTGGATCCACAGCCATCAGGCCCGTCGTTCGTTGCACTACACTGGTTTCGACGCGCTCGGGCATCAGGTTCGTGATTGCCTCCACCCACGCGACTTGCTGGCACTCATTACTCGTCAAATGCAATCGGAACTTCATGGGATGCCCTTGATTACTAACGTTTCCGGTGGGGTCGAATCAGCAGTCTCTTTGCAGCAACTCACCGCTTGGTGCGACAGGCGTTTTGGCATTCACCCCGTCTCATCTCAGCATACCAATCGGCCTTTCGACCTCCCTTGGGTGGTACTAGACAATAAGCTGGCGAAAGAGACTTGGGGATGGCGTCCGGAAACAGAGAAAGAGGAAATTTTCGCGGAGATCGCGGACTATGCGGAGCAAAACCCTGACTGGCTTGACATCTCATCATGACAGCCTGCAGCCATGCCTCACACTGCAACGAATCCATCTTCCTGTCCCTCAATCACGACCTCAGATAGATTCACCCGTGGAATCAATGCGAAACAAAGTGGTTTAACCCGGTGCCCGAAGAACAAAAAGAACAAGCGATCCCAGGCCCTGAGATGGAAAGTGCCTCTCCGGACAAAGGCGTAGACGAATTGAAGCTTCTTTCGGTTGTTATTCCTGCTCGAGACGAAGAAGGCTGCATTCGCTCCAGTGTCGAACACCTGCATTTGGAACTACGACTCAAAGAGGTACCTCACGAAATTGTCGTCGTCGATGACGGAAGCTCAGACAGAACTTGGGCAATTCTATCCGAAATGGCAAATACGCTCCCCGCTTTGAAGCCCGTGCAAAACGTTGGCGAACACGGCTTCGGACTTGCAATTCGGTATGGAATTGATCAGTCCGAAGGCGATGCCGTTGTCATCATGATGGCCGATGAATCCGATGATTGCCGTGACGTCGTCCGCTACTGGAACTTATTGAACGAAGGTTTCGATGCCGTCTTCGGAAGTCGATTCGTGAAAGGTGGGGGTGTTGTCGATTATCCCTGGCTGAAATTGTTCTTGAATCGAACAGCCAATCATTTGATCCGCTTCCTTTTTCGAATCAAGCTGAACGACACCACAAATGCCTTCAAAGCATATCGGCGGACAACGCTGGACGGATGCCGACCATTTCTTTCGCCTCATTTCAATCTGACTGTCGAATTACCACTGAAGGCCATCGCACGTGGCTATTCATGGACTGTCATTCCTATTACATGGCGGAATCGACGCACTGGACTGGCGAAACTTAAAGTCCGAGAGATGGGAAGTCGCTACTTCTTCATCGTTGCGTACGTTTGGCTCGAGAAATACTTCAGCCGTGGCGACTATGTGAAAGCAGAGAAGTCGTAGACGCGGGTCCTCGCCAACTCTTCTGCTTTCCGAAGAACGCCCCCGATGAAATACAAAACGGCCGCCGCGCTGCCTGCCTACGCTAGCATATGAACCAATCATGGCAGCATGATCGAGCTGAAATCCCCAGCCTCGAATCGGCTTCGCTGCGATGGAAAACGACACATTGGTTGACACGCAAAACCGGCGAGCCACAGGTGCGAGATTCTCGGCACACTGAAACGTTTGCCAATCAACCTTCTGGTGCCCTTCGCTTAGAGCGGGGCCGGTCCATCGAATCGACCAAACAAGAACTAAGCCCTCGCTTTTGACACCGCAACAAATGAAAAGGCCGCGTCTAGGCGGCGGTGCGGATATTGAAAGCAAATCGAATCAGCTGATTCGGCGGTGGCAATTCTTGCGGTACAGCGCCGGCTGGCAGTGCTATTCCGGGGCAACCACCCACCTTCACGCTCGCCGTTAAATTCAATCGAACGCACCCCAAAAGTGGTCTATCAGGTTACAATCCCGCCGCATCGCCGCGTCTTCACGCGATCTTAACAGTCCAATTCCGAAGATTTGGAACGGGAAACCCTTGGATTCTTCCACGCTGATCAAGATGATTTTCGAACTGGCCGGCGGCCTAGGCATTTTTCTGTTGGGCATGAAGCACATGTCCGACGGAATGCAGGCCGTCGCTGGGAACAGCCTTCGTCGTTTGGTCGGCGCGGTCACGAACCATCGGGTTTTCGCCACGACCGTCGGCATTATCGTGACTTGTATCGTTCAATCCAGCTCGATCACAACGGTGATGGTTGTCGGATTCGTCAACAGTGGCGTGATGAGTTTGTCACAGGCGGTCGGCGTGATCATGGGAGCCAATATTGGCACGACGATCACCGGCTGGATTCTGGTTTTGAAGATCGGCAAATACGGGTTGCCGCTGCTGGGTTTTGCGGCATTCATGTACCTGTTCACCCGCAACGATCGCTGGCGTTACTGGGCGATGTTTGTGATGGGCATCGGCATGGTGTTCTTTGGGCTTGAAGTGATGAAGGACGCTTGTTCAATCATCAAAGAGATGCCTGACTTCGAAGCTTGGTTCGCACGTTTCCAAGCCGACACGTACGTGGGTGTTCTGAAATGCGCTCTCGTCGGCTGCGTCCTCACGACGTTGGTCCAGTCCTCTTCCGCGACGCTCGGCATCACAATCTCGCTAGCGACCCAGGGCGTGATCTCGTACCCGACCGCCGCTGCTTTGATCTTGGGTGAAAACCTCGGAACAACGATCACAGCTTTTCTAGCGTCGCTAGGAACCACTACGAATGCAAAACGTGCCGCATACTTTCACGTGATCTTCAATCTGATTGGCGTGTTCTGGATCACGTTGATCTTCCAGTGGTACATCCAACTGATTCAAGGCATCGTCGGTGTCGACGTAACTGAATCAGTCCTGGTCGATGGGAACGAAACCTATCCCAATACGGTCGCAGCCATCGCGGCGACACACAGCGTTTTCAACGTGTGCAACACACTGTTGTTCATGCCATTCTTGACGCCGATGGTGCGTTTCCTGGAACGGATCATTCCGTCGCTGTCTTACAAAGAAAAACCGCGTCTAACGGATCTAGACATCCGTATCTTGGAAACGCCACTTCTCGCGATCGAGCAATCCCGCAAAGAGATCCTCAAGATGGGCGACGGTTGCCTAAAAATGCTCGACTGGCATTTGGAACTGATGCAAGCCGACGAACCCAACAAGCAACTCGGCGACCGACTACGACAACGCGAACGAGTGTTGGATTCGGTCCAAGACGAAGTCGCTGCGTTCATCACCAACTTGCTCTCTGGGAACGTCTCGCACGCGACGGCGGAAGAGGGACGCCGGCAATTGCGACTGGCCGATGAATACGAATCCATCAGTGACTACATCGTCAACTTAGACAAGTTTGACCGAAAGCTAAGACGCGACGGATTTCGTTTCACCGAGTCTCAGCGAGCGGACTTGGAAACACTCAATCGCCACGTGAAAACCTACACCCATGATATTCACGAGGCTTTATCAGCTTCCAACCCCAACATCTTGACCAGCACCGATGCCAGCGGCAAACGCATCCGAGATCAGGTGAAGGCTCTACGTCGGAAACATTTGGAAGAACTTTCCGCTGGCACGATCCCGCCCGTGGTCAGCGTCGCATTCATGGCCGCCCTGAATGCATACATTCGTGTTCGAGACCACGCCAGAAATATCGCCGAGACAATCGCTCTCGAAAAGTGATCTTGGTCAGACGCACTTCAGAACAGCGGATGCTGCCACTCACCCCCATCAGCCGAAACGCACTGGCGTCCGGTTCATCGTCGCTGTCCGCCGACCACAGAAGCAAGACGACGCTCGACGAACAGGAGATGTTGTCGAACGCTACCTCGTCTCGGATCCAGCGCGACACCTCGTACCACCGAGCTTGGCGGGGAAGACCTGGTGGCCACAGAATCTCGAACGAAACCCACCATCACATGAACGGTTGCACCACTGGTTGCACCTGATTCAGGCAACCGTGGTAAATCAGGGTCCATTCCTGACCATTCTGCTGGGAATGCCGACGACGGGAAATTCCGTCCGCGCATGAAAAAACCCCGTGAATCACGGGGTTCTTTGGATGCGGCCGAGAGGACTCGAACCTCCACGGGATTAACTCCCACTAGGCCCTCAACCTAGCGCGTCTGCCAGTTCCGCCACGGCCGCGAGCTGTGTTGGTCTTTGCTGGACGGGAAAGTTTGGCACAAATCTGTCTGGCGTCAACGCCCAGTCATGCTGGAATCATCGAGTCGCTTGACCGGGCTGGACGGCTGCGACGAATTGGCGGATTTTCTCGGCGTTTTTGCGACCTTTGGGCTGCTCGACCCCGCTGGCGACATCAACGCCGGTCGCCCCGCTGACCTGAATCGCTTCTCGTACGTTTTCGGGATTGAGACCTCCGGCCAACACCCATCCTGCCGCCGAATCACCTCGACGATCCGCCCACGCTCGTATGCTCGGCCAATCCAAAGGCTGACCGCCTCCTCCAAACGAGGCTCCCGCGTCCGCGTCGAGCAAGTACGAGACATCCACCTCATTCCACTTGCCGATGACATCATCAATCTGTCCCAGCTTGAGTTTCCCGCGGGGCAACCGAATCGCTCGCAAGATACTTTGGCCAGCTCGCACCAGATCTTCGGCCAACGACACAGGTTCATCACCATGCAACTGGATCCAATCGAGCTGCAACGAACCAGCCACCCGCTGGATGAACTCCAAGTCATGGTTGACGAACAATCCAACTCGCGTCAGCCCCACTTCTCGAGCGACTTCGTTGATTCGGATGGTTTCCTCCGCATCGGGGTTGAGCGAACGGACGCTGGGTTCGTAGAAGTTCAATCCCACCGCGTCGGCTCCGGCATCGGCAACGGATCGCACATCCTGCACGCTTCGCATGCCGCAGATTTTGATCGCAAACGGCGACCGAAATGGCTGCGTGGTGGGGGGATCGCTGGGGCCGACGGGAGGCAAGGTTGTCACAATTGTCTCAAGTTTCCTGGATCACCGAAGTGGAACTGACCGATCATCAAGATGGACGGTCTCGAGATCTTCGGGCACGTTCAAACCGCCGATCCCTCGCATTTTCAGTGGCATCGTTTCGTGTCTGGCAAGTTCGCTGCATTGAGAATCCTAACACGCAACCCGCACGTCGGCATCGCGGTCACTTCGATCGCCAGTTTCACATTGGTGATGGCAATCTGGCCGCCGAGGCCAACCCAGCATCGGGTTTCTTATCCGCAGGCGGTTCGCAACGAAACGTCGGCGGCTGATCTCAATGCTACCGAATGGTCGCACCGAATTGTGACCAGCGATAATGTGGATGGGTTTCGCAATCGTCTGCTGGACGCTCAACAACCCAAAGCATCAGCCAATGTGGGATGGGTGCGTTGGCGAAGCGAAGTGGCAGCCTTTTACGCGAAAGCCGAACAGAACCGAGTCGCTTTGAAAGAGAGCGATCGGGAATCACCACTTCGGTTGGCCAGCCACTCGATGCCCGATTCGTCGGCTGAGCAGTCTTTAGAAAAGTCCACCGCGGCGTCCAAGTGGATCGCGTTTTGGCAGAGCGAAACGGCACGCACCAACGAATGGTTGGCCGGATACGAGCGGGCCAACGCGGATCGCATCGCGATGTTTGCGAACTCCATCGAGGTGAGCGCGCTGCCAATGTCGTGGCCGATTCGCGCCTGGACCTGGGCGATCGGCGTGGCTCTCATGGTCGCCATCACGGGCTGGACCTGGATCGAGACCTGCCCTGCCCGTCGGTTGGAACTGGCGTCGCTGGGCATCAGCGAACAGAAAGAAGAAGCGTCGCGGGCCCAAGACGAGGGCGAGAATTGGACGGAGATGGCGTTTCGAGCCGAATGGGTCGCGGTGACCCAACCCGTGGGAGTCTGGTTGCGGCGAACGACTGCCGTATGCCTGGTCATCGCGGCGAGCCTTCTGGTTGCCGTCCGCGTGCTTGGCATTGTTTAGCAGGCAGCGGACTTGCCGGAGCAGCGCCGAAGCGGCTTGATCCGGCCTACTTGGACAAATGCACAGACGTCATTTGACAGGAAGTTGGCAACGCAAGCGAGCTTGCCAGACCAGCTCCCACACCAGACCGCTTGCCCGAAAACGCCCTCTGAGGGAACCTGTTTGCAACGCGGAGTGGTCGCTTTTTCATTGCTAGTGCCCTGCCCCGCTCTGCCCTGCCCTTCCCCGCATCGCTAAGACGACATGGTCCGCTACAACCCCAACGAAATCGAACCTCGCTGGCAAGCCTACTGGGACGAACACCACACTTTCGCCACGCCCGAAAAAGTCGGCAAAAAGAAGCGCTACGTGCTGGACATGTTCCCCTACCCCAGTGGTGACGGATTGCACGTCGGGCACCCAGAAGGCTACACGGCGACCGACATCGTTTCGCGATTCGCACGGGCTCGCGGGGAATCGGTTTTGCACCCGATGGGATTCGACGCGTTTGGATTGCCTGCCGAAGAGCATGCGATCAAGACGGGCGAGCACCCTCGCGTTCAAACTCAACGCAACATCGACAACTTCACTCGCCAATTGAAGATGCTCGGTTTCAGCTACGACTGGGACCGAGTCTTGGCGACCACCGACGAAGAGTACTTCCGCTGGACGCAGTGGATCTTCGGCGTGCTGTACGACACCTGGTTCGACCACGACCAACAAAAAGGCCGGCCGATCTCGGAGTTGCCGATCCCTGCCGAAGTCACCGCGGAAGGCGAGTTGGAAATCGAGCAGTATCGCGATTCAAAGCGATTGGCTTACCTCGATGACGCCTTGGTGAACTGGTGCCCAAAACTCGGCACGGTGTTGGCTAACGAAGAAGTGGTCGATGGCAAAAGTGAAGTCGGTGGGCACCCGGTCAAACGGATTCCCCTGCGGCAATGGATGTTGCGGATCACAGATTACGCCGAACGTTTGCTGGACGGTTTGGACGATCTCGATTGGCCAACCGGCATCAAGAAATTGCAGTCCGATTGGATTGGCCGCAGCACCGGTGGCGAAGTCGACTTCTACTTGCAACGCGGTGCCGCCGGCGACGACACCGGTCCGTTTGTTGCATTCAAGCGAGCTCGCGAAAGTGAAGGCTTTCCAACCGATCCCGGCAAGGATTGCTTGCGTGTTTACACGACACGTCCCGACACACTGTTCGGAGCGACCTACATGGTGGTCGCGCCCGAACATCCGTTGATCGATGTGTTGGTCAAACCCGAACAGAAAGACGAAGTCGACGCCTATCGCGAAAAGGCTTCGTTCAAAAGCGACCGTGAACGAACCGATGGCGATCGAGCCAAAACGGGCGTCTTCACGGGCTCGTACGCAATCAACCCTGCCGACGGACGCAGCATCCCGATTTGGGTCGCGGACTATGTGTTGGCAGGTTATGGAACCGGCGCGATCATGGCCGTCCCCGCTCACGACGAACGCGATTTTGAATTCGCCGTGGCGTTTGATTTGCCTGTCATCCCGGTCGTCGATCCTCCCGCGGACCACAAGCAACGCGAAGAGATTTTGGCTGGCAAAGCTTGCTTCGCTGCGGAAGGCGTTGCGATCAACAGCGGTGAATACGATGGCAAAACAACCGCGGAAGTCAAAGCCGCTTTGACCGCTGAATTGGCCAAACAAGGCTTGGCCTGCGAAGCCGTCAATTACAAGCTGCGGGATTGGTTGTTCAGCCGCCAGCGTTTCTGGGGCGAACCGTTTCCCGTCTTGCACGAAATTGACTCCGAAGGCAACGCGACCGGTGTGCGTCGCTTGGTCCCCGACGATCAATTGCCGGTGACGTTGCCGGAACTCGCGGACTTCAAACCTCACGGACGCCCCGAACCACCGCTCGCGAAAGCCGACGACGATTGGTTGATCGTGGAGCTCGACGGCAAACGCTACCGCCGCGAAACCAACACGATGCCGCAGTGGGCCGGTTCGTGCTGGTACTACTTGCGATACATCGATCCCAAGAACAGCGACGCATTGATCGATCCGCAAAAGGAAAAGGATTGGATGCCGGTCGACTTGTACGTCGGTGGTGCCGAGCACGCTGTGTTGCACTTGCTGTACTCACGGTTCTGGCACAAAGTCCTGTTCGATCGCGGCCATGTGACTTGCCCCGAACCGTTTGGCAAACTCGTCAATCAAGGCATGATTCTGGGAGAGGTTGAATTCACCAGCTTCGTGGATCCGTCCGGCAAACATGTCTCCACGAAAGACGTCAAGAAAGACGCTGAGGGCAACCGCGTTCACAAGGCCACCGGCGAACAAGTCGAGATCGTTTCGTTGACGGAAGAACAAGTCGTCAAGAAAGGCGAAGGTTTTGTCTTGGCATCGGACGCCTCGATCAAGGTCGACAGTCGCGCTTTTAAGATGAGTAAGAGCCGCGGCAACGTGGTCAACCCGGACTCAGTCGTTCGCGACTATGGCGCGGACTCATTGCGTTTGTACGAGATGTTCATGGGCCCCCTGGAGGCGACCAAGCCCTGGGCGATGAACGGCGTCGGAGGCGTTCGCAGTTTCCTCGATCGCGTCTGGCGGATGATCATCGACGAGCCCGAGGACGAGCTGAAGGTTTCCGACGCGGTGGTGGACACGGCCTGCGATGAAGAACAACTTCGCGTGCTGCACCAAACGATTCGCAAGGTCACCGAAGACAACGAAGCGATGAGTTTCAACACCGCGATTGCGAAGATGATGGAATTCACCAACCACTTCACACGCTGCGAAACGCGACCGCGTGAAGCGATGGAATCGTTCTTAATCTTGCTGGCTCCCTACGCACCTCACATGTGCGAAGAACTGTGGAAGCATCTCGGTCACAACGAATCGATTTCGCTACAGCCTTGGCCGAAGTGGGACGAAGCCGCATTGGTCCAGTCCAGCATCGAGATTCCGGTTCAGATCAACGGGAAGGTGAAGGCGAAGATCTCGTTGTCACCCGATGCGAAACCGAACGAGATGGGCGAAGCAGCGCTCGCAGATCCTGCGGTTCAAAACGCGATCGGCGACAAGAAGGTTGTCAAAACGATCGCCGTCCCCGGCCGCATGGTGAACCTGGTCGTCAAGTGACTTCCTGTCGCACGGCGGTCTCCACCGTGAATGGGAATCAGCTCTCGGTGGGGGACCACCGAGCGACAGGTTGATGGCCGCATTCTGGCGAACCTGCTCGGCAAATAACCTCCTGTAGCACGGCGGTCTCCGCCGTGAATGAGAATCAGCTCTCGGTGGGGGACCACCGAGCTACAGGTTGATGGCCGAATTTTGGCGAATTCGGCAATATCGTTTCTGAGGCGAACAACTTAACCGGCCACGGCTTCAGCGACTGATGGTCGTCGCGTTCGTTCGGACACCTTCGCATACAAACGACGCAAAGCCTTTGTGATCGGTTGCTCGATCCGGTTGGTAATTACCAACGCCAATGCGAACGAGAACACGATCACAATCGCCAAACATGCCAACGGTGGCAGGCCGGCTTGATCGAACGTGTTCAACAACACGCAGCCCAGGTTGTTGTGACACAAATACAACGCGTACGAGATCGCACTGATAGTCACGAAAGGCTTCAATCGCAGGACGGGAATCTTTCCGTACGCGGCCATCGTGACCAGACCAATGATCAGCGCCGTCGCGGCTGGGTTGTGCTTGCCGTGATCAATGCTGTGGAAGACACCCGCGGCAACCACGATGCCGAGCAAGTTCTTCCACTTTGGACCGACTCCGGTCTTGATCATGTAGAGCAAGAACCCGATCGCGAACAATGGAACGAAATCGAGTACCAGCAAATGTCTGACCGCAGACAGTGCGGCGAACAATGATGTGTGTCCATAGCTGGCCTGTGCCGCATCCAATGCCGGGCACAATACCAAGGACGCGGCCAACAACGATCCCCAACCAACGAAGTAGCGATGCAAGTAGCCTTTGCAGAACAGCGTCACCAAGACGAAGTAGAACATCATCTCGACTTGCAAGGTCCACATCACCGGATCGATGCATTCGTATCCAAAGACACGTGGCATCAACGTCAAATTAGCCAGGAACTGCTGCGTCGAAACGGGCTGGCCGTTCAGCGGAGCGAACGTCACGATCCAAAGGTTCGCGAAGATCACCATCAGGAACAGTGGCACAATTCGAATCAATCGAGCAGCCACGAAATCAACAGGCTTGCCACGACGCATCAGCGACATGCTGTTGACGAAACCGCTGAGGATAAAGAAGAGCTCGACTCCGTAGGCACCATAAGGCCACTCCCCGCCCAGCGGACTGGAGAAGCCAAACTTGACCGCATAGACGTGCGTGAAGTGAAACAGCACCAAGTTGATGGCTGCCATCGCTCGCAATGCGTCCAGCTCTAAAATCCGGCGATGCGGCTTCAGGGTGGACGGCGTTTCGACGGCGTCAGCCTCGCTCGTGTCTTGATCAGAATCTGCCGGCGAGAAACCAGCGAGAGACACATCACGGCCTTTGCGAACCGCACGTGCCAACTGGCGAACCTCTAAAGAGGACCGGACGGCGGGCAGTATCGGTGCAGACGGTTCTTCCCAGGTTTCCTGAACGGGCGGATTGTCCCATGCATGCTCAGGCGGAAAATGACCTGAAAAAGGGCCATTCGCCGAGTCGGAATCCGATGGGGATGGGGCAGATTGCATCGTTTAAAAATGGACCGGGAACGAAGAGGATCTCTGTGTCCGCTCAAGGATGGGTCAGCCCCTCCCTCTGCACCATCAATTTTTACTCGTCTGGTCAAACTCCGATCCTCTGCGTGGAAGACTGCATGGATCAGTCCGAAGTCAACGATGACGCCAATCGGATCAATTTTGCCGGTTCTTGCGACGCTGGTTTCTATCGGGCCCTTTCGTTTTCGCGGGCGTTCAACGAAACTGCCGCAATTCTTTCGACCATCCAGGCGGAGCCTTCGCCATGAAATATGTCCTGATCATTCCCGACGGCTGTGCCGACGAGCCCCTCGAATCACTGAACGGCCGCACACCGCTGCAAGCCGCGAATCTGCCTGCGATGGATCAAATCGCTTCGCGGGGTCGTGTTGGGGTGACCGACAACACGCCCATTGACTTTCCCGCCGGCAGCGAAATCGCCAACCTGTGCCTGTTGGGATACGATCCGAACGTTTGCTTCACCGGCCGAGCTCCCTTGGAAGCCGCTGCCCAGGGCATCGAGCTGGGGCCTCACGATTGCGCCGTGCGATGCAATCTGGTCACCATTCGCGACCAGACGATGATCGACTTCACCGCCGATCACATCAGCACCGAAGAAGCGACGACATTGCTGGAAGATCTGTCGAAGGAATTGTTCGGCGAAAACGGACCGCTCAGCGACAGCGACTTGGCCGGCCGATTGGAATTTGTCCCCGGAGTCAGCTATCGCAATTTGATGCTGTATCGCGGCGACGCGGATCATCCGTCGCCATTCACCACCGCGACACGGTCGAGCGCCCCGCACGACTTGACCGATCTAAGCGTGATGGACGATTTCCCGCGTGGTCCCGGCAGCCAGATCTTGGTCGATCTGATGAACGCGTCGGCCGATATTCTGGCCAAACATCCGATCAACGTCGCTCGCAAAGCGGCCGGCAAAGACGTCGCGACTCATGTTTGGTTGTGGAGCTCGGGCGGAGCACCCAAATTGTCGACGTTCGAGGAACGTTATGGGATTCGCGGCGTGATGATCACTGCCGTTGACCTGCTTCGCGGAATCGGTGCCCTGGCTGGTTGGCCACGGATCGAAGTCGAAGGAGCCACCGGATACCTCGATACGAATTATGCGGGCAAAGGCGAAGCGGCAATCCAAGCTCTCGCTGACTATGATTTCGTCTGCGTCCACATCGAAGCTCCCGACGAAGCGTCCCACGAGGGCAACGTCGAAGCCAAGATCGAAGCGCTCCAGCAAATCGACCAGCACATCGTCGCTCCGCTTTGGGAAGCCCTTTCCAAGTACGACGAACACCGCATGTTGATCTTGCCCGATCACCCAACGTTCTGCCGAACCAAGAAACACACGCACGGTCCGGTCCCACTGACCATGGCCGGTACCGGCATCGAATCTGATTCGGCGACCACCTTTGACGAGGTTTCCGCCAATGCATCGGGATGGGTGTTCGATCCCGGTTGGACCATGATGGACGCCTACATTCAAAAAGGCTGATTCACCGGGTTCGAGTGCAACGTCGATTGCTTATCCCCTTCCCCACTCCGCTTCCTTCCGTTTCGCTTCGTCACTTCCATGTCCCTGATCGTTCAAAAATTTGGCGGTACGTCCGTTGCCGACACCGAAAAGATTCGCGCCGCGGCTCGGAAGGCAATTCGTGCTCAAAAAGCCGGCCATCGAGTCGTGATGGTTGTCAGCGCAATGGGCAAGAACACCGACACTTTGCTCGATCTGGCGTCGCAAATCAGTGATGAACCACCGGCACGCGAAATGGACATGTTGCTCAGCACGGGCGAACAGGTCAGCGTCGCATTGGTCGCGATGGCGATTCATAGCATGGGATCCAAAGCGGTCAGTCTGACCGGCGGCCAAATCGGATTGAAAACCGACAACAGCTTCAGCAAGGCACGGATTCAATCGATCGACACCGGTCGCATCGAACGCCTGCTCGACGCAGGCAACATCGTTGTTGCGGCGGGTTTCCAAGGCATCGACGATGACCTGAACATCACGACGCTCGGACGAGGCGGCAGCGACACCACCGCGGTGGCGCTGGCTGCTGTTCTGGGCGCGGACGCTTGCGAGATCAACACCGACGTCGATGGCGTTTACACCACCGATCCACGACTGTTGGCCGAAGCTCGTCGCGTGGACGTGATCAGCTACGACGAAATGTTGGAACTGGCATCTCTGGGTGCCGGAGTGATGCACTCGCGATCCATCGAATTCGCCAAGAAATTCGAGGTGCCGATTCACGTTCGCAGTAGTTTCTCGGACCAAGACGGCACGATGATCGTCGCCCAACCCGAATCGGAAACCGCTCCGGTATCGGGCGCTGCACTGACCCGAGATGAGGCTCGCGTGACCGTGCTGGGCGTCCCGGATGTTCCCGGCATGAGCCAAAAGATTTTCTCGGCAATCGCTGCTCAGAAAGTCGCCGTGGACATGGTGGTCCAGAACGTCGGGACGTCAGGCAAAGCCGATGTCTCGTTCACCGTCGCCGGCGGCGAACTGAAAAAGACTCTCGCTGCACTCGAAGGAATCTTGGATTCGCTCGGTGCCGACGGCGTTACTCATGACGATCAAGTGTCCAAGGTCAGCGTCGTTGGTTTGGGCATGGCTCACCAAAAGGCCGTCGCCGCCAGCATGTTCCGTGCTTTGGCCGAAGCCAACGTGAATATCCACATGATCACAACCAGCGAGATCAAAATTTCGTGCTTGGTCCCTCGCGATCAAGCGAACGAAGCTTTGCGGGCGGTTCACGAAGCGTTCTCGTTGGACCAACGGCCAAGTGATGCGAAAACATGGAACGAGATCAAGGCGAGCAACGCGAAGGAAGCCGATGTGGCCGATGTCGTCGCACGTCTGCAAAACGATGCGTTGGAAGCTCTCACGCTCACCGACATTTCAATCGTTCCCGCTCAAGCCCGCGTGACCCTCGATGGTGTGCCCGACCAAGTCGGCGTGGCAGCGGACATGTTCGAACAGATCGGTGAAGCCGGCATTTTCGTCGACATGATCGTGCAAGGCTACGACGGCGAAGATGGAAGCACGAGCGTCAGCTTCACGGTCGAACAAGCCGACCTGGATGCCGCACAAAAGGTTGCTCGCGAGATTTGCGGCAAGCACTCGATGCGAGACGTCCGCGGTGCATCAGGAATCACCAAACTCAGCGTCAGTGGGATCGGATTGCGAAGCCACACGCAAGTCGGCACGGTGCTGTTTGAACAATTGGCCAGCGCCGGAATCAACGTCGAAATGATTGCGACGAGCGAACTTCAGGTGAACGTGGTCATCCAAAGCGACCAAGCCGGCGACGCCGCTACGAGATTGAAGCAAGCCTTCGCCGAAGCTCTGCACTGAAGTCATTTCGATTGATGGCCAACGTCGAAGTTCCGGCGAATTCGGCTACGCCCATTCATCCCGATTCGTAGGCCAGCTTGTACCTGGCAACCACGCACGATGCTTTGGAACAAAGCGAGACGTGCGACCCAAAATCCCTCGCGTCCGCATCACCGCCTCGCATTTTACCCGGCCAGGTGTGACTTGGCCTACGTATTACCGGATGGCAACTTCGGTTGGCTTGGGCTCTTCGGTGGACTCTTCTTCCGGTTCCGGTGGCGTTTGCAACGAACGCAAGTAGTTGATCAAGTGCCACACGTCGTCGTCTTCGAACTCGCCATCAACAAACGTCGCCGCTGGCATTGGTGAACCTTCGATGCCTTGCGTGATCCGGATGTACAAATCGTTCGCGGTTCCACCACCGTGGAACAATCCTGTGGTGAAGTTTCGTGGCTTGGCATTGATGGGTGGCAATGCTCCGCGAGCGAGCAAGGGAATCAATGCATCGCGGTTCTCAGGTTTGATGCCAATGCCGAGCGTCCACTCCTTTGTCCAATCGTCGAAGTCGGTCGTCTGACCATCGCCCAATCCGTTGACTCCGTGACACTTGCTGCACAGGGCGATCTTGCCAACGTATAGCTCTTGTCCTCGCTTGATCGACTCAGCCAAAGCCTCGGCTTGCTCACCGTTTTGGAAAGCGACGAATTCCTCGTAATTGTCAGCGACAGGCAGGTCCGCGGGTGGCTCAGGAACTTCGACAATTGCATCAGGAGCGGCCAACCAAGCGTCGGCAATTTCTAGCGCGTAGTCTTCGGCAATCTCCCAACCTTCTTCGAACAGTTCCTTCTCTTCTTCGTCGGCGGAGTTCTTGTGAGCAGGATTGATGACCCGATCACCACCCTCCAAGTCCAACTCGAAGATTGCGTCGTCGATCAAAGTTCGTTCCAACTCACCTCGCCACGAAAGATAGATCACGTAGTCGGTCAAAGCTTCGGTTTGTTGATCGATTACCTCTTCGTTGATCGCTTCGACTTCGTCGTCGCTGAGCGTATCGATCGCTTTGCCAATGTGGGCTTCGATTTGTTCGTCGGTCAGCTTGGGCAAAGCAACCATCGCAGTCCCTTGGATGCCGTTTTTGATCAGCGTGGCCAAGTCTTGTCGCGTGGGTTTCTCACCACGTTCTGTCGATTTGAACTTAAAAATACCCTTGCGGTAGTCGCGAGGATACGGGTTCAAGATCGCCGATGATGAACCGCGTCCATCACCGCTGATCCCGTGACAAATGGCACAGTGTTTTTGATAGAGCCCACGGCCTTCGGCGTCGGCAGGCCCTGATGCCATCATCAGGTTGTCGAGCGACACAAGCGATGCAAAGTCCTCGTCTTCCATGGCGACTTCCGGCAACTTGGGTTGCTCCGGAGTCCCAAACATTTCAGTCACGATCCAAAACGCATCTTTGGAAGCTTGTTCCATTTCGATGCCTTCCTTCAACTCGTACTTCATTGAATGCACGAGGTTGGGTTCGAACGTCATCGGTTTCGGTTCGCTGCAACCGCTGATGAATACCGAACCTGCCGCGATCGTGAACGCCCCGGCCAAAGGTGAAAAGGATTTCAGGCAATGAAGAAATTTGGACGGCATGATCGTGTTGGCGTGAGATGAGTTGAAATGCGACTCAGGCCAACAATTTGGCCTCTTGGGACAACGATGTCACCATTGTATGCAGTTGTTCCCGCAATTGGCAAAGCACCGGATCGGCTTCTCCACGAGGTGGCCGGCCGACCGGAACCGGAATGGCTTCTCCGACATCGATGACAACCTTCATCGAAAGAGACTCCTTCGCTTTCCCAAAAATCGCTTCTTGGATGCGTTGAATCGTTTCCACGATGCGAGTGTCGGTGATTTTCCCCGGTGTTAAGTATTCATCGGGAAACGAAAGGAGAAACTGTGCCAGGTCCGCGCGTTCCGCGTCGCGACGAAAAGTCGCAGGGTCACGATCCGCATCATCGGTCGCGAAGTAAGTGGCGGACACCGCGGCGCGAATTTTACGCACGCGTTCCCGCACATCCTCAGTGGGCTTCGCCACCAAGCTATACCGTTCTTCCGCCTGCACAAGCAACTGCTCAATCAACCGATCTCGTCGAGGACTGAGTTCGCCCGAAGAGGCGTGTCCGGTGAACTCGATCTCTTTGAGTGCCAAATAGGCCTGCGAAACTCGCAGCAATCGTTCAATCAGTTTGCCGATCGATCCCGGGTTGAAAGCCGGTTGCCAACTCAGCGTTCGCTCGAGTTCGGCCAATTGCACATGCGCCCATTCGTGAGCGTCTTCCAAGCACAAATACTTCAATCCAACCGGGTGAATGACAACTTGCCCCTTCTCTTGCTTGGCTCGTTTCTTCGCGGCGGATCGAGCGATGAATGAAACGCCGTCGAGCAAAGGTTTCAAAATGTCGTTGGTCCGGTTGGTCGTGCCTTCGGGGAACAAAACCAACGGTCGTTCGCCACTGACCAAAATATCGATCGCTGTTTCCAAAGCCTTGCGATCATTGCCTTCGCGAAAAATGCTGAAGGCCCCCATCCGCCGAAGTGCAAACTGCTCGAACTTGTTCGTGTTGAACAAATGCCAAGATGCCATCGCATACAAATGCGTGCGGACCTGACGAGCCAACCACCCCAGCACGATTGGATCGGCGTAGCGGCAGTGGTTGGGCGCGAGGATGATCCCGTGACCGGCCTTCAACGATTCGGCAAATCGTTCCGCATTGCGACACTCGCCACTAAGAACGGCCTCCTTCGTTCGAAGGTGCCAATCGATCAAGCGAAAGTTTTGAATCGCGGTGGGCCAAAGATTTCCGCGATAGGGCGGGACAAATTCGTAGGGCCGATCAAGAACTACAGTCAAGACGTCACTTTCGCGAGAAAATATCCCAGTGCCAATGCGGCGACGAATAGCGAAGTCACCACGGTGCCCAACAAGACCGGATCGATGCCCTTGCTCCGGTTGTCAGCAAGTTGTGTGCGAGTGTCTGAAGGCTTGCCGCGATCGATGCCCGAACCGACCCCGCGTCGACTTCCTGAACTGGGAGCCCGTGCCGTCGGTCCCTTGTACCCGGACTCGACTTCCAGATCGAGAAAACTTCCCTCCAACATATCGGCGGGTGTTCCCATCGAACCGACCTTCACCAATCGACCGCTCTCGCTGGCCGCTTGGTTCTGCTCTCGAATCAGCTTCGAACGACTACTCGCCAGCGTGTCGTCGTTTTTGTTCGTCAGAGTGTCTTGGTTGGACTGCGTGACCATCGACCCCGAACTGCTATCGAAATCCATCGAAGACAAACTGCTGTCTTCATCCGGACCTTCGCCCAACCCGACTCGAATCGCTTCGCCCTTGGGTACCGCGGCTGCGAACTTTTCCAAAACCTCGGCCACGTCGGTGGCGTTTTGATAGCGATAGCGAGGATCCTTTTGGATCATCTTCACCACGATGCCTTCGAGTTCGCCGGGACACTCCGGCCGCAATTCTCGAATCGCTTTTGGCATTTCGTTTTGGTGCTTCGCGATGCGTTGGGCGAGCGTGCCTTCGGCAAATGGCGGACGACCGGTCAACAAGAAATACAACGTGCAACCAAGACCGTAGATATCGACACGGTGGTCGACCGTGTGACTGTTCAGAGCTTGCTCAGGTGCCAAGTAGTCGGCCGTGCCAAGAACATTTTCGTTGTTGGCGACGGTCAGTGATTCATCGTCACCGGTTTTTGAAACCAGCGCCAATCCCATGTCCAGCAATCGAACGCGGCCATCACTGTCGATCAACAAGTTGGCTGGTTTAACGTCACGATGCACCACGCCGCGATTGTGCGCGTGCGCCAATCCGCGAGCGGCTTGAGAGATGAGTTCAGCGGCGGTTGAAAAATCCAGCGGTCCGTCTCGCCGCACCAACACCTGCAAATCCACTCCGTCGACGTACTCCATCACGATGTAGTGAACGTCGCCGTCGTTGTCGATGTCGTGCGCCAACACAATGTTCGGGTGGTTCAGCGACGCGATCGCTTTCGCTTCCAGTTTGAAGCGAGCCAGATAAGAAGCATCGTTGACGCGTTTCTTCGGCAGCACCTTGATCGCACGCTTGTCTCCCAAGCCAATGTGCTCGGCCAGATAAACACTGCTCATCCCGCCCGAACCGATGTGACCGAGCAGTTTGTATTTGCCGAGGAAGAATCCCTTGTACTTCCCGGTGAATAACTTCTCGATGTGCCAATCCGTCAGCAGGCCGGCCTTTTTGTAGGCCAACGCCAACTTCTTCGAACTGGCCGGTAGGTTGCCTTCGCACTTCTCACGGACCTTTTTCAGGAACCGTTCCTGCGTGGCTTCGTCGACCAAGTTGCTACGTGCAACCATCTCGACAAATCGTTCCGATGTGATCGAAGCCATGGCGTGTGGAAAGAAATCCCGCTAGAAGACAAGTCCGTTGCTGAACATCTCGGTGGAAGAGACGCCTTTCAAAGGAAGTGAGCGACGCGGCGAAGGTATCCCCGCGCGATCGCCCGCTCAATTAAGTTTAACCAAAACTTCGCGTTCGACAGAACGAAATTGCTGGATTGCCGAACGCCAAGGGCGGAATTGTAAACGAATCCGACATCGCTGAGTGGTCGCATGCGTGGCCGTTTCCTGACTCCGTCGAATCATTTTTCATGCCCAACTCGTCGAAGACTCCGCTTCGCCCGCTCACCGCTTCTGCCTCGCCGATCCGCAAGCTTGGCGTGATGGCCAAAGTTGCGACCGAGGGCAAGGTCAAAACACGGCTCGGCAACACCATTGGTTTCGACAAATCAGCCCAGATTCACCAGCGATTCCTCGATCATCTGTTCAAGGTGTTCCAACATTGGGGCGATGAGCGGCACTGGGTCGTCTCCCCCATCGAATCCATTTCGCAGACGGCGCCCCAAGCAAGCTCCTATTGGCAAATCATTGACCAAGGTGGAGGAAATTTGGGCGATCGGATGCGGCGATGGTTTGCCAACCACGCCTTCAGCCACCCTGCCCTGCCCCGCACCCATGCGATTCTGATAGGCGCCGACTGTCCTCTGCTGAGTCCCGCAGAAATGGACCAGACCGATCGACTCTTTCGTGATTGCGACCTGGTACTGGGCCCCGCGACTGATGGTGGCTACTACCTAATCGGGCTATCTGTGCCCGCCGATTCGCCGAACGAAAACAATCCCCCGAACCGGGCCACGCTCCCGTCCCGCACAATTTTGAACACCCTGTGGAACGACATCCCCTGGAGCACGGATGAGGTTTTCGATCGCACGGTGGCGGCGGCCGAAGCGATTGGGCTGCGGATCGGCATGCTTCCAGTCCGTTCGGATGTCGACACAGAAGAGGATCTGACTGCCCTCCTTCATCAAATTGAACATCCAGTCGACAATACGGACGTGTCCTCTGATCACATTGAACTCGCTCGAGACATTCGCCGCATCCTATCTCAACCCATGATCTGAATTGTCCGTCCCTCCATCTTGCACCAGCGATCGCGTCAGCCAACCTCACCAAGAGTCCACAGGCACGCTGGTTGTGGGGGGTGGAGCAATCGGACTTTCCATCGCTTGGGAATTGGTTCGTCGAGGCGAAAAAGTAACCGTGATCGACCGTGGCCCGATCGCGCACGGAACGTCTTGGGCGGCCGCCGGAATCTTTCCGCCCGCGAACTTTGATCGTGCAACCGACCCAATCGATCGCCTTCGCGGATTCAGCCATACGCTGTGGCCCCTGTGGTGCAAACAACTCGTGGATCAAACCGGTATCGATCCCGGGCTGATCCGATGCGGTGGCTACTACCTGGCCGAAACGGTTGGAGAGGCGTCCGCCCTGACCGGCATGATGTCATACTGGGACGACCTTGCCGTGGAATGCCAACGCATCGAATTGACGGAGTTGCTTTGTCGGCAACCTCGACTGACAGAATGGTCGCAAACCAATCCTTGGATTCAGTCGCATCCAGACAGCGCCGCTTGGTGGACACCCGACGAATATCAAATCCGTCCATCTCGATTGCTGACGGCATTGGCCACGGCGTGCCAAAGCCTGGGCGTGGAACTATTGCCGCACACGACAATCCTCGATGTCTCGTCCGACAACTCCGGATGCACCGCGAAGACGTTGACTCGGGATGCGGTGGAACATTGCTTACGCAGTGACCGGACGATCCTTTGCGGTGGCGCGGCGATCGGCAGCATTTGTCCAGAGATCCGCTTGGAATCATCCGTCATACCCATTCGAGGCCAGATCCTGCTGCTGCACAGTGACACGTTCACCGACCCAATCGTTCTCAATGTTGGCAACCGTTACTTGGTTGCTCGCGGCGATGGAAACGTGCTGGTCGGATCTTGCGAAGAAGAAGTTGGCTTTGAACAAGGCACTACCGACGATGTCATTGACGGCCTACGAAGCTTTGCAAATCGCGTCTGCCCAGAACTGGAATCAGCGACGGTCGCGTCGCAGTGGTCAGGGCACCGTCCCATGACATTCGACGGGTTTCCGATGATCGGACGCGTGCCTGATCAACGAAACGTGTTCGTTGCCGGTGGCCATTACCGCAGCGGAATTCACTTGGCATCCGGAACCGCTGTTGCAATGGCCGACGTGATCGAAGGCAAACGATCGTTCATGGAACTGTCTGACTTCTCCGTCGGCAAGCAACAAACCGTTCCGCGCTGATCTGTTTCGCGTTGAAGCCGCGACTCACTCAAAACAGCGATTGCGAACCGTTGCCCCACCGGAAAGGTTCTGAACATCGAATCCGTTCTGACGCAAAATCCGAGCGGCGATGTGCCCGCGGACGCCAACGGCACAACTGACCACCGTGGGCTTGGAACGATCCAGTTCACTCAATCGCTCTCGAAGCTCATCGACCGGAATATGAATCGCCCCCGATGCTTCGCGAAGGGGAGTCTTCTCAATCTCGCCGGCACCACGAACGTCGACAACCTGGACTTCGTCCAAAGAATCGTCCGAATCGCGAAACGACTCGATTTCGTCCAGCGCGTTGCACGCTGCGAATGCGGCCATATGTACCGGGTCCTTGGCCGAACCAAACGGGGGTGCGTAAGCCAAATCCAACCCAGCCAAATCGCGAACCGTGCCGCCAAAGTGCATCGCCGTTGCGATCACATCAATGCGTTTGTCGATGCCTTCACCACCGACGCACTGAGCCCCCAAGACCTTGCCGGTGGCTGGTTCGAAGGCCAGCTTTAGCGTCATCACCTCCGCACCGGGGAAGTATCCCGCGTGATGCTTCGCGACGATCGTCACGCTGGTGGCATCTTTTCCAAACCGCTTCGCAGAGGCTCGCGTCAAACCAGTCATGCCAACCGAGACATCGAACACTCGCACGACACTGGTTCCCCAGACGGGCGTCGCGGCAGCAGATTGGCCGGTCACGGCATGCTCACCCGCCAATCGACCGGATCGGTTGGCCGGGCCAGCCAACGGAACTCGCATAGGCGTTCCCGTCGGACCGTACACGGGCTCGGATGCATCACCGACCGCATAGATATCGGAATCACTCGTGCGTGAAAACTCGTCGATGGTGATCCCACCCGTGCTTCCAATCTCCAAACCAGCTTCCTTGGCCAGTTCCGAATTGGGGCGAACACCGATCCCCAAAATCACCAAATCAGTTGACAGTTCCGTTCCATCGCTCAACCGAACCGAAGTCGCCCGGTCACCATCAAGCTGGATGGATTCCAACCCGACGCCCAGGTGGATACCAACATTGTTTCGGCGCAGTGCGTCCTCGATCGGCCGAGCCATCTCGTGATCGAGCAACGGCAACACCTGCTCGCGAAGCTCAATCAGATCGACATCCATCTCGCGACGCCGCAGTTGCTCAACCATTTCCAATCCGATGTAACCGGCACCCACCACGACCGCTCGGCGAACCGATCCGGAATCCACGCGGGCCTTGATCCGGTCCATGTCAACCAAGTTGCGCAGGGTCAACACGTTGCTGGCATCTACGCCCGGTAGCGCCGGGACGATTGGAGAAGCTCCCGGTGCCAAGATCAGCTTGTCGTATGGCTGCTCGTACGTCTTGTCTTTTTCCGAGGTCGCACCATGTCGGACGACGGTCACACATCGCTTTTCACGATTGATTGAAACGACTTCCTCGCGGGTTCTCACATCCAACTGAAAACGTCGCCGAAGAAAATCAGCCGAAGCGACCACCAAGGCGTCCCGATTTTTAATCTCTTCCCCGATGTGATAGGGCAGACCACAATTGGCAAAGGAGACATCCTCGTCCTTTTCAAACAGAATGATCTCTGCTTGTTCGTTCATCCGTCGGGCTCGAGTGGCCGCCGAAGCTCCTCCCGCGACACCGCCGACGATGACTAAGCGAACGGGTGCATTGTGTTCCACCGACATTTGACTTTCCTTTTCAGTCGTTACCTCGTAACATCACGACACATAAATATCGATTCCCCCTCTTCAGTGCAACTGCTCCTTCGCAATGGCCTCTCCAAAACCTCGCACCAGCAAACGTGCCCCGGAAGAACCCAGCAAACCGACCGGGGGCGTGCAATCGTTCTCCGAGGCTGCGGAATGCCTGAAGACACTGGCCCACCCGGTTCGACTACGGATTGTGCAATTGCTTCTGCACAGTCGTTACACGGTCGGAGAAATCGCCGCGGATTGCGAAATCGCGGATAACTTGGCGTCTGAGCACCTTCGCTTGCTGCAGCGATGTGGTTTTTTGGACAGCGAACGAGAAGGTCGCCGCGTTTACTATCAGGTGGTCGAGCCGCATCTGAGCCAATTGATGGCGTGCATTGAATCGAGATTTCTGACCGGCGAATGATTCCGAACAAGTGACTTTGCCAGGAAATCCCAAGTGACAACTGATGCGTGACCGCTTGAGGCATCTGGGAGAATGATTGACGATACAGGTCGAACTCAATGGAGTTCCTTCGCGTCCGTCCCACCTCGTCGCAGAAAGATTGCCTGCTATGTCCATCGCTTCTCCCGCCACGCACCCTGTTTTGATCGCTGGAACTTGGCGTGAAGCCAACGCCGAGTCCACCTTCCAGGCCACGGATCCCAATCGCAACGAAAAACTCGACGCTGCGTTTCCCGTCAGCAGTTGGAAAGATTGCGACGAAGCACTCGACGCCGCCGTGGAAGCCGCCGCTGAACTTCGCAAACTCGGCCCGGCCAAAATCGCTGATTTCATGGAAGCGTACGCGGATAAGATTGATGCTGCGAAAGATCAATTGGTTGAAACCGCATTCGCCGAAACCGGTTTGGCTCGTTCACCACGTTTGGCCGATGTCGAATTGCCTCGGACCAGCAATCAATTGCGTGCGGCTGCCAAAGCATGCCGGACCGGCAACTGGGCCATGCCAACCATCGACACTCAAACGGGCATCCGTTCCTGCCTGGGACCACTGGGCCCCGTTTGCGTGTTCGGTCCCAACAACTTTCCGTTCGCATTCGGCAGCGTTTCCGGTGGCGATTTTGCTGCAGCCATCGCAGCCGGCAACCCGGTGATCGGCAAAGCCAACAGTTCGCATCCTGACACAACACGTTTGTTTGCAGAATTGGCACTCGAAGCCCTCACCGAAACCGGACTCCCCGCCGCAACGGTGCAGTTGATTTATCGAACCAGCCACGCCGATGGCGAGAAACTGGTTTCCGATCCGCGTAACGGTGCGACCGGCTACACGGGCAGTCGCGGTGCGGGACTGACGCTGAAATCCGCCGCGGACAAAGCAGGAAAGCCAATCTACTTGGAACTGTCCAGCGTCAATCCCGTGGTCATCACCCCCGCGGCACTCGAAGAACGTGGCGATGCCATTGTCGACGAGTTCATCACCAGTGTTCTGATGGGAACGGGTCAATTCTGCACGAATCCCGGCATGGTGATGCTCGTCAAAGGTGAAGCGACGGACAAGTTCATTGCCGCAGTGAAGGAACGCTTCACTGCCGCTCCGGCCGGAACGTTGCTGTCTCCCGCCGTGGCATCTTCCCTCGGAAAAAGCATCGAACAATTGGTTGGATTCGGTGCCGAACTGCTAGCTGGCGGTGGCGAAGCCGAATCGGACCGATGTGCGATGGCCAACACTCTTCTCAAAACCAGTGGCACGGACTTCCTCGGCAACCCAGAAGGTTTCCAAACCGAAGCCTTTGGAAACGCATCCTTGATCGTGGTGGCAGACAACCTTGATCAGCTCTGTGAATCCATCCGTCATCTGGAAGGCAACCTGACCGGCTGTGTCTACACTTCGACCAACGGCGGCGACGAAGACGCATACTCACAAATTGCGTTTGAATTGGAACCCAAAGTAGGTCGAATGCTGAATGACAAAATGCCAACCGGAGTCGCGGTGAGTGCCGCGATGAATCATGGCGGTCCTTATCCCGCGACTGGTCACCCGGGCTTCACCGCCGTGGGAGTCCCCGGATCGTTGATCCGATTTGGAAAGCTCACCAGTTTCGACAACGTCCGAGAATCTCGCCTTCCCGCTTTGTTGCAATCCACTCCACCAACCGCTGACACATGGCGTTTGGTAGACGGAGCTTGGACAAAAGACGCGATTTCTTAAAGAAGAGAACGAATTCCCTGGCCTGAATCTCAAGATTTTTCAAAAAAATCTCAAAAAGGCCAGTGTCTAGGAACCCGCCCTTCGCTCTCGTTTCCGGAAACATGCCGACAGTTGAGTTTGTCACCATGCACCGGTTCCGTCAATTTTCGCGATGGGGGCTTTGTCCCCATCGCGTTTGATATTTGGCGCCCTGAAAAAAGTGCCTATGGTCATTGCAGTGGCTGAGTAAGAGAACGGCGGAGCATTCAAACTCTTGCCGGCCATTTGGTTTATCACCTTATAGGACCAAATGATGACTGCACGATTAGGCCTAGTGGGCAAATGGATGACCGCCGGTCTGCTTCTCTCGGCATTGACCGGTTGCGGCGTCCCCCAACCGAAGATCATTCCGCTCGCATCAATGGATGAAGAGCAGGCATCTATCGAAGCAACCATGGGACGAGCCAACACAGCGGTGACTCAGTTGCCGGGTGAATGTGATTTCAAATGAACACAGCATCACCTAGAAACCTTTCATTGCCCGTTGGCCAAACATCTCAAGGTGTCCTCATGTTCGCTTCCACTCCGCTACCTGAGCACGCACGCTCGCGACGCTCACCAAAACGTCTCAATCGGCAAGCATTTTCGCTGGTCGAACTGGTTGTCGTGATCGCGATTCTTGCCGCCCTGGCCGGATTGCTGCTACCGGCCGTCCAGGCGGCTCGTGAAGCAACTCGGCGAATGAACTGCAACAACAACTTCAAAATGTTGGGGTTGGCACTCCATAACTACCACGCCGCCTACAACAACTTCCCATATAGCCGCATCGTCAATGACACGAACTGGCGTGGCTATGGTCCGGTCGTTGGCATGCTTCCGTTCATGGAACAACAAGCCGCTTGGGAGATGATCTCTCATCCTCATACCAGCGACAGCGGCAACCAATACGTCGCATTTGGTGGTTTTCCTTGGACGGCAGACTACACGCCCAACCGCATCCAAATCCCTTCGCTTCGTTGCCCTTCCGATCCAGCAGAAAACGAAACGATTGGTCGTTTGAACTATGGGTTCTGCTACGGCGATGCGGCTCGCTACATTTCCTTCTATTGGTTTCATCCCGATCAAAATCGTTCCGACCCCGCCTACGACTGGTTAGGTGACGAGGCCGTCGACCGCGGCATGTTCACATGGAATAAAAGAAAACGATTTCGCGACTGCAAGGATGGAACCAGCCAAACGATGCTGATGGGCGAGATGGCGACATTCTTGGATGACCGCTCGATCATCGGGACCGCAGCGGTGTTTGATGACCGGCAATTTCAAACCGACCTTCAACAGTGTGCGAGCACTTATGATCCTGAACGTCCGCAATTCTATAAGCCTGGACAAGAACTGATCGGCTTCGGCAACTTTGCTGGCCAATCCAACCGAGGGCGTTGGTGGACGGATCCGATCGCGTGCAACACTGCGGTCAACACGATTTTTGCCCCCAATCGAGTCAGCTGCACCTACAGCACCGGACCAGGCTCGGACTGGTATGGCGGCGTCTACACCGTCACCAGCCGTCACCCGGGAGGCGCGCACATCCTGATGACCGATGGTTCGATCAAATTTGTGACCGACTCGATTGATTCAGCAACCAAAGGCGTGGACTCCAACACGACCGTCACACGCTATGCCCCGGGGCCCGTCCACCCAGCCGGCTCGGAAAGTCCCTTCGGTGTCTGGGGAGCTTTGGGCACGTCCAGCTCTCAAGAGACGAGGGCGAACGAAGCCGAACTTTGAACGAATGAGCGGCCGATCAAACGGTCGCTTGCGAATTCTCTTCCGCACAAAAATCAAGCGAACCCGAAGCGTTTCCCCTCTGACGGTCTCTAGTGGGGAATCCTTTGGCCTAGATTGGTCGGTCTCGACCGCGTCAATCTCGGTCCTTCGCTTGCTTTTTCTCTGCGGTTTCCATGATGGAAGTGCTGTTTTTCATCGCGATCGGGTGGCTGATCGTCACGATGGCCGGCCACCTGACCTGGGTCGTTTTCGCGACCATCTTTCGCCTGGCATTCGCTCCTAAAACGCTCTACCCGCCACCGCCGTCACGGGTCGAGACACCGGAAACCCAACGCTTTCCCACCCAAAACCAGCAAGGCTCGCCAGCTTCCGACGAACGACCATCGGCCTCCGCCGACTTGGCCGCGTTTTCGAGAATGATGGATGCGCTGACCGCCAACGACCAAGTCGATGCAGGAACCGCCAGCCAACTGAAAGCGTCCGCTCGAGACCTGGCCCGGACCTCGACACCGGCAAGCGTCGATCCGGTTGTCGACGTGGTGCCTCCCACGACAACCGTTGCGAGTTCCCCACCAACCGTGGATTCAGTGGTCCCGGTCAAAGCAAATCCAACCGCAACGTCGCGAACTGAACTCGGCCCCACGCCTCCCCTCCCCATCGCAGAAGAAGCGGTCACTGCGGAAGTGGTTGCCGCCGAAGCCATCTACGATTCACCTGCCCCAACGACGCCCCAGCGAGCGTTGTCGGAAGTCATCACCTCGTTCCTGGCTCGCAACAACATTCGCTGGGGCGAACTGGTTGCGGGGCTCTTGGTCGTGGTCTGCTCGATCGGCTTGGTCGTCAGTCTCTGGAACACGTTGACGTCCGCCCACCGAGTCGTGCCCTCGTTGATCTTCATGTCCGCCGACGCGGCAATTTTTGCAGCCGGCCTGTACACGGTGCGGCGATGGAAACTGCGACACACCAGCCGCTCGGTGTTGATCATCGCGACGCTGCTGGTCCCTTTGTGCGTGCTGGCAGGCATGGCCGCGGCGGGTGCCGGATTGGATTCAGTCACGCTTTCCGATCCAGCGACGCTGGGCACGATCGTGGCTGGGTTGGCCGGTTGCGGTTGGCTGCTGCTTCAATCGTCTCGCAGCTTGGTTGGTCGTGCTGACGCATTGCCGATGACGGCCAGCGTCATTGCGCCCACGCTGGCGCTGCCACTGCTTCCCACCGCCGCACGGCTGCTTGGCCCCAACGCCGGGCTGGCGGTTTTGGTCCCTGCGATCTGTGTGGCCGCAGCGTTGCTCTGGCCCCAACGCACGCGACAAACACATCTTCAGTCGCACGAACGCACAAACTCGGTTGGCGGCCGAAGGCACTGGAAGAATCGTTGGTTATCGCTTGGGATCGCTTCTTCCGCGATGGTCAGTGTTTTGGTCTACGCCGCGTTCCTGTTGAGTGATCTCGAAAACGAATTCGCGGTTCAGGCCGCTTGGATTCAGATCGCGATCGCATCGATTCCGTTTTGGATCGCGATTGCGTCGAGCTGCCACAACGACTCGACGAAACTTCGCCAAACAGAGTCGCTCTCGAACAAACGTGGCTGGATGGCCAACTCGAACTTGATCGCAACTGTTTTGATGCTGCTATCGATGGGCGTGGTGTTGGCGATCCTTCCCGCTTCGCTTCGCAGGCTGGACTGGATGTGGATGCACGCGGTGGTTGCGGCGGCCTCATGGCTCGCGGCATCGATCGCACTGCGACAACCTTCACGCATCATCGGCGCGACGCTGCCGCTTGGGATCGCCGCGATGCTGTCGTCGCCCGTTTGGATGGGCGATATCAACTGGGGCGACCTGCCGCTATGGCGTCTGGTTCTGGGTGGCGAACCGATGGTCACATCGCTTGGCATCGCCGCGTTGCTTGGTGGCATCGGATTTACCCTGAACCAAATCGCGAAAAAGAAAACGTGGGTTCGCGAATTCGTCGCGTCGAGCTGGTTTGCTGCTTGTGCGTGGGGAGCACTCGCGTTTGTCCAAGCGTTGGTACTCAGCGTTGCACCGGTCGCTTGGCTGGGTCAGGTGCCGCCGGTGTTGATCGATGTGGTGTTGGGCCTATCCGCTTTGGGATGCATCCTGGGATCCTTCAAAGATTCGCGAGCCTCACTGGCAACACCGGTGATTCTGATCGCGTTCTGGACTTCCGTACTGGGATTGTTGACTTGGCCGGACGGTCGCCTTCACGCGGACCTCACGCTGACACCTTGGATCGGGCTCGCGGTCACAATGTCATTGATGGTTGCTGCCGGTCTCGCAAAATTCCTGCTTCATCGTCCATCAACCTCTGGCGAACGATCTAGCCTTCTCGAACGCCCTGGCTTCCTCGAACGATCAAGCTCGCTTTCGCGAACTGCGGATCAGTCGATGCGACGCCATGCTTCATCGGCGGGAGTGACGGCGTGTTTGTCCGCCGCGGCCCTGGGTGGGATCGCTTTGTTTTCACTCTCGTCCGGCGGCTTCGAAGCGCCGGGGTGGTGGTCCACCAGCGGCCAACTTTGGCTGCTCGTTGGATCGTTGTTTGGAGTCGCGATTCTGTTGCGAGAACGCGGTTGGCTGCAAACTTCGATGGGCCTGTCCGCGATCACGGTCGCGACCACACTCACCGCTTTCTTGGGCGTGACGGTTTGGCATTCGGAGTCTTGGCTGGGCGGGATTGCGACGTGGTGGGTCGCGGCGATCTTCGCATCAACATCGGCGCTGTGGATGCTCGTTCGAACAACCGCGCCACTGCGAACGTGGTTCCCGAGCAACAAACACCAAACAGCTCATCTGAACTGGCCTCAAATGCCCGATGGTTTGTTCGCGATGTTGGCGACAGGCACCATCGTCTTCACCGTCGCTCGCCAGTACGCCGCGATCGTGGCGGGGCCCTTGGAAGGGATCGCTCAGTGGTCCACCAACGACTGGATCGCAGCGGCCAACTTTGCTTGGTTTGAATCAGCGGCGTGCCTGGGATTGGTCGCCGGCACCTCCGCGTTGTTCGTCCTTTCGCGAAGCCACACCGAAGACTCGCTCTGGTCAGAAAACGACTGGCAAGATTGGTTCTTGGGTTTGCTCGGGGCAGCCAGTCTGTACCTGGCGAGCCAACTTGGATTGGCATGGACCGACACCGCTGCAACGTGCTTGGTCATCACGACAACGCTCGCCTGTGCGTTCTTGTTCGCCTGGAAATTCCGCTCACGAATCACCACTCAGCCATGGCTCACGTTCCTGTCACCGAGCCAGTCAGAGCGATTTGCAATCCACTCGATGATCGCAGGATTGGTGGCCGCAGCATCATTGGTCTTACTCGGGACGGGCTGGCTGGCACCGCTGTCGAACAACCAATCACCTGATCGGTTCAGCACCCTCGCGGTGGCAACTTGGTGGGTCATCGCATCGATCGGATTGCTATGGTCCAAGCCAGACTCCGCACGCGAAACCAAATCCAACTCATTATTTTCCAGCGTCTTGCTTCCCGCGGCGGTTGGCATTGCCACCCCGGCGATTGCGACGCGAGTTCCTTTCGTGAATCAGCCCTTGGTGTGGGTGCAGATGTCAGTGTTTGGATCGCTTGTATGGTGGCTGCTCGAACGGTTGGTCAGCAAGGCTTCGGGCTCAGTTGCCAACACTCCCTCACGCTTCATCATCGGTGCCCACCTTTCGCGGGTCTGGATCCTGGTTGTTGGCTTGGCGTGTTGCATTGTCTCAGGATCCATCGCGTACTCGTCGACGGGAACGATGCTGCAATCTCCGTTCTCGTTGTGGACGCTACCCATTGGTGGGTTGGTGTCGCTCATCGCGGTCATGGTGGCGATGCGATGTTACGTGACTCCCGCTCGTGATTCATGGCCATTCGCGATCAGTCTGCTGTCCGGACACGCAACCGTTTTGGTTGTCTGGATGCAGTGGATTCATCCTGATTCGGCACTGACACTGCTGTGCAGCATTTGGCTCGTCGCATCGATCGGCTCAGCAGTCCTTCACTGGATCCGAAACATCCCGTTGCACGCTTGGCACATGACGTTGCTAACGTTCGCGATGGCTTGGGTCGGCTTGTTCGACAACGACACCGCACCATGGGCACTGTCTTCGCTCGCCGTCGTCGGCCTTGCCGTTGCGGGGATTTCATGCACACGATTTGGACGAACGATCGCAAGCGACGAAGAGTCCGAAACCGACACCACCCCACCACGACGCTTCTCTTGGCAAACGATCGGTTCGGTCAATTCCTTGGCCGGATGGAACTGGCGATTCGTCTTGCCACGATTGCTGGGATGGACAACGGTTGGAGTTGGCGGGTTCTTGCTTTGGAACACCGCTTTGGATCCGATCGTCGCGGTGGCCAAGTTTGATCCGACCTCGATCTGGTTGGCTTGGATGGCATTGTGGGTGATCGTTTGGCGAAGCGTGAGAAACGATCGCTCGGCTCCACTGGCCGACATCGAAACCGCTTGTGCGATGATTCCGATCGCGGCGTTGTGTTGGATCGAGTCTCACCTGGCACTGCCCCGTTCAGCCTTTGCTGGTTCCGGTTGGATTGGCGTGACCAGCGGCACGCTGACGTTGGCTTCGCTTGGATTGGTGACCGCCTCGGCATGGCTGCGTCCTCGCGGCCGCACAGTTTGGTTTGTCAGTTTGGTCCTTTCGTGTATTGCGGTCAGCGAAGTGGCTCTCTGGATCGGATCACAAGCCGGCCTGACGACCAACCTCGGTTTCGCGGTGACTCACTTGGCCGTCTCGGCCACATTGGTGGCTTGGACGTATGGGTCATCGCTGATCGGACAAGCTCGCCTGCAGTTGGCTGGTTCTCTCGAACGAGTGACTTTGATCTGGGTCGGCTTGAGTTCGCTGCTGGCGTGCTGGTTGTTGGTCGACCACATCAGCGAACCATGGCCGCGCATTTGCATCCTCACGACGGGAGCCCTGGCGTGGGTGTTCTTCGAATTGTCGGAAAGGAACCTCGCCAGCGATCCAGCGACCACTGCCAGACGCCGTCACATCACCGTTGGCATCGTGCTTTGGTCGGTCGCGTTGATGGCCGTGCTGACTGGACTGCCTCTGAAGCACCCTGCCCTGATTGCCGTGATGCGTTTGCTGATCGCGGGTGTCTTGATGGTGGCTGTGTTGCTGCTGGCGATTCCCAAGTTGTTCAAAGGTCCGTTCATGGACCGCTGGAGCGAAGCGACAACCCGCGGTGGGTTGATATCAGGCATCGTCTCCATCGGATCACTGATCATCATGCTGGCTTTGGAAACCGCGGTTCGCAAATCGGTGGTTGGCATTCCTGGAATCAGCATGCCAGTCGTGATTGCGGTCGCGATCACGCTGGGCGGACTGGCGGCAATGGCGGGCGTGTTGGCGGTTTTGACCGGCCCCAATTCACGATTGCCAAACGCAATCCAAAACGTGCGACTCACCGACTCACAACGCAAATGGTTGCTGTATGTCGCACAAGGAGTCGCAGCGACGACTTGGTTGCATCTGTTTCTCTGCCGAACCGGAATCGCGTTCTTGGGACTGCGGCAAGTCTGGCCATACGTGGTGATGGTGATCGCATTTGCCAGCGTTGGCCTGACTCAGTGGGCGATCCGTCGAGGCGACCAAGTGCTGGCCGACGTGATGCGTCGCACCTCCATGTTCCTGCCGATGATTCCGGTCGTCGGGTTCTGGCTGAGCGGTTCGTACGCGGTGGTGACACAGTCGGAAGCTTGGTCGTGGACCTTCTTCCGAGGCACGACTTCCTATCAAGGCTTGCTGCTGGTCGGTGCGATTTATTACGGCATGATGTCGCTGCTGTGGAAGAACGGGTTGCCGCGAGTCGCGACGGTGGTGCTCGCCAACGCGGCGCTGTGGGTCACGTTGACCCAGGTGCCAGGCTGGGACTTCATCACTCACCCGCAAGCCTGGCTGATTCCGCCTGCCGTTTGCGTTTTGCTGGTCGCTCATTTGCAACGCGATCGCTTGGAAGCGGCCATGGGATCGGCAATCCGATATGCGTGCACCTTGGTGATCTATCTCAGCAGCACGGCTGACATGCTGCTATCGGAAGTTGGTCGTTCGCTTTGGGGACCGGTGATTTTGGTGCTGCTTGCACTGGCGGGGATGGCACTCGGCGTGATTCTGCGAGTCAAACCTTTCCTCTACCTGGGCACGATCTTTGTGTTCCTCGGCGTGACCAGCATGGTTTGGCATTCGACTCAAGCGATCGATGCCGTTTGGCCTTGGTGGGCGTTTGGAATCACAACGGGACTGCTACTGCTGACGGGGTTGGCGATGATCGAGAAGCATCGACCGCGACTGAACCAATGGGCGAACCAACTGGCGAGTTGGGAAAGTTAGTCCAATCAGGCAAAACAGGTCTCTCGTCTGGCGAGTCAAGTTCGCTAGACTAGCGGCGCGCTCGAACGAGTGAAAAAAACCTGCTCAAACACGGAGGATCAACGATGGCAAAATCAGAACAACAAAAGCAAAAGAAGCTGGCCAAACAGAAAGCCAAAGAGCAACGCAAAAAGAAGGAACTCGCTCGCCAGCAGCAGATGATGGCGTCGATGGCAGGCAAAATGCGAGCCGCCGCCACCGGGACAATCAAGGACTGCATGATCAGCGGTAACCTGCTGATGCAAAACCCAACCACTCCCGCGATTGGGCACGTGATGCTTTCGCGAATTGCCCCCGGCAGCCAAATCGCCACGGCGTTCTTCCTGGTGGACCTGGGCTGCATGGGCGTTAAAGACGTGGCCGGGAACTACCGCACCCTGACCGAATACAGCGATGTGATCACGGACATGCAGTCGCGTCAGATGCTGCAACCGTGCGAGCCTGAATTCGCTCGCGGGGTGGTGGAAGCCGCGATCGCGTACGCCGAATCATGCGGTCTGCAACCGCACCCCGACTACAGCAAGTACGCGCCACTTTGGCACAACATCGAACCCGCATCGGTGGGAGATGCAATCTCCTTTGGCATGGACGGGAAACCGACCTACATCGCGGGCCCGTACGACGACATGGGCCGGCAAACTCAGATCTACAACCGCATGCTCAACACCCTCGGCGAAGGCAACTTTGAGTTCGCAATGGCCACGTCGGGGGCCCAGAGCTTCGATGACTTCGAGCTGGATGAAGAGATCGAGCTCGATGAAGAAAGCTCGATCGTGCGGCTCGATTCCGCCGAGTGAATCTCTGATCTGATTGCCAAAACCAAACCAAACTTCACATTCGCTGGTCGATTGATTCGCAAGCGAATGATCCGGTTTGCACCATCAACAAACCAGACCATCGCATCGGACGATCAGCGATCCAGCGCGTGCCAACCCGACTCTTGATGCTGAGTAGCTTTTGGCTTAGCAGGCTGCTGAACTCGGGGTGCTGCGTTGACTGGCGCCATGGCAGGTCGACGTGTTTGAACGCGAGTAGGGCGTTCCTGCGTCGGTTGACGGACGGGCTGACGAACAGGTTGATAGTCACCAACAGTTTCTGTCAAAGCAGCGGTCTTTGGCATCGATGGTCGACGCTCGGTCAACGAAGCTTCGCGAACTTTGTATCCCCACTGGACCGGCCCTTCGTCTTCCATCGAAGAATCCAGCCGCGATTGGGCCTGTTCGTAGGCTCCGCCACCAGTGCGTGGCGGCGGTGGCAAAGCTGGCAACAAATCTGGTGCTCGCAACTGCCCCGTTTCCGAAGTCGATGGTGGCGACAGCGATGGGATCGAACGAACCGGTGCGGTGCTCGGACGAGCAACCGGTGCAGCGGAATCCATGCTGCGGTCATCGAATGCGTGACGGTAACCTTCCGGTGCTGGGATCGGACGCACGCGTGGTGCGGCGGATGGATCTGCGGAAACGTTTCCAGACGTCAATCGACGCAGATCTTCGCGATCGCGAAGAACCTCTTGTCGGCTTCGGCTGAGGTAGTCATCCAGCGAATTTTGTTCGCTCTCTTCAGCATCGCCCTGCTCTTCTGGCTCAGGCTGATAGCGATAACTGTCGTAGACATCGTTTGGATAGTTGTCTTCGGCTTGGCTTGGTTCATCCGCCTGATTATTGGACCGAGCGGGCGGTTCAATGCTGTAACGATACTGCGTTGCCGGAGGCTGATCCGATGGCGAAGACTGGGACTCCGATGGAGCTTCGCTTGCATAGGGCGAACCCGTCAATGGAGAAAGCGTTTGTTGCTGAGCATCGAATGGTTGCAAGTTCGATGGAGTCGAAACCGGCGGTGCCATTGGTTGCAAGTCGCTGGTTTGTGCCACTCCGCCGTAGCCACCCGGATCGATCGAACTCGGAATCGAAGAAGCGGAGGGACTGCCCCAACTTGGCTGTGCCGCGTAAGAATCGATAGGTGCCGACTGCGTGTATGGCGAAGCAGCATAAGGCGATGCGCCATAGGGGCTGGTCACCGGTGCAGCCGAAGTTGCGACACCACACGAATCGACTGTGGTCATGCACGGATCAATCGTGGTGGACGGCACCATGGCGGGTTGCGATGCCAAGCCTTGGAAGGTTGTGTACGGCGTTCGTTGCAATTGCTGAACCGTCGACTCACAAGCACGCTGGACAGTGACGGTAGTCCCGGTGACGGGGTCCAAAGTCGTGGCGGGCCGGTAGTAAGTGATCGGTGCGGTGTAATACGAACTGCGGTAGCCGGTGCCGAGCAACGAATTGAAGAATCGAGACAAACCGCTTCGGATCGGAGTCGGATAGCCGGTTGTCGCTGGATAGCCGGCTGCTGGTCGGTAGGCCGTGACAGGCTGGACACCAGCGACATTCGTCGCGTAGCTGCTGTTTGGATACACATTGCCCGTTCCCAAGAACGGACTTCCGGTCGAGACCGCACCGCGATAGCCGGCGACGACTGGCGAGCTCACTGTCGGCAGTCCCGTGTACACCGAGGGGTTGTCCAGCGGAACAGCTCCGTAGGCAGGTCGCTGCAATGAATAAGGCTGAGACGGCGCGTAGATGCTGGCAGGATTCAGCGGTAACACCGAAGAATTGGGTGCGGCAGTCATCAGAGGCGTGTAACCGGCGGTGTAGCCCGGGTAGTTGGCCGCGTAACCCGGAGGCGGCGCAATCGCGGGAGCCCCCGTGGTGATTCCGGGTGTGGTCGTGATCGTCGTGACAGGCGCACCCACAACCGGTGCGTAGCCGGCGACGTAAGCGGGTTGTTTGCCATACAGCCAATCCGTCAAACAACAAGCGTTGACAGAGGGCGTGGCAAACGAGCCCACAAACTGGCTCAGGACGACAAACGGGAGGACATATCGGCGATGACACCAACGCATCGGCACAACCAATCAGGTTTGAATCATTTTGGGCGGGACGGACTGAAGCCACCGCAGATTGCGGACCGGAACAGTCACGAACACAACTCTTCGAACACCACGCAACGACGCGCAGTTGCCACAAGTGAAGGTTTTGAAAGCCAAAAGGTCAATGATTCTTGAGCTGCAGTTATTCGCTTGGCAAGCATTTCGGGCCGTCAGCTGCCGGTCGAAACGATTGCATCGGTTGGGAAAGATCCTGACCGGACACGTGGAGATTTCACGCTCGCGGAATGCCCCCTGCCACGTTGGCAACCAACGCTCATCGATCGAGCCAAGCGACAATCGGCCGACAAACCGACAATTCGCCTAACTCTTTCTGAAATCGACACTTGCAACAAAAAACAAGCCTGCGGTACGGCGATTGCTACCTGCGAGCCCCAACGAACGCGTTCATGCCCGAATGGCCGAACTGGATCCATCGACTCAGTTCCTCATCGTGCGGCACACGTGCCGAACACGTTCGCTCGACCCGAACACATTCCCCCGTCTCTTTCCCTCTTGGCATCGAATCCGTGGCCGCCTCGGGCTCGCACCTTTGCGATCCGCCCATCAACCGCGAGCCTCTCGGATCCAAACCACCTCAGGAGAACTACATCGTGGCAAAGCAGATCGTTTTCGACGATGACGCACGCGGCCCATTGCTTGCCGGAGTCAGCAAGCTGGCCCGTGCCGTCCGCAGCACACTTGGCCCTCGCGGCCGTAACGCCGTTCTGGACAAAGGATGGGGTTCGCCCAAAGTCACTAAGGACGGCGTGACCGTCGCCGAAGACATCGAACTGGACGATCCATTCGAAAACCTCGGCGCTCAATTGGTCAAAGAAGCCGCCAGCAAGACCAACGACGTCGCTGGCGACGGCACCACCACCGCCACTGTGCTCAGCGAAGCCATCTTCCGCGAAGGCCTGAAAATGGTCGCCACCGGTGCCGACCCAATGGCACTCTCGCGCGGCATTCAAAAAGCTGTCGACACCGCGATCGCTCAAATCGCCAAAATGGCGACCCCGATCAACGAAAAGAGCAAGAGCGACATCAAGCAAGTTGCCACGATCGCTGGTAACAACGACCCACAAATTGGTGACGTCCTCGCTGACGCCTTCACCAAGGTCGGCAAGAACGGCGTGATCACGGTCGAAGAAGGCCGCAGCAACGAGACTTACGTCGACGTTGTCGAAGGCATGCAATTCGATCGCGGATTCCTGTCGCCTCACTTCGTCACCAACCAAGACGAAGTCACCGTTGAACTGGATGACTGCTACATCCTGTTGTTCGAAGAAAAGATCAGCAACAACAAGAAGATGATTCCGTTGCTGGAAGCCATCAGCAAAGCCAAGAAGCCATTGCTGATCATCGCCGAAGACACCGAAGGCGAGGCTCTCGCCACTTTGGTTGTCAACAAGATGCGTGGCATCCTGTCGGCTTGTGCTGTGAAGGCTCCTGGCTACGGCGATCGCCGCAAAGCCATCTTGGGCGACATCGCTGCCCTGACCGGCGGCAAGGCGATCTTCAAGGACCTCGGCATCGACCTGGAAAGCGTCAAGGTTTCCGACCTCGGTCGTGCCAAACAAATTCGCATCACCAGCGAAGCGACCACCATCGTCGGCGGTGCTGGCAAGAAAGCTGACATCGAAGGCCGTGTCGCTCAAATCCGTCGCGAAATCGAAGCGACTGACAGCGATTACGATCGCGAAAAACTGCAAGAGCGTCTGGCGAAACTCGCCGGCGGTGTGGCTCAAATCAACGTTGGTGCCGCAACCGAAACCGAGATGAAGGAACGCAAAGCACTCATCGACGACGCTCGTGCCGCAACACAAGCTGCACTCGAAGAAGGCATCGTCCCCGGCGGCGGAACCGCACTGCTTCGATGCCGTGCTGCTGTTGAAAAACTGGAAAAAGCAACCGAAGGCGATCAAAAACTCGGCGTGCGAATCATCCGCAACGTGCTCGACCAGCCAATGCGTGCGATCGCCAACAACGCTGGCCTCGACGGAGCCGTCGTCGTCAACCGCGTGCTTCAAATGAAGGGCAAGACGGAAGGCTACGACGCCAACGCAGACAAGTACTGCGATCTCGTTGCTGCCGGCATCGTTGACCCCGCCAAAGTGGTTCGCACCTCGCTGACCAACGCAGCATCGGTTGCCGCTTTGTTGTTGACCACCGAATCTTTGGTCACCGAAATCCCCGTCGAAGAAGAACCAGCCGGTGGCGATCATCACGATCACGGCATGGGTGGCGGAATGCCAGACATGGGCGGCATGGGAATGGGTGGCATGGGAGGAATGGGAGGCATGGGTGGAATGGGCGGCATGATGTAAGCCGCTTTCCGCGTCCCTCTTTCAATCCTTTTCCCACACCCAATTTCAAATCAACTTTCAACTCACAGGAATCAACTCATGGCCACTGCCAAAAAAATCAACCTGCGTCCTCTCGATGATCGCGTTGTGGTTCAACCCAGCGAAGCCGAAGAAACCACCGCTGGCGGCATCGTGCTTCCCGACTCGGCAAAAGAAAAGCCACAACGCGGCACCGTCGTCGCTGTTGGACCTGGCAAATTGCTCGATAGCGGCAACCGCGGTGAACTGAGCGTTTCGGTCGGCGACGTCGTGATCTACGGCAAGTACGGCGGAAGCGAAATCGAAGTCGACGGACACGAAATGAAGATTCTTCGTGAAAGTGACATTTTGGCCAAGATCGGCTGATCCGGTTCGTTCTTTCACCCCAAAACATCTACGAGGAATTCAGTCGTGGCAAAACAATTGCTTTTTGAGGATCACGCTCGGGCCCGCATGTTGGCCGGCGTGGAAAAACTGGCCAAGGCCGTCGCAACGACGATGGGTCCTACCGGCCGGAATGTGATCATCGATAAATCCTTCGGCGGTCCAACCGTGACCAAAGACGGTGTGACCGTCGCCAAGGAAATCGAACTCGAAGACCGCTTCGAGAACATGGGTGCGAAACTCGTCATCGAAGTCGCTCAAAAGACCAGCGACTTGGCCGGCGACGGAACCACCACCGCAACCGTGCTTGCTCGTGCGATCTTCAAAGAAGGTCTGCGAAACATCGTTGCCGGTAGCAACCCAACCGCGATTCGTCGCGGGATCGAAAAGGCTGTCGAAGCCGCTTGCGATCAACTGGTTGAAATGGGACGCCCCGTCAGCGGCAAACAAGAAGTCGCTCATGTCGGTGCAATCTCGGCCAACAACGACAACGTGATCGGCGAATTGCTCGCTGACGCATTGGAACGAGTCGGCAAAGACGGCGTCATCACGGTCGAAGAAGGCAAGAGCCGCAACACCGAAGTCGAATACGTCGACGGGATGCAGTTCGACAAAGGCTACGTTTCGCCTTACTTCATCACCGATTCCAGCACGATGGAAGCGAGCCTCGAAGACGCACTCGTGTTGCTGTACGAAAAGAAGGTCAGCAACATTCGCGACCTCGTGCCGTTGCTCGAAAAGACCGCTCAAACCGGCCAGCCTTTGCTGATCATCGCTGAAGACGTCGACGCGGAAGCATTGACGTTGCTGGTGGTCAACAAACTGCGTGGCACGCTGAACGTGTGTGCGGTCAAGGCTCCTGGTTTCGGCGATCGCCGCAAAGCCATGTTGGGCGACATCGCAACTCTGACCGGCGGAACGCTGATCAGCGAAGACCTCGGCATGCAGCTCGAGAACGTCACCTTGGAACACCTCGGTCGCGCGAAGAAAGTCACCGTCGACAAGTCGAACACGACCATCGTCGAAGGTGCTGGCAAACGCGAAGACATCGACAAACGTGTCGCTCAAATCCGCGCTCAAATCGAGCAAACGGACAGCGACTACGATAAGGAAAAGTTCCAAGAGCGTTTGGCCAAGTTGGCCGGCGGTGTGGCTGTCATCAGCGTCGGTGCCGAAACCGAAGCTGAAATGAAGCAAACCAAGGCTCGCTTGGAAGACGCTTTGCACGCAACCCGTGCTGCAGTCGAAGAAGGCATTCTGCCCGGTGGTGGTGTGGCTTTGGTTCACTGCCGCGAAGCGGTGGAAGCTGCCAAGAAGAAAGCCAAGGGCGACGAAAAGATCGGCGTCGACATTGTCTTGGGTGCCTTGGACGCTCCCATGCGTCAAATCGCCGACAACGGCGGCATCGACGGCAGCGTTGTGGTCGACGAAGTCCTGCAAAAGAATGACCCCAAAATCGGTTTCAACGCTCACACGGGCGAATACACCGACATGGTCAAAGCTGGCGTCATCGATCCCGTCAAAGTGGTTCGCACCGCATTGACCAACGCTGCCAGCATCGCAGGCTTGTTGCTCACGACCGAAGCCTTGGTCACCAACTTCGAGCAAGAAGACAAAGACAAGCGTCCTGTCGAAGGCATGGTCAGCTAATCGCTGAACCTAACTTCGCACGACATATTTTTAATGGGCCGTTCGCCTTCGGTGAGCGGCCCGTTTTCATGACCCTCCAAGCGTCCGTTCGCCAGGTCCCAAATGGACCGGCGAAACAACCGACGCCGAGGCGATCACTGACCACGAACACTCCACTGTTTGATTTCTCATGGCCACCAAAACCTGCTACTACGAAGTGCTGAAGGTCGAACGAACGGCCACGAAGCAGCAGGTCGATCGCGCGTATCGCAAACTTGCTATCAAGTATCACCCCGATAGCAATCGAGACGACGGATCCGCGACGGCGAAATTCAAAGAAGCAACCGAAGCCTACGAAGTCCTCAGCGATGCGAACAAACGAGCTCGCTATGACCAATACGGTCATGCCGGGGTCGAAGGCGCCACACAACAATACGGCGACGTCGAAGACATCTTCGAAGCTTTCGGCGATCTGTTCGGCGGCGGCTTTGGTGACTTCTTTGGCGGAGGCTCCCGTCGTGGCGGCGGACGACGTCGCGTTCGACGCGGTGCCGATGTTCGATGCGACGTCACACTGACGCTGGAAGAAGCCGCCCGCGGATGCCACAAAGACATCGTGTTCCGTCGCCGCGTTTCGTGCGATACCTGTGACGGCAGCGGTGCCGCCGCGGGCAGCGAACCGGTCACCTGCACCATGTGCGGCGGACAAGGACAAGTCATCCAGTCAGCGGGCATCTTGCGTGTCCAAACGACTTGCCCAACCTGCAAAGGTGCCGGCAAACAAATCGGCGAACCGTGTGGTAAATGCCGCGGCACTGGAACGCAAAACGAAAAAGCCGAGATGAACGTCGAGATCCCTGCCGGGGTCGACGACGGCATGCGAGTCCGCTTGCAGGGCGAAGGCGAACCCAGCCCCGATGGCGGCCCCAATGGCGACTGCTACTGCTTCATCTCCGTCAAAGAACACAACCTGTTCAAACGCGAAGGCCAGCATCTGATTTTGCAGATGCCCATTTCGTACGCCCAAGCCGCGCTCGGGGCAACAATCAACGTGCCGACTCTTGATGGGCCGCACGAATTAACCGTTCCCGCCGGCACACAAACCGGTCACGTCTTCACCGTTCGCGGGCAAGGCATCGTTGATCCTCGCAGTGGACGCACCGGCGACTTGCTGGTTCAGATTTTCATCGAAGTCCCCAAAAAGCTCAGCGACAAACAACAAAAACTGCTTCGCGAACTGGCCGAACTCGATCACGATTCGGTGCTTCCCGAACGCACCTCGTTTCTCGACAAACTTCGTCACTTTTTTGACCCCGAACCGGAAGAAGCCGGCACCGGCTCGACCGACACGGAGAAAGACTCATGAACGAACAACCCAACGAAGAACTTCAATCCGAAGACGAACAATTCGACCCGCAGGAAACCGTTTCCTTTGAAGGCGAAACGGCGGCTAACGACGAAGCGTTCGCGGAAGCCGGCGAAGAAACTCGCGACGAAGAAATGACGCGTCTGCGTGGTGAAGTCGAAGAAGCCAGCAAACGCGTTTTGCAAGCGCAAGCCGAAGCGGAGAACTTTCGCAAACGCCTGCGCCGCGACACCGAAGCACAATTGAAGTTCGCTGGAATGCCACTGGTTACCGATATCCTGCAAGTCCGCGACAACTTGCTGCGGGCGATCGAGGCGGCAACCACCGCCGGTGACGGCGAATCGGCGGCCGGATTGGTCGAAGGCGTTTCGATGGTTCGCAAACAGCTCGATGACGTGTTGGCCAAACACGCGATCAAAGAGATCCCCGCCGAAGGCGAACTGTTCGACCCGAACTTCCACGAAGCCATTTCGCAGATGCCTCACCCCGAGATTGCATCGGGCATGGTCGCTCACGTGGCGACGCCTGGATTCCAAATGCACGACCGCGTTGTGCGTCCGGCTCAAGTCGTCGTCAGCACCGGCGATGGCTCGGCGTAACCCACCACCTCAGTCGACGGCCTTAATCAATCGACGGACCCCACCTGAATCGTCTTTCGTTTTTCACCTCCACCTTTCTTCTTTTCATCCTTTCCTATGCCGACTTACGATTATTTGTGTGAAGCTTGTGGTCACGAGTTGGAAGTGTTCCAAGGCATCAACGACGAAGTGCTGAAGAAGTGCCCGGAATGCAAAAAGAACAAACTGCAACGTCAGTTTGGAACCGGGGCTGCGATCGTCTTCAAAGGCAGCGGCTTCTACCAAACCGACTATCGCAGCGAGAGCTACAAAAAGGGACAGAGCGCCGACAAACCCAAGTCGGAACCCAAGAGCGATAGCAAAGCGAAAAAGTCGAAGCCAAAGTCCAAGGACTGACGAAAGTTCGCCACAATCACCGGCGGTGCGGCAACGAACCACGGCCCGTTAAAACCACTCGGTTGATTTTGACCGTGGTGGCAACAAACAGCGCTCCTGCGTCGCTTGAGAACCTGTTACGATTGCTCGCATGGATGTTCTGTGTTTGCAATCAGGAAGCAGCGGCAACTGTGTCTTCGTCGACACGGGCTCGGAGTGCGTGCTCTTTGACGCGGGAATCAGTTTCCGAAAAGTGCAAACTCGGCTGAACGAAGCCGGACGCGACGCATCAGAAATTGACGCCATCGTGATCTCCCACGATCACCGCGACCACATCGGCTGTTTAGGCGTCCTGAATCGCAAGCTCAACGTGCCGATTCACATCAGCCGCCGAACCTTGCGATCAACTGAGCGTCGCGTTCCACTCGGCCCCGTTCACGACATCCAACATTTCGTTCCTGGCGAAACGTTCACGATCGGTGAGACCGCGATCGAGACGATGCCGACGCCACACGATGGTGTCGACGGGGCCGCCTTCACGCTCGACAACGGGTGCTCTCGGTTTGGATTGTGGACGGACTTGGGATGCGTCTTTGATGACATGCTCGCCAGCGTCAACACGCTCGATGCCTTGTTCATTGAAAGCAACTACGACGAAAACATGTTGGCCACTTCGGGCTACCCTGAATTTCTTCGCGACCGCATCTCGGGATCCGGCGGGCACATCTCCAACCGCGAAGCCGCCGAAGTGATCTCGCACGCGAGCGACCATCTGCAGTGGGCCTGTTTGGCTCACCTGTCTGATGAAAACAATGATCCGGACGTCGCCCTGCGAACCCACCGCCAGTGTCTGGGCGATCGACTGCACCTGATCTGTGCCGACCGCCATCTAGCGACGCAACCACTTCGGGTCTCCCCTTCGAAGAACCAGAAACTCACCCAGCAGATGTTCTTCTAGAGCGGCCGGGGCATTTTTCGCACAAATCATCGGTTTGCGTGACATCTCGACGAAATGGCATTTCCGCCGCTTCAATTGGCTTTGCGTGCGAGAACCAAACGCACAACGCCGACGACTCCCGAATCAATCCGTTAGGGCGAACAAGCTTCCTTCCGCATTCGGTTTTCCATGATTAATTTGACGCAGCAAGTCAATTGAGTCAGAGTCACCGCTTCCTCCTTTTCACTTCTTGCTGCATTTGAGCGATCCCATGACCGTCAGCATCTTCAATGACGTCATCGGCCCAGTGATGCGTGGTCCCAGCAGTTCGCACTGCGCAGCGGCTCTGCGAATCGGACGTCTGGCCCGCGACTTGGTGGGTGGCGACCTGCAACATGTGCTGATTCAGTTCGATGAATCGGGATCGCTTCCCGCGACCCACACTAGCCAAGGGTCCGACATGGGATTGTTCGGCGGGCTGCTCGGATGGGAAGCCCACGACGAACGCTTACCAAATTCGCGACAGCATCTGATCGACAATGGGATCGCGTTTGAATTCGAATACGGCGACTACGGTGACGCTCACCCGAATACGTATCGCCTGACCGTTTGCGGCGAACAAGAATCACACACGCTGATTGCGATCTCCACCGGCGGCGGCATGATCGAAGTCACCTCGATCGACGACTTTGATGTCTCCATGGACGGTGGCTTCGACGAGACCCTGGTTCGTCTCAATGAACCCGCCTCGGACGATACGATCCAAACCCTGGATTGCGAATCGCTCGCGAAAGAACTGCTGGCAGATCATGTCCATGTCCGGACATCCGATCAAAACGTGATGCTGCAGATTCAATCCAGTCAACGACTGGAACCCTCGACGCTACAAAGAGCACTTCCATGGGACAGCCCTGAGCCAATTGTTCGTCTGGCACCAGTTCTGCCCATCCGCTCGCGTCCCAACGCAGACATTCCATTCCAAGATTGCAACACACTGACATCGCAAGCGGACGTCGATTCCAAGCCACTCTGGAAGTGGGCGGTTGAATACGAAATGCAGAGAGGCGGACTGACCGAGCGAGAAGTTTTGGACCGCATGATCGAGATCGTCCAAATCGCTCGCACCAGCATTGAGTCTGGTTTGAACGGAACCGAGTATGCCGACCGAGTGCTCGGATACCAGTCCGGCGGCTTCCGAGACAAGCTGCAATCGGGACAATTGCTTGATGCGGGTGCACTCAATCAAATCGTGCTTTACACGACCGCGATGATGGAAGTGAAAAGTTCGATGGGCGTGATCATCGCCGCACCCACTGCGGGAGCCTGCGCCGCGTTGCCAGCAACTTGCTTGGCGATGGGCGAAACGCTGTCACTCTCCGATGAAGAGATCGCCAAAGCGTTTCTCGCAGCTGGATTGATCGGCGTGTTCATCGCGACCGCCTGGAGCTTTGCTGCCGAAGTCGGTGGATGCCAAGCCGAAGGTGGTTCAGCCGCGGCGATGTCCGCAGCCGCCTTGGTCACGATGGCAGGAGGGACGACCACGCAAGCCACCGGCGCCGCATCGATGGCACTGCAAAACATGCTGGGTCTGATTTGCGACCCGGTTGCCAATCGTGTGGAAGTCCCATGCTTGGGCAAGAACGTGATCGCCGCCAGCAACGCGATTTCATGTGCCAACATGTGTTTGGCAGGATTTGATCCCGTCATTCCACTGGACGAAACCATCGACGCGGCACGCCGAGTCTCCGAGCGAATGCCGCGAGAACATCGCTGCACGGCATTGGGCGGTTTGGCCACCACGCCGACATCGCTGCAAATCGAAAAACGACTGCAACAATGCGGCAGTGGATGCGGATGCAGTGCGGCACAGCCGGTGGCGCTAAATGCCAAGGCGACTGTGTCGACCTAGCAGCCTGTTGATTCAGTCGCATACCGAATGACAACAATAAGCCGATGGACGTTAGCCTCGGACGGCTTCTGACTAACCGCCGCTAACGTGGTACGGCTCATTGAATCAGCAGACCGCTAGGCGACATCTAAAGAGGCGGCAAAGCAAGCGAATACAATCCGCTATGGGATGTCCACCGGTTCCTTGCCGGCTCTTGTCAGCAACTTTCTAAAAAGCTGAGGGTCGATGTTCTCGGTGATGAACTTCACCGCACCATCTCCCATCCCGACATGGAACCCGCCGGTCCGAGCATGCCCCAATCCGTTCAACGGGTTGTTCAGATCGATGGTGATGTCTGTTGGTTGCGTCCAAAAGACCGCTTCGTCTGCATCTGCTTCCAAGACGAGAATCGAGTTGGATAACCCATCCAAAAAGTCGCGAAATTTTGTCTCCTGCATTGGTCTCATGCCAATGTCTTCACCGACCACGGCCTGGTAGATCGTGTGGCCAGGCTGCACTTGCAGCCCGATTGATTCGTAGACGGCGGGAATTTGCTGGGCGACCTGGAGATTGTGTTCGCTGTCCCACGGTTCGTCCAAATGAAACTGCTGATAGAGCTCCATCTCGTCGAGAAACGGCAGCAACTTCACCCGCCAGCTCAGCAAAGGGTTGCCCTCATCATCGCCGATCGCCGAGAGTGGCAGCTGATTGTATGCGGCATGATGGTTGTGAATCGCCAACATGATTTGCTTGACGTTGTTGGACGACTGCATCCGGCGAGCGGCTTGGCGGCCCGCTTGAACAGCCGGCAACAAAAGCCCGACCAGGACTCCTGTCGAGGCGACACTCAATTCTGATTCCGTTTGAATGGTGACATCGCGTTCGATCCGCAATGGCTGAACAGACTGCAACACCATCGCGGAGATCCGAGCGGCATAAGACTGCACCGCCTCCCGCATCGCGGGCGACATGTCCGATTGCTCAAGATTTTGTTGGATCGAAGTCATCGCCAAAGTTTGAGCTTCGATCAACGAATCTTTCATAATTCCTTCGATCTGTTCAGCAGCGGACTCGTCGATACCCACGAGAGTCAAGTCCAATGAGACTGCTTCTCCCTTCAGATCCACATGCAAAAGAACCGCGTCGGTCAGTCCGGGGATTTGCCCGAGGGGTTGCAGACGGTGCGGCAGTTGAGTCGCGGCATTCATTGCAAAGCCGCTGACGATTGGACGAATCGTTTTCATTTCCACCACCGCCGAGATCCCGTCGCGTTTCGGCAGCGATGCCAATCGAATCGGCAAAGGACCACGCTCTGACTCATCAACCTTGGCCTGAGCAGCAGCGGTTTCGATCAGCCAATCCGGCGACCCGATGTACCAAATCTCGCCTTCTTCACCATCGCCAAATTTCGCGTTCGATTCCAGTCGGCTCAGCACCATCGGAACGGAGCCATTCACTCGCACAGCCGTGTGTTCACCGACCTTGATCGGACGCGGATCCAAATCCAACGCCTCCTTCAATACTTTTCCGTCGACCTTTCCTGCGAGCTGGACAACGGCGGAGAACAATGGTTGACCGGTTTCGAACGACAATCCAAACGTGGCCTGAACGTCTCGTATGTCGTCCGGATCGATTCCAATGGTTTCTTTTGCCTGCACACGAAGAATTTCGGTGGGATACAACCGGAACATATCGTTGTCCCACCAATGCGATGGCGACAAAGACACGAACCCAATCGAGTCATCGTGAACGTATCGCCCCCCAATGTCACTTGGCGCCTCCGATGGTGCCAACAAATCCTTCGCTCCGCCTAACGGAATCAGTTGATCCTGTGCAATGGCGTTGTGTCCGCCACTGATTGTCAGCAACACAATCATTGCCATTACGACCACAATCGAGCGTCGACGGCCCAAACCAAACTGTTTGAGCGTTCGGCAGCGGATTGCCCAATTCGATGGACAAGGCGTTCGAGTGGTGAACGAACGACTGGCAGATTGAGGAGTGTCCCACATCACAGCGAATCTCCGGATGAAAATCATGGTGGTTTCGAAGGCAGTTTCATAAAGGTTTCATCAGCTAGCCTATCGAATTCCAGCGACCACTGTGTGCCGTTCAACCGCCTAAAAGCGAAGTGTTTTTGGAGTTTCATCGAATTCCCTTTTTTGAACCACGTCCCAAATGAGGTGATTCGCGCGGCATCAATTACTGACGCTGAACCTATAAAAGTTGACTGCGATCTTTGCGGCGGCACCTCTTGGGCGGTTATAGTATCCCGCTGGCTTGTACAAAGTTCACGACAGGAAATTCAGATGTCGCAATCGGTGGTGTCCAACAACTCATCCGCTTCCACGGTGACCGAACCATCGCTGAGCGATGACGACGTCCAAGCAGTCGACCGACTCGGACGATTGACGCAGCAACTTCGAGACGAACTGGCTCGCGTGATCGTTGGCCAACGCGAAACGGTGGACCTGTTGTTGGTCTGCCTGTTCGCTCGACGGCACGCTTTGTTGATGGGAGTTCCTGGACTAGCCAAGACTCTGCTGGTCAGCAAGCTCGCCGAAACGATGTCTTTGAAATTCAATCGCATTCAGTTCACTCCGGACTTGATGCCCATGGACATCACGGGCACCGACATCCTGCAAGACAACGGCGACGGACGTCGTGAATTCCAGTTCGCTCATGGGCCAGTGTTTGCGAACATCGTGTTGGCCGATGAAATCAACCGGGCACCACCCAAGACCCAAGCCGCGATGCTGGAAGCAATGCAGGAACAACGCATCACCGTTGTTGGCAAAGGCTTTGACCTGCCCCCACCGTTCATGGTTTTGGCAACACAAAACCCAGTCGAACAAGAAGGTACGTACCCGTTGCCGGAAGCTCAACTGGATCGCTTCATGGCGTTGATCGAACTGGACTACCCATCCGAAGAAGAAGAAATCGCGATCGCTCGCACGACGACGGGTGGACGCTTGCCAGAGCTTCAACACTTGATGACGGCCGAGAACATCATCGCCAATCAGGACTTGGTGCGGCGGATCCCGGTGCCCGATCACATCTACACGGAAGCCGCCCAACTGGTCCGCAAAACTCGCCCGGCCGGCGGAACCGCTCCCTCATGGTTGCTGCCGTTGGTGTCCTGGGGTGCTGGTCCGCGAGCGGTCCAGGATTTGATCTTGGGTGCCAAGTCACGAGCCGCACTGGAAGGTTCCTACATGGTTCGCACCGAGGACGTTCGTGCGGTGGCTCAGCCCGTTCTGACACACCGACTGATCACCACCTTCGCCGCCCAAGCCGAAGGCATGACCGCCCGAGACATCGTCGCAAGATTGCTGGAGGAGGAAGGCTAGGTAGTAGCTGCTTGCTACTAGCTGTTAGCTGTTAGGAAAAACAAGGAGCGTCAGCGACGCGATGTCCCCTCTCCCCCGGCTTCCGGGGGAGAGGGCAAGGGTGAGGGGGACACGGATCAACAGGAATCCAAACCAATTCTCAAAGCCAACCAACCATGCCAATCCGCCAACCACCTCAACTCACCCAAAACACACGCGAACTCCGAACCAACCAAACCAAGCCCGAATCACTCGTCTGGACACTCCTCCGCAACCGCCGACTCAACGGACACAAGTTTCGACGCCAGTTCCCCATTCCACCTTTCATTGCCGACTTTGCCTGTGTCGAGAAACGTTTGATCGTTGAACTCGATGGCGACTACCACGAACAGCAAGAGCAACAAGACATGAGCCGAACTGCTCGATTGAACCGCGACGGATGGATCGTTTTGCGGTTTTGCAACGCGGATGTCTTGGAGAACACCGAGGCGGTTGGTGTGGCGATATTGCGGGCGATGGGAGAGGAATGGCGAGGTGGTGAATGATGGTTCTTGAAGATGCCCCCTCACCCTAGCCCTCTCCCCCGGAAGCCGGGGGAGAGGGAACGACGTGTCGCTTCGCTCCTTCGGGAAATAGCCACTAGCCACTAGCCACTAGCTCCTAGCTCCTAGCTCCTAGCTCCTAGCTCCTAGCTCCTCGCTCCTCGCTCCTCGCTCCTAGCTCCTAGCTCCTAGCTCCTAGCTCCTCGCTCCTCGCTCCTCGCTCCTCGCTCCTCGCTCCTCGCTCCTCGCTCCTCGCTCCTCGCTCCTCGCTCCTCGCAACTCGCAACTCGCAACTCGCAACTCGCAACTCGCAACTCGCAACTCGCAACTCGCAACTCGCAACTCGCAACTCACGTTTAGCACTTTGTCCGAACAACACACTCCTCGCGAATTTTTGGAACCGGCTGTCTTGGCAGGATTGTCGGGGCTGCCTTTGTTTGCGCGCAGGCCGATGCGAGGAAATGTTTCTGGTCGGCACACCAGTCCCATGCGGGGCGCGAGTGTGGAGTTCGCCGAGTACCGGAAATACGTCCCCGGCGATGACCTCAGGCGGTTGGATTGGCGAGCCCATGGCCGCAGCGATCGCTACTACGTCAAAGAATTTGAAGCGGACACCAACCTGCGATTGCAACTGGTTTTGGACACCAGCGGATCAATGGAATATGGCTCCGGCGAACTCAACAAATTGCAATACGCTCGTCGCATCGCTGCCGCCATCGGCTACTTGGCCGTGCAACAAGGTGACGCTGTGGGATTGTCGTGTGTCAGCAATGGCATCACCGGTCACCTGCCTCCACGCCGAAACCCGGCTCACCTCAAAACCATCTTTGATGCTCTGGAAGAAACACGCGGCCAGGGCGAAACCCATCTGGCCGATGTCTTGCATGAACTTGCCGAAACAACCCGCCAAGCCGCGATGGTGATTGTGATCTCCGACTTCTTCGTCGATCCCGATCAACTGCGAAGCTGTTTTGAACACTTGCGTTTCCGCAAACACGACTTGTCGCTGTTCCATCTGCTCGATCCGATGGAACTGAACTTTGAGTTCTCTCGGCCCACACGTTTTCTCGACATGGAAGGTGGCACGGCCATCTTCGCCGAACCAAGCGAAATCGCAGATCGTTACCAAGACGCCTTGCGAGGTTACCTGGATCAACTCCAGCAAATCGTGGTGTCCTCCGGTGTCGACTATCACCGCGTCAGTATTGATCAACCTTATCCCGAAGTGCTCACCAACTTCTTGACACGTCGCGCGATGGCAAAGGGGGGACGATGAGCTTTCTTCAACCCTGGATGCTGTTCGCTCTGCCGATCGCTCTGCTGCCAATCCTGATCCACTTGATCAACCAACGTCGTTATCAAACGACGCAGTGGGCCGCGATGATGTTCCTGCTGGCCGCGAACCGTATGAATCGCGGTTACGCTCGCATTCGCCAGTGGGCCATCCTGGCTCTGCGAACGCTGGTTCTGTTGGCCTTGATCATTGCCATCGGACGACCACTCGCCAGCGGTTCACTCGGCGGCGGATTGGTCGGATCGCTCTCGGGAGGTTCGTCCGCGAACACGATTGTGTTGCTCGATCGTTCGCCTTCGATGAACGTCAATGCGGCGGGTGACTCAAGAACCAAACTGGAAGCCGGCGTCGCCCAAATCGCTGAAACACTGCAGACACTCGGTGCCGGTCGAGTTCTGCTGATCGACAGCAACACGGTCGCGGCGTCCGAGTCCTCTCCCGCACGAGAACTGGCGTCTCCTGAGGAACTGCTGGACCTTCCGCAAACCGGACCTTCGGATGCATCGGCTGACATTCCCGCGATGATGTTGGCGGCACTGGACACCATCCAAGCCAACTCGATGGGACAAACCGACGTTTGGATTTGCTCGGACGCTCGCGAACACGATTGGCAATCACGAGACGGACGTTGGCCCACGCTTCGCGAAGCCCTCGCCCAATTCGGACGCCGAGTCCGGTTCCGTCTGTTGACCGTCGCGGGAACGGACCAGCCCAACCGATCGATCCGCATCGACGACATCGTCCTGCGATCCGAAGGCGATGAGCGAGTGTTGATGCTGTCGGGCAAACTTCAAAGTGATTCTGAAAACGGCGACACAGCGAACGCACCCGCGCCATCGATCCGCATGGATCTGGATGGAGCTGAATCGATTGTCGAACTGCCACTCGATTCGGGGTCGGGTGAATTCACGGACTTGCGAGTCCCCTTGGATCGCGAACAAGTGAGCGGGCTGGGTCACGTGTCGTTGCCCGCCGATGGCAACAACGCCGACAACACGTACTATTTTGTCTTTGACGAGCCACCGCCACGAAAGAGTGTGGTGGTGTCCGCGAACGAGGACGTTGCCAATGTGCTGCGATTGGCCGCCGAGATCACTCCCGATCCAAACATCGAGGCTTCCGCTGAAGTCCTGCTTCCCGCCGAAGTGCCATCGATCGCGTGGGATGAAACCGCACTCTTGCTGTGGCAAGCCCCGTTGCCCACGGGCGCGTCCAACGCAGAAATTCGCAAACGATTGGAATCGTTCCTGGACCGCGGCGGCCGAGTGATCTTCTTCCCGCCCGACAATCCTGATCCCAACGCGGAACTGTTTGGCGTCTCGTATGCCGCATGGACGGACTTGAAAGACGACGTGTCGATTGCGACCTGGCGAGGTGAAGCGGACTTGCTGGGCAAGACACTGGCGGGAGCGTCGCTGCCGGTTGGAAAGCTGAAGGTGCATCGCCTGGCGGCCCTGTTCGGTGAAACCACTCCGCTTGCCAAGTTGTCCAACGACGAACCAGTCATGGTCCGAGTCCCCACGCCTCGCGGCGGAGTTTACTTTTGTGGCACGACTCCAGCGGCAAAGGATTCGACCCTCTCATCCGACGGCGTTGTGCTTTACGTGATGATCCAGCGAGCCTTGGTCGCCGGTGCTGCGTCCCTGGCCAACACAGGTCGCTTGGATGCGGGAACGGTCGATGCAGAAGTAGCCGCGACGTGGAAACGATTGCAAGGGCCCGACGATTCGATCTCGACAGAACACGCTTTCACGGCAGGTGTCTACGCCGACGGCGACCGCTTCAACGCGATCAATCGATCCGCCGGAGAAGACGCCACCGACACGCTGCAAGACTCTCAGATCGACGATCTCTTTCAAGGCTTGGTGTTGGAACGCGTCAATCAAACGGCGGGCGAATCCAATTCCTTGGTCGATGAAGTCTGGCGAGCGTTCCTGATCCTGATGCTGATCGCCATGATCGGTGAAGCCATCTTGTGTCTGCCGCGGCAATCCGCCCAAGCGGCCTCCCCATCCGTCGGAGGTGCCACGGCATGATCGAAACTCATTCGCTTTCGTTTGCCTGGACGCCTTGGACCATCGCGATCGCGGTGGTGGCCATTGCGTTGACGCTCGTGTTTGGATTCCTCGCGTGCTGGCGAAACCACTTCCGCAAAGCGACCGTGTTGCTGGAAGCGTTGCGTTTGATTGTCGTCGTGATTGCCGCAACCTTGCTCGGCGGTCCTGAATGGGTTGAACAATACGTCCCCGATGACAAACCCGTCGTCGCGGTTCTGTACGACAATTCCGGCAGCATGCAAACGCGGGATGTGGTGCAATCCGAACCTCAAACCCGCGAAGAAGCAATCGCGTCGCTGACGCAAATGGAGGCTTGGAAATCACTCGAGTCACGAGCCGAAGTGGTCATCGAACCATTCGCGGAAACCAAACCAGAGCCCCACAATCCCAACCGCATCAACCCGATCTCCAACCCCGCCGGAATCGCTCCTGGTGAGACCGCTGAGTTCGTCGAAGAGAAAGGCACGGACCTTTCCAGCCCACTGCTGGATGTCGTCCGCAAGCACCCACATTTGCTCGGCGTCGTGTTGGCGTCGGATGGAGACTGGAACCAAGGTGACGCGCCCGTGCGTGCGGCAGGCCGGTTGCGATCGATGGGCGTTCCCGTGTTCACCGTTCCCGTTGGCAGCGAAGAACGTTTGCCCGATGTCGAATTGCTCAGTTTCGATGTACCAACCTTTGCGATCGGTGGCAAAAAGGTTCGCATCCCATTTTCGGTTGAAAGCTCGCTACCACGAGACCACGCCGCGACGGTCACCATGACCACGTCCAAAGGTGAAACGATCACCAAGGACATCCGCATCGCCGCGATGGGCCGCACGAACGATTCAGTCGATTGGGAACCGGAAGAACTCGGCGATGAAACGCTGACACTGACGATCAGCAAACATCCCAACGAACTGCTCGACGACAACAATGAGATTGCCGCCCCGATCTCCATTCGAGAAGAAAAGCTTCGAGTGCTCGTGATCGAATCGGTGCCCCGCTGGGAATACCGCTATCTACGAAACGCGTTGTCTCGTGATCCGGGCGTGGAGGTTTCGTGCTTGCTGTTTCACCCGGGCCTCGACGCTCGCGGTGGAGGCAACGCCGATTACATCGCGACCTTCCCCGACACAAAGGAAGAACTTTCAAAGTACGACGTCGTCTTCCTTGGCGACGTCGGTTTGGACGACGATCAACTGACGATGGAACAATGCGAATGGCTGCATGGTTTGGTCGAACAACAAGCCAGCGGTTTGGTCTTCATCCCCGGTTGGGAAGGCCGACAATTCAGTTTGCAGGAAACGCCACTGAAGGATCTGTTGCCAGTCACGCTCGACGAAGGCCAACCGGGCGGTTGGGGTTCACGCACCGCCCAACACTTTGAACTCACACAGCTCGGTCGCCGCAGCTTGCTGACCAAACTCGCCGACACCGCCGACGAGAACCTGGAAGTCTGGGGCAACCTGCCTGGCTTCCAGTGGTACGCACCGGTGCTGGCCGCGAAACCTGGTTCGGAAACGTTGCTGGTTCATCAAGAGGTCAGCAATCGATTCGGTCGTTTACCATTGCTGGTCACGCGAACATATGGAGCGGGCAAAGTTCTGTTCATGGGAACCGACGGTGCTTGGCGTTGGCGCAAAGGCGTCGAAGACCTTTACCACTATCGGTTCTGGGGCCAAGTCGTTCGTTGGATGGCGTATCGCCGGAACATGGCCCAAGGCGAAACGATGCGTTTGTATTACTCGCCCGAACAACCACAAGTCCGCCAAACGGTCAGCGTCAACGCAAACGTGATGGAAGCCAGCGGCGAACCGCTCTCCGGTGGCGACGTGACGTTGCAAATCGTTGCTCCGTCCGGCCGTTCGCAAACGATTCAACTGCAATCCTCGGGTGAAGCCTGGGGTGCGTTCGCAGGCCGCTTCACACCGGAAGAACCCGGCGAACACAAGTTGACTTTGTTTTGCAAACAAACCGGTGACTCGTTGCAGACCACGGTGTTTGCTCAGGGAGTCGCTTTGGAACAAATTGGAAAACCGGCTCGCCCGGACGTGATGCAAGAGATCGCTCGCGTCACCAATGGGCAAGTCTTCACCGTCGATCGAGTGGAAGACGTGATCGCGTGGCTGTCGGCCATGCCTGATCGTCCACCTTCGATTCGTCGCATCGCACTTTGGAGTCACCCGGCAATCGTCGGTGGATTCATCGCTCTGTTGGCATTGTTTTGGATCGGTCGCAAGGGAGTCGGATTGATATGAAGATTGCAGACAACCATTCACCCGCGCAAACAAACTTGCGCATTCCCGATTCGCTCAAGCAGCAATTGCTGGCGTACCGGCGTCGCGTTTGGCAAATCAAGCTGACCGAAGCCGTCGCGATCGTGGTCGCGGGAATCGGGCTGGCGTTCCTGCTCGTCTACGGGATGGACCGCTTCACCGACACGCCGGCGATTCTTCGAGGCCTGCTTTGGATTGGCGGATTCGCTTTGATGGCCATCGTGCCCTGGGCGATCTACAAATGGGTTTACAAGCATCAAGCTCTCGAACCGCTCGCGAAATTGTTGAGCCAAAAGATGCCTTCGATCGGCGACCGATTGTTGGGCGTGATCGAGCTGACTCACAACGCGTCCGAACAAGCCCGCTCGCCCGAACTTTGCCAAGCTGCGATGACGCAAGTCGCCGACGATGCGGCCGGCAAAGACTTTCGCAGCGCCGCCCCGAACTCTCGATACAAAGCCTGGACCGGCTTGGCCGCCGCAACCGTGCTGGCCATCGGAGCCTTGGCGGTGACCTATCCCGCGGCAACGGGCAATGCGATGACGCGATTGCTGGCACCGTGGGGATCCACGCCGCGTTACACGTTCACACGAATCGATGCTCTGGCGAACGACGTCTACATCCCACACGGGGAACCGGTTGTCTTGCCGGTTGCCTTGAGCGCCGATTCTCGCTGGCAACCCGAGTCCGCAGAACTGCACATTGGGCAACAGAAACCAATCCAAGCCACCCTTCGCGATGGGCAGTACGCCTTTGCCGTGCCACCTCAACTCAGCGAACATCCAATGTCGCTCACCGTTGGCGATGTGAAGCAATCGGTGAAGCTGAAACCCACGCTGCGTCCTGAGCTTTCCAAGATCGTCGCGGACGTGAACTTGCCCGAATACCTCGGCCAACCTGAACCCAAACAAATTGACACACGAGGCGGCTCCTTGACCGTCGTTCGCGGAAGCCAAGCCGTCGTGACCGCGATCGCCAATCGCGAATTGGCCGATGGCAAAGTCAACGAAAAATCGCGTCCGGTCGACGGGCCGCAGTTGGCAAGCGATTTCGTGAAAGCCATCGAAACCGAAACCCTGCAATTCCAGTGGCGTGACCAGATGGGACTGACGGGACGCGAACCGTTCACGTTGTCGATCGAGGCGATTGACGACGAAGCCCCCACGTTGATTTGCGACGGCCTGGAACGCCAAGCCGTCGTGTTGGATTCGGAAACATTGACTTTCCAAGTCCGTGCCAACGATGACTTTGGCATCCGCCGCGTCGGCATCCAGTGGAAAGGCATGGACGTCGGTGCGGTCGAAGAACCAGCCGAAGGCGAGCGAGCTCTCGCGGCGGGTGATCCGACCGCGGCCAGCTTGGAAGCGATGGGAACGTTCTCGGCCAAGTCGCTGGGGATTCCCGCTCAACCGATCGAGCTGCAAGTCTGGGCGGAGGACTACCTGCCCGAGCGGGCCCGCGTGTTGTCGCCGCCGTTTTTGCTTTACGTCCTCACCCCGGACCAACATGCAATTTGGATGACGGAACAATTGAGCAAGTGGCACCGCCAAGCTCTCGACGTTCGAGACCGCGAACGCCAACTGCACGAGAAGAACAAACAACTTCGCGAACTGTCTGCTGATGAAGTCGAAATGGACCAGCATCAACGCGAAATCGAGCGGCAAGCTTCCGCCGAACGATCCAACGGTCGTCGATTGGAACGGCTCGGCCAGATGGGCGACCAATTGGTTTTGGCGGCATCGAAGAATCCCGAAATCGGGGTTGGCCACCTGGAACGTTGGGCGGAGATGCTGCAGGTCTTGCAGGACCTCTCCGACAACCGGATGCCCAGCGTCGCGAATTTGCTGGACGACGCGGCACAAGAAGCACCGAAGATCGCATCCAAACCTGGCCCCCAAAGCCCCGGCGGTCCCAAAGCGGGACAAAGCCGTGCGAACTCCTCAGGCCCAGGTTCTGAAATGTCCAAGCACCCTGGCCCCAAACCACGTGCGGCACCACAGTTGGTCGACATGGAATCCTCCGCCAACTCACCCGACGAAGGCAAAGGTTCCCCCGGTGGTCCCAAGAAACCCAGCAATCCTGCGTTGCGTTTGCCAACGACGACGGTGATGGGCAAGAGCCAACCTTCGGATGACAAACCGAAGAAGGACGAGCCTTTGAAGATGACGCAAGCGATCACCGAGCAGAAAGAATTGCTCGACGAATTCGACAAGATCGCCGACGAACTGAACCTTGTCTTGGCGAACTTGGAAGGCAGCACGTTGGTCAAGCGATTGAAAGCCGCCTCGCGTAAACAAAACCTGGTTGCCAAACAGCTGACCAATCACCTCGAACCCGCATTCGGTCAAAGTGCCCCGCGCATCGACAAAACCGCATGGGAACTTTTCGGTGAATTACAAACCACCGAGGACGAGAGCACCGAACAAGTCTCTTACATCATGGATGACATGGAGGCTTACTTTGAACGACGACGCTTCACGCAGTTCAAAGTCACTCTGGACGAAATGAAATCCAGCGATGTGATTGGCGGTTTGCGTCAACTCTCGGCTGCAATCAAGAAACAGCAGGGTATCTCCGTCGCGCAGTGTGAGTTCTGGTCGGACTCACTGGATCGTTGGGCTGAAAACTTGGTCGACCCCGCTTGCAACGGCAGTTGTCCCGGCGGCAAGTCACCGGAAAGCCTGCCACCATCGATCGTTCGCGATGTGATGCAAGTTTTGGAATCCGAAGTCAATTTGCGCGACGAAACTCGAGTGGCCGAACAAGCCAAAACGGCCGTTGAATCCAAGGAGCACAAAGCCACCGCCGAGACGCTGGCCAAAACTCAAACGGAGATCAACGAACGCGTCGTGGACGTCATCGAACGCATCCGCGAATTGCCGGAGGCGACCAAGCACTTTGGGAAAGAGCTCAAGATGCTGGCCGCTGTCGACTCAGTGATGACCGATGCCACTTCGATCCTGAAGCAACCCAACACGGGTTCCCAAGCCATCGCGGCCGAGACCGAAGCCATTGAGTTGATTCTGCGTTCCAAACGCATCAACCCGAAAGGTGGCGGAGGAGGCGGCAGTTCGCCTGGTGGCGGATCCGGAGGTGGCAACAGCACTGATTCCGCTTTGGCATTGCTAGGAAAAAGCAAGAACGAAAAGGAAGTGCGTGAGAACAAGAACATCACGCAATCGACCGGCGAAACCGGAGCAGAACTGCCCGAAGAATTCCGCCGCGGACTGGATCAATACTTCAGCCGATTGGGAGGAACCTGATGGTCACCCGCCGTTGGAGTTTCCTGTTGCTTGGACTGTTGGCATTGACGACTCGTCCGGTCTCGTCGCAGGAACTGAGAGTGCAAGCAGTACAAGAATTCAATGCTCTCAATCGATTGGTAGCCAAAGGCGAAAAACTATTGGCGAAGAAACCCAAACCGCCTGAGTTTCTCAAACCGCTGGTGAATGCGGAACTGTCATTTGTTCATCGAGTCTGCAAGCCGACTGACGAACAAATGGAGACCATCGTGGAATCAGCTGAAGAAGCACTCAAAGGGATGGTGGACCTTCTCGACCAAAGAGTCCGAGGACGGACAGCCTCTACTATTCAATACAGGGGACTGAATGGGCAAATGCTCAACCAGAATCCAGTGCAACGTATTCGCGAAGACACCATGGATTACCTCCCTCTGCTTTTGACGGAGGAGCAATACCAAAAATACAAACAGGAATCCTCGCAACGCGAACGGATTGAGCGGGAGGCGGCTTCGGATTACCTGGTCGCATTGTTGGGCGAGAAATTGATTCTCACCAAAATCCAACAAAGACAGCTTCGAGAAGCCTTTCTAGAAGAATGGTCTGACCTGGATGTCGAGTGGGTCGTGACCTATATCAGCAACCAACGATTTGTCCCCATCATTCCCAGCAATCTGCTGCGAAAGGTTTTGACCACGGAGCAACAAACTGCATGGGCGTCATTCCAACAAGTCAACATCAATGTGATGCTTGGCCAGAACGCTGAACTGTTTCTCGAAAAGGAATGGCTGCCATGAACATAAGAAGATTGGTGGCTTGGTACATCGCAGCTTTGTTGGGAACATTCATCGCGATATCGCCACAGCAATGCGAGGCACAGAACCGAATCAGCCTTGCACAATTCGACAATTGGATCTTCCAAACTGCCGGCCGCGATGAGGCGCAGTGCCGAAAAGGATTGGAGAAAAAGATCGAATTGCAATTCGTCCGAATCGAACAATCCACTCCTTTAACAGAAAACCAAAAAGACTCCCTTCGTTTGGCTGGCCAAGGTGACATCAAGCGTTTTTTTGATCGAGTCAATCAAGCTCGCGAGAAGTTTCTTCGGATGGAGCAAAAGGATAACAACCTCCACATCAACGAAGCCTACCAATTGGCGTCGCCACTTCAACAGGAGTTGTCGATGGGCATTTTTGGAAAGGATTCTCTCATGGCGAAAGCGACGCGACATGTCATGACCGACGACCAAGCGACGCAGATCCAGGAACGCGTCCTTGAACAATCCAGAGCCATGATGGAGATGCAAGGCAAAGTTTTCATTGCCACCATCAGCCGCGGCATGGCGATGACAGCAAAACAACAGCGGGAACTTCAAGAACGCTTCCAAAAGAAAATTCAACAACTAGCGAAACTCCCCGACGAAGAGGAACGCGGTTTCGTGAGCCGGTCGTTGTTCATTCTTTGGCTTGTCGAAATTATCGGCGAAGAAGACTTCCCTCATTTCGATGCAGAACAGATGGTCGTAGTCAAACGACTCGAGAACCGAGCGAATGATGCCAAGCCAATGTTAAAGTTACGAGGGCTGCTGAAATGAAAACCGTGACACCCAAGCAGCCATTACGACTGCTAGCTTTGATAGTGATCAGCACGTTCTGTTCGACGCCGGCCAGTGCCCAATTCCCAACCGCCCAACTCGGCGACGTGGTACCGCGTGACGTGCGTGAGATTTACGAAAAGGGCATTCAGTACCTCGCGAAGGCACAAAGCGAAGAGGGAAATTGGTCCGATGGTGCCTACGCAGGCCCCGGCGTGACCGGCATGGCCGTGATGACTTTCTTGGCCTCGGGCGAAGACCCCAACTACGGCATCTACAGCAGCAACATTCGTCGCGGGCTGCGGAGCATTGTCAATTCCCAGGATCCCAACTCGGGAATTCTCGGTGGCAACAGTGGTCACGCCAGCATGTACAACCACGGTTTCGCGACCTTGGCACTCGCCGAAGCTTACGGCGTGGTCAACGAACGTCTGCTCACCACCGGCGGTAAGAAACTGGATCGATCACTCGGCGAAGCCCTGGAACTCGCCGTTCGCGGTGCGGTGACGTCGCAGAAAAAGAACTCTTACGGTGGGTGGCGATATGGCGCCGATGCAAAAGACGCCGACACCTCCGTCAGCGGCGCCGTCATGGTGGGCTTATTGGCGGCCCGCAACGCAGGTGTCAAGGTTCCCGACGAAGCGATCGACCGCGGTGTGGCCTACTTTAAATCCATGACCAGCTCGTCCGGGCAAGTCGCTTACGCGGGACTAGGTGGGTTTGACAATTCGACGCCGCGAATCTCGATTGGGTGTTTGGTCTACGCCGTGTCGCGTCGAAAAGACATGCCCGAATTCAAAGCCACGCTCGCGGCACTTACCAATCAAATGGACACCTCCGGCGGGGCTTACATGAGCTATGGAAATTACTACCAGGCTCAAGCGTTGTTTCAGGGCGATGTCGAAGCCTGGGAAAAATGGAACAAGGAACTGATCCGTCAACTGAAGGCCAAACAGAACGACGACGGAAGTTTTTCAGGCAACTATGGCACCACCGTCGAAACCTCTTTGTCGCTGCTGGCGATGGCGCTCAACTTCCGTTTCTTGCCGATCTACGAACGATGAAAACAATTGAGAATCACGATCGCATGAAACGACGAAACACCGCGGTGCTGATGTCCACACCTCTCCTTGGATGCCTTTTCAGCTTCCTGACCGCAACGCTATTCGCTTCCGGTCTGTTCGCAGATGAATTGCCTGGAATTTTGCGACTAAACAATGGCGATCATGTCCAAGGACAATTTTCGGCGTCAGACGTTAACGGTGATGACCAGGCTCCCGTGGTGAATTGGCAACACCACGATTTCGCGACGCCGTTTTCATTTCCATTTGCTTCTTTGGCGTCGGCCACCTTCCCGGCTCCATCGGCAATTGAAGCTACTAAAGGGCAATTCGCATTCGAACTGCTCAACGGCGACCGACTGTTTGGCAACATCATCGAAGTTGGCGACCCGTTGATTGTCACTCTCGCGGGAGATGAACCGTCGGAACTACCACTCGCGATGGTCCGACAGATCTTTCGATGGGACGACAGCCGCGCCGTGGTTTTCCAGGGTCCCGGCAGCCGCGATAATTGGGAATCAAGTGGCCAGCTCGAGAGCTGGACCGATGCGAATGGCACGCTGGAAACCAGCGCCACGATGGCAACCCTTTTTCGCGATTTGAACCTACCGCGAGTAGCCCGGGTTGAGCTGGACATCGCTTGGGAAGGAAAGCCCAACTTCGTGATCGCAGTGGGCGTCGACCCTCAATCCGCCGAGAACACTTGGGCGGATGCCTTTCATATCGAAGTTTGGGACGAAGACGTCGTCGCCGTTTGGGAAGACGGTTCGCTCGCAGGCGTTCAGTCAATCGCCAAACTGAAAGAACTCGGCAATCGATTGCAGGTGACATTGAAGATGGACCAAGCCAACCGACATGTGATGATCGAATCGATGCGTGGCGAAACGCTGACTCAGTACACCCTGCCGATCAAGCAACCACGCGTTGCTCGCACCGGGATTTACTTCCGGAACATTGACGGCGTCCTTCGCATTCGTTCCTTACAAGTCCTGCATGCAACCGACCTGAACCCCAACTCCCGTGATCGCGCGCAAGCAACCGAAGACTCGGAACGTTCCGGCATTGATACAGCGGTGCACTTGGTCAATGGTGATGCATTTCGAGGACGCTGGAAGGCGATCCAAGACAACCAGTGGTTGTTTGATGACGGCGAAGAAGAACGATTCGTTCCAGCCGACGAAATCTTGGTGATGGATTTTTTAAAGATAATTCCGAAAGGTGGTTTCGAACCACAGCAAACCAACGCTGATCACTTGCAAATCAGAACATTCGATGGAATGCGATTGAGCGGTCGCTTGCAACGAATCGACAAACTGGCCTTGCATGTCATCGCTGAAGCAACGCAAAGCGAAATGACAATTCCGATTCCAAGCATCGACACGATCGATTTTGAGCCATCAGAAACGGTCGTGCCATCACTTCGCGGGCAAATGCGGTTGGAACTAGAAGGAACGCGGCTCCATGGACGGTTGCTCGACGCAGAACCTGACAGTCATCCGACGCCGCTTCGGTTTGGACCATCCGACATCGCCGCGTCGACGATGCTTCCCAGTCTGCAAGGCAAATTGATACTGCGTCCAACCATCGAAACCACCAAATCGGCAACGGAACTGCGTATCGAGCGGCTAGCGAGACTTCGCGAAGCCGCACAACAACGAAATGGCTTGCCGGTCATTCGAAACCAAGTAATCGCTATCCAGCCCGTCGCGAAGCCTGGGGTTTGGAATGTGTTCAACAAAGCATTCAACCCAGCTGCAATCCAGAGGGCTGCCGTTGGAAAACCAATCTATTTGAAGACCGGTGAAGTCATTCCTGGCAAAGTGATTTCAATCGATGAAAACGAGGTCACTTTTGAATCTGGTATGACGCAGAAAACCAAGCTGCCTCGTGAACAGATCCGTGCTCTCCATCTGAATGGTGGCAATGCGAATTCGGTCGTTGACGAACAGGAACGCGAACGACTTCTGACCGTTCCCCGCAATCGAAAGAACAGTCCGCCAACCCATCTCCTGATTGCTCGCAACGGCGACATGATGCGTTGCCGACTAATCAGCCTGACTGAAGAAACTGCCGAAGTGGAATCGCGTTTGGAAACAATCACAATTCCTCGCAACGTCGTGTCGCAGATTATTTGGTTGAAACCGCCTATCAGAACAGAAGATGGAAACAACGCCGACACGGATGATGCCCCGGAAGTGCCGAACGCCGACGACGCAACGGGCGATGCCACCGTGCTGACCGTGCAAGGCAAGATGCACGATGGCAACCGATTATCCTTGGTCCCCGAGAGCGTCATCAACCAAACGTTGATCGGTGAAAACTTTTTCCTCGGACCCATCCGCCTGCCGCTGGCCAACTGCGAAGAATTGTATTTTGGCAAAATCGACGACCGCGATAACACCGATGATCCCCACGCGATTTGGCAGCTCGTCGATGCTCCTGAACCCATCATTGGCGACTCGGGTGGTGGCGACGACTCGCTGGCGGGCACGCGGTCTCCCTTGGTGGGCAACCCTGCTCCAGACTTCAAACTCAAAACACTCGACGGAGAACCGTTCCAAATCGCGGATCAAACCGGTCGCACGCTAGTCCTGGACTTCTGGGCGACCTGGTGTGGCCCGTGCCTGCAAGCCATGCCGGTGATCGAAGAAGCGGTTGCCGAATTTGATCCCGAACAAGTCCGCCTGGTCGCGGTCAACTTGCAGGAGAACGCGGAAGACATTCGCAACACACTCGACCGAATCGGCGTCAGCCCGGAAGTCGTGCTGGACATCGACGGTGTCGCGGCGGGACGCTACCAAGCCAACGCGATTCCTCAGACGGTCGTGATTGACGCGGAAGGCACCGTGACGCGAGTCTTCGTCGGCGGAGGATCGAAGCTGGGCGAACAATTGGCCGACGCGATTCGCGAAACACTGGGTGAACCGACGAAACAAAACTGAGTTCGCAAAAAACTTTTTCGACAGGCGTGAGATTCGCGGTCGGTGGAGGACTGTTCTTTTTAGGAACGGTCTTATCACAGAACTTATCAACAGCTTGTCGATTTAGTCGCGTTTCAGCAGTGAGCCGATGGGCGTTAGCCCCGGTTCGAGATACAGAAACCGGGGCTAACGCCCATCGGCTTGATCAACCAACGCGCCGCTCAGAGTGTTCGTGAATCGTCAATCAGCAGCGGCTTTTCTTTTCGGCGGTCCCCAGCCATGCACTCACCCGAAACACGACCGAGCCTGATCGTTCGATTGGGCGGTGCGGAAGACCAATCGGCTTGGTGGTCGTTTGTGGAAACGTACGAGCCCTTTCTCAAGCACCTGGTTGCCCGGCATGGAACGCCGCCATCGCACGTCGCCGACGTCACCCAGCAAGTCCTGATCTCGATCGCTCGCAGCATTGACGGATTTGCAGACGACGGCAAAGACGCCTCGTTCCGGCGTTGGGTCCACCGTGTCTCTCGCAACGTCGTCATCAAATACATGGCTCGCCAGCGGAAACAAATCACTGGGCAAGGCGGCACGGACGCACTGTTGCAACTCGACCAACAACCCGCCGTGGATGATCCCGTGTTGGAAGATCAATACCAACATGAATTGATTGTCTGGGCGGCCGAGAAAGTCCGCTCCGAATTTGCCCCCACTAGCTGGAAAGCGTTTTGGGCAACGATGATCGAAGGCCGACCGGTTGCGGAGATCGCTGGAGAGCTCGACGTCTCCGCCGGAAGCATTTACATGTCGCGTTCCCGCATCCTGCGTCGCATTCGTGTGGTTCTCGATGAGGTGGTGCAGTGAAAACCCAACACCCCAGCGACGACGTCTTGCGATTGGTGCTCGACGAACACGCCGACGCACAGACCGATGAAGACGTCACCTCGCACCTCGATGATTGCGAACTCTGTCAGAGCCGGATCGAGCGGTTTGCCGAGTCCTCCCACGCCATTCGTGAATCGCTAAGGCGTGAAACCATGTCGGGCAGCCTCGCGCTCGACACACCCAAGCTGGCCGAACCCACCGAGACCGCTTGGCTGGCCGATTTCGCGGTTTCGTTCCTGCAGCCAACCGACCAACCTGACGCCATTGGCAAACTCGGTGAGTTCGAAGTCCAGTCCGTGATCGGGCATGGCGGGATGGGGATTGTGCTGAAGGGTTTTCAGCCAGAACTGAATCGCCCGGTGGCCATCAAAGTCATGTCGCCGCACTTGGCCTCGATCGGAACGGCTCGCAAGCGTTTTCTTCGTGAGGCACAAGCGACCGCGGCGATCGTGCATCCCAACGTGATGCCCATTTTGTCTGTTAGTGAATCCGCCACCCTGCCCTACTTAGTGATGCCGTTTGTGGCGTGCCGGACACTGCAACAACGCATCGACACCGAGGGTCCGCTGCCGATCACCGATGTGCTGCGGATCGGTATCCAGGTCGCCGCAGCACTCGCTGCCGCCCATCGTCAAGGATTGGTGCATCGCGACGTAAAGCCCGCCAACATTCTGATCGAACCCGCCGTCGACCGAACGATGTTGACCGACTTTGGTTTGGCCCGGGCCGCCGATGATGTAACCGTCACACGCTCCGGCGTGATCGCTGGAACGCCGCAGTACATGTCACCTGAACAAGCACGTGGTGAATCGGTCGATGCTCGCAGCGATCTGTTTGCACTCGGGTGTGTTCTGTACGCGATGGCAACGGGACGTCCGCCCTTTCGTTCGGAAACCAGCTACGGAATCCTGCGCCGGATCACGGATCATCCTCATCGCCCGATGCGAGAAACCCAGGCGAGCGTTCCGATCTGGATGGAGCACTTGGTCGATCAATTGCTTCGCAAGGACGCACGAAATCGAATCAGCAGCGCCGAAGAAACGCAGCGTCTGCTGGAAGCCTGCTTGGCCCACGTGCAACAACCCAGCATCCCTCTTCCGAGCGAAGTGATGGCATCAAAAAGACCCCACATCCGTCTCGCGATTTTACTGACGGTTCTCGTCGCGGCTTCCATCCCGTTGGCGGCGATCAACCTTTGGGACCGATCGAGAACAACGAAACCGCCCGTCATTGTCACACGCCCCGCCAGTCATCCGTCCTCGACTCCGTCCAAAGCGGTTGGCCCCGACTTTGCTCTTGCGGCTCCGATTACTGAATCGGTGTGGACCGAACCGACGAAGAACGAATCCTCCTCGCTGACCGAGATCGATTCCCAACTGGAACTTATACAGAAGCAGATCGAATCGCTGCAACGAAGCCTCGAGGTCAAGGAATCACCTTAGGAGCTGTCCGAAACAAATTGCTGGATTCATTGGCCCAGCATCCGTTGATCGGTAGCGCAAGAGTCGAACAGTTACGCCCAACTGTTCCGTCGGACATTTCTCCACCGCCAAGTCTCGTCGTCCCCTATTCCATATTAGACCATTCGCATCTCGCTGCTCGAAGACACAAACTCATCACCATCGCCAGGTGAGACCTGGCCTACTCGGAGAATTCTTATGTGCACACGACTGAGTCTGCTGTTTGCAGTTGTCTTCTCATTGATGTCTGGCATCGCCAAGCCCACTCGATCGCTGCAGGCGCAAGGAGACATGGGGATGGGGATGGACATGGACATGGGAATGGGCATGGGGATGGACATGTATGGAGGAATGGACGGCAGGCCTAGACCCGCTCCGTCACCTTCCAACCTCCCTCTCAAGGTCACAATTCTTCTCGGTCCCGACTATGACTTTGAGACCAAACCCTTCATGACGGTCCAGGATGTCCTGAAGTGTTTCTCACCCCAACACCACGGCATGATGGGTGGTGGAATGGGAGGCGGCTCAGCCTCCGCCGTTCAGTATCGAAAACCCACTTCTGGTTTGATCGACTTGGACATGAAGCTCTCGATCCCCGACCAGCCCGAGCGGCACGTTATCGCTCGCATGCCGGAGGAATTGAAAGAAGAAGACGTCGATTCTTGGAAACGAAAGATCCGACTGAAAGCACTCCGGTTCGGTTTGAACCGCGTGACGTTCCTGCCCAGTGACTTCAGCATTCCCAAAGACCAAAGCAGCATTTGGTTGCAAGTCCCGGTTGGAAGTCAGACGACCTTGAAATCCAACATGGAACAACACGTCGCGATCGCGTTGGATTTGGCCGAGTCGTCCGAGACCAGCGGCCGACGCCCACGCATCGACCTGTTCTTCTCGCAAGAGCTGATGAACCGCAACCCGTTTGACCATCCTAACGGCGATCCGTTTGCCAGGGCCCCTTCTCCCGGCGCTCAACCTGATCCGTTCAGTGCTCCCCCCATCATCGATCCGTTTGCCGCTCCACCGGCCAACAAACCTGCTTCGATCCCAAAGGTTGTCGAAAAGACTCAGAGAATTCGCCAGCAGATCGCGAAAGAGTTCGAGAGTTTGAGCGACGCGGGCTTGGAGGAAGCATCCAGCGAAGATCAAACAAAAGCCAAAGAGCGAATCAAGAACATGTTCATCCAGTTGGAAGTCGAACAAATCCGAATGAAACAATTGCACATCCAGCAACTGGAAAAACAACTGCAACAGATCAGTGAATCCATCAAAGAACTCAGCCGTCCCGAAGCAGTCGAGCAGCGTATACAAAAGCAGTTGGAACTATTGGAGAACAAGCTGGAATAAAAGGGTTTTCAACCGACCATTCACTTGTAGGCCAGGTTGTACCTGGCGACCGCAATCGATCCTTTGGAACAAAGCGAGACGTGTGATTCAACGTCGCTCGCGAGCGTATCGTGGGCTAGCGTATCACCATCGCCAGGTGGAACCTGGCCTACGCTCTGAATGCACAACAACCGACGTCAACATGCTCTCGCCGCAACGTTCCAATCACGCCGTAGGCCATGTTCCACATGGCGCCCCGCCCGATGCTTTGGAACAAAGCGAGGCGTGATCGCCGCAGGTCATTCCAACGGCATGGTGAACGCCGCGGCCAGCGACCAGCGCCAGGTGGAACCTGGCCTACGCACAGGCATAACGTAGCCGGATTCGCCAAGAATTCGGTGGGCGACTTCGCGGTGACTCCGAATTCTGGCGAATCCGGCTACGACGTTTTACGGCGTGGGTAATTTCCATGGGACACGGTTTTCGTAGCGCAACCGACGTCATCATGCTCTCGCCGCAACGCTCCAATCACGCCGTAGGCCATGTTCCACATGGCGCCCCGTCCGATGCTTTGGTACAAAGCGAGGCGGGATCGCGGCAGGTCATGCCAACGGCATGGTGAACGCCGCAGCCAGCGACCAGCGCCAGGTGGAACCTGGCCTACGCACAGGAATCACGTAGCCGGATTCGCCAAGAATTCGGTGGGCGACTTCGCGGTGACTCCGAATTCTGGCGAATCCGGCTACGATGTTTTACACCGTGGGCAATTTCCATGGGGCACGGTATTCGTAATGCAACATCTCGTTGGCGGCTTCGTCGTTGGTGAACCGCTCCGCCTTTGCATCCCAATCCAATCGCTTGCCCAACGTTTGCGAAATGTTCGCCAGGTGACAAAACGTGGTGCTGCGATGACCGATCTCAATGTCAGCATGACAACGTTCACGCGACACCATGCAGTCCAAGAAGTTGCGAGCGTGATTGACGGTCAACACATGATTGTTGGAAACCTCCGAACGTGTCTCTGGCTTGGCAAAGTCTTCTTGCTTTGAAAACTGACCGCGTCGTTCAGGAAGGATCTCGTACTGACGCTCGGAAACGTATGCGGTTCCCTTGGTCCCGCGCAGTTCGATTTCGCCTGACGCGAGCGTTGGGTTCATGCTCGTTTCGTATTGTCCAAAAACCGCCAAACGTCCCGATGCGAATTGGAACGTCACTTCCATCGTGTCCGGGATCGTTCGGTCGTCGTCGACTCCAAAACGTCCGCCCATCGCACAAACACTCGACGGTGCCTCTTCGCCCAGGCACCAACGAATCGCGTCGAGGTAGTGCACTCCCCAGTTCCCCATTTGCGAACTGTAATCCTGCCACCAACGAAATTTGTACGGAGCGATGTTGTCTTGATAGGGTTGTTCGGCACGCGGGCCCACCCACATGTCCCAGTTCAGATGCGCAGGCGGCTTGGACGTGGGAAGTTTGCCGATGCCAGCGGGAGCCATGTTGCTGAGTCGATAGGCACGTGAGACGCAGACTTTTCCCAGCAAATCGTCCTGCACCCGCCCAGCCAATTCGTGATACAGCGGGCTGCTGCGGCGATGCGTGCCGACTTGCGTGACCCGGTTGAACTTGCGAGCGGCGTTGACCATCGCTCGTCCTTCGACGATCGTCGCCGACAATGGCTTTTCGACGTAAACGTCCTTGCCCGCTTGGCAGGCCTCAATCATTTGCAAGGCGTGCCAATGATCGGGACTGGCGATGACCACGGCATCCACGTCGGATCGTTCCAACAATTCACGATAGTCCCCGGTTTGAAAGACGCTGGCCCCCGCCGTTTCACTGGCCTTTTTCGCGGCCGCCGCCATCGCATTGGAATCCACATCGCACACGGCGACGGGTTGGCAATCCTCGTGCTCGGCGAAGGCTTTCATCAGTTGGCTGCCGCGGTTCGCGACTCCGATGAATCCCAGACCAACGCGATCGTTGGCTCCCGCCGCCCGAGCACGTGACAAGGCCGTTCCGGCCGAAAGCACGAATGTGGTCGCGGCAGTTTTCTGGAATCGACGACGAGAGACCGATTGCGACTCGGGCGTGGGGTGGGACTTTGGCATGATATCCTCGCAGAACAACGAAAGGCGGGAGAACAGGGGGGTCAGACATCTTACCCGGCCAAGGTGCACCAGTGTCGTATTTCGGCACCTGACACCAACCTAGTTTTGTGGGACGATGCCCCCGGAGACCAACCTCACGAACTGGCACTTTGCTGGAATCGTATTGGTCGTTTCTCCGCAGACTTCGCACCATCTCATTGATTCCCTTCAATCGACTCGTTTCGACAAAAGGATTGCTCGTGACCATTCGTTTGCTTCAACCAACTTCTCGCCGAGTTTCTCGGTGGAATCGCCTGCAGGGCTGCTTTGGAAATGCCCTGGCCGGTTTGCCCTCGCTCCGCATTCCTGCTGCGGGTTTGATCCTAATTGGCACCACATTGACGCCATCCTTTGTCTCAGCGGAGGCTCCCAGCAAAGCCAGCAAGCCCGAGGCCACCAAAGTTTCCGGCATCGATCAGTCTCTGTTCAGCACCACCGTCGAACCGGGCCAAAATTTCTACCTTCACGCCAACGAAGAGTGGCTCGAGAACACACCGATTCCGTCGGACAAATCCAACTATGGAATCTTCACGGTTTTGGATGACGCAACGCGGACGCAAGTCCGGACATTGATCGAGCAATCAGCCGAAGAGAAAGCCGAGAAGGGTACTCCGGCTCAAAAAGTCGGCGATCTGTATCGCAGCGTACTGGATCTCGAAAAACGCAACTCGATGGGACTCAAACCCATCCAACCCGTTTTGGACGTCGTCGAAGGGTTGAATTCAAAGGACGAACTGGGTGCCACGATCGGACAACTGTCACGCGTGGGAGTGGATACCCCCTTTGGTGCCTACGTCAGTGTCGATGCAAAGGCCAGCGACACCTACACGGTTTACTTGTCGCAATCCGGACTGACGCTCCCCGACCGAGACTATTACCTCGAAGACGACCCGCAATATGTTTCGGCTCGTGAAGCGTTGCAGGTCTATATCAAAGACATGCTGAACGCTTTGTCGGTCGAATCCGCCAAGGAGTTGGCCGAACAAGTCGTCGCCATCGAAACGGAACTGGCAAAGAACCAATGGACCAAGACCGAAAATCGTGATCCAGAAAAGACCTACAACAAGCTCACCTTGGGTGAAGTCGACGCAACCATCGAAGACTTCAACGTCCCCGCGATGACCAAGGCGATCGGCTTAGCCGACCAAGACGCGTTTGTCGTGCGTCAGCCCAGTTACATGGAATCGCTCAGCGATATTTTCGCGAACCACGATCTCGCGGCATGGAAGGCTTATTTCCAGTTTCACTCCATCGACGCTTACGCGTCGGTTTTGACCGAAGACCTGGAGCGACGCCACTTCGAATTTCACGACAAAACCATTTCGGGGATCGATGAGCAACAACCGATGTGGAAACGCGCGGTCGACTTGACCGGCAGCGTCTTGGGTGAAGTCGTCGGCCAGTTGTACGTCGAGAAGCACTTCGCCCCCGAGGCCAAACGTCGCATGAACGAATTGGTCGAAAACCTCAAACGTGCCTTCGCTGAACGCATTGAATCTCGCGAATGGATGAGTGAGGGAACCAAGAAGCAAGCCCTCACGAAGCTTGGCAAGTTCCACACCAAAATCGGATACCCCGATGAGTGGAAGGACTACACCAAACTCGAGATCACCGATGAATCACCCGCGACCAATCTGATCGCAGCATCGATTTTCGAAACCGAGCGTCAACTCGCCAAATTGGGTGGACCGATTGATCGCAATGAATGGCACATGACGCCTCAGACGATCAACGCTTACTACAACCCGACGATGAACGAGATCGTTTTTCCGGCTGCGATCCTGCAACCACCGTTTTTCAATCTGGCCGCCGACGATGCGGTCAACTACGGCGGGATTGGTGCGGTCATCGGCCACGAACTTTCGCACGGCTTTGATGACAAAGGCAGCAAGTACGATGGCGACGGAAACCTCGTGAACTGGTGGACGCCGAAAGATCGCGAAGAATTTGAGAAGCGAGCTTCGGGGTTGGTCGACCAATACAACGAGTTCAAACCGTTCGAAGACATGAACGTCAACGGCGAACTGACGCTGGGTGAAAACATCGGCGACCTGGGCGGCTTGAGTGTCGCTTACGAAGCTTATCGTTTGTCACTCGAAGGCGAATCGGCCAAGGTCATCGATAATTTGACTGGCGATCAGCGATTCTTCCTCGGATGGGCCCAGATTTGGCGTCGTTTGTATCGGGAACCAGAACTGCGGAAACGTTTGATCACCGATCCACACAGCCCCAGCGAGTACCGAGTCAACGGAATTGTCCGAAACATGGACGCTTGGTACACGGCATTTCGAATCGACGAAACCGATCCGCTGTACATCGCACCAGACGAACGCATTCGGATCTGGTAGAGAATTTGCCCCGCGGTTGGCTCGCACATGATCGTTGCGAGCCACCGCCTGAGGGTGACGAACCAGCCAGACTGCTTCGTCCTCCCATCTTAACAATCCTTTTGAGCAATCGGCCACCGATTCGCCACGGGGTGCTTGCCCCATGGGTGAGCTCTCGATTCAACTCACCTTGACCAGTAAATTCCCGTGGGGATACCCTCTGCGGTTTGAATTGCAACCATTTTGTTTTTTGGACCCAACGATGAGCAGCAGCCCGTTCGAGATTTTTCGACGCAACCTTAAGCCACTGATGGTCTTGTTGACTTTGTTGGCATTGTTCGCGTTCGTCGTCTTGCCTGCGCTGGACACTTACCTGCGACGCGGAGGCGGATCCAATTCGGACCCGGTCGTCGCTGAATATGACGGCGTCACGCTGACACAAAGCCGGGTCGCTCGCACGACCCAGCAGCACCGTGCCGTTGTCGGGTTCTTGAGCGATTTAGGCCAAGAAACCATCCGTCGCGGCGGTGTGCCTCAGGTCCCTGGTTTCCAATACGACCAAGAATCGGGCCAAATTCAATCGATCGGCATCGACGCCAATCCGAGCGAAGAAGCCACCATCAACACGATGCGGTTCTACAGCGAAGCCAAAAAGGCTGGCTTCCAGCTGGACGACACGATGGTTCGTACCTGGCTCAGCCGTTACACCGATGGATTGCTCAGCGACAACGAAATCGGTTCGATGCTGATGCAATTCACGAAGAATCAAATGGGTCCCATTCAACTATACGAACAGTTGCGAATGCACTTGTTGGCGGATTTGTACCAACGAAGTGCCATGGTTGGATTGATGAACGGTCGTCTGCCCGTTTCGACGCCGCTGGCTCAATGGCGCAACTTCCTGAAAACCAACCAATCGGCAACCATCAACGCATACGGCGTATTGGTCGAAGAATACATCGATCAAACCGATGAATCGCCCTCGAAGTCACAAATCACCGAGGTCTATGAAGCCGGCAAAGACTTGTTGGCCTACCCGAACGACCAAGACCCGGAACCAAAATTCCGCCGCCCTGATTCGGCCAAGATCGAATACCTCGTTGCGGACTTGAATGAGTTCGTCGAACGCGAAAAAGCGAAGCTGAGCGACGAACAGATCCGCGCCGAATACGAGCGTCGATTGGCTGGCGGTGATTTCCAATTGCCCGTCGAAGAAGCAGAGGAAGCCGCGAACGAACTCGAAGCGATGGAAACCGAAGCCGCTGCGGAAGAAAACGCCGAGCCCGCGGAAGAGGCTCCCGCTGCCGAAACGGAAGAACCAGCCGCGGAAGAAATGACGGAGGAAGCCGCTGAAGCGGAAACCGAAACCGAGCCCGCTAGCGAAGAGACCAGCGAGCCATCGACTGAGGAAACGCCGGCTGAGGAAACTTCCACCGAAGAAACCTCCACAGAAGATTCTCCTTCCGAGGAAAACGCCGAAGAACCTGCGGCCGAAGACAGCTCGATGATTCGTTCTCGTGACGAAGCCGTTCAATTGGTCGCGTTGCAAGAAGACGACGATGCCGACAACGAAGCGGCTGACGCGGAAGAAACCAACGCGGAAGCCGCCGATGATGACATGGAACTCGGCGACGGATTGGATCTGGGCGATGAACCAGCCGAAACCAAACCACAACCATTCGAAGACGTGCGTGATCAGATCGCGACCGAAATGGTTTCCGAAACTGCCCGCCAGAAACTCGACCAAACCATCACTGAGGTGTACGGTTTGATGCGAGACTACTTCAGCGAAATGGCTGTTCACGAAGGCAATGTTGCCGTCGGTGTGTCGGATGAAAGCGACGCTCCCAAACGCCCCGACTTGAAAGCGATCGCAGATCAAAAAGGCTTGGGTTACGGCACGACCGGCTTGGTCAATCGTGTTTCCATCGGCGATGATCCGATCGGTGAATCCTACGGATTGGGACAATCACTTCAACGTCGTGGTGCACCTTACTACGCGATGATGTTTGGTGCCGCGATGCAAGATGGCTCGAGTATCCCATCTCAACCCGAGTTCTCACCTCAGCGTTCGGTCGACTTGGAAAACGCTAAGAGCTACGTCTCTTGGAAGACTGAAGACATCGAAGCTTACACACCAGAACTGGAAGAAGTTCGCGACGAAGTCATCCTGGCGATCCGAACTCAAGAAGCTCGGAACTTGGCACAGAAAGCCGCGGAAGGCATCGCAGAAGCGATTGGCCAAGGCAAGAAGCTTGCCGACGCGATTCCAAAGGGGAAAGAAGCCAACTTGCACACCGACTTGGGTCCATTCACTTGGCTCAACATGGTTGGCATGATGCAAACCTCCCTGGGCAACGTCCCAGAACTAAACGCGGTCGGAAACGAGTTCATGCAATCGGTGTTCAGCACCGAAGTGGGCAGCGTCAAAGTCGCCCCCAATGCACCACAGTCGGTTTACTACGTCGTGCAACCCATCGAATTCCAACCCGAAGTGGAACAGCTCCGTGAGCAATTCAGCCAGCCGCAACAGCGGTTCATGGCTCAGCTCATCGGTGACGACGGAGCGACCAACATCATTCGCGGATTCTTCGAAACGGTGAATGAGCGAACCGGTTTCGAGATGAAAGTCGGCGACGATCGCTGAACTGGGTTCTGACATCCGGTGCATCAACCAACGCAGGACAGTCCACCGACTGTTCTGTGTTGAAAAACCAAGGGCAACGCACTCGAGGCAACGCGTCACACTCGTTGCCGACGAGCCAATCGGTCACCACGTCGATTGGACCATGCAAACGCGAGTGCTCCCAAGATTGCTGCGATGACTCCGACTGCAGCGAACGTTCCGATCCAACTGACGCCGATGGGGTCCTTTGATGTGGGCGTCCGATCCGACCAGCGTCCCGCAATCAACAATGGTGCGAATTGCTTTCCACCATGCGAAGCCATGAAGTCGGATTCGTAGCTCCACAAACGGTAGAAAAAGCCCTCCACTTGGACGGGCTTGGAAACAGTTCGTGACAGAGCGTTCTCGTCCGCGAGAAATGCCGGCAATTCGGCGGCCACCAATGTCACGGGATATCGATTTTCCATCATGACGGAACCGCCACCTTCCGTCGCAATTTTCAATTGCACGTTGCCAAGATCTCCTATCGCGTCGATTTGGTAGTAGTGATCGCTGCCTACCTGCTGGGCTCGCTCGTCCAGCTCCACTGAAACGCGAGTCCAGCGAACGGTCTCGACATCGATTGTGATCCATTGCCCCATCCACTTCTCGGGCTCCTTCAACAGATCGGTTGGGCTGACTTCCACCGCTGCTGCTCGCATGGCCGCAGCGATCGGCCCGAGCGGTTCACTATCAGCGGAAATAGAACCAGCCTGATTGGCAGCACCAATCATCGAAAAGAAGACCTGTGAATCGATATCCATCAGGGGTCGCCGACTGAGTGCCACGATGTCCGGCAACCGAGTGATATCAACATCCAACTCACCGAGAACTTGCCAACCGAGCGATGCGGGTTGCTTGGGTCGCCAGCGAAGGTTTCCCGCGACCGCGATGGATGTGCCCTGATCATCGCCATCGAGCAATGCCACTCCGACACCTGACAATTGGTCGCCGATTGCGACTTGCTTTGGCAATGGAGCGGCAATGACCCTGATCTGCATGCCATCATCATTCACCAGTACCAACTGCACCAATTGACGCAAACTTAGGAACTCAATCAGTTCCTCGGGCACAGCCACGTACTGAAGCGATTCGATCGTTCCGTTGATCTCGATCGCGTCGCCAACCGACGCTGCTTTCCCGCTCAACTGCTGCGCAAGGGTGGCATCTGACAGACGCTTCAGACGAAACACGAGTTTGGCTTGTTCGTCTCTGGCCGCGTTGCCGTTACTTCCTACTCGCATTCGATCGCCGAGTCGCCGCAACCGCTCGACATCAAACCCTGACAACAAATCCAATAACGAAGCATCATTGGAAACGGCCCCCGTCTTCTCCTTTTGCTCAACCGTGTTCGTCTGTTGAGCGAAGACGACCGGATCGTTCATCGTCATGAACGAGAACCCCAACGTCAAACATGCCAACATCGGAAGCGTGACATGCTCACGTTGACGTTTTGCTCGCAGACGCCGATGCGACACGGAAGAACGCCACATCACCAGACCTCCGATTGCGACGCCAATCAATGTCGATATCACGACGATCATCCCAAGCGAAAGGGAACGCTTTTGTGTCACCGTGGGCGTGCCCGATGCCTTTGCGTTTGCCGACTGCAGTGCGGCACCGACGATCGCATTGCCATTGGACCGCACCGCTTGCACATGACCGACCACGACGGGCGTGAGTTCCGCGCCATCGGCTGACTGATAGGACAGCCGCTTTAAAAATTCGCCTTCGACCACGATCGTCGGCAACGGTGAAGCAACGTCGACCGAATCAGTGGACTCCAGATCGTCTACCGGTTCCGGCACCAATTCACGAATGCCCCGTGGCAAGTGAGGAACGATGATCAACCATGGCCGCTGGCTTCCGTCTTCCGGCTGCAACCAGCAATCCCAGTAGCGATCGATTCCCCAAGGGTTCGTACTTGCTTGAACGGAAACAACTCTCACCAATTTTCCGGTCGCTCGAACCGTTCGGCCGCGATAAACATCCGGTTGCTGCAGCAAAGGCAACAATCCCGTTTCGAGCACCGATTCAAACGGTGGCTCCGCCGACCAAGACTCGGGCGATCGGTGCAATGCCAACGTGACGCACAGAGCCGGCTGATCCGCCGCCCGCCAGACCGTTCCGTCGTCCACCTGAGCGATGAGCGACTCCTGTTCCATTCGGGTGGGAGTACGTTGAGCTTTCTCGAGCGTTTGATCTTCTGACAGGATCTGCTCCGCAACTGCAGCTTGAACAGTTTCCCACTCCGATCGCAACTGATCCCCGGACAATTCGCCGACGGTAGGCTCATTCGAGACGGGTTCCGACGTCGATTGCGATGCGGGCTCAGATTGGACCGGGACCATCGTTTCAGGAAAGAAAATCGCGTACACCCCAGGACGCGCCGCTTGCCTCATCACCATCAGAACCAGTGCTAACGCCAGCATCAACCGAAACAGCCGCCGGTAAGTTTGGGTGGGAGTACCACCACGCCCGCGTCGACGGTAGAGATTGTCGCGATTGATTTCGTTCGGGATACGCATGGTCACGCGTTGGATTCGTGGACACATCGGCCGCAAAAGGTTGCTACCGGTACTTCCGCACTTTAATCTAGTCCTTTGCGATGCAACACAACCGCACGGGTCGCGGCAACACCATCCGAAGCTCTTCTCCCACCTCGTCTGCACCCACTATGCCAGCACAGACTCCATCGTCTCGTCGTCAAACTCGACTAGCCACCTGGGTCGCCGCGACGATGACGATCAGTACTTTTCTGTACTCATCGACCAACGTCGTTGCGGAAGGTGAACCTGCTGAAGAATTTTTGAAGCGTCTTCGTGCGGCGGGATATTACGATCTGGCCAACGCGTACTTGGATCGATTGCCCAACCTTCCTGGCGTTGACCAAGGCATTCTTTCGGCGATCCCGCTGGAAAAGGCCCAGACATCGATCGATGCCGCCATCGCGTCCCGCAGCAACAGCCAACGAGATCAAGCGTTCGAGCAGGCCGAATCCGAACTGCAAGCTTATGTGGACGCGAACTCGTCCCACGAAAGGGCAAGCGAAGCCCGATCAATGCTTGGAAAATTGCAGATGGTCCGGGCCGCACAGCATATGAGCGGTGAGTTGGATGCGGGAAAGCGATCCAAAGCGAGGGAAGCATATGCGAAGGCCGCAATGACATTCGAGAACATCCAGTCGGATCTCAAGACCAAGCTGGAAGGCATGCAGGGCGCCAAAATTGACCCTCTGAAAGATCCCGAGAAGGCAACGCTGCGAGATCAGTTTCGGTTTGAGTATTTGATGGCTCGCCAAAACACTGGCGAAGCACAGTTGATGGCAGCGAAGACTTATGAGAACCCATCGAAAGACGGCAAAGCGTTGCTTGAAAAAGCACTCGCTGAAATGGTGGAACTGAGCGAAAAGTATGACAACTACATCATCGGTGCTTCCGCTTTTCACAAACGAGGTGACATCGAACGTTTGCTTGGTCAAAAAGACAAGGCAATCGAGAGCTACACGCGGATGCTGGAACAGGGAGAAGCTGATTCGCTTCGCGAGCCACAGATTGGTGCCACGATCGGCCTGATCAAACTCGCCCTCGAAGAAGACCCACCGAAATACCAAGACGCCATCAAACAGGGCGAGGAATTCGAAAAGTCGCTGAGGCCGGATGAGAAACGATTGGCTATCTCGCAGGAACTGCGAATCGAATTGGCCAAAGCGTTCATTGCCAAAAGCAAAGACGAGAAAAACACCAAACCGAACGAGCGGAAGCGAGCCACCAGCGACGCACGACAACTTCTGCTGTCGGCGAGAAAGGTGGATGGTCCACACTCCGCGGAAACGAAAACACTTCTCGCCGACCTTGGGGTGCAATCCAGCGATGAAACGGTGGAACTGCCCACCGCCGACGATCCAGCCAGCTTCGACGAAGCGTTTCTTTCAGCGAACCAACTGGTTCAAACCAGTCAGTTGCTCAGCGATCAGCTGGAAAGACTTCGAGCGGACAAGGCGTCTGAAGATCAAATCAAAGAAGTCGAAGAGTCACTCGTCGAGGCTCGTCAAACCGGAGTGATCATCCTGCGGCGTGGGCTGTCGATGATCAATTCCGAATCGGACACCATGCAGGTCAACGAAGCCCGCAAGTTCCTAACCTATTTGTTGCAGCAAGAAGAAAACTTCCGGGATAGCTTTGTGACCGGTCGTTTCCTCGCGCAGAACGCCCCGGGAACCGACTCGGGATTGGTGGGCGGCGTTTTGGCACTTGGCTCCGCTCAGAAATTGATCGCGCAAGCCGGCGATCGTGAAGCAGAGTACTGGCTCAATGAACTTCAATCCGTTGGCGACTATCTTGTTCGCATCTGGCCCGACGACCCCAAGGCCGCCGCGGCGCAAGACATCATGGTGCGTTTAGCACTGAGCAACGATGACTTCGATGGCAGCCGGAAACTCATCGATGAGATGCCTGAAGGGCCGCAGAAGTTCATGCTGGCTCGTTTGCTTGGCCAATCGCTCTGGAACGATTCCATCCGTTTGCTCTCCGAAGAAAAAGCGGAGGAGTCGCAAACACAGATGAAGGCTGCGGCCAAGGAACTTCAAAAAGGCCTCAACGGAATCTCCGGCGGATTGGTTTCGATGGAAGCATTCCAAGCGGCCCTGACACTTGCCAAAATTCAAGTTCGAACCGACGCTCCCGACAAAGCGGTCAAGACGCTCGACAATCCGAAGTACGGCCCCATCGCGAATCGATCCAAGATGGATCAGCCGTCCGCGTCCTTGATTTCCGATCTGTATCGAACAGAACTGCAAGCGGTCGTTGGGTTGATGACAACCAGCGACAAAGGCACCGACAAACTGCTCGATCGTGCCGCCGGCGCGATCGATGAACTTCGCTCCAACGCACAAGGAGCCGACGGCGAGAAACGCTTGGTCAGCACATTCGTGTCCCTGGCAAACGACATCCGCCAACAGCTCGACACAGCTCCTCCGGCCAAAAAAGCGAAACTCATCGACGCGTTTCAAGTCTTCTTGACCCGGATCGCCGATTCGACGGATGACAAAGCGACCCTGCAGTGGGTTGGCCAGACACTGATGGAACTGGGCGAGGCGAGCATGCCCGCTGGTAAAACGAAAGCCGAAGGCCAATCCGCCGCGCTGCTCAAAGCAGCCGCTGACACCTTCACCGATTTGAAAGATCCATCGGAAGCCGGCCTCGCCAATCGATTCTTGCTCGGCAAGACACAACGTCTGCGCGGCGAGTACTCCAGCGCTCTGAACGAACTCGAAAGCGTCCTGAAGCAGAAGGCCATGATGCTGGACGCCCAGAAAGAGGCAGCTCTCACCTACGAACAATGGGCGGGCGAATTAGAACCAAAATTCGCGGGTCGTGCGTACAAGTCAGCACTCAGTGGCGGCCGCCCCGGACCGGATAAAAAGAACACCATCTGGGGTTGGGGGCGTATCAGTCAGCTCACTCAACGCAACGAACAGTTCCGCGATATTTTCTTTGAGTCTCGCTATCACGTTGCTCTTTGCCGATACCTCCAAGGCAAAGCGATGAACAACAACGCCATCATCGAACAATCGATTCGGGACATCACCGGGTTGGTTGTGCTGTATCCAGAAATGGGTGGAGAAGAGCAAAGGCGAAAGTTTGATGCGTTGCTCAAACAAATTCAACGAGCCGCGGGGCAACCCGTCGTTGGACTGAAGTAACCCCGCCTCCCAACCGTTCGCGAAACATCATTCGTGATCTCCCACCGCGTTCACAACCTGCATTCACTTTTCAAGCACTGACATTCATGTTCGCCATCGCTCGTCTTTCGATTCGCTGTAGTGCCGTTTTGCTCGGATTGCTGCTTGCGTCCCCTGTCATGGCTCAAACCGACCGCCTCTACCCTCATGGTGGTGAGGTTGTCCTCGGCAAGATCAAATCGATCAGCAAGAACGGCATTGTGATGACGGTGTCGGGCAAAGACCAAACGTTCAACGCGGGCACGATCGAAAAGGTTCTTTTCCAAGGTGACCCCGGTGAACTGACACAAGGACGAGAGTTTGCGATCGACAACCAATTTGACCAAGCGATCGCAGAACTCAAAACCGTCGATGCGAGCAAACTGAACCGCGAGCCTCAAAAAGCGGACTTCGCCTACTACGTGATGTATTGCCAAGCACAACAAGCATTGTCCGGCAATGGCGATTTGCGATCCGCGGCATCAACTGCACTCGGCTTCATCCAACAGAACACTGACTCCTGGCACTTTTATGACACCGCCAAATTGCTCGGTGACCTGGCGGTCAAATTGGGATCCTATGACCAGGCTTCGAAGTACTATGGTTCGCTTCGCAGTGCGCCGTCCACCGAGACAAAGATCGAATCGCTGTACTTGAACGCACTGGTAAAGCTGGCTCAGAACAAAGATTCCGAGGCTGCCAGTGACTTGCAAAAGATCGTCGGCCTGGGCGTTCAATCATCCGAAGGTGCTCGTCTTCAAACGCTCGCCAAAGCAGCCCTCGCGATCGCCACGGCAAAACAAGGCAAAGGCAAAGAAGCACTCGAGATGGTCAATGAACTGATTGCCAAGTTGAATCCGACCGACACTGAAACGGCCGCAGAGATCTACAACGCCCAAGGAGCCAGCTACGTTGCCATGGGCGACACTGAGGGTGCCCTGCTGGCCTACCTGCATACCCAGTTGATGTTCTCTACTCACCCCGGCCCGCACTCGGAAGCTTTGAAACAGCTTGCGGAACTGTGGACGAAAGTCGGCAAACCAGATCGTGCCGCCGAAGCCCGCTCCGAACTACAACAACGCTACCCCGGCCTAAGCGGCTGATTTCAGTCGACCGATTGGTTTGCCTTGAAGACGGTTGCGAGGCTTCCACCCCGAGCTAGCGATGACGGCCCTATCCAGGGCGAATTCGCATCCAAGGCTCCGGAGGATTCCTCCTGAATCGCTCGGGGTGGAAGGCCCGAGATTGCAGGCCAAGTGGCTCACGGTGCCGCCCCGGTAGGGGCCGTCGAAACGGAATGAGATGAGTTTCCCAAACGGTACCACCCGCCTTTGAGAAACCCGCATGATTCAACCACCATGCCCCGGTTCGAAGCGGTGATTGGGAATGGCCTGGGTTGCAACCTGGCTCGACACTTGAGGGTTGCCCGACGGAACAGTTGAGGACAACTGTTCTACACTTCCAGAGTCGAACAATTGTCCCCAATTGTTCCGGGTGCGAACCCCAACAATCCAGCGTCGGCACCACCCATTCCAAGCTCAAACAGTTCGAAACTGACCTCGCGTCGGCACCTTGCGAGACGGAACAGTTGGGGACAACTGTTCTACTCTGACCTTGCTCCGTCACCTCTCCCAAAACGAAGTATTCGGAAGAGGTCGAGCGACGCCGTTCAGGCGAACATGTCCGTCACGATTCGTGAGGGCTGGGTCACGTTGGACAATCGTTGCGGCAAGCCTTGGCTCATGTAAGTCAACTTGTGATGATCGATGCCCAGCAGATGCTGAAGCGTTGCGTGCAAGTCGTGGGGCGAAACCTTGTTCTCCACCGCTTCATAACCAATGTCATCGGTGTGCCCGATCGAAACGCCGGGTTTGATTCCGCCGCCCGCAAACCACATCGTGAACGCGCCGGGATTGTGGTCGCGACCGATCAACTTCATCTCGCGACCGCCACGATTCTCTCGCATCGGCGTTCGTCCAAACTCACCGCCCCAGACAACCAACGTGTCTTCCAATAGGCCACGTTGATCCAAATCTTTCAGCAGCGCCGTCATTGGCTGGTCGACTTCACGGCAACGATCGTGGAACCCTTTGTTGATCGCTTCGTTGGCACCAGCACCGTGGGAGTCCCATCCCCAGTGGAACAGTTGAATGAAACGCACGTCGCGCTCGGCCAACCGGCGAGCGAGCAAACAATTGTTCGCAAACGATTCTTCGCCGGGGTTGGTGCCGTACATCGCATGAACGTCGGCGGTTTCCTGAGTCAGATCAAACGCTTCGGTCGCACTGGTCTGCATCCGGAACGCCATTTCATACTGAGAAATTCGCGTGAGCACTTCGGCGTCGCCGGTTTGCTCAAACATTTCTCGATTGAGTTTGGCCAGGGTATCCAAAGCGCGGCGTCGCTGAATGCGGCTGACGCCTTCCGGATTGGAAAGGTACAAAACCGGATCACCTTTGCTGCGGCACTGGACGCCTTGATGCACGGAAGGCAGAAAGCCCGATCCCCAAACGCTCTTCCCGGCAGACGGTGTTTTGCCGCCGGAGACGAGAACAACAAATCCGGGCAGGTTCTGGTTCTCACTGCCGAGGCCGTACATCGTCCACGCACCAAAGGACGCCGAGCCAAGATTCTGACTGCCAGTGTGCAACAGCAACTGTGCCGGTGCGTGATTGAACTGGGTCGTGTGCATCGATTTGACGAAGCAGACTTTGTCGACGACCGACTGAAAGTGCGGCAAACGATCGGAAACCCAAGCCCCACTTTCACCATGTTGGGCGAATGGAAATTGCGGTCCCAGCATTTTGGGCACGCCTTGGATGAACGCGAAACGCTTTCCTTCCAAGAAGCTGGCCGGCGTGTCTTTCCCATCGAGTTGCTGCAAGTCGGGTTTGTAGTCAAACAATTCCAACTGGCTCGGTCCGCCCGCCATGTGCAGGAAGATCACACGTTTGGCTTTGGGTGGAAAATGGGGTGCCAACATCGGTGCCGGATCGCCGGCTTGCGCGGTCTCACCGTGGACCGGGTTGGCTTGACTGCCCAACCACATCCCGGCCAAACCAAGCGAACAATTTTGCAAAAAGTGGCGCCGCGTTTGCCATTGCAACAAGCCAAGACGCACGGAGTCGTTAAGAGGATTCATTTGGTCAGTGCTTTGTCGAGGTTCAAAATGGTGCTGGCCACAATCGCGAGCGCGTTCTGGTCCACGTCAAGTTTGCCGTCGCCTTGGGGGACGCCGCTGGTTTCGTCCAAGTCGTCGTAGAGGACCTTCAGTTCATGAAGTTCCCATTCCGTCGGTTGGCTTTGTGTCACCAGCACAAACATGCGAGCGATTTGTGATTCGATCGAATTGTTGGCGTCCTCGGTTTCGACTGCGGCGGCTTGTTTGACCAAAGCCTTGCTACATTCGGCGTAGACAGGATCGTTCAGCGTCACCAGAGCCTGCAGCGGCGTGTTGGTCGCGATTCGCCGTGGTGCACACAGGTCTCGCGTGGGTGAATCGAAGGTCAAGAAACTCGGGTAGGGACTCGTCCGTCGCCAGTACGTGTAGAGCGCCCGTCGATAACGCTCGGGACCGGTCGCGGTTTTCCAAGACGCACCGCTGTAAACGGTCTGCCAAACGCCATCGGGTTGAGGCGGCATGACGGACGGGCCACCGATTTGCTCGGTCAACAATCCTGACACAGCCAACGCTTGATCACGAACCATTTCGGCAGTCAATCGCGTTCGCGGCCCGCGAGCCAACCACTGATTTCGCGGATCGGCCTGCTGCAGTTCTTTGCTGACGTGATGCGTTTGACGATAAGTCGATGACAACGCCAACTCACGCAAGAAAGGTTTCAAATGCCAATGGTGTTCGTCTCGCAGTCGCAAAGCGAGGTGATCGAGCAACTGCGGATGGGTCGGCTGCAGACCGCTGGATCCAAAGTCCTCTTGTGTTTCCACCAATCCGATTCCAAACAACTGAGCCCAGACTCGGTTGGCCCAAACTCGCGGGGTCAGCGGGTTGTCATCGGAAACCAACCATTGAGCCAGTTCCAAACGACTGTTCACGTCCGAGGGACGCACCGACGTGCCTTGGGTGAAGGCCACTGGAATGGCCGGATCAACCTTCTCGCCGCGTTCCATCCAGTTGCCACGCACGAACACGCGTGTTTCTCGTGCTGCCTCAGTCGGACGATTGAAAACGATCGGCAACTTGGGACCTTTGACCTGGGACGCTTCCTTGCGGGCTTGCGCGAGCGAATCGGTGAGCTGCTTCCACTGGTCGCTTTCGAGCAACTGATTGGCTTCCTCATCCGTGGTCGCAAACCATTCCAATCGACGGATCGGTGTGGCCACATTTCCGGATGTCGAGTGGGACTGACGCATGGTCAATCGCAGCGTCTTGATGGACTTCTCATTCAGCGATTCCCAGGAACTCGGATCTCGCATCACCAACACGGTTTGCCGCGGTCCGGTCAGCTTTGGGTATTCGCCAGCACCCGACGCGTTGCCGCGAAGGACATCGTCTGGATCGGTGCTGCCGGTGATCGCATCGGCGATGACGCCCGCCCACTCGACCGGAGTGGCGTTGCCGTCGGCGTCGATCCATTCGGCGGTGAGTTCGCTGAGCACGGAACCTTGCTCGGGCCACTGCGCCGGATCATCGCTGAGCGGCAAGATGTCCAACTTCATCGCCGACAACGGTTGCTCACCCAATTGAGTTTGTAAACCTTCAAGATCCAGTTCGACGGTGTACTTCGTTCCGGGCGGAAAGGTACCGCCATCGGTCACGATTTGATTGTCGACCTGCTTCAGTTTGCCGTCGGTGGTTTGGAACGATGCCGGAGCCAGCGACTGCCAGTTTGCTGTGTGAGCGACATTCCATCCGACCGCGTTGCGTTGATGACGCAGTTCTTCGACTTGTCGCTGCACATCGATCGCGTGTTCCAATTGAGACGGGTCATTGGGGACACGAATCGTCGGATACTCGTCTTGCAGGTCGGCATCCAACGTGTCGTTGAACATCGCCAACGACGCGTAGTACTCGTTGTGTTCGATCGGGTCGTATGGATGCGAGTGACACTGGACGCATCCAAAGGTGCTGGCCTGCCACACCGTCCAAGTCGTGTTGACGCGGTCGATCAATGCGGCGATGCGGAACTCTTCGTCGTCGGTCCCGCCCTCGGTGTTGGTTTGCGTGTTGCGATGAAACGCGGTTGCGATCCAGTCTTCCGCGGTTGCGTCTTCGAGCAAATCTCCAGCCAATTGCTTGATCGTGAATGCGTCGTAGGGCATGTCGGCATTGAAGGCCTGGATCAACCAATCTCGGTAAGGCCACATGTCGCGGTGGGGATCTTTTTCAAAGCCCATTGAGTCGGCGTAGCGAGCAAGGTCCATCCACACGGATGCCCAACGTTCGCCAAAATGAGACTTGGCCAACATCGTGTCGACCTCCGCTGCGTAAACCGTTTCTTTCTCACTGGGTGATGAGACGGAATCGAGCTTGGCAAGAAAGTCGGTGAGCTGTTCTTCCGACGGCGGCAATCCAATCAAATCAAACGAAGCTCGCCGCAGCCATTGTTCAGCGGGTGCTTCCTCGCTCGGGGCGAGATCTTTGGCTTCCAAGTTTGCCAACACGATTTGATCAAGCGGACGCGTTCTCCAATGGCTTTCACCCGAGCCCTCTGGCTTCGAATCGGCGGACGATGATTCCGGAACCAGCGGCGTGAGCGCCCACATGTTTTGCCACTGTGCTCCTTCCGCGATCCAGCGACGCAAAAGCTCAATGTCTTCCGGCGATAGCGGATCGGGATGCTCGTCCGGGGGCGGCATGCGGATGTCGGCATCGTCCGTCGTGATGCGTTCGATCAAGATCGATGCATCCGGGTCGCCTGGTTCCACTATCCATCCATCCGGCGGCAACACCTGCTCGGGATAGATGAACGAGACGTCGCCAGCTTGCTTCACCCCGCCATGACACGATGTGCAATTCGCGACGAGGATTGGGCGGATCTGTGAATTGAAATCGACCGGAGCTTCGTCACCGAGTGATTGACCATCGGGGTCGGCTGGCTCGGCAGCGTACGCTGACTGGTCCACGAAAAACCTTGGACAAAAACAGCTGAGCAGCACCACGGCAGTGATCCGAACGGTGCGTTCCAGGTCAAGCGGCGGGCGAAGCCCAATCCTAGGATTGGACAACAGACGAGCCAGTGCATTCCCGCCGGCTGGCGAAGGAAAGCGGGAGGAGAGAGATGGCATGGAGGGAGTTGAGGTGGGTTTCTGGGTTGGATCAGAACTTCTGTATTATAACGGCGTCAGAAGTTCTTTCAGTGGACTATGCGTGTTTCACACAAACACCTGTGAAACAGTATCTCAGCTCCCACCATCACAAAACACGCAAGCCTGGCAAAACAGGAAGCAACGAGCAAGTTTTCCGAAAGCGTTGCGTGTAACGATTTTTCTGATTTTGACGTTTTTGGATGCAGGATCTCAACAATCCGGGTCGATACGAGTGGTGAGCCGGTGATTCTCGACCGACGGCGCGACGTGACATGCACTTGTCCGTCTGCCCAACGGGGTCGAGCCTCACCTCCCCCCCGACTCCAGCATTGATGGGTGACGCCCGTGTCAAAACGTCTGTTTTACTTTTGTGTCTTTGGGACGCTTGCCGTGATGGCAGCCCCTTTGCATGCACAAACCAACTCAACTCGGTCGAGCCAATCCGGTTCGGTTCGCAACGCGAGCTATATAGAGCAGAACGCTCGAGCATCGTGGCAGCCTGTCCGAGACCTCTCGCAAAAAACGGCTTCGCAGTCGACCAATGCGAATCGCCCCAAATCGGCGAATGTTCGCTTGGTGGACCACACGTCATCCTTGCCTTCTCCGCCCATGCCGCCTTCGATCAACCCGATCATTGAAGAAGGCCCGATCACTCATTCCATGCCACTGGACGGCCAGGTCATCTACGACCCAATGCTGGACGGCGGTTGCGACTCCATGCCCATGGGAAGCTGCGGTTGCGGCGACCACGGATGCGACGGTGGTTGCGGTGCGGTCAGCTACGGCGGATGCGATGGCATTGGTTGCGGCGGTGGCGTTTGTCACAACGGCGACCCGATGTGTGGCGAATACAACGACTGCGACGTGATGCGACCCTGCATGACACTCTGCTTCCCTCAGGATGGTTGGTTCTCAGCCGAGTACCTGCTGTGGTGGCAAGACGGCATGGCGTTGCCACCATTGGTGTCCACTGATGTGCTTCCTTCGCAACGTTTCCCAAATGATCCGGGTCGCGTGTTATACGGTGGACAAGATGTCTTGACCGACAACATGGACGGATTGCGTCTGAAGTTTGGATTTTGGTTGGACAAGTGCCACACTTGGGGCATCGGAGCCGAAGGTTTCGGAATCGGGGAAGAAACCGACAGCTATCGTGCCAGTGGTGCTGACTCACAATTCTTGGGTCGCCCGTTCATCAATGTGGCCAATGGCAGCGTCGAAGACCAACAACAAGTCGCTTTCCCAAACCAATTGGCAGGAACAGTGGCCGTCGATGTTGACAGCCGCTTGCGAGGATGGGGAATCAACCTACGTCACCTCCGCCGCAGCGAAACCAGCTGCAGCCAAGGCGTCTTCTGCGGTTGTCCCGAACACACCTGCGAACGATTTGAATACCTGGTCGGATTCCGGCAAGTCGAACTGCGTGAAGGCGTTCGAATCACGGAAAACCTGGCCAGCATCCCAACGGCTCCCGACACCACCGTGTTGCAGTACGACATCTTTGATGACTTCCGCACTCGCAACCAGTTCAACGGACTGGACTTGGGCTGGATGTACAAACGAACCCGTGGTTACTGGACCTTCGATGCTCTGATTCGCTTGGGCGTTGGTAACACTCGTCAACGAGTCACGATCGACGGTGAAACATCGATCGATGGCGGAGCGGCTGAAAAAGGTGGTTTGTTGGCTCAAAATTCCAACATCGGCGAGTACAGCCGGGACGAATTCTCTGTCCTGCCACAACTCGACCTGACACTGGGTTACCAAGTCACTGAACAACTTCGAGCCACCTTCGGATACACGTTCCTTTACTGGTCCAACGTTGTGCGACCTGGCGACCACATCGACCGCCGCGTCGACACGGCTCAACTGCCCAACGGCACGACTCCAGCAACACCCGTTCTGGCTGACTACCCCGCCTTCGAGTTCGACAACACCGACTACTGGGCCCAAGGCATCAGCTTCGGCGGCGAGTATCGCTGGTAGTGAAAAACATCGAGAGGTTTGGCAAGGCCTGCTGATTTGACCGGGAATCCTGAATGGGTTGCCGGGAGGAACAATTCGAAAATTTCAGCTGACTCGCAATGAATCAGCTGACGCGAATGAAGCAAACATGCCGATTACACCGAAACCGAGGGATTCGGAGCGGTGAAGGATGAAACCATTCTCCGGTGAGAACATCCAACCATCACCCAGCAACGAGCCGGTCGCGTCATCCCCATGATTTCGCGTGACGGGCTCCGGAGACGCACGCTCCCCCAACTAAGACAACAGTTTCCAGGGAATTGGACATGATCTTCCAACGCATGATCGACCGTCTGACCGGTCAAAGCCGTCGCACCCAAAAATCTGATCAAGCGAAATCCAGCCGTCGTGGTCGCCGAGGACAACGGCGTCTTCGACTGGAATCCCTGCAAAAACGGGAATTGATGGCGAGCGATTTGGCCGCCATCAGCGGCATCGCCTACATCGACAGCGATGGCAACGGAACCATGGATGGTGGAGAACCTGCCATCGAAGGTGCGTTGATCACTTTGTACCGTGACTCCAACTCCAACGGCACGCTCGAAATCGGAACCGACGTTGTCGAAGGCACCGTCACCACGGTTGCCGATGGTGCCTATCGTTTCACCAACCTGGACGGTTCCGATGCGACCGGCGTGACCGCCACCGGTGTCTACTTCCTGACGCAAGAAGACGCTCCCGGTGGGGCCGACCTCAGCGGATTGGTGTTCCCTGATACCGCCACGTTGACCATCACCGATGACACCGGGGTCACCGCCGCCACGATCGATGCGTTCTCGATTGATCAACCCTCACAACCAATCACCGAAACCGTAGCCGGCAGCACCACCACCAGCAGCAGTGGTGCGTTGACCTCCGGCGGCGATGTCATCGGTGACGAACGAGATGTGGAAATTTTTCTCGCTGCGAGAACGAGTGGTGACAGCCAATTTGAGATTGTCACGGGTTCCAGCGAATTGGTCTTCAGCAACGGTGGCGACGTTACGGCGACGCTGCTTGTGCAATACGACGGTGTCGATGCTGATGGTGGCGGACTTGCCCTGGATGCGACCGGTCTAGGCGGCGAGGACTTGTCGAACTCCGATTCAGCCGCCGGAATCGTTCTGTCTGTTCGAAGCGACCAAGTCGTGACCGACGGAGTTGAAGTCCGCGTCTACACCGATGCGGCCAACTTCTCGACCGCAACGCTGAGCTTGCCCAGCAACATCGGCGGTCCTGCTCAAGAACTGTTCGTGCCTTTCAGTTCGTTCTCCGATGTCGGCACCGGTGCTGATTTTGGTAACGTTGGTGCCATCGAAGTTTTTGTCGATGCAGTCACCAGCAACGGTGGTGCGGGTGCATCTAGTTTGGACCTGTTCGTTTCTGTTTTGGAATCGCAAAGCAGTAACGAAAACGTTCTGAACCTGGCCAGCATCCAACCGATGGAATTGGGTGGTGAAATCTTCATCGATGATGGCGGCGGAACCAACCAAACCAACCAAAATAACGGCACGCGTGATGCCGGCGAGCCCGATTTCCCAAACCCCGGTGCGGGTAATGAAATCGTGGTGGAACTTTATGCCTTGAGCGGACCAACTGATACGGTCGACGCCGGCGACACTCCGATCGCGACAACCACGGTCACCGGTGGAGCCACCTCAGGTGCCTACACCTTCACCACGCTGACCAGCGGCGATCCACTTGGCCCCGGCACCTACGCTGTTGTGATTCCTGAATCTGAATTCGCAACCGGCCAACCGCTCTTTGGACACTCCGGCAGTGGCACCGCCGCCGCGGACACCGACCTGAATGCCAATGACGACAACGACGGCACCTACGTCGATGGAATCGGCTTGGTCAGCGGTGCGATCACCTTGGAAGTCAACGGCGAACCCACCACGGACGGAACCGACAACAACACCAACTCAACCGTTGACTTTGGTGTGGTTCCCAACACCGACTTGCGAATCACCAAATCATTGGTGACCGCATCATCGAACTTGATCGCCGGCGGTACCGCGGTCTTCGACTTGGTGATCGAAAACTTGGGTCCGTTGGATGCAACCGATGTCAGCGTGGATGACTTCATTCCCGACGGACTGACCTTCGATCGAATCGAAGACAGTGGCGGTGGGGCTGTTGCCACAACCACGACAACGGAAGTTGGTGGTGCGGGCCGTGAAATCCGAACGTTCAGCGTCGGAGCCTTGGCGGCATCTGGATCAGTCACCTACCGAGTCTTCACCGACATCGACACCGATGTTTCTGCAGACCCTGAGAATGAAGCTCACGTAAGCGGATTCCAGGTAGAAGTCGACAACGACCCGACCAACCCGGATGACTCCGATCCACTATTGAATAACGTTTCGCTGGCGAACGCGGATGTTCCCATCGCGACTTTGAGCGTGACCAAAACGGACAACTTGGCAACCGTCACGGCGGGCAACCAACTGACCTATCAAATCACGGTCACCAACACCAGCACCGACAACGCAATCAACGTGACCGCACTGGACACGCTGCCAACCGGAGTGACGTTTGTTTCGGCAAGCTTCACCGACGGCTCGGGTTCGGTCAGCGAAGTGACGGCAGGTCCTGACGCCGGCAAAATCCAAATGGTGCTGGGTGATCTGGCCGCCGGTGAAGACGAAACCATCGAGATCATTGTCACCGTCGATCCAACCATCGCCGACGGTGATTCGCCACTGGACAACTCGGTTACCGCAACGGCCGACAACGCGCCAGATGTCACAACCAATGACACTACCGACGTCGTCCGCGAAGTCGACGTGACGGTCGCGAAGACAGTCATCGAAACTCGGATCCCCGATGATCGCACCGATGGCGATGACGCCGACGACATCATCGATAGCACCTCGCCATTCCAAGTGGTGGCGGGCGGCTTTGTGACCTATCAGGTCGTCGTCAGCAACTCTGGACCATCCGAAGCTCGCGGCGTTGAAGTCGTCGACATCTTGGACGATGGACTGTCATTGGTCGCCGGCAGCTTTGATGCGGGAACATCAGGGGTGACCGTGGTCCAAACGGGTCAAACACTGACCTTTACAGTTCCCGATTTGGACCCAAGCGAATCCTTGACTTTCCAATTCGAAGTCGGCATCGCCTCGGATGAATTCGATGTGATCGCCAACACGGCTACGGTCAGCACGACCGATCCCGAATCGGACTCCAACAACAACACTTCCACCGTCAACATCGATCCGGACGCCCGAATCGACTTGATTTTGGAGAAAACGGCGGCAGAAACCACCGTGGTTCCGGGTGCGGATACCGTCACCTACACCTTCACGGTTTCGCACGACGACGACAGCATCTCTGACGCGATCAACTCTCGGATCACCGACACGTTGCCCGCCGGATTGTCCAACGTCGTGATTACAGCGGCTGGTTCATCGACCTCCAACTTCAACACCACGACTCGTTTGTTGGAAGTCGAATACGCTTCGATTCCGGTTGGCACGACACGGACCTTCACGGTCACCGCCGATGTGGATCCGACCGTGACAACGGACCTGGTCAACTCCGCGAGCGTTGCCGTCCCTGGCGTGACCGAATTGGACAGCACCAACAACACCGACACCGTTACCGTGGGTGTGACTCCCGAGTTCGACCTGACAATCGCGAAAACTGTTCAGGGCGGTGCCACAACGTTCGGCCCCGATGACACGGTGACGTTCAACATTGTCGTTTCGCATGACACCAACGACGATGGAACCGAAGCTGACAACGGTGAGAGCCCATCGACGGCAACCGGTGCGATCGTGACTGACACGCTACCCGCTGGTTTAACATTCGCTTCGGCCACCTCCGGCGGTGCCGCCGTGACTCCGACCAGCACCACCAACGGTGTGATTGTCTTCCCTGAGTTCGACCTTGCTCCTGGCACCACTCGAACGCTGACGATCACCGCGACGGTTGATGATGATGCATCCGGAGCCATCACGAACAATGTTTCGATTGCAACGGACGCTGGTGAAACCCAAACCGACAACAACTCGGCATCCGTCCCGGTCACGGTTGTTCCTGAAGCCAACGTCCGAGTCACCAAAACGGTTGACGTGACCACTGCTCAAACCGGTGCGGAACTGACTTACACCGTGATCGTGTTCAACGATGGCCCTTCGCCAGCAGCCGCCGTGACCGCGGTCGATACGCTGCCAGCAGGATTGACCTTCGTTAGCGGTACGGGACCAAGCGGAGCCTTGTCAGCAACAGGGCAAACGGTCACCGTTAATGGCGGCACCATTGCATCAGGCAGTTCGTTCCAGTTCACCATTGTTGCTTCTGTCAACGATGGAGTGACGGCTGACCAGGTCAACAGCGTGACGGTCTCCACCACCACGGCGGAAACCAACACCACTGACAACACGGCTTCGGCAACCACAGCCATTGATCAAGCAATCAATGAGATCTCCGGCAATGTCTACCGCGATGCCAACCGAAATGGTGTTCGGGACGCGGGTGAAGTGGGCTACGAAGGTGTCCAGCTGCAACTGACCGGAACGTTGTCAGACGGAAGCACGTTCACTCCTGTGACCGTGACCACCGACGCCAATGGCGAGTACCTGTTCGAAGACTTGTTGCCGGGCAAATACCAAGTGACTCGATTGTCATTGCCAAGCGGCACGAGCGACGGACCTGAATTCCCGAGCTCCGCAGAAGGAGCTTTGGGCAACGGTGAAAGCATCGACGACATTGATGTCGGTGGTACCAACCCGACCGTTGTTCCGTTGACCGACTTCACGGTCGTCGACAACAGCAAACGCAGCTTCCTGGCATCGTTCATGCAAACGCCAGGCATTCAGAACCGTCCGACGGATCGCTGATCCTTAGGACTGAAGAAAACTCGCGACAACAAATCGATGCCGGGCAACGGGGAGCCGGTGGAACGCTCGGATCGATTTCGTGAGTCAAGCCCGGCCTTTTTCGGGGGGAAAAGGTCGGGCTTTTTCATGCGCTGACAGCTAGCTGGAAGGAATGTCGCCGGAGCGAGTTCCCAGGTCGAGTCGATGTATCGCCGCTCGCCCGTAGGCCAGGTCCCAACCTGGCACTCGAGCCAATGCTTTGGCACAAAGCGAGGCCTTACCACGTCTCAACGTTCGATCCACGTCGCCGTTCATCTGACCGCCCGCATTCGTCAGATGGAACCTGCACCGCATCAACGCGAACCGGTTTCACGCGTCGCGACCAAGCCACATGGCGACTTGGCCCGCGTTTGGTCTTGACGCCAAGGACGTGGATTGACGATCCGTTCGGTTGGACACGCCAAAATCTTGAGCGAATCCGATCTAGAACGGAAAAAAAATGCCAGCCCCGACCAACCAACCAATCGCAACGCACCTTTCGCGGTTCTGCAGCCACCACCTGTTTTGCAATTCACTCATCGCAACATTGATTTTGTTGTTGAGTTTATTTTGTGAAACACAAAGCGCGCACGCTCAGCAATATGCGGTTGTCCCGGTCAATGGAAACGCACTCGATCCGTACGCCACCGCGGCCTACAACAGCGGAACGCAAGGCGGAGGTTTCTTGGCTGGATTTCCAAATCAATCCTTTCCGCCCACGTTGTTCACAACCAATGCGGCGACCCAAGATCGATTTTGGTTGCGAACGGACTACATCCGATGGATGGCCGATGGCATAGAGACGCCGGCATTGGTGACCACCAGCCCCGACGGAACGGCCCAGAGCGATGCTGGTGTTTTGGGACTGGCAACCACCACGACTCTGTACGGTGGCGAGATCAATGACGAGAGCACCAACGGAATTCGATTCCGCGGTGGTTTCTTCGTCACCCCTGCCTCGGCGTTCGGAATTGAAGGGGAGTACTTTCGAATCGGATCCAACGATTCCGGATTCAGTCGCAATGGTGGAACGCAAATCCTGGCTCGTCCATTCTACCGAACTGACACCGACATCGAGACAGCTCAGCTGATCAACTACCCCACCGTGGTCGATGGCAATTTGTCGATCGGTGCCAGCTCCAAACTCAATTCTTACTTAGTCAATGGCCGCGTTGCGCTTTGCCCTACTTGCGGCGGCAACTGCGTGACTTGCCGCAATACCGATCGCGTCGATTGGCTGGTCGGGTATCGGCGTATCGAACTGGATGAAGCCCTGACGTTTTCCGAAACACTGGAATCGCAACTGACCGCAGCCCCGGGAACGATCGTTTTGAACGAAGCGTTTCGGACCAGCAACGAATTTGACGGATTGCAATTGGGAGTGGTCTACCAAGCCAATTTGAAACGGATCTGGCTCGAGAGTCTCTTGCGAGTTGCGGTCGGCTCCACCAAGCAAACTGTTTCAATCAACGGGAACACGTCGATCACTGAGTCGGGTGTGACAGACAACTACGCCGGTGGACTTTACGCCCAACGCGATAACTCAGGAACCTTCAGTCGCGACGAGTTCACGATGGTTCCCGAAATCGGATTCACCCTCGGCGTTCACTTGACGAGTTGCTTAGACGCGACCGTTGGATACTCATTGCTGTACCTACCCAACGTCGTACGACCAGGCGACCAAATTGATCGCGATGTGGATCCGGACCTGCTAGCTCCACCGGGGATCGTGACGTCTCCTTCCCGGCCCGAATTTCGATTCATCCAAAATGATTATGTGGCTCACGGGTTGAGCTTCGGCGGTCAGTTGCGATTTTAACACACCGGATTGTAAAGGCTGGTCGGCTACACTGAATGGAATCCACCACAACGATTTCATATCAGCAGTGATGATCCATGCCCCACCGGAACGAATCGGTCGCCTTCGTCTCTGCTAGCATCGCAGCCCTCCTGCTGCTCGGAATCTCTGGTTGCAACAAGACAGATCTTCCCGACCAACGGCCAACCGAGCGGTCGCGTCCAACCGCAGCGACCACTGATTCGGAAGCGAATGCCGAAGTCTCAGAAGACATCCATTCAGCCGCCGATTCGCAACCTTCGCTGCAACATGCTCAGCAACTTCTTGCATTGGGAAAATCACCCGAGGCCTTGCGAGAACTTCATTCACTGCTGCTGAAAGACCCCGATCAACTGGATGTGATCGCGCTGACAGCTCAAACCGAACGATCGCTCGGTAACATGGAATCCGCAATCGCGTTGCTGGACGAATTCGCAGCACGTTTGCCTGAACATGAACGAACGTTGCTTTCCAATTCGGCGGCGTGGTCAGCCGAAACTGGTAACTACCACGCTGCCATCAAACATTATCAAAGACTATTGAAAGCCGACCCCGCCGACGTCATGTCGTTGCGATCAATCGCGGCACTGCAAAACGAAATCGGGCATCGATTCGAAGCGAACGAACACCTTCGTCGTCTGATGCAACTTTCCCCCATGACGACGGTCGAATTGCTGTGCTTGGTGAATCCAGGGCAACAGATTCACGACAGCCAACAATCCAGAGCCAAGCCGAGTCAAAAAGCACTCGCGATGGCTTATGAACACTTGGATGAAAACCAATTCCAACGTGCACTTGGGACTCTGGAAGACTCACCCAGTTTCATCGCTCGCGTTCCGGCGCTGCTGACGCTGCGAACTAGAATTTTGGCCGAGATGGGCCGATTGGACGAAGTGGCCATTGCCTTGGCAGATGCACCCAAACAATGCCAAGCATTTCCCGACTACTGGATTGGAGTGGGCATCTGGCACCAAACCAATCGCGATTTGGATAATGCCATCCAAGCGTTTCAGAAAGCGGTTGAGCTCGAACCTCTTCACCAAACAGCGCTCCGACGACTCGCCACAGCTCTTCAAAGCGATGGTTCCAATCAAGTGGCATCACGAGTGAATGAACGGGCTCAACTAGCAAAGGATCTTTCTGAACTGGCAGCTTCCACCGTGAACAGACAAGGCAACGTGGGTCGATCATGCCAAATCTTGTCCCAGCAACTGCAACGAATTGGTTTGCCGTTTCAATCTTTGGCCTGGCAATTCAATGCCATCGCCTACACCACGCCGCAGCAAGCTCGGGTGGATCAACATCTCGCTTCGTTGAAACATCTCAAACAGTCTCTCAACTATTCGGAGACGCAACTCGCACAACGCATCGGATTGCCTCTCGCCAATCCATCCGAAACCGACTGGGATTCGCTGGTCGCATCTCGCGAATTGGCGATCGAACCGAATCGAATTGCCGAACAAGAAACCCAGCCTTCGCAACAATCGATTCAACCTCACTTCGAAAGCATCGCCTCTCGAGTTGGCTTGATTTTTCAATATCGCAACGCGTCACCACCTGTCGAGAAACACTTCCTTTTGCACCAACCGCTTGGATCGGGTCTGGCATGCTTCGACTACGACCTTGATGGAAACACCGACGTCTACGCGGCGCAAGGTGATGGTGATGCGATTGAACCTGGAATGTCTCCCAACTACTTAGCTCGTCATCTCGGCGATTCATTCATCGATGTCACCGCTTTCGCGGAAGTGGATGATCGCGGTTACTCCATGGCGTTGACGACCGGCGATATCAACCAAGACGGATTCGAGGATCTGGTAGTCGGCAACATGCGTCGCAACAGCCTCTTCCTCAATCAAGGCGACGGTACATTTCGATCCGTCAGTGTCGACAGTAGCTGGGAGGATGGACGTTACACGACGGGTTTGGCGATCGCTGACGTGACGGGTGATTCACTACCTGACATCATCGAAATCAACTATGTCGATGACAAACGAATCTTTGATTCAATTCAGTTCGATTCCAATGGCCATCCCATCCGCCTTCCCGGCCCAATGCAGTTCTCCGCGGCGGAAGACCGAGTGTTCTTAAGTCATCCAGCCGGATCGTTTGAAGGTCAACCAATTCGAGAACTCGCTGCTTCCTCGACCGATGCACATCGCGGAATGGGACTGGTCGTCGGTGACTTCGATGCCGATGGCGACAACGAAATGTTCGTCGCGAACGACCAAACCCAAAACCAACTTTGGAACCGAACCTCAGGCGGACTTCAGGACGACACCGACAAATCACTTCGCCCAAAATTTCAGGACATTGGAATCCTCAGCGGTGTGGCGAACGGAGTAACTGGTCAGCCACTCGCTAGCATGGGGATTGCGGCAGGCGACTTCGATGGCAACCAGTCACTCGACTTTCATGTCACCAACTTTGACGACGAGTTGTCCAATCTTTATCTGCAACAATCTGATCATCTCTATTCAGATGGCGTCTTCGCAACCGGGTTGGACCAGCATTCTCGAACGATGCTTGGCTTCGGAACGCAGACGATTGATTTCGAGAATGACGGTGATTGGGACCTCGTCGTTGCCAACGGCGACATCGAGGATCGTCGTCCAACGAAACCCTCGTTCCAAATGCCGACGCAGTTGCTGGTCAACCAAAACCAACGCTGGGGCTCAACGACTCCGGAAGACTCGACCGGCTATTTTGCTGGTGAACACTTAGCCCGTTCTGTCGCTCGCTTGGACTGGAACCGAGATGGCCTGACCGACCTTTTGGTTGGCGATTTGATGGAACCGTTGACGTTGCTCGAAAATCAAACGAACTCCGACCATCGTTGGTTGCAACTCAAACTCATCGGAACGCAAACAGAACGAGATGCCATTGGTGCCAGAGTGCATTTCCATCTCGATGACACCCAACTCCTGCGCACAGTGCAGACCGGCGACGGCTACATGAGTCGAAACGAGAATCTCATTTCGATCGGCATTCCTACTAACCAACACTTGCACCGGATTGATATCGTTTGGCCAAGTGGATTGCACCAGTCATTTGACAACGTCGCAACGGAACGACGAGGGTTGATCATCGAAAGCCAACCACAGATACATTGGTTGCATTTTGCACCCCCAATTCCGAATACCTAACTCTTGCCAGCATCTTTCATCAGCGATTAGGCTTGGATGGTGTTGATTCATTCCCCCCACTCTGAGTTTATCTATGAAAGCTACAAAAACCTTTTTCGCGTTGCTCGTGTTCGCCGGTTCACTTTCGGTAGTCGGGTGTGCTCCCGACGACAGCACCACTCAAATTGAGCCCCCGGCTGAATTCAGCTACGACGACAGCTCTTACGAACAAGAGATGGACAGCGCGACTGACGCTCAGCAAGAGTAAGCAAAAGAAATTCTTTCAGAATTTTCGTCACAACCCAACATTGTTTTGATGTTGGGTTTTTTCATGCGCGTTCGCGCAGTTGAAATGGAAATAGATCCCAGTGGACGCATCCACCGGCAAGAGACCCACAGCTCGAAACCGCCGTATTCGTTGACAAAAAGCACATTTTCAATGTCTTCCGTCACGGCTTCATAAATCGCATTCCATTCTGTCAGTGCAGATCCACAACCCAAACGGAGCACAGTCGAACACCCCAAAAAAACCAACTGCGACCACCGCAGTACCACTGCGCTTCGAATTACGCGGTTCAAACGCCCTTAAGTCTTCCGTACCTTTCGTCCGTAACAGTATGTAGGTGTTGGCATTCGTTGTTATCAAACCCCAACGCCTGTTTCTCTTTCTTCTTCTCGATATCTATCTTAGGAGTGCGAAATGGTTCGCAATCGAACAAGAGCTTCCGGCTTTACGCTCGTTGAGCTGCTGGTGGTTATCGCCATCATTGGTGTTCTCGTTGGGCTGTTGTTGCCCGCCGTCCAAGCTGCCCGCGAAGCAGCCCGCCGGATGCAATGCAGCAATAACTTCAAGCAAATTGGATTGGGCATCCACAACTACCACTCGGCCTACAACGCTTTGCCACAGCAAGCAGGCGGCACCTACGTCGACGGTGACTGGGGCGGATCAGGTCCAGGCCGAACGACCAACCGCTTCCGTCTGAGTTGGCTTCCCGCGTTGCTTCCATTCGTTGAGCAACAAGGTTTGTGGGAGCAAATCAGCAACCCATACAACTTGGACATGAACGGCAACGCGATTGACCCAGGCTTCCCGCCGATGGGTCCCGCTCCTTGGGGCGGTGCTTACCGTCCTTGGTTCACTGAAGTGGGAACGTTCCGTTGCCCAAGCGATCCTGGTCGTGGTGCACCAGCGCACGGGCGTACCAACTACGCCGCTTGCATCGGCGACAGCACTGACTGGGTCAACCACGGTTACATGCGTCACAACAATGGCCAATGGGTGCTGACTCCAAACAATGGTCAAAGCGCAAACGCGACAAACCGTGGCTTCTTCTACCACCGTCGTCAATTGAAGTTCCGTGACGTGTTGGACGGTTTGTCCAACACGATCGCCTGCGGGGAGATCGCCACCGACTTGGGTGACAATGCGATCACGACCAATGCTCGTTACGGTGTTGGCTGGGGAACGATCCACAATAACCCGGCTCACTGCCGCGACCAAGCTGGTTGGATCGACCCTGCTCGTCCACAGTTCTGGGATCCCGATGCAGCTGGAACGGGCAGCAATGGCCTTCGTACCGGAAACGCCGACTGGAAACGTGGTTTCCGCTGGATGGATACTCCAATTATCTACACGGGATTCAACTGCATCCTGCCACCCAATGCTGAGATCTGCTTCGGCGGTGCTGGTGACTTCGATACCGGTGCTTGCCCACCAAGTAGCCGTCACCAAGGTGGCGTGCATGTGCTGATGGGTGACGGTGCGGTGAAGTTTGTCACTGATTCAATCGACTCGGGCAACATTCACAATGGTGTTGTGATGCGGGGCCAGACCGGCAACCGTGCTCCTGGATCTGCCAGCCCCTACGGCTTGTGGGGTGCACTCAGCACACGCGGTATGAAAGAAGTCGTCAACATCGACGACCTCTAGGATCCGTCGACTGAGTGGGTCAATCCGCTCTGGTTCATTCCTAACGAAAACTGCGAACGGGCTCCGAATTTCATTCGGGGCCCGTTTTTTTTCGTTTCGACCTTTGATTTGAACCTCCGCACCCGGTTCTGCTGTAGTTTCATTCAAGAACATTTCGCAACGCTTTCTTCGACGCCCTCATGAAATCCGGTGGCAGCCTTCTATTCGTCCTCGTGCTTCTCTGGTCGGCCGGTTGCCGCCCCAATCCCCAAAGCAGCGACACGCGGTCGCCTACAAACTCCGAGACCAGCAAGACAATTGCAACGCCCGACCAACTCTCCGCTGACGGCGAGGCAGTCGACAGCGAAGTGGATGCAGAACGCTTTCGTCGCCGAGTCGTCGGTGCCATCGCCAAACGCGACCTCCCAACACTGCGTTCCATATCACGTCAGATGATGCTTACGTCAGATGGAGACGCCGAATCCTACGAGACACTTGGGGATGCGTTCAACACTTTGGGGTCAAGCAAAGACGCCATTGAAATGTTCGATATGGCCATCGGGTCGGCAGATGCACCATCAGCCGACTTATTCGAGAAGACCGGACATGCCTACATGGCTCAAGGACGAACATTCGACACGATCGAATTGATGAAGCGATGCGTTCGATTGCACCCTGACGACGCCGGTCGGCGGGTTTCATTGATTGGATTGATGATCAGCCAAGCTTTGGAACGTGACGCGGTTGTCCACTTGCGGTATCTCATCCAGAGAGGACAAGCGGGCATCTCCGAACTGGTGATCGCCAGCGATTCTTCGCGTCCGCAAGCCGACGAACAGATGTGCAAGCAAGCGTTGAAGCTCAATCCTTCTGACTTGCGGCCCCAATACGCGATGACTCGGTTTGACGCTTACAACCATCGCTGGTCAGAGGTCCTCGAACAACTGAAACCGGTAGTCGATCGACATCCCGATTTCGTTCCAGCTTGGGCGTTCCTGACCCGCGCGGCGGTCGAGGAAAATGACATCGAGACCCTCGAGCGAATTACAAATCGGGATTTCGCGGACGAATACGAATCGCACCCCCAGGTTTGGATCGCCCGCGGCGTTTGGGCCGACCAAAACGGAGACACTTCGCTCGCGGTAGCGTCGTTCGCCGAAGCGGTTCGGCTGGACCCAAATCATCACGAGGCTTTAACCAAACTCACCACCGCATTGGCAGCATCGGGCGATCTCGAATTGAGCCAAAGAGCGGCCGTCAGAGCCGGACACGTCAACGAGCTTCGAGATGCCATCGATGGTTTCCTCAGTTGGCGTCGCAATTCTCAAAGACTCGCAGTCGTTGTGGCTGAGAAACTCCAGCAACTCGGACGGCATTGGGAAGCCGTGGTTTGGTTGCGAGCGTCCTTCACGTTGTCGCAAGACCCCGCCGACAATCTCAAAGAAAAATTCGCGAACGCTCGAGGCAAGCTCACGGGCAAGACGCCATGGCAAACGTTCGATTCGCAGTGGTTACCGCCCAAATCCGAAACGCGAAAGCAGATGATGGCGGCTGCCACCCGTGGATGGTTCCATCGCTCCTCTGATACCAACGACACGAGCAAACTCGCGTCGGGTGCCCCCAAACGTCCGCCACCGACTCGAGCCATCAACGATCGCGGATATCGGTTGATCGATGAGGCAGCCGCCCGCGGCTTGATCCACACGGTTGGTCTGCCACGACCGCGAACCGAAGATGGCTTGTGGCTCTGGCAATCAGGGCTCGGTGGTGCCGGTGTGCTAGATCTCGACCTGGATGGTTGGCCCGATCTCCATCTGACCGCGTCAGGCGGGAAGGACGGTGGCGAACCTGGATCTCGCGACAACCAACCCAACACCACCGCTCGAAACCTAGCGGGTCAATTTGTTGATGTCTCCGATGCCAGCGGACTGGCCGATTCAGGGTTCACTCAGGGCGTTGGCATCGGCGATTTCAACGCGGATGGGTTCCCTGATTGTTTGATCGCGAACATCGGAATCAACACGCTGTATCGAAACAACGGAGACGGAACCTTCACCAACGTGACTGAGTGGATGTTCGAACATCCTGAAGACGCGATGTCGGCGAACGGAACAGCGAAAACCGCGATCGGGACCAACCCACGTAACACTTGGACGTCATCCGTTGCAATGGCCGACATTGACCAAGACGGCTTGTCTGATCTGATCGAAATCAACTACTGCGGGGGCCCAACTCCGTACGAACAACGTTGCCTTGACGAGATCATCAAGAAATATCGATCGTGCCAACCGATCACACTTCCAGCGGAACGTGATCGGGTTCATCGGAACCGAGGTGTGATCGAGACTTCGTCTCTGTTCGAAGACGAAACGGATCGATGGTTTGCTGGCAGTGACCCCGGTCGCGGTCTCGGGATATTGGTCGGACAAATCGATGGCATGGACGGATTGGATCTTTATATTTCAAACGACATGACAGCGAATCATTTTTGGCGTTTTGAAAACGCCACCAAATCGCTCAACGAACAAGCCACCATTCGAGGCGTCGCGTTCAATCATCAGTCTGCTGCCGAAGCGTCCATGGGAATCGCGGTAACGGACGCTGATGGCGACCTCGACCTGGATCTGTTTGTCACCCACTTCACTGATGAATCGAACACGTTTTATGAACAAGTTCGAGCGGGTTTGTTCCAAGACACAACGGATTCGGTCCGCTTGGCTGCACCCAGCCGTGACATGCTGGGATTTGGAACACAGTTCCTCGATCTAGACGGCGACGCGATCGATGAACTGGTTGTTGCCAATGGTCACATTGATGAATTCAAGCACAAAGACCTTGAGTACGAGATGCCCGCCCAGCTGTACGCTATCGACAGTGAAAACAAATGGCAGTGGGTTCGCGACTCGGCCATTGGTCCCTACTTTGAAGAACCAAGAATGGGACGGGCGATGGCGACGCTGGATGCCAACCGAGATCGGCAAACGGACTTGGTGGTCACCGACCTGTTCCGCCCCACCGCGCTGTTGATCAACCAAACACCTCGTGCGACCAATTCATTGTCAGTGCGTGTCGTCGGCGTTCAATCCGAACGAGATGCCATCGGAACAACTGTATTGGCAACAACCAGCAGCGGCGTCCAAATGCGGCAGCGAACGGCCGGATCGGGCTATCAAAGTTCGAATGAACCGATCCTTTCGTTTGCCATTCCGGAAATTGATTCAGAGGTGACCTTGGAAGTGCGGTGGCCAAGCGGAATCCAGCAGAGCATCACCGTCTCGATGCCTCAGCAAGAACTGCTGTTGATTGAACCGGCCATCGGCGACTGATTCAAACTGGCTGATTTCGTGGGCTAGCAAGCCTCGCAAGATCAACAATCCATCATTCCCACTGATCAGCACTCAGCTCCATCCAACGCTCTTCGGCTTCGCTCAATTCCGATTCGATCTCTTTCATCTGATCGTGCAAGCGAACGGCTTCGCCCGGATCTGTTTCCGTCAATAGTTTCTTGTTCAGATCTTTTTTCTCGTCGTCCAGCTTGGCAATTTTCCGCTCGAGATTTTTGACTTCTTTCTCACGCTTGCGTTGATCTTTCTGGTCTTGTCTTGAATCGCCGCTGCCTTTTGCTGCCCCCGTTTTAGGAGCCGTGCCGGACGCTTTTGCATTTGCATTGCGGACTCGCTCACCCTCGTCGATCTCTTTCTCGACGGCTTCGCAGTAAGTCTCATAGCTTCCGAAATAGTTGCGAACACGGCGGTCTCTAACCTCGATCACGTTGGTTGCCACTTCGGCCATGAAGTGACGATCGTGACTGGTGAAGATCACCGTGCCTTTGTAAAGCTTCAGCGCGTCCGCAAGAGCCTCCACCGTTTCGACGTCCAAGTGGTTACCTGGTTCGTCAAGCACCAACACGTTCGCGGTCCCTAGCAAAAGGCTCGCCATACAAACGCGTGCCCGTTCGCCCCCGGAAAGCACCTTGATCTTCTTTTGAATGTGCTCATCGCGGAACAACAATGCACCGGCCATCGCCAGTACATCTTGGCGAGTGGTTTCTGGATCGGACGCGTACTCGAGATGTTCGAGGATCGTTTGCCGCTCGTCCAAAGTCGTGTACACGTGCTGGGCATACGTTCCGATCTCGATCCCATGGCCCCATTTCATGGAACCTTCGATGGGTTCGAGAGAGTGGACCAGAGTCCGCAGCATCGTTGTCTTGCCCTGACCGTTGTCTCCAACGATCGCCGCACGCTGACCGTGCTCGATTTCGAGTGAGATATCTTCGGCGACGACGTGTCCTGGATATCCAATCGCCAGCCCTTCGCATCGGACGGCGGTTCCTTGTCGAGGCTGAACGCGGGGCGCGCGAATGTTGACGGTTGGTTCGTCACCCACGATTTCAGTGGTCTGCAATCGCTCGAGTTGCTTTGCCTTGCTCCGGGCTTGGCTGGCCGTGGAAGCATTGGCTCGGTTCTTGTCGATAAATCGCTGCAGTTGCTTTTGCTTCGCCACCACCGTCGCATTCACACGCTTTTCGTGCTCGCGTCGCTCCTCGCGATATTCGAGGAATTCCTGAATCTTGCCGGGGAACATCGTCAGCTGTCCACGCGAAAGCTCCAATGTCTGGCTGCAAGTTGCTTTCAGAAAAGCCCGGTCGTGGCTGACGATCAGGGCGGCTTTGCCAAAATCACGCAGAAAGTGTTCCAGCAGGATCTGAGTTCGCAAATCCAAGAAGTTGGTAGGTTCGTCCAACATCAGCAGGTTGGGATCATGAAGCAGCAGTGCCGCCAACTTCACGCGAGTCTGCCAACCGCCCGAAAGGGCTTTCACCGGCCCCTCTAGATAGTCGCCTTTCAGCTCAAATTGGCCAGCAACCTGACCGCAACGCCAATCCGGTTCGCCGCTGTCTCGCATCAGAAAATCGAGAGCCGATTCGCCTTCATGAAACGGATCATGCTGACGCAGATAACCGATCCTCAGATTGGGGTGGTGAATCACCTCACCCTTTTCGACTTCTTCTTCGCCCAACAGGATTCGCAACAGCGTCGATTTACCTGCCCCGTTTCGTCCTACGAAGCCCACCTTCACGTCATCAACCAAAGAGACGTTGGCGCCGTTGAGCAAGACTTGGTCGCCGAACCGTTTCTCGGCGTCTCGGAGCTGAATTAAAACGGCCATTCTGAGTAAATTTCTAAAACTGAAAGTGGTGCAAACAAAGACAAGCGGGCGGGAAAAACGTTCCCAAAACCTCATCGTCTCGTCAAACGTACCGATAACCGGCGAAAAGTTCACCCGGTCGTCCTACCCACCCCGGGATTGGTTCCGTACAGTAGACTCAGGCGCGGCATCAGCACCCCGATTGGAAGCGTGCTTTTGACGTTATCTCCCACCTTCCACGTTTCCTTCCTCCTTTGCGATCCGCTTGGCGACGGCGGTTCGTTGCGGGACTCATGAATAGCTATTCGTTGGACTACATCGACGATTTGTACGTGCAATATGTACGTGATCCGTCGAGCGTTTCGGAAACCTGGCGTCAATACTTCGAGCAGTTCCTGGTCGGGGCTGGTGCGCGGACCAACGCTGCACCTGCCGCCAGCCAAACGGCTTCGCAAGGTGATGCATCCGCCAATGGGAAAACCTCGGGCGCACGCTCCGTCGTTGCGCCCGCGTTTGCATCCGGCCAACCCGGCAGCGCCGAAGACACGTCGGAGCGTCCTGGCTCCACCGGCGATCAAAATGTCGACCAAGCCCTGTGGCTGGCTCGCATCCAAGATCGCGTGGACCAATTGGTTCGGGAATATCGCGTCCGCGGTCACTTGGTCGCCACCCTGGACCCATTGGGGTTGTTCGAACACACCTGCCCGGAACTGTCGCCGCGAAGCCATGGACTGAGCAAGCAAGACCTGGCCCGTCCTTTTGATAGCAGCATTCTCGAAAACGTTTCGGGCAGCACGCTTGACGTCATTCTGAACAAACTGCAATCCACTTACTGTCGCAGTATCGGTGCGCAGTTCATGCACATCGACAATCGCAACATTCGCGATTGGCTGCAGCGTCGGATGGAAACGACGGAAAACCGGTTGGACCTGTCGCACGAAGTCCAACGGCGGATTTACACGCGACTGGCCGACGCGACGATCTTCGAAGAATTTGTTCGCCGGAAATTCGTCGGTGCAAAGACATTCTCGCTGGAAGGTGCCGAAAGCCTGATTCCTCTGATTGACCTGGCGCTTGAAAAAGCGGGCCAGCATCAAGTCAAAGAGGTTGTCATGGCAATGGCACACCGTGGACGCCTCAACGTGATGGCGAACATCCTCAAGAAGCGGGCGATGAATATCTTTTGGTCGTTCGATGACCCAACTCCTGAACTCAGCCGCGGTGGTGGCGATGTACGTTATCACCTGGGATACAGCAGCGATTGGAAAACCGCGTCCGGTGACCGATTGCATATCTCGCTGTGCTTCAACCCCAGCCACCTTGAGTACGTCAACACGGTCGCTCTAGGACGCACACGCTGCAAACAAGACAACCGTGGCGACGTGGATCGCCAAGATGTGATGACGATTTTGATTCACGGCGACGCCGCTTTTGCTGGTGAAGGCGTGGTTCAAGAAACACTCAACCTCAGCGAACTGAAAGGTTACCGCACCGGCGGCACCCTGCACGTCGTGATCAACAACCAAGTCGGATTCACCACCGAACCGGACGAAGGCCGTAGCACGACGTACGCGACCGACATCGCGAAAATGCTGCAAATCCCGATTTTCCACGTCAACGGCGAAGACCCCGAAGCGGTCGCTCAGGTCGTCTCGTTGGCGATGGATTTCCGTAAAGAATTCCACCGTGACGTTGTTATCGATTTGTACGCCTATCGCCGTTGGGGACATAACGAAGGTGACGAACCTCGTTTCACCCAACCTCAGATGTACGCTGAAATCGATCGTCGTCCAGGTGTGCGACAACAGTATCTCAATCGCCTGCTAAAACTCGGGAAAATCACCGAGGCAGAAGCCGACGAGATCAGTCGTGACCGGACTGAAAAGCTCGAGAGCGAATTCGAAGCGAGCAAGCACGAGTCGTTTGTTCCCGACACGCAAACGCTCGCCGCGAACTGGATGGAGTACTTTGGCGGGCCTGAACCTGCCGATGAAGTCGACACGACCATTCCGGCCACGCGACTGAGCGAGTTGATTGACTCACTGACCCGTCTGCCCGAAGGATTCTCGCCGCACAAAAAGCTCAAACGACCGATGCAACAGCGTCGTGAAATGGCCAGCGGCGAACGTCCATTGGACTGGGCCACCGCGGAAGCCGCCGCATTTGCATCGTTGCTCGACGCGGGTCACCCGATCCGATTGACGGGCCAAGATTGCGAGCGTGGTACGTTCAGCCACCGCCATGCCGTGTTGCACGACATGCGCGACGGCAACGAATACTGCCCGCTGAAAAACCTCCACGAAAACCAAGCTCGGCTAGAACTCTACAACAGCCCCCTGAGCGAGGCCGGAGTGCTCGGGTTTGAGTATGGCTACTCGCTGGACTGCCCCAGTGGCCTGTGCATGTGGGAAGCTCAGTTTGGTGACTTCTGGAACGCCGCTCAGGTGATCGTGGACCAGTTCATCGCCAGTGCCGAAGACAAGTGGAATCGCTTATCCGGCTTGGTCATGCTTCTGCCACACGGATTCGAAGGCCAAGGCCCCGAACACTGCAGCGCTCGAGTCGAACGCTTCCTGGCAATGGCGGCCGAAGACAACATCCAAATCTGCCAGCCGACTACACCAGCCCAATACTTCCACCTGCTTCGCCGACAGGTCATTCGCAAATGGCGTAAGCCTCTGATCGTGCTGACACCCAAAAGTCTGCTACGACACGCGGAAGTCACCAGCCCACTGGATGTCGTCGCAGAAGGCAGTTTCCGAAAGATTTTGCCCGATCGCAAAGTCCCACTTGAAGGCGCTAAGCGATTGGTTCTGTGTACCGGGAAAGTTTATTACGACCTGCTGCAAGAACGCACCGATCGAAATATCGAAGACGTTCCGATCATGCGTTTGGAACAACTCTACCCGCTGTCGCCCGATGAAATCTTCGCCGCCTTTGAGGGTCTCGCCGAAGGATCCGAAATCCGTTGGGTCCAAGAAGAGCCCGAAAACATGGGCGCGTGGCCGTACTTGAAACTCAAGATCGGCGACGAACTCAATAAGCGCTTCCGGTTCACCAAAGCAACTCGTGCGGAATCGGCCAGCCCCAGCACCGGTTCAATGGCGGCTCACAAATTGGAACAAATCGATCTGCTCAAAGCCGCCTTCGAAGGCATTAACTGATGCGAGCAAACGCTCAGTCGGCCGTTGCGGGAAGCCCAAAAGAAACGCTGACGTTTATCCCGACAGCGTCGCGTTGGCTGGCTGTTTTGAAGGCCACTTCCGTTGCCTGCCGTTGCTAAACCGCTTCAAGGCGAGCTGCATCAACGTGACCGTTACTAGGGACGCGCTAGGAGCAACGAACAGGATCTGAGAAGCAAACCGGTTCGAATGATGCTGGCCGACAAGCTGACGCCAAACGTCATCTGCCAGCGTCCACCCCGCCTGTGACTGACTGTGCAGGAATGCACCGGCAAGAAAGACGCCAAATAACATACCCAGCCTCTTCCATCGTGATTTCATCATCACGAGGTAGTTGGCGATCAACGCGGGGACGCCCGCAGGGGTCGTGTAACTCGCGATGGAAACAAGCTCACGATTGAGCCCCGAGACACGAATCAATGTGATCAACGCCGCGACGATGGCGGTAAAAACCAACAGCCACCGGATCGAGACGCTGGGCTTGCGAGATTTCGATGGACGAATTCGCCACGGAGGTGTGGCAGACCAACGAAAATTGGCAGCCTGAATGGCACAAACAACCATCGCTGGAATGACCATCCCGATCTCGAATCCCGACTGGAAACCAAAGATCACGACACCCCAACAGATACAAACGCTCGCAACGCACCAATGAGGCCATCTCGAGCCAGGCGAGAGCAAAATGGCGGCCATTGTCGGCAACATCACAAACAACGAAATGAACAGCCACCAATCGGCTGCGGAATCGCCATCGAAACCGGTTGTCGCCTCAAGCACAAAGTACAGCAGTAGCTGTGCCGTCATCACAACCACAGGCACAACCCACCAACTGCGACCAAGAGCAAACGCGTTGTTGGACTTCTTCAGCACGACTCGTTCACTCGCCAGATTGAGACATCAGATCAAGGGGTGAACGATCAATGCTACCACGCCGAGTCGTACAGTTTGGCAACCAACTCGTCGGTCCATGCCGTACCGTCGGACTGGGTGTACCCGTGGTGGCCTCCCGTGGGCATGGTCAGGACGCGAGTTGATTCGTGCACTCGGTCGCGTAATGCAACGAACGAATCAACTGGAACCAATGGGTCATCGGCCGCGGTGACAATCAACGCGGGAACATCTATTTGCTCCACGACCGAATGGGCCGAAGATTCCGCGTAATACGTTCGCTCACAAGGAAATCCCGCCATCGGAGCGGTGATCCGGCGATCAAATTCGCGAAGCGTCTTTGGAGCCCGGCCGTCCAATAGGCTGCCCAGCTCTTCTCTCATCTGCAACGTTGATTTGGCTCGGCGAAGCAACTGCGTGATGAAGTAGTGGTTGTAAAACCGCAAAGACCAAGATTCCATCCGATCACTGCAGGCTTGCAAATCAATCGGCGGTGCGATCGCCAGAATAGGACCGATTCGATCCCAGTAAGATGGCCTCGCGTCCAAACCAGCCCCGATCCGTCCTGCCGCACGCAACAATTGGTTCCCACCCAAGGAAGTTCCCACGGCTCCGATCGGGGCAGCCTGTTCGCCGGTCAAGTCGGCAATTCGCTCAATGGCGGCCAATACGTCTTCGCTTCGTCCCGCATGTGTGATGCCACGACAATACGCCACCGATTCACCACATCCTCGCATGTCCAACCGGAACACACGGATGCCGATCGCCAGCAACCTTCTTTTGAAACGCACCATGTAATCCGCCGCATGGCAGCCACAAATCCCGTGCAGCAGCAACACGCTTCCTCGGGGAGTTCCCAACCATGATTCGGGAGTATCATCGTGCAGAATCAATGTGTCGTTATCAGACACGGGCAGACGATGCTTTTCTGATTTGACGCCGCTCGATAGCTTTTGCCATTCGCTGATCGACATGGTTGGCCGTGGCGCAAGCAACGTTTGCAGGTGCCCACCTCGACGCCATCGATGCGGCACAAAACTCGGTGGTTCGAACCGATGCACTGAAAACGTCATCTCGTTAAACTTTCGCTCATGAAAACCATTCGCACCTTTCTGGCCATTCCGTTGCCATCCGATCTCGCCCGCACAGCATCGCGTTGGATGGCGGAAACCAAAAGCCCAGGAGACGGAATCAAATGGGTTCCCGACGAGAATTTGCACCTCACGCTGAAATTCCTCGGGGAAGTCGACAACGTTGAAACACCGGCTGTTTGCAACACACTGCAAGCCGCCTGCGAAGACATAGAACCCTTTGCATTGGTTCTCGAGGGTGCCTCCGGGATCCCGGACTTGGAACGCCCTCGAGTTCTGACCGTCGCGGTGGATGATGCCACGTCAACACTGACCAATTTGGTCGCTGATCTTGAGAAACGATTCGCCGCGATGGGTTACAAACCCGAACCCAGAGATTACCGTCCCCATTTGACCGTGGGACGGACGCGAAGCGGAACCCGCCGTGCTAACTCAGACGTTATCAATCGATGGCGGAAGTTCGAAGACGACGAAATTGGCGAATTCAATGTTCGCGAAATTCATGTGGTGGGCAGCTTTCTTGAGAAACACGGTCCGACTTACAACGTGCTCGGGCGAGTCCAACTATGACGCCGACGGCCGCTTCTGAATTGCTGCTGTCGATTGAATCCACTTGTGATGAAACTGCCGCGGCGGTCATTCGCCGCGACGGCACGGTCCTTGGCCAATGCATCGCCACCCAAGAAACACTTCACGAGCAGTTCGGCGGTGTGGTCCCCGAGATCGCCGCGCGAGCCCACCTGGAACGCATCCTTCCGGTGATCGACACGGCACTGACGCAAGCGAAAGTTCGTGGCGAAGACCTCACCGCGATCGCCGTAGCCGATCGTCCGGGCTTGGCTGGTTCATTGCTGGTCGGTGTCGTTGCCGCCAAAACGCTCGCCTTGGCATGGAACAAACCACTGATCTCGCTCAATCATTTGCACGCTCACTTGTATGCGTGTCAATTGATTGAAGGGGCCCCGGCGAACATCTATCCGGCGATTGGCCTGATCGTATCCGGCGGTCACACCAGCCTGTATGTTTGTCGCACCGCGATCGACCTGGAGTATCTCGGCGGAACAATCGACGATGCCGCTGGCGAAGCATTCGACAAAGTGGCAGCGATGTTGTCCCTACCCTTTCCCGGCGGAATCGAAGTCGCAAAGCTCGCCTCGCAAGGAAACGACAAGGCATACTCTTTCCCTCGCTCGATGATTCACGATCCAGGCGATGATTTTTCCTTCAGCGGTTTGAAGACGGCGGTTCGGTACGCCATCGTCGGCCCGGGCCGCCAAGACTTTGCGTCGCTGGACATTTCCGACCAAGTCAAACGGGACGTCTGCGCCTCGTTTGAGGCCGCTGTTGTCGATGTCTTGGTATCCAAATGCCGTCGAGCGATCAAGCGGCACAGAAATCGCAACAACGATCCTCAGAACTCAATCAATCGGCTGATCGTCGGAGGCGGCGTGGCAGCCAACCAGCGTTTGCGACGTGACCTGCAAGCCGCCGCCGACAAAGACGGCTTCGAGCTTTGGATCGCTCCACCGCACCTATGCACTGACAATGCTGTCATGGGTGCGATCGCCTGGAAGAAGTTCGAAGCCGAACAATTCGCATCGCTTGATCTGGACATCACCCCCGGACTGCAACGAGGCTTCTGAAGACAGACGCACAAACGATCGCATCATCCCGGGACCATTCACGCTCATGAAATCTGCTTCCAAACGACTCAGAGGTAAATCGGCACGCGACGGTGAAGCGACACTCACTGGTGAATCGGCCGTCCTGACCGAACTGCAGCTTGGTCATCCATCGCTGCGGTGGGTCGATCGCTACAGCCGCTTGCTGGACACGCGATTTCGTATCCCCGGCACCAAAGTCCGCTTTGGGTTGGACTTCATTCTCGGATTGGTCCCCGGTGCTGGTGATGCGATCAGCATGGGGTTGTCCGGAATCCTGATCGCGACGATGGCAAGAAATGGAGCGAGCCCAAGACTCGTGCTGAGAATGCTGGGCAACGTGGGTCTGGACGCATTGGTTGGCACCATCCCTGTCTTGGGCAACATCTTCGACTTGTTCTACAAAGCCAACCATCGCAATCTGCTTCTATTGCGAGAGTACTACGTCGAAGACAAGCACCGCGGAAGCGTTTGGCCCATTTTGATGGCCATCGTGATCGCCCTGATCATCCTGCTGGGACTGATGGTGATGATCTTCGTCTGGTGCATCAACGCGATCATGAACCTGTTCTAAGGACCACGTGAACAACAAGTGACGTAGCGGAAGGGCGCGAGCCCTCCGGTTCTTCACCGGGCGGCTTGCGCCACACCGCTAACATCGTCACTTGTTGTTCACTCGCTACTAAGCAGTCGCGACGGCATCGCGCGTCACAAACCAAGTCGGCGACTCGATCAATCGCGACGGGAACAGCGCGGCGGGTAAATCACTGGCGGAACTGCGAACACTGGCGAGTGCCTGACGCTTGTTTGATCCACCGATCAAGAACCAACGCTGCCGAGCGGAATTGATCGCGGGCGCGGTCAGCGTGTAGCGATAGGTTTTCATCTTAGGCACCCAGTTCTCCACGAACCAACGATCGTTCTGCTCGATGGCTTTCGTCTCCGGGAACAACGACGCCGTGTGCGCGTCATCGCCCATTCCTAATAAAGCCAAATCCCACGTCGGGACATCAGAACCCGCAAACGTTTCCCGCAAAGTCTTCTCGTAGGCTTCCGCCGTCGCGGCAGGATTGTCCGGATCGACTGGCACCGGAAACGCATGCAGTGAATCGGCTGGCAAATGCGACAGCAACGCTTCGCGAACCATCCGGTAGTTGCTGTCCAAGTTGTCTTCCGTGACGTTGCGTTCGTCGCCCCAGTAAAACTCAATGTTTTGCCACGGCAACTCTTTCGTCGCCAGCAATTCGTACAGCCGCTTGGGCGTCGAGCCACCGGACAACGTCACGCGGAACACACCACGCTGCTCGATTGCCTCTTTCGCAGCTTTGCAAAAAGCGTCCGCGGCGGCGTTGGAAAGCTCATCCAATGATTCAAATACTTGCACGTTGCATTCTCAATGATGGGGGGATTAAGACAGATGTCATTCGGTGGCCGACGACGCCGTGAATCACTCAAACGATTCGGCATCGCTCGGAAAACTGGCTGCCTTCACTTCATCACAATACGACTTGGCCGCCTCTCGGATGGTATTGCCAACATCGGCAAACAACCGGGTGAACTTTGGGGTGTAACCTGATGTCAGCCCGAGGATGTCGTGGGTCACCAAAACTTGTCCGGACACATCTCGGCCGGCACCAATGCCGATCGTTGGAACCTTCACCGCATCCGTGATCGCAGCGGCGGCTTCGCTGGGAACGCATTCAATAAGAACTGTGAACGCCCCCGCAGCTTCAGCGGCCTTCGCGTCCGCCACCAATCGCTCGATATCACGCTGCAGGCGATAGCCGCCTTCCACATGAATATTCTGTGGGCGCAGCCCAATGTGGGCCATCACCGGAATGCCGGCCCCCACCATCGCTTCGATCCGTTCGGCTTGCTCAGCACCGCCTTCCAACTTGACCGCATGGCACTGGGTTTCCTTCAGCACGCGAGCCCCACAGCGGACACTGTGAAGCAAATCGAGCTGACCATCCGGGAACGGTAGATCGACCACCACCATCGCGTGGTCCGCGGCTCGCCCCACCATTTCGGCGTGGTAGATCATTTGATCCATCGTCACCGGAAGGGTCGTCGAGTGCCCCTGCACGACCATTCCCACGGTGTCACCGACCAGCAAAACATCAACACCGGCTTCATCCAAAATTTTTGCGGTGGGAAAATCGTAGGCGGTCAGCATCGTGATCCGTTCACCCCGGTCACGCATGCGCTGCAGCGTTCGAGTCGTGATTCGCGATTTCCTCTTTTCCGATTCCGTCATTCTGTTCGCTTTTCAGGTGGGGTCGCTCACTCGGCGGGAACGCGATGCAGCATCATCAGCCGAATCTCCACGCCTCGAGTCTCCCCATCCTCGCCCATGATTCTTGGGCAGGTCAATGAGAGGCGTCCTCTGCCTTTGGACAAATCGATTTTGCCGAGCGGCATTTTCTTCCAATCCTTCTCATCGCTTTCAGCTCTTTTCGAACGGTCCTTGTCCAAGTGAATTGGTCCGGAAGGATTGGATTCCGTCACGACGGAATCGGTTGCCGACTCTGTTTCACCCTGCTTCCATTCCAAATGCAACTGCGTTCCCACGGCCGACTCGGGGCAAGCATAAAAAACCTCCACATCAAAGCGGCCACCGGCCAGCACATCGACGTCCCAGGTCATAGCATCCTCGATTGAATGCCAATGGGTCATGTAACTGCTATTGGGAAACCGGTTGCTACGACGAATCTGACCGGTTGCCTGTGCGTCGCGAGCGGGAAGCTGAGTCCATGGATGATCGGGATGTCCTACCGGAAAGACCTGCTCTTCCGAATGGCTCCGGTCGCGAGGCTTGGTCTCCTTCACCCAATCCTCCAATGCTTTTTTCAGCCGAGCCGTTGCGACGGGCTGGTCCTCGGCAACCGACCCTGTCTCACCAGGATCAGCCACGATGTCAAACAAGTCGCCGTTCGCGTGATAGCGATAACGATTGGATCGGACGCTGAATTTTCCACTCCAAGCGGTGAAGATCAACCGCTCCGAGGGTTTGGATTTCGGCTCACGCAATCCATCGATCAACGAGATGCCATCCAGCGGCCCGGCGGTGGCCCCAACCTCAACGTCGCAAAGATCCGCCAAGGTCGGGAACAAATCGATCGCCCCCGCGATTCCGCCAACCGTTTGACCGGCAGGGATTTTGCTGGGGTAACGAATCAAACAAGGCGATCGCAAACCACCTTCGTGAACAGCGCCTTTGCGGCCTCTCAACCCACCGTTGAACCGAGATCCATTGGGACCGTTGTCACAAAAGAACACGACGATCGTATTTTCACTCAGCGAGAGACGCTCCAACGCATCGAGCAATTGTCCTACGTTGTCATCGATGTTTTCACAAAGAGCCAGCGCCGCTCGCGTGTGCTGAACGTCTTCTTTCTTTGCATTCTCCGGCCTCGGATCCGGCACAATCTCTTTGCCTTCAAAATTTTGCCAATCCTCGTCAGGAACCTGCATCGGCGAATGAGGTGTGTTGAGCGGCAAATAGATAAAGAAAGGATTTTCGCGATCTCGCTCCATGAAGTCGATCGCGTGCTGAGTCAGATCATCCACGATGAATCCGTCGCCCTTCACGATCTCGCCGTTGAGTTCCAGCATTGGTGAAAAGTAGTTGCCCCAGTGCCCGCTGCAGAAACCGTAGAACTCATCAAACCCACGGGCGTTGGGGTGATACGGAGCCTGCATGCCCGAGTGCCACTTTCCGAACGCCGCGGTCCGATAACCGGCCGCTTGAAAAGCGTCGCCAATGGTCCGCTCAGACAAGTCAAATCGCTCACCACCCGCTGAGGTGCTGAACACACCCGATCGTGTGTGATAACGACCGGTCAAAAATTCCGCACGAGTGGGCGAGCAAACCGCACACACGTAGAAGTTTTTGATTTGAACTCCATCGCGAGCCAGCGAATCGATGTGTGGCGTCTGCAGATTGGGATTGCCGTGCAGACTGAGATCTCCCCACCCCTGATCATCCGTCAAAACAACCAACACATTGGGCCGTGAACCGGAGGGACGTGAATCAGAGTCGGCTCGGCAAGATGTTCCGAAGCCAATCCAGGATGTCAAGAGACACGACCAAACCACAACGTCGCGAGAAACGGAGATAACGCGCACTACTGACCTTCTATTCCGGGGACCATCAACCACATCCCGCACCAACGGAAAAACCGACAAAGTCCTTCCAAGCGGAACGCCAACAGGATAGCTGACCGCATCCGCGGTGGGGGATTTCGCCCTCACGCTCTTCAATTGACGTGATCTGGTGGCGACCAATTACGCCTCGACTATTCTGTGGGTCGATGCAACGAAGGAACGGTCGTGAAATAGGTGTCAGGTACCTTTTTGCCGGAACGGCGCAAAGCCTGCTTCACGCAGAGGGTACCTGACACCTATTTCAGGCTCATTGCTAATCATTGCCTTTTTCTTATCTCAAAGATCGATCCATGCGAGTTCGAAAAGCGGTCATCACCGCCGCAGCCCCCAATCAAAACACCCTGCCGCTGCAACGCCTGGTCGACGGTTCGGGCGAGGAAAAAACAGCTCTGCAGTTGATCGTCGAAGAAACGCTCTCGGCGGGCGTGGAAGAGATCTGCGTCGTGATCCAGCCCGGCGATGAGGACAACTACCGCAAGGCGGCCGGTGGCTCGCTCGGCAACCTTCAATTCGTCCATCAAGAACGACCGCTCGGGTACGCCGACGCCATCCTGCAAGCGGAATCGTTTTGCGGGGACGATGCTTTCCTGCATCTTGTCGGCGATCACCTGTATCTGTCTGCCACGTCAAAAACATGCGCAGCACAACTGATCGAGATGGCTGAACAACATTCCTGTCCGGTCTCCGCGGTCCAGTCCACTCGAGAACACCGCTTGCCATACTTTGGCATTGTCGCCGGAGCCAGCGTGCCTCGATTCGATGGATTGTATGACGTGCGAACCGTTGTCGAAAAACCAACGCCCACACTCGCAGAACAATCTTTGATCACGCCAGGTCTGCGGAGCGGCTACTACCTTGGCTACTTTGGCATGCATGTCCTGACTCCCGCGGTCATGGAATGCCTGCACGAAGTCGTCGCCGATCAAAGCATGGAACGCCCCTCGCTGTCCGATGCGATGGCAAAACTTCCTCACCGAGGCAAATACCTTGCCTATCAGCTCCTGGGACGTCGTTACAACATCGGCGAACAGTACGGCGTTCTGATCGCACAATTGGCCATCGGATTGTCCGGGCGCGATCGAGATTTGTTGTTGACCGAACTGGTCGAACTTCTTGCCACGCGAACGGAAAATCCAGTCACGGCAACCATTGATCCACCATCGGAATCGTCCTCATTGGAAGGATCCAACTGATGCCGGAACTTCGCTCCATGAACTCATTGATCGAAACGATCACCACCGACCAAGCGAACTTGCGTGATCGCTCGCTCGAATCGTTGCTGGAAGATGTCACGCTATCCGAGTTGCTCGATCATGTCGCCGAACTGGATCGCTTTCGGCGTCAAGAAGACAACTTGTATCAACGTGTGCGTGCGTTGTTTTTCTTATCGGCCATCTATCGGTATCACCTTCCGCCACGCTTGGATCAATCCAGTTCCGGCAGCATCCCCTTTGAAGGTTACGAACATCTACTCGGACGCCGCTTTCAAGAAGCGATCGATGAATTTCTGGAAGTCCAGTCGACCGATGGCGCCAGCGATTCATTGTCCAGCGCTTTGGCATCGGCGTACCACGAATTAGGTTTCCAAACGCTGGCCGATCAAGTTCGCCACAGCGTCCGCACTGTCCGCGGAAACCAATGGATGTTCCGCCTGGGCCACGTCGCCGAACATCCACTTCGCATCCGCAAAGAGTTATTGCCAAACAAAAACGCCCCGAATCTTTCGCCGGTTTTGAAAGAAACCACCGCCGTGCGAATGGACGTTTCGCACTCGGCATGGAGTGACATCTTCTTTTTGGGAATGGACTATCCCGAAGGTGCTCGCGTCATCAACGTCTCGGTCGACCTCGGCGTTCGCGGTCGGGACGACCAGGTTCGACCACCGATCGAAACCTACCTACGAGTGATCGACAAACCGGTGTTTCGTTTGGTCAGCGTCGACCTCAACGCCAGCGTTGAAGTGACCACCATCGCCGAAATGTTTGACTTTGCGAGGGACTACCTTGGATTGCTAAAAGCCGCTGTGATTGCTGCCGGTGTCGTCCCACCAGGGCTGGAAGGTTGCGGCTCTGACATGGCATCCCTGCTGGAACGAGTTGTCGGTCGCGGCAAAGGATTGGAGTTGGTCTCCAAAATCAACGACATCCCCAAAGGTTCTCGCCTGGCCGTTTCAACCAACTTGCTCGGTTCGCTCATCAGCAACTTGATGCGAGCAACCGGACAGATCCAGTCGCTTCAGGGCGAGCTGACCGAACCCGACCGGCGTTTGATTGCGGCACGTGCAATCTTGGGCGAATGGATCGGCGGCAGCGGAGGCGGATGGCAAGATTCGGGTGGTGTATGGCCCGGCATCAAACTCATCTGCGGGCAAACCGCAGGCGACGAAGATCCCGAATTCGGAATCAGTCGCGGACGATTGATGCCTGACCATGAAGTCCTCGGCGAAAAACGCGTCAGCGCGGAAGCTCGACAAAAGCTGCAAGATTCGTTGGTCGTCGTTCACGGTGGCATGGCACAAAACGTTGGTCCCATCTTGGAGATGGTCACCGAACACTATCTCGTTCGTGGACGTGATCAATGGATTGGCCGTCAAGAAGCCATGCGGATCTACGACGAAGTGGTTGACGCACTGCAACAAGGCGACATCCGCCGCCTCGGATCGTTGACCACCGAGAACTTCGAAGGCCCGCTACAAACGATCATTCCGTGGGCAACCAACCGGTTCACCGATGTGATGATCCAGCGTTGTCGCGAGCAGTACGGAGATCAGTTCTGGGGATTCTGGATGTTGGGCGGCATGTCCGGCGGCGGCATGGGATTTATCTTTGATCCGACCATCAAACAAGCCGCACAAGATTGGCTCAGCGAAGAAATGGTGACGGTCAAACGCCAACTGGAGACAGCGTTGCCATTCGCCATGGATCCGGTTGTTTACGACTTCCGAATCAATGACCATGGAACTTTTGCGGAATTGATTCCGGCCCAGTCCGCTGTGCTGCCACAGAAGTATTACGCGTTGATGATGCCCAAATGGCTTCGCAAACCCTTGCGAGATTTATCGCCTCAAACCCGCGAAGAATTGGCGGGCATCTCACGGCGTTGCAGCGACCCAAATGATCACGATGCGAACGCTGCATTACTACTTCGAAGCGTTTTGCCGTCGGACGACAAAACCGCCAGCTCGCAGAACGATGAAGCGCAAACGAGCGACGACTCGCTTGCGGCGATCTTAAAACGAAGCGGCTTTGATCGATCTCAGCACGAGCAGATCCGAGCCGACATGCGAGCCGGCAAATTTGGCTTGGCTGCCAACCGACTTTCCCGCGACCTCAAAATCACCGACGTCTCCCAAGAACATGTCACGGATACTCGCGACGGCCTAGATGACCGCTTAGCCGACATTGGCTCCGAGGCCATCGCCAATGGAGAGATCGGGGTCATCACGTTGGCCGCGGGCGTTGGCAGTCGCTGGACGCAGGGTGCCGGTGTTTGCAAAGCCCTCCATCCGTTCCACCGTTTTGCGGGAAAGCATCGCAGCTTCCTCGAAATTCACTTGGCGAAGAACCGTGCCACGACCGCTCAACACGGCGGTACGATCCCCCACGTCATCACGACCAGTTGGATGACCGACGAAGCCATCCGGACCGTTTTGGACCGCACTCGCAACTATGGTCACGATGGTCCGGTGCATGTCTCCAGTGGGCGCAGCGTCGGATTGCGGATGGTTCCTATGGTTCGAGACCTGCACTTCCTGTGGGAAGAAACCGCTCAACAGGTACTGGATCAACAACAACAAAAGATGCGTGAAAGCGCCCGATCCGCGATTGCGAACTGGGCGCAGCAAACCGGTGAAGGTTCCGACTACACCGACAACGTCGCGGCACAGTGCGTGCATCCAGTCGGGCACTGGTACGAAGTCCCCAACCTTTTCCGCAATGGTGTGCTCTCGCAGATGCTGCGTGATCAACCATCCCTTCGCTACCTGATGTTGCACAACATTGACACACTGGGTGCCAACGTGGACCCGGCACTGTTCGGCTTGCACATCGAATCAGGAGCCACGCTCAGCTACGAAGTCATTCCACGCCGCCTGGAAGATCGCGGCGGAGGGCTCGCTCTGGTTGCCGGTCGCCCGAGACTGGTCGAAGGACTCGCGATGCCTGATGAACGAATCGAGTTTGGGCTGAAGTACTACAACTCAATGACGACTTGGATCGACATCGACGCGCTGCTGGACTCATTTGGGTTGAACCGAGAGTCATTGAACGACGCCTCGGCAGTTGACGCGGCAGTCCGTCAAATGGCCGCACGCTTGCCAACCTACATCACCCTCAAAGAGGTTAAGAAACGCTGGGGTCACGCTCAAGAAGACGTGTTCCCGGTCGCCCAATTTGAAAAATTGTGGGGTGACATGACAACGCTCTCGGACATTGACAGCCGGTTCATCGTGACCCCCATGCGTCGCGGCCAACAACTCAAAGAACCCAGCCAGCTTGATGGCTGGAACCGAGACGGAGGCTCCGCCTACGTCGACGACCTCTGCAAGTGGAACGAGTCCTGAGTCCCTGTGCCCCTGTGCCCCTGTGCCCCTTTCCACTCCCAAATCACCATTCCTCGGTTGGTTCACCAAACAGTGAATCACCGAGCAAGAACCATCCGGTGACGGCGAGTAAAAGGACCGCGACAACGACCGCCGTGGATACTCGGACCATCGTCGATCTTTCCCGAAGCCACGCGTCGGGAATCGAGATACAAGTTGGCATCAGCAGGATCAATCCGTACAACCAAGTCGGATGATCTTCATAGGTATAGAACCGCCCCGTCGCGGTGGTGCTCGCCGCCAACAACAGCACTGCGGGAAACAACTTGCCTATCGTCGACTCGGGCATCAGCACTGCGGCAGTCGCGAAAACGAATGTCGAAACCAGTCCGCTCACCATCCATTCCGCCAGACCACCGTAAGCACTGGCCGCTAACAAAGTGGGAGCGACCAAACCGGCCAATCCAACCCAAAGAATCCACGGTGATGCACCGTGACGACGCATCCGGTCCAGAGACCAAACGTTGATCAGCGATGCTGCCGCCACGGATGCCATCCAAGGCCGATGAAGCGGCAACATATCGGTCCATCCATCACCGGTTGGCATGGTCCACATCGCAGTCGCGACGGAGCCCAGACCGGCAATCAACCACCAGAGTCCAAAGCTCGTTCGCGGGCTTGTCGCTTGCAATGAATCCGCTTCGCATGGACACGCAGCCAGCAACAGCGACGCGATCCCGATAGGGACCAATACAATTTGCCAAGCCTCCAAAGCGGACCAATCCAAGTCCTGTCTCGCGTACATGCAGGCACTGACCGCAACACACCAACCAATCACGGCTAGCACTGCTGGCAGCGGTCGCGACCAAGCGTTCGATTCGGAACGCTGAATCGCCCACGCACCAACGACAAACGCCAGCGACAAGATCGCTGGCGTTATCACGCACCAAAGTAGGATTTGAGTTTCCACGGTCTTATCGTTTAAAAACGAGCAACGCGCGGATGGCAACATCGTCGTTGATCTTGCCTTTTCCGTAGGTCATGCCCCACTTGGTTCGATCAATATCGAAATTCGCGGCTAAGACAAGCATGTCTTCGGCCAGCTTTGGCATCGACGGGATCGTGACTTCGACCGTTTTGCCGAGCATGGTTAGCTTCCCGACAATGTTGACTTTATCTTGCGAAGCATCGTGTTCAATCTTGGTCGATTCGAACGTGATCTTTGGGTGTTTGCGAACATCGAAGAAGTCGGGATTCTTCAAGTGATTGGTCAGCTTGTCGTCATCTGACCAAAGACTGGTTGCGTCAATTTCAATCTTCAGTGATCCCTTGCTGGGATCTTCCAAATTCAAAGTCGCCTCGGCGGTGAATTTCTTGAAACCACCATCGTGCTTGCCATCGGGTTTTGCCCCGATGAAAGAGATCTTTGATTGTTCCGAATCAAAGGTTGGCTTTTCCTCGGCTGAAGCGACCACGGAAGAAACACAAACCAACGTCAACATCAAGGCAACACGTTGCATCATCATGTACGAAACCTTCGAAAGATGGGGGACAGAGCATTCTCACAAGAACGAGTCTCAACCGACAATGTCCGAACCTAGCCAGCATCCGCCGAAAAATGGCGAATGCTTCGGCCGGAATTGCAGTTGGCACTCATGCTCGCAATTGTCGCATGCGGTTCAGCGACAAACAACTCACCCAGAGAACACGAATTGATCGCCATCGTGGTCGATCTTGATCGTGGTGCCTTCGGCATAGCTGTTCTTCAAAATCGCTGAAGCAAGCGGATTCTGCACCTCGCGTTGGATCACACGCTTCAGAGGCCTTGCCCCATACGCTGGGTCATACCCCACTTCCGCAATTTGATCGATCGCAGCGTCTGTGATTTCGAATGACAAGCCATTGGCTGCCAAACGCGAACGCAGCTCTTCGAGTTGCAATTGAACAATCCTGCGAATCTGAGTTTGCTGCAGCGGGTGAAAGATCACTGTGTCATCGATCCGGTTGAGAAACTCTGGCAAGAACCTTGCCTTCAAAGCATCTTCCACCGCCTGACGCATTTCATCTTCACCACCGCCTTCCTCCGTCACTCGCTGAATCACCTGGCTACCAACATTGCTGGTCATCACAACCACGGTATTGGTGAAGTTCACCGTTCGGCCTTGCCCGTCGGTCAATCGCCCATCATCGAGCACTTGCAATAGAACGTTGAACACATCCGGATGCGCCTTCTCCATCTCATCGAGCAGAATCACCGCGTAAGGTCTCCGGCGAACGGCCTCGGTTAGCTTGCCGCCCTCTTCGTAGCCAACGTAGCCGGGAGGCGCACCAATCAGTCGCGACACGCTGTGGCGTTCCATGAACTCACTCATGTCGATACGAACCATCGCGGATTCATCATCAAACATGACTTCCGCCAATGCTTTGCAAAGTTCCGTCTTTCCGACACCGGTGGGTCCTAGGAACAGGAACGAACCGATCGGACGATTGGGATCTTGCAACCCACTGCGACTGCGACGAACCGCGTCCGAAACTGCGGTGACCGCTTCATCCTGTCCAACAACCCGTTGATGCAATCTCTCTTCCATCACCAACAACTTGGCTCGTTCGGTTTCCATCATTCGAGTGACTGGAACACCGGTCCAAGTGCTGACGACCTCTGCAATTTCTTCTTCGGTAACTTCCTTGCGAAGCAGGCGACGTTTTTCATCTCCCGGTTCTTCCTTGGTTTGATCCGCTGAATCGTCATGTTTTTCAGCTTCATCAATCCGGGCCTGCAACTCACGAAGCCGCGATTGCACCTGCAGCATCTCGCTATACGCATCCTCAGGACTCTCGCCTCGAAGCTGCTTCTCCTTCGCATCCGCATCTAGCTGAGCAAAACGATGCTGAAGCTGATCAACTTCTTGTCGAACGGACTGGACGTCGTCCAAACCCATTTTTTCGGTTTCCCATTGTTCCTTCAAACTGGCCAACTCTGCTTTGGCAGATTCCATTTCTTCTTCCACCTCGACGCGTTTATCGACGGCAGAAGCTTCTTGTTCGTCCACCAGTTGACGGTGAACCAATTCCAATTGCCGAAGACGACGTTGCAAACGATCAATCGGTTCAGGCACACTTTCTTTTTCCATCGCCAAACGACTGGCGGCTTCGTCGATCAAGTCGATCGCTTTGTCCGGCAGGAATCGATCCGCAATGTAACGATCCGATAGATTGGCGGCGGCAACCAAAGCACTATCTGTGATACGGACACCATGGTGCGATTCGTAACGAGGTTTCAGCCCTCGCAGAATCGCGACGGTGTCTTCCACGTTTGGTTCACCCACGAAAACCGGTTGGAACCGACGCTCGAGCGCCGCATCCTTTTCGATGTGCTGACGATACTCATCCAACGTCGTCGCACCGATGCAGCGGAGCGCACCACGGGCCAGTTCAGGCTTGAGCAAGTTCGCTGCGTCGGCCGAACCCTCCGCGTTGCCAGCACCAACGACCAAGTGCAACTCATCGATAAATAGAATCACTTTGCCATCGGAGTCTTTGACTTCGCGAAGCACCGACTTCAAACGCTCTTCGAAATCACCGCGGAACTTAGCTCCCGCGACGAGTGCTCCCATGTCGAGCGAGACGACCTTCTTGCCTTTGAGGCTTTGAGGAACATCACCTTCGAAGATACGAAGTGCCAATCCCTCCGCGATTGCTGTTTTACCGACACCAGGCTGTCCGATCAGAACAGGATTATTCTTTGTCCGACGCGAGAGAACCTGAATCACACGACGGATCTCATTGTCACGTCCGATGACAGGATCGAGCTTGCCGCTTTGAGCCAACTGGGTCAGGTCAATGCCAAACTTCTCGAGAGCTTGATAAGTCGATTCTGCATTGGGGTCGGTCACGCGAGCCGATCCGCGAATTTGGCTCATTGCCGTGAGCAGATCGTTGTCCGACACACCCAGCAAAGACAACAGATTTTTGGCTTTGTTGTCGGTGCGAGCCAAACCAACGAGCAGATGCTCGGTGCTGACGTACTCGTCCTTCAACGACTCCGCCGAGGTCGCCGACGCTTCCAGAGCCGCCTGCAATTTCGCGGATACTCGGGCCTGACCCATGCCCGATGCATGGGGCAGCTTTTCCAGTTCGCTCGTCAGCAACGACTTCAGCTTCGGAACATCCACGTTGATCTTTTCGAGCAACGGCGTCGTGATGCCATCTCGCTGGTTGACCGCCGCCGAAAGAACATGCAGCGGATCGATCTCGGCGTTGCCGGCCGAAGTGGCCTGAGCTTGCGCTTCTGCGACCACGTTTTGAGCTTGTGTTGTGAGTTTGTCGATTCGAAAGGCCATCAGAATCTCCAGGCAGAGAAGTGGGTGGGATAAGGAGGTGGGACGCGGAATCAATCTGGAGGATCAGCAATACAATTCCCGCGCCGAACGGCATTGCAGAGACAAAATGAATGGGCATAAAAAAAGCGAGCGCCCGCTCGACTGCGATGCAGCCGAGCGAGACTCGCCGTTATCAAAAACGTGCAAGCCGAAAGGATTCAACCATCCGACTCACATCGGTTGGGTCACTCTTTGACTTCGAACTCCGCGTCGATCGCGTCGTCGTCGTCTCCACCGCCCGCGGTTGCACCAGCGGCACCCGCCGCATCGGCACCGGCTTCGCCTGCCGCATCGGTCTTCTCGTACAAAACCTTGCTGAACGCCTGCGAGGCGGCTTCCAATTCGTCCGACGCGGCTTTGATCTCAGCCAAGTCATCGCCTTCAGCGGCTTTCTTGACCTTTTCAATCGCAGCGTTCATCGGAGCCTTGTCGTCATCGGACAACTTGTCGTCGTTCTCGCCCATCAACTTTTCAAGTTGGTAAACCTGTTGGTTGACCTTGTTGCGAGCCTCGACCAATTCAAATTGTCGCTTGTCTTCTTCCGCGTTGGCTTCCGCGTCCTTCTGCATTTGCTCGATATCACTATCGGAAAGCGCGCCGCTGTCTTTGATCTCGACGTTGGCTTCTTTCCCGGTTTTCAGTTCCTTCGCCGAGACACTCAGGATGCCGTTTTGGTCGATGTCAAACTTGACCTCGATTTGAGGCACACCACGTGGTGCGGCGGGGATGTCTTCCAGGTTGAATTCGGCGAGCAATCGGTTCGCGTTGGCCATCTTGCGTTCCCCTTGGAACACTCGAACGGTCACAGCGGTTTGGTTGTCCGCGGCGGTGCTGAAGACATTCTTCTTCTCGGCCGGAATCGTCGTGTTGCGTTCGACCAGTGCGGTCATCACGCCACCTTCGGTTTCAATCCCGAGCGTCAATGGAGTCACGTCGAGCAGCAACACGTCGTTGCGGTCACCGGCCAAGACACTGCCTTGAATCGCGGCACCAACTGCAACCACTTCGTCAGGGTTCACACCTTGGTGAGGGTCTTTGCCGAAGATGCTTTTGACAACTTCGCGTACCTTTGGCACCCGTGTGCTACCACCGACCAAGACGACTTCGTCGATGTCTTTGGGATCCATGCCAGCATCTTTCAACGCTTGCAGAACTGGCCCACGGCAACGCTCCACCAACGCATCGATCAATTCTTCGAACTTTGATCGAGTGATCTTCATCGTCAGGTGCTTCGGTCCCGAAGCATCCATCGTGATAAAGGGCAAGTTGATGTCGGTTTCTGGCAAAGTACTGAGTTCTTTCTTTGCCTTCTCGCAAGCTTCTTGCAAACGTTGCAACGCCATCGCGTCGTTGCGCAGATCGATGCCGTTATCCTTTTGGAATTCGCTGGCAACGTAGTTGATCAACGCTTCATCGAAGTCATCGCCACCGAGGTGAGTGTCACCCGAGGTGCTAACAACTTGGAACACGCGGCTTTCCTGTTCTTCATCGCCGCTGTCAGCGACTTCCAGAACCGAGACGTCAAACGTACCACCACCCAAGTCGAAGACGATGATGCTCTCGTCCTTCTTCTTATCCAACCCGTAAGCCAGTGCGGCGGCGGTTGGTTCGTTGATGATCCGAGCAACTTCCAATCCGGCGATCTGGCCTGCGTCTTTGGTTGCTTGTCGCTGTGCGTCATTGAAGTAAGCAGGAACGGTGATGACCGCTTTGTTGACTTTATGCCCCAAGTACGACTCAGCCGACTCCTTCAACTTGCGAAGAACCTTGGCGGAGATTTCTTGTGGCGTGTACTCGCTGTCGCCAACCTGAATCTTGACGTAATCGCCAGGTCCACCGGTGATGCCATAGGGCACCATTTTCTCTTCCGATTGAACTTCGTTGTGACGACGTCCCATGAAACGCTTTGCCGAGTAAACGGTACGCTTCGGGTTGGTGACGGCTTGACGTCGAGCGGGTTCGCCGACGATGGTTTCTTGCTTGTCAGTGAAAGCGACCACGCTGGGAGTCAGCCGGTTGCCTTCAGGGTTTGGGATAACTTTGGGCTCGCTACCTTCCATGATCGCGACCACGCTGTTGGTGGTCCCGAGGTCGATACCGATGATTTTTTCGCCTTGTGCCATGATGCGTGAGCTCCTGTGTCCGAACTGGATGGTGGGTGTCAAATGATATGAATTTGGATTTCGCCGGGCCGACCGCGGCCCCTGAGCGGTCCATTTCGTCAGCCTTTTGGTTGGATCCACAGATATGGCAAGATCTGTGCCAGAGCCCCTCCCGCAGTGTGCTTGCCAAAAAGTCAACTCTCAAAAAACACGTGTTTCGCCGACCCAAAACACGACCACACGTTTCAAAAAAATCCGTCAAAACCGTTTTGGCAGGCCACTCAAAACTACTCTCTATGCCACAATGCTGCCTTGCCAAAACGGCAGTCATCTTTCGCTCACGCCCGAAAATTCACTCTCATGAGTTCAGTTGACCCACGCGATACGATCGCATCGATCGACACACAAATCCTCGATCTGCTGCGTGAACGCTGCCGAGCGATGACTGAAAACACGGCGTCAAATTCCAACCCGGATTGGGCCAGCACGCTGACATCGATTGACGCTGTTGTGGACCGGTTCAAACAATCGGGATCCGGAAACGATGGCACAAACAACGAAATGCCAGAGAGCGAGATCCAGCGGAACATACTGCAACACGTTGCGTCGGCTTGCTGGCGAGCCACTCGACCGGGAACTTACGCGTTCCTTGGCCCACCGGACAGTTACAGCCATTTGGCGGCACTGGCTTATTTCGGGGAAGCCGCCAACTTGCTTCCAGTGTCTTCGATCGGGGCTGTCTTTGACGCAGTTGGACGAAGTGATTGCGCCGGAGGAATTGTGCCGATCGAGAACAGCACCGATGGCCGTGTTGTCGATACCTTCGGCCGGCTATCCAAAGGCGAAGTATCAATCACCGGCGAAGTGCAGCTTGCAATCCATCACCAGCTGCTCGCGATGTGCGATCGCGACTCCATCACCGAAGTCCACAGTAAACCGCAAGCGATCTCCCAGTGCCGCGTTTGGCTCGCCAACCATTTGCCCAAAGCGAAACTGATCGAGTGCAGCTCGACAGCGGCCGCCGCGAAACTGGCCGCGACTCAAGCTGGCGTCGCTGCAATCGCCAGCGAAGCCGCCGGTCGCCGCCATGGACTTCGTGTCATTGGCGCCAACATCGAAGACAATCGCGACAACGTGACCCGATTCGCGGTGCTCGGCCACGAACAACCGGCACCCACAGGCCAGGACAAAACAACGCTGCTGTTTCAAGTCGCCCACCAACCCGGCGCGTTGGCCGATGTGATGGGCATCTTCAAACGACACGAATTGAACCTGACTTGGATTGAGTCGTTCCCTCAACCCGGCACCAAGAACGAGTACTTCTTCGTCGTTGAGTTCCCCGGGCATTGCCAAGACATCGCGATCGCGAAAGCAATCGAAGACCTCAAGACAGCGACCCACCACACCCATGTGCTAGGAAGCTATGGCCGCGCGGCACGAGCGGAGAGCTAGTGGCCAGAAAGCCAAGCAGGTCGGCAGGAATGATCGGGTAGAACCTCACCTAGGCGAGTCTCTCTGAGACTCGCAAATGACAGCGTCTCGGAGAGACGCCGCTACGTGATCAAGCCCAACGACTCCCGCTCACGTGCTTAGTAACCAGCCACGACTTATTTTCAGGGTAGTGACGAGGCCACGACAATCACCCGTCACTTTTTGCTGCGACAGACCACGAGGCGAACCGCCCCAACTCTAAAGAACGGATGCCGTGCCGGCACTCTGCTCGGCAACCAATCGCGAGATCAAATCCTCGACCGCGATGCCATCCGCTTCGGCAGAAAATGTTGGCACGATTCGGTGGCGAAGCACTGGCAACGCCAACGCCTGTGCGTCCTCGAGCGTCACGTGTGTGCGACCGTGCAATAACGCACGGGCCTTCGATGCCAACACCAATTGTTGACTCGCTCGCGGGCCGGGTCCCCACTGGATCCACTCTTTGACCCAATCCTTCGCATCGGGTTCGTTCGGCCGCGCGGAGCGCACGGCATCGATCACCCAATTCTTCACATGCTCGGGCAATGGGACTCGTCGCACCACAGACTGAAACTTGCAAATGTCTTCGCCGCTGACGACCGGCTGAACATCCGCCAAATCGCCGGACGTGGTTCGCTCAACGATCTCCGCTTCTTGATCACGTGACGGATATCCAACAACGACGTGGAACAAAAACCGATCGCGTTGAGCTTCGGGAAGCGGATAAGTTCCTTCTTGCTCGATCGGATTCTGGGTCGCAAGAACAAAGAAAGGTTCCTTCAGAGCGTAAGTCTTACCGCCCGCGGTGACCTCGTGCTCCTGCATCGCTTCCAACAATGCCGCCTGCGTCTTGGGTGGCGTTCGGTTGATCTCGTCGGCCAACAGCATTTGGGTGAAGACGGGTCCGGGACGAAACAACATCTCGCGACGCCCGGTTTCGTGATCTTCCTGGATGATGTCCGTTCCAGTGATGTCACCGGGCATCAGATCGGGCGTGAACTGAATACGACGAAAATCCAGGTTCATCGAACTGGCCAACGTCCGAACCATCAACGTTTTCGCCAGCCCGGGCACGCCTTCCAACAAGCAATGGCCGCGAGCCAAGATCGCGATCAGCAATTGCTCGATCACGTCGCTCTGCCCGACCACGATTCGGCCGACCTGTTCTTTGACCTGGGCAACGCTTTGGATCAACGCCTCCGCAGTTTCGATGTCCGAACCTTCGGTGTTGTCTCTGGGAGGCGGTGTGACCATCGTGCTAGACGTCCAGGTTTCGCACATCAAGTGCATGGGTTTCAATGAATTCGCGACGGGGTTCGACTTTGTCGCCCATCAACAAACGGAACATTTCGTCGGCCGCACCCGCGTCAGTCAGATTGACCTTCACCAGCGTCCGGTTGGCAGGATCGAGCGTTGTTTCGCGGAGCTCTTCCGCGTTCATTTCGCCCAGCCCTTTAAAGCGAGTCACTTGCAGACCTTTTTCACCGGCGGCTCGCACCTCCGGCAACAGCTCTCGCAAGTCTTCCAGCGGACGACGCATATCCTCGCCGCGAACCAATTCGAACCGGGCGGTGGTGGAACCGGTACGGTCGGCGGGAATCAAATCCTGCAATCCAAATCCTAGCGGCTCCAAATCTTTCAAGCCGCTGTTGATCGTCCGGACTTCGTGAAGCTCGGCCAAGTGCGCGACCACCTTCTCGGGTTCATCGCTTTTGACTTCCTCTTCACCTTCGACGTTCAGCTCTTCTTCGGCTTGATCGATGTCCAACGTCGCATCGTTTTCAGCAAGGAATGCCTCGACATCCGATTGCTTCATGAACCAATGCTCACCACCAAGGATCGTTAACAAGAACGGAGGCAGCTTGCCGGTAACCGGATCGAAGCGTTCGCTGTGCACTCGCAAGCTGACGCCACGGCGTTCCAAGGCAAGAATTGCATCTTCCATTGATGCCAGCGCGACGCAGAGTGCACGCATTGAATCACCTTCTGCGCTGCGTCCGTCTTCGGTCTCGAATCGTGTGTCATTCAAACCACGTTCAAGCAACTGGCCTTTCATCTCTTCTTCGGACTGAATGTAGTACCGGTTCTTACCCTGCGAGACCCGGAACAACGGCGGCTGAGCCACATAAACATGCCCGGCGGCAACCAGCTGATACATTTGCCGATAGAAGAAGCAAAGCAGCAACGTGCGAATGTGGCTGCCATCGACGTCGGCGTCAGTCATGATGATGACTTTGTTGTACCGACGGCGCGAAAGATCCTGATCAGCACCGATGCCGGTACCGATCGCTTGGATCATCGACTGAACTTCTTCGTTGGCCAGCACCTTGTCTTCGCGGCTTTTGTAAGCGTTGATGATCTTACCGCGAAGCGGCAGAATCGCTTGGTACTCACGCATCCGTCCGCCTTCGGCCGATCCACCGGCCGAATCACCTTCGACCAGGTAGACTTCGCACTCTTCCATGTTTTTTGAGATGCAATCGCGAAGCTTGCCGGGCAAACCACCGCCACCAAGGGCGTCTTTACGCTTACGCAGTTGGTCCTTGGCTTTGCGAGCCGCTTCGCGAGCTTCGGCGGCGAGCAAACCTTTGCGAACGATCGCTTTGGCCGTTCGAGGATTCTCTTCGAGGTACTTGTTCAACGCTTCACCAACACCACTGGTGATGATGCCGTCAACTTCGCCGTTACCAAGTTTGGTCTTCGTTTGACCTTCGAACTGCGGATGAGGAACCCGCACGCTGATCACCGCCGTCAAACCTTCGCGAAAATCGTCGCCGGTCGGCGTGGTGTTCTTAAACAGGCCTTCTTTCTTGCCGTAGTTATTCAGCGTCCGCGTCAACGCCGAACGGAAACCGGACACGTGCGTCCCGCCTTCGATCGTGTGAATGTTATTGACGTAAGACTGAACCGTTTCGGTGAACTCGGTGCTGTATTGCAGCGCCATGTCATACTCAACACCGTCCTTCTCACCGACGAACTGAATCACGTCGCCGTGCAGCACATCGCTGGCGCGGTTGAGGTGTTCCACGAACTCGACGATCCCACGGTCATATTGGTAGTCGCCTCCTTCGCCGTTTCGCTCGTCAAGGAACTTGATGCGAACACCACTGTTGAGGAACGCGAGTTCCTGAAGACGTTTTTGCAGCGTGTCAAAGTTGTATTTGGTGACACTGAAAATCTGACCATCGGCTTTGAACGTGGTCTTCGTGCCTGTCTTCTTTGTCGGCCGACCTTTTTGAATCGGACCAGTAGGAATGCCTCGTTCGTAGCCTTGAGTCCAAGTCGAACCATCGCGGCTGACTTCCACCTCGGCCCATTGGCTCAGGAAGTTCACAACCGTCACCCCGACTCCGTGCAAACCGCCCGAAGTCTGGTAGGCCCCTTTCTCAAACTTGCCGCCAAACTTCAGCACCGTCATCACGCCCTCAAGCGTGCTGACTTCGCGATCGAGTTCTTCTGACAATTGATCGTGACGGGTGACCGGAACTCCACGGCCATCATCCTCGACCGTGACACTGCCGTCGGTGTGAACGATCACGCTGACCGATTTCGCGAATCCAGCCATCGCTTCGTCGATCGAGTTGTCGACGACTTCGTAGACCAGGTGGTGCAGACCGCGAACGGTTGTGTCACCGATGTACATCCCGGGACGTTCGCGAACGTGCTCAAGGTCCGACAGGTGCAGCAAATCCTTGTCGGTGTACTCCGAATTTGCCGACGGCCCCGTCGAAACACGTTCCACGGGTCGTTGTGGACCAGCGTTCGCCTCGGCTGAATTTCCGTCGCCGGATGCCGCACCAGCGGGCACAGCGTTTGGATCCTCGGATGGGTTGTTCGAAGCAGGGTCAGTCGAGGAGGAATCGCTCATGAATGGGCGGCCCGTGGAGGCCGTCAAATGCGGGGTTTTTGACGCTGAAGGCGGACTCGCCCCCACGTCAAAAAAAAGCGTCAAATAGCAGGCAGCAGTCTACCAAAAAGAACGACTTTGCGCTAGATCACGTGCGTACCCTCTCCCGGAATCGTTTCCACTTCCGAGGAGAGCCCAGATGTCAGATTGCTGGAGGAATTAGAAGTCGCCGAACGGATCTTGCCCCCCCGCGGGAGCAAATGGATCGTCCATGGTGTCACCGAACGGATCTGCTCCTCCGCCACCACCAAATGGGTCGACGACCTTTGGCGTCGTCGATTCTGGTTCTTGCTTCTCCAGTTCCGTATCGGCTTCCTCTTCAGTTTCAACCGGCGCCGATGATTTGACCACCTTCGGAATCACTGAACCGGGACGACGCAAGCACTGCATGGTGCCTCGATTGTTGACCAAGTACAGACGGTCGGTGTAACGATTGACGACCAACGTCTCTGGTTTAATGCGAGGGAAACGGCCAAGCAACGAGCCATCTTCCATGGACATCACCAACAGCGATCCCGACATACTACGTGCGTAGATTTTGCCATCGATCGCACCGAGTAATTCCTGGACGCCGGGCACCGTTTGTGGCCATACCGAATAACCATCGCTGGCGGACACGCACATCAAATTGCCGTAGGTCGTTGGATAGAAAACCTTTTCATCGAAGAAGATCGGGCTTTTGTAGATCGGCTCGCCGGTCGGTCGACTCCACAACACCTCACCTTCTCGGGTGGCTTTGATTCCGTAGATTTGACCGGACTCCGAACCGAAGAAGAATCGTTCTCCGGGTGCCGCGGCGAGAGCACCGCTGACGATCCCGTCTGTGTTCAAACGAAACTGAACGTTGGGTTCGCCCTCCATTTCCATCACATACACAAACCCTTTGCTGGTTCCCCAAGCCACTTTGTTGGAGTCCGCAGCGTGCGTGGGCATCGCCAATGACGATCCAGCAACAATTTCCGCGAAAGGATCGATCGTTGGGTCCACCAATCCATAACCCGCGATTCGATCGCCAATCGATGGCACCAGTGCGAACCCGTTGCAATGCACGACGCCTCGCAGTGGCACGTACTCCAACGAGGTCACGCCAAACACCTGTCCGTTTTTGACGTCCAACTTGATCAGTTCACCACCGTTGACAACAGAAACGAACTCCTCGTCCACTCCCAAACCGCCGTAGCCACGCATATTGGACCCAACACGCTGCAACCAAATCAAATCACCTGACTCGGCGTCACGGCACTCGACGGTCCCATCGTCCGAAAGCGTGTAAAACCGAATCGTTGGAATCGTCCGATTCCTCAACTCAGCGTCGATGCCTCGACGTTTCATGCGGCGGATTTCGTTTTTCGCCAATCGCTCCGCTTCCTTCTGATCAATCGCACCTCGCCCGGACAAATCACTGTCGACTTGAAAACGCGCGTAGACAACGGCCTTCTCGTCGATCACCGGAGCCGGGTCTTCTCCCTCAGCAACGGGTTTGGATTCCGCAGGTTTTGGCTCACCCGACTTTTCCACGATTTCCACAAACACATGGCTTTGCGTTTGGTGGACGACCATCTTTTGTTCAACGATCGATTGACGCCCCGCAGGAACGCTCAAATTGCGTCGCCAAACTTCTTCCAATCCAAGCTGGCGAGTCTCGTTGGGGCCCAGCAACTCGTTATCTGCGAGTGCGGACGCGGACAAACCAATCGCGTGGGCGGCGACCAGCGTCAGTGAAAGGATGAGACGGGAATGAAAAGAGCGGTGCATTGCAGCGATACCAGAAAAGAACGGGAGCCATCCGGAAGACCGTTCAGCATAATCCACGACAGCCGCGGCGGCGAATTTCCCAATCTGAACGAAATTGGGTACACTCGCCTCGCAAAAAAAAGCCCGAAAGATCGATTCAATCGTCGTGATCGGCACCCGTTTTTCGCGTTCTTCTTTCAGGCCGCCAGTATCTGCCCCTCTCGCGGGCAGTTGCTGAACGCCGCTTTTCCATTCCCTCGTATCCGCTCCCAGGCAGAATGGCCAAAATTTTGATGCTCGTCGGCGACTTCGTCGAAGATTACGAAGCCATGGTTCCCTATCAGATGTTGCTGATGCTGGAACACGACGTGGCCACTGTCTGCCCCGGCAAATCCGCCGGAGACTCCGTGGCCACCGCGATCCATGACTTCGAAGGTCACCAAACCTACAGCGAAAAACCGGGGCACCGATTCGCTATCACGGCGGACTTCGATGGATTGCAACCTGAAACCTTCGACGCCTTGGTCATCCCGGGCGGCCGAGCTCCCGAGTACCTACGGCTCAACGAAAAGGTCCTCGACATCGTTCGCCATTTCGCGGATCAGAACAAACCGATCGCTGCGGTTTGTCACGGACCACAAGTATTGGCCGCCGCAGGTGTGCTCAAGAACCGTGAGTGCAGCTGCTATCCAGCCGTCGCCCCCGAAGTTCAGATCGGCGGCGGAACCTACATGACACCCGGCGAAGGCATGGACACCGCCCACGTCGATGGCAACCTGGTCACGGCACCAGCCTGGCCCGCTCACCCCGCTTGGATGCGTGAATTCTGCCGACTGCTTCCAACGGATTAATGAACGCTCCCGACTCCAATCGCGTCGACCCCGCCTCCGGTCTTTCACCGAATCATGCCGACGCGTTGCGTGCTCGGAAAGCGAAGCTGCATTCCGAATTGCTTCGCGTCCGTCGCGAAGCCCATGCGGCAAGACTCGAGGCCAACGCGGCCCGACTGGAAGCAACCGCATCGCAAATCGAAGCAGAGTTGGAATCAATCGAACTGGGGCAGCCCATTGATCTGCCGCGCGTAGCCGATCCTGCCCCGAGTGCATCGCAACAGCACCTGAACCCGTCGAACTTCCAACGCTCCGGTCGCTTCGCGTCATGGAACGAAGTTCGCGAAGCATTTGACTCGTTCACAAAGGTCACCACCCGGCACGATTCCGGTCACGGCGTATCGGTGCGAGCACCGAAGATGAGACGCCTCAGTGAAACTGCGTTGCCGGACCTCACTCCGACCTCGCCGACGGAACCAGTTGAACCCGAGGTCACTACCGCCCCGGAGATCACAGCCGCCCCGGACGAGGTCGACGAAACCACGACTTCGGATACCCCGATATCTGATCTCGAATCAAAAGACGATTCGCCATTTCCAACCGAAGACGAACCGTCCTTTGCCAGCGAACCGCTTCCCAGCGTTGTGGAAGATGACGAAGAAACTAACACCAATGGACGACGTGCCAAACCTGCCGCGTTGATCGTCAGCACGGTCGTGCATGTGGCTCTGCTTTTTATCCTCGCCGCTTTCACGCTCAGCAACGCTCGCCCAAAAGATCAAATGGCATTCTCCGCTTCCGCAAGCAGCGAAAGCGAAGAGACTGCGATGGAAACGTTTGCCATCGAAAGCAGCGAACCCATCACCGAACCAACTCAATCGCAAACAAACGAAACCCAATACGATGTCAGTGAGATTGGTGAGATGCCAATGGTGGACATCACCTCGACGGCCATGGATTCCGTTGCCGCGGCGGCTTCGAACCTGTCGTCACTTTCCAGCTCTTCGTCTGCCGCATCACAGGCGATGCAAAAGCTGAAGTCCGGCTCCAAATCACAAATGGAGTTCTGCGGCGTAGAAGGCGGTGGCAACCACTTTGTCTATCTCGTCGATAGCTCCGGCAGCATGGGCGATGCCTTCACATCCGCTCGATCGGCCCTGTTGCAATCAATTGACATGTTGACGGAGAAGCAGCGGTTTTACGTCGTTTTCTTTGATGCCGAATGCGACTACATGCAATTGTCGGGATCCTCCGAACCTGAATCACGCAGTGCCTATGCCACCGCGAACAACAAACAACAACTTCGCAATTGGGCCATGCGAGTTTCCATGGATCGCGGCAAAGCCCCCTACGAGCCGCTGCGTTTCGCCTTGGGACTCAAACCCGATGTGATCTTCTTGCTCAGTGATGGCGAGTTCCCCCAAGGCATCGAGGATTTGCTCTCCGAAGAAAACCGGTCGACCAATCTGTTCGGCGACTCGGATCCAATCAGCATCGTTCACACGATCAGCTATCACAGTCGTGAAGGCGAAAGCCGGATGCGTCGGATCGCGGAAAAGAACTTCGGTCAATACCGTCACGTCCCCAAACCCTGAGGCCGACGTTTGGCAACCAACCAATTTGCCAATCGCACTCGCCAGACGCTTGCCTGGATCACCACGTGCGGCGAGCGAGTCAGAAGCTGGTACGAAGACTATCGATTTGGTTCAATCGATGAGAACGCCCAACTCGGCCGTCGTGGTGAGCAAGCAGCAGCTCAATTACTGCGTCGCAAAGGCCTGAACGTTATCGCCGAAAGTGAATCCGATCGCGCCGGTGAAATCGACTTGATCGCTCTTCGCAAACGGCCACGCCTGATTGTCTTTGTCGAAGTCAAAACGCTATCGACCACGCGACCGGGACACCCGGCAGACCGCGTCGATGAAAACAAACAGGCCCGCATCACGAGAGCCGCCCTTCGTTATTTGAAACGCAAGAAGCTTCTGGGCATCACATGTCGCTTTGACGTCGTCGCGGTTTGGTGGCCGCGAGATGAACCGCGTCCAACCCGTGTCGAACACTACGAATCGGCATTCAACGCCGTCGGGGTCGATTCCTTCTACGGCTGAATTGTCGCTCGTCAATCAGCGACGCCGATCAATCAAGACCGCATGGCGAAGGTCTGAATAGCATCTCGAAAAAGCGAGACTCCATTCTCGAGCGAATCCAGCTCGATGAACTCATCAACGGTATGCGCCTGTTCGATGCTGCCCGGCCCGCAAACGATTCGATGCTGAAGTTCTCCCAACACCGCGCCGTCGGTTGCATAACAAACCGTCTCCGGTTTTTCACGGCCGCAGTAAGAACTGGCCAACTCGCACATCCGCATCAGCGTGGGATCGTCGATTGATGTTTCCAGCGGAGCGACCGATTTGTAACCGCGAAATTGCAATCCAAGTTGTTCGGCAGCAACCTTTGCGTCCTCCATCAAACACTCGCCGTCGACATTGGGCATGGTTCGCCAATTGGCCCATACTTCACTTCGGTCAGGAACAATGTTGGTGGCATCGGCGTGGTCGCTGATCCCAAAATTAAATGTCAACGTCGGGGGATCAAATCGGTCATCCCGCAACATGGGGTCCGTCTGGACTCGTTCGTGCAATTCCAGGATCGTCTGCAACAAAGGAATCATCGCGACGTTTGCATTGATGCCTCGGTCGGTGCTGCTGTGGGCGGCTTTGCCATGCGAGATCACTCGAAAACCGCCCATGCCTTTGTGAGCATGGACAACCCGCAGTTCCGTCGGCTCACCAATCAAAGCGACCGGATCACAAGAAACGATTTCGCGATAAGCCGGACTGTTTTGAGCCAATTCCTTGGCACCACGAAGCCCGACTTCCTCGTCGGCGGTGCAAACGAGCCATAGCGGAGCGGATTGCTTCGAGGCATCCAAACCGTCAATCGCCGCCAGCATCGCTGCCAACGACCCCTTCATGTCACAAGCACCACGACCGTACAAACGGTTGTCTTCGATCACGGCCTCGAACGGGTTTCCGCCCGGTCCACCCCATCGATCCGCGGGGACAACATCGGTGTGGCAAAAATATGCCAACCCAATCTCGTTTTCGGGGCGACCCAACTCAAGCCGATCGACGGATTGTGTCGACAAATTGCCGGATTCCGAACCGGATCCCGTTGGCAAACGCTTGGCAATCAAATTGAATTTTGGGACACCTTCGCCATCCAGGTACCGCGTTTGCTCACATTCGAACCCTTGCGCTCGCAAACGATCTGCCACCCACTCCGTGATCGCTCCGTTGCTGGTATGACTGACCGTTGGATAAGCGATCAATTCGGACAGTAGTCGAACAGCAAGTGACAAAACGAGGTCTCGGTAGGAACAGCCGTGGCATCTCAAATCCGACAATCTACACCTTCAAGCGGCCCCCTGCACCAGTGAATGCCCCCGCCTCCCCCGAACAACCCACGACTTCTGACCTCGACGAATCCGCGCAGCAATCGGATTGGCGACCATGGGAGCGATTGGGTGAACTGGCCGAAGCAGGCGACGCAGTCGGCGTCGAAAACTTCCTCTCCCGCCTGGGCCCCAACGATCAGGCGTTGGCGCTAAACCGTTTGGATGAGGAGCATTACTGCGCCGTCTTGACGCTGCTTCCCGCTGAGGAAGCGGCTGAAATCCTGCGTCACCTCAGCGAAACGCAGGCGGCTGAGTTGGTCGACTCGCTCGACGCGTCGGACGCCGCAGCCATCGTCCAGGAGATGACCAGCGACGAACAAGCTGACTTGCTAGGTGACTTGGACGACGATCAAGCCGAATCCATTCTGCAAGCATTGCCGCCCGAAGACGCCGCCTCGGTTCGGGAATTGGCCGCTTACAGCGATGACCAGGCCGGTGGTTTGCTGGTTCGTGAGATCCTGCGTTTCAATCAGAAAAGCTTGGTTCACGAAGTCATCACGACACTCTCGGAAAACGCAGAAGAGTTCCGCGATTATGACGTTCAGTATGCCTACCTGACCGACGACGATGAAAAACTGGTCGGTGTGTTGCCCATGCGAAACCTGTTGTTCGCCAAACGAACCGACCCGGTCGCGGACATCATGATCCTGGACCCGCTGTCGATCACCGCCAGCATGCCGCTGGAAGAACTGCGTGACATCTTCGACGCACACCATTTCCTCGGCGTGCCCGTCGTCGACGACAACCACAAACTTCTCGGGGTCGTCCACCGGAATGCAGTGGACTACGAATCAACTCGCGCAGCTGAAAACGATTTCCTAAAAAGCCAAGGGATCATCGGCGGCGAGGAACTGCGAACGATGCCGCTGTGGCAACGTGCCAAACGACGGCTCAGCTGGCTCAGCATCAACATTTTGCTGAACATCGGTGCGGCCGGCGTGATCGCCGTTTATCAAGACACATTGTCCAAAGTGATCGCTCTGGCCGTCTTCTTGCCAATCATCAGCGACATGAGCGGGTGCAGCGGCAATCAAGCCGTCGCGGTCAGCATGCGAGAACTTTCACTCGGCTTGGTTCGCCCCACCGAAATGGTTCGCGTGTGGCTGAAAGAAATCAGCGTCGGACTGATCAATGGATCGGTGCTGGGACTGCTGGTCGCAATCGTCGCCGTCGTCTGGGACGGCAATCCTTACTTAGGACTCGTGGTGGGTGTGGCGTTGTGTGCCAACACGTTGATCGCCGTCTCCATCGGAGGCACCGTGCCATTGCTGCTGAAACGACTCGGCTTTGACCCCGCCGTCGCCAGCGGCCCGTTGCTAACAACCGTGACCGACATGTGCGGTTTCTTCCTCGTCCTTGGACTGGCCACCGCAATGCTCGAACGCTTGATCTAGCCCTTGCCCTCTAAGAGGTCATCCCCTTATCGGGCAAAGCTTCACAACCCGAATCACTTCGGTCGGGTCGCGATTTCAACTCGACGAGCGTCGTTGAGGTAGGCCATCAAGTCGGTGATATCCTGCAGCGACAAATCATCCAGCAGGCCACTCGGCATGATGCTCGATCGACTGGGTTGGATCAGATCCACTTCCGATTCCGCCAACGTGGTCACGTTATTGTTCGAATCGCGAATTTGTAGATCGCCACCAGCTTTGCTCACCATTCCGACGTAAACCTCACCGTCCAACGTCAGCACTTTCTTGCTGGCGTATTGATCGCTCACAACATGTGATGGATACAATACGGACTCCAAGATCTCTCGACGTGTGAATCGACGAGCCACGCTAGTCAGATCAGGACCGATGACGGTTCCTTGGTTTCCAGCACGGTGACAATTCGCACATTGGGCTCGGGCATAAACCTCTGCGCCGGCCAAGGCGTCACCGCCCTGCCCTTCGTCACTTTCCAGGTGAGAAATCAACTGTTCGAAATCCCATTTCGATTCATCTTCTCGCGGCAATTCCGCCGCTGGACGATCCGGGAATGTCTTCGCGTACCAGCGCTGCCATGGGGCCATCGACTGCTTCACGCCCTCGGGACGCTGCATGCCGGTCCAGTGTTCGAGCAATTGCTCCACACTTTCAAAGGTTGTGCCTTCTTTCTCCGCTCGCAATCCCATCAGGACCAACGACCGAAGAGCCATCGGATCATCGGTGGCGATTGGCACAGAGCGAAGTCGAGTGACGACTTCATTCGCGGCCGGTCCATCCAAGACGTTCAAGCTACGAACCAAGTAATCCCAGTTTTCTCCGTCGGGGTTTTGTGCCAATGCCATTGCCACAACCGCCCGACGCTGAGGTTCGGTGCGCCAGATTTTTCTTAGGTGTGCGGCCGACGCGTCGTCAGGAGCCGAAGCCAACATGGCAATGATGCCGGTACGCAAACGCCGGTGAACATCATCCAGCTTGGCTTCCTTTGTGAGTTCATCATCCAGCGTTCGAAGCTTTTCGGCGGTCGCTTCGTCGATCGGACGTTTCAGTTGGAACAAAGCACCGAGGGCGGAATTACGCCAACGACTGCCTTCGTCCAAGATCGCTTGGATGTCGTCTTCCGAAAGATGGCGAGCGAAATCTCGTGTCACACCTACCATGTACATTGGCAACGACCCCTCGCTGTCGCGTCCGGCGATGCCTTCGTAGAACTTCAGCAACGCGAATCGCTCGCGAGCCGACCACTGACGATCGATTCGTTGCAAACACATCGCAGTCAAAACGCGGTCCAACTCCGGCGCATCGGATTCCAAATACTCCATCGCTCGAGGAACCAAGGATTCAGCTTGCAGATAGCTTGCCAAGCGAATCAACTCATGGTTCATTCGAGAATCACCCGCGGGGAACTCATCCGCGATCTGTTTGGACAACCACTGAACTTCGCCGGCCTTGATGTTGCAACGATGTAACGTGACCTGGCAGAGGCGAAGCGTGTCGACAAAGTCTTTGTCGCTCAAGAATTCTTTCATCATGTTGCTGGTTCTCTTCAAAACCAACAATCCAGTCGCCTTGTTGGTATCAGCGGCAACCAAAGCCAACATGCCAACCAAAGCGGTCCGTGTGTCCTCGTGCAGGATGACAGTCTCTTTCCACTTCGCCGCTGGGATTCGCTGCAAAACTTGGCGAGCCACGTAAGAAAGGACTCGATCTTCGTGAGCCAGCAAATCAATCAATGGCTGTGGGTCACTCGGAATCTGATTGCTACGAAGCATGGCTTCGCAAACCGCACGACGGACTCGCAAGTCGCTGTCGCTCAGCATGTCATTCAAACGAGCTTTCGCACGTTCGGACGGATTCAGCCCCAACTGAATCGCGGCCCGGCGGCGAACCAATTCGCTTTCGGCCTTGGACAATTCGATCAGCAAGTCATCACTGGGAACGGGCCCGTACATTTGCATCAAATTCATGGCGCGAATGCGATAGGACGGCGGATTCTCATCGCTGTACGCGACTCCAGCCAACTGCTGATCCCAATCACTACCCAACTCGCGACGAATCGCGGCGATGCGTTGACGGGACCAAGCGGCATCCAACTGAGGCTGGCGAACCGCAGCGGCGATCCCGCTGCCGAGTTGCTTCATCGCTTCTGGAATTTTGCCTTGATAGACGACTCGGTAAACGCCACCGGCGGTCCCTCGACCACCTGTGCAAAAATACAAAGCTCCATCGGGACCGACGGCCAAGTCAGTGACGTTGAGCGGCTGACCTTTCAAGAACACCTCGCTGTCGGCTTGGAATCCGCTGCCGTTGGGTTTCAGACGGACATTCAAGATCCGACCTTCTGACCAATCCGCCATGAACAAACTGTTGTGATATCGAACCGGGAACATGTGGTGCTCATAGCACTCGATTCCAGTGGGGCTACCGCGGCCTGTATCCAGGACGTTTGGCAATCGATCGATGTAATACTCAGGCCATTTTGCCCAACCGGTTCGCCATCCAAACTCAGCCGCTTCGGTGACATCCACCAACGCGGTGGGTCGATACCAAGGTGTTTCGACGTCGGCTTCCATGTCCGCGTCATGCACGAACAAGTTGCCTTCGGGGTGAAATGCCAAATCGTATGCGTTTCGCAATCCACCCGCGATTCGCTCGATGACCTTGCCTTCGATGTCAGTCCGGATGATCGTTCCACCGGGGGCCTTCACGCCTCGACCGTGCCCGCCCGGATCTTCGTAGCGTGGCAACAAGTCACCTTCGTAAATGTCTTTCAGTGTCTCACCGCTACCGGTCTTACCGATCGACTTGACGTAACTTCCAACCGAGACATAGATCATTCCGTCCGGGCCCAAACGCAAACCGTGAGGCCCGTGCTCACCACCGTTGCCGCTGAACTTGACGATTGTCTTGACCGTTTCAAGTTCGCCGTTTCGATCCTTGTCGATCAGGCGATAAAGAGCCGATCCGTCTGGTCCATCCGCGGTCACGAACACTTCACCATTGAGCGGCAAAATGCCTTGGATGGATTCGACTTTGTCGCAATAAGTTTGAACGTCTTCGGGGACACCGTCGTCATCACGGTCGGTGACGATCAACAGTGGCCCGCCTTCTTGCGAAAGCAACACATGGCCAAACTCGTCAAACGCCATCGCGATGACCGATCCGACTTGTTCGTCGTTAATCAGACGCTGAACACCGAAGCCGCGTTGGATTTGAAAGCGTTCGGAATTCTCCTTGGCGACTTCCACTTCGACGCTGGGTTCGCGATCCCAAGGAGCGGTTTCGCCAAGCGGACCAAAGGTCGATGCTGGCAGCCAAGCTCCATCGTTGTATGCGGCGGTGTTCCACAACGGAACTTCTTGCAGATTGGTTTTCCATGTTCGATCGGAACTGAAGGTGAACCACTTCTCACCAGTTTCAGGGCGAATCGAAACGCGGGCGACCAGAGCAGCGGTATTACCACGAGTGTTCTGAACTTCGACCGCGACGACATTGCGTCCCGGTTCGATGTAGTCGCTAATATCGAACTCTTGCATCTGCCGGTAGGACTCGCCCTCACCGACTTTGCGTCCATTGACGTGCACTTCATAGGCATCGTCGGCGGCGACTTCGATGATCGCTTCGCCACGGTGACGCAAATTCAATGATTTGCGGAACCAGCACGTTTCACCGTGCGGGATCGCTTGCTCAGCGGTTGTTCCTGACGCCCAAATCCACTCCGCTTCCGCCGCGAAGGTTCGAGTGTCCCAACCTAAACACAAAGCACCGACGACAAGCGTCAACGCGATCAAATGGAATCGTCCAGCAGACATCCTGATTCAGCCTTCCATGGCGTGGAGTCAGTCATTTTCAATGAAAAGGGCGTCCAACACGCCGATTTTCAAACATTCACGCTCCGCAATACCATCCGGCGGAGGGTGCTCGCAAGATCGAATCAGCCGCTCTGCCACTCTTGAATCGCAGGAATCGGGCTGACCAGCATCAACACGTTGAGCAGCAAATTATCGCGAATCATGATCAGCATCAGGATCTCGCTCACCACGAACAATGCGACCGACCAACGCCATGGAAATCTGGATGAGAACCAATATCCCAACATGCACGCCGCCACATCCGTGACCGAATTCGCGATCGAATCACCGGTGTAACCCACCGCCATCGTCGCTTCGCGGTAACGCTCGATGATCAGCGGTGAGTTCTCCAAGATCTCCCAGCTTGCCTCGAGCCCCAACGCAATCAAGAGGCATTGCGTGCGATTCAAACGAGGCACCCATCGGAGCGCCCAATAAAACAGCACGCCGTGCAAAACGTGCGAAAAGAAATAGGGATCGATCAGGTGTTGAGAATTATGGGCGGTCCAAATGTCCCAAGACCATGGCACCCACGAACCGCACTCGCACCAGAACCGGCGGCCCATTCCCGCCAACACCAACACCATGCCGACGACGATCAAACCCGCGATCCATGCGACCGTCCACGATCGATCCTTTTGGAATCGATCGTCGACAACTTCCAGCGTTTCGGATGAGCTCGCGTTCAACGGAACCGTTTCGGGATCAACGCAAGTTATCGCGATCGATCACCGGGTTCGCGGTTCCTTGTCCGATCAACACCAACAACCCTTGTTGTGGACGGTTGGCATTCATCGCTTGAGCATTGAAGGGCACGCCATAACACGCGTAGTTGCCCGTTGCCGTGTCCAAGACATAAATGACCGAGCGTCCAACCGGGTTGCTGCTACTGCGAGGAAAATCGGCTTGCCCGGTTGCCATGATGTAAGTCCCACCTTTGCCATCGGTCCCCAATGCATCGGAGATGTTGACGGTGAACGTGGCCGCAAAACGATTGACTCGTGGATACATCACGGAACACTGCAGCAAACCCGAATTGTGGTCCAGGACGAACAATCCGTCCGCTTGATCACTGACGGCACCCGTCGCGAGCGAAAACGTTTCGCTGCTTACCGCGGCGGTCGCGTTGGCGATCGGCAGGTTCTGCCAATTGGCCATCGCGGATGGGTTCGCATCCACAGCAGCGGTTTCTGCAGAACGACGGGCCTCGGAGGCGACACCTGCGAAGTAGATGGCCACCCCAACGGCTGCCACAGTCACACCGACCAGACCAACCATCCATCCGCGATTCCCACAGCATCGCGTTGATTCGGTTGGAACGACTGGCAATTGAGCGGGATCAGCAAAATCTTTCATGAATCGTTTCTCAGCTAGCGGCGGAGGAAGGGAACAATGGAGTTGATTCAGCCTGTGATTGTACGCATCGGCTGAGAACTTTACGATTGGAATCTCGTGTCCTGGACCGCCTCTTTCCACGTTTCTCGCGAAAATCATCATGTCGCTCAATGCTCCCCTGAACCGAAAACTCCGCATGGGAATCGTTGGCGGTGGTCTGGGATCGTTCATCGGTCGCGTCCACACCGTTGCCGCCGGATTGGACAATCGCAGCGAATTGGTCGCCGGAGCCTTCTCCAGCAACCCAGAACGCAGCCGCAACTCCGCCCCCGGATATGGCGTCGATGAATCGCGAGCCTACGGCAGCTACGAAGCCATGCTGGACGCCGAATCACGGCTGCCAGAAGACCAACGAATCGACTTCGTCAGCGTCACCACGCCCAACCACACGCACTTCGAAATCGCCAAAGCCGCTGTCGAAGCGGGCTTCAACGTCGTCTGTGACAAACCGATGACGTTCGATTTGGATCAAGCCGAACAATTGCTGAAGACGGTCGAAAACTCCGACGTCATCTTTGCCCTGACTCACAACTACACCGGCTATCCCCTCGTTCGCCAGGCTCGCGAAATGATCCTGGGCGGCGAACTGGGCGAAATCAACGCGATCCGTTCGCAGTACATCCAAGGCTGGCTTCGCGACAAACTGGAAGACGACGACCAAAAGCAAGCCTCCTGGCGAACCGACCCGTCCAAGAGCGGTGCCGCGGGCGCTTTCGGCGACATCGCCACGCACGCCTACAACCTGGGCCGCTTCATGACCGGCGTGTTGCCTGAAACGGTCAGCTGCAGCCTGAAATCATTCGTCGAAGGACGCAAGCTGGACGACTACGGCACTGCCGTGATCCGTTACGAAAACGGTGCCTTGGGTACCGTCACCGCCTCGCAAATCAGCCACGGCCGCGAAAACGATGTTGAAATCGAGATCGACGGCACCAAGGGTTCGCTGAAATGGCGTCAAGAAAACCCGAACGAATTGCACTACCGCCAAAACGGCAAGGCTCACCAAATCTACACGCGTGATCCCAACGCGCCTTACATGCACGAAACCGCTGCGGCATCGTGCCGTTTGCCATCGGGTCACCCCGAAGCGTTCTTCGAAGCCTTCGCGAACGTTTACGCCGCCGCGTTTGACGACATGGCCAAACGTGCCGAAGGAGCCACCATCGATCGCAAGAAGTCGCTCTACCCGAGCGTTCATGACGGCGTCGAAGGCATGTACTTCATCCAACAGTGCGTCGCCAGCAGCCAAGACAATGCCGCTTGGTTGCCACTGAAGCACCCTGTCGCTCGCGTTTGATCGGCGTTCCAGCTTTATGAACTGCGCTGCTTCCGTTTCTGTGATCATGCCCGCTGCTGGCAGCGGGCAACGCTTTGGCAGCCAGTCCAACAAGCTGTTCGCACACCTGGACGGCAAACCGCTTTGGCAACACGCCATTGATCGCTTCCAACATCGCGGCGACGTTCGGCAAATCGTCCTGGCGGTCTCCGAAGAAGACGAGTCCAGGTTTCGTGAACAAATCGCGGCCATCTCTTCCGCCGTTCCGATCCACCTCGTTCGAGGCGGCGCAACACGCAGCGAAAGCGTTGGTGCGGCATTGGAACAAGTGAAACGATTTGCAGCCGAATCCGCTGCGGCCAATGCATCCACGCAGACGCTAGTCGCCATTCATGACGCAGCACGACCCTTGGTCCGCCAATCTGACCTGGACCGGGTCATCGCCAAGGCGGCTGAAACCGGCGCCGCCATCCTCGCCGCTCCCGTCTCAGGAACGCTCAAACGAGCCACGGGCGATGGATCGGAAACAGTCGATCGCCGCAACACCTACGTCGCGCTGACTCCCCAGGTGTTCGCGATCGACGTCATTTGTCAAGCTTACGCTCGCGATCGAGGCCGCATGGCCACGGACGACGCCCAACTGGTCGAGCGAACCTCTCACCCGGTTCAGCTTGTCACTGGTTCCGCTGACAACTTGAAAATTACCTTCCCCGAAGATCTCCGCATCGCGGAGGCGATCCTGAACGAGTGCCGAAGCGAATTCGTATGACCACCTCCAACGCCACCAATTCACTGATCGAAGATCTCCGCTGGCGCGGTTTGCTGAATCAAACCACCGACGAAAACGGAATCGCCGAACTGCTCAACTCCGGCCCGCAAACGATCTACATCGGGTTTGACCCCACGGCGACATCGCTGCACGTCGGCGGCATGATGCAGTTGATGATGCTGCGTCGCTTCCAGCGTGCCGGTCACAATCCGATTGCCTTGGTCGGCGGTGCCACTGGAATGATCGGCGACCCCAGCGGCAAAAGCGAAGAACGCAATCTGCTATCCGCCGATCAACTGCAAAAGAACGTCGATGGCGTCGCAGCTCAAATGCGTCACTTCCTCGACTTCGAAGGCGACAACGCAGCCAAGTTGCTGAACAACTTTGACTGGATGAAGGATTACTCCTACCTCGAGTTCCTTCGCGACGTCGGCAAGAACTTTCCCGTCGGTGCAATGATGGGCAAAGAATCCGTCCGCAGCCGATTGGAAAGCGAAGCCGGCCTGAGCTACACCGAATTCAGCTACATGTTGTTGCAGGCCTACGACTTCGTGAACCTGGCCCAGACTCATGATTGCCGCATCCAAGCCGGAGGCAGTGACCAGTGGGGCAACATCACCGCTGGCATCGACTTGGGCCGTCGCATGTTGGGCAAGCAATTGTTCGGCATCACCGCACCGCTGCTGACAACCAGCGATGGTCGCAAAATGGGCAAGACCGAATCCGGCGCCGTGTGGTTGGATCCCGAGCGAACCAGCCCCTACGCGTTCTACCAGTACTGGATCAACGTCGCCGATGAAGACGTGATGCGATGCTTGGCGTACCTGACCGAAATCGAGCGAGCCGAATACGACGAACTCGAAGACAAAACCAAGAACGATCCCGGTCAACGCACCGCACAGAAACGACTGGCCCAATGGCTGACCGAATTAGTACACGGCGAAGCCGGAGTCCAATCGGCTCAACGAGCCACACAGATTCTGTTCGGTGGTGAACTCGGCGACACCACGGATTCACAACTGCGTGAAATCTTTGCCGACGTTCCCTCCTGCGACGTTCCAAAATCGGCTCTTGAAGGCGAAGGTCTGTGGATCGTCGAGGCATTGCAAACCGCGAAACTGTGCAACAGTGGCGGCGACGCTCGACGGGCTTTGTCCGAAGGCGGCGTGTACGTCAACAACACTCGCGTGGAAGACGTTCAAAAACGCTTGACCGTCGATGACTTGGACGGTCGATCCGTCTTGGTTCTTCGCCGCGGCAAACGCAAATACGCCCTGCTCAAGATCCAAGATTGAGCTTGATCATGCGTTGGTGGCTGGCCCCTGTGGCAATCGCTTTGCTCCTGAGTTCTCTCGGGACACCGGCCACGCTCATCCATGCGTTCGCACAAGAATCGCAAACTCCGGCGGAGGGAACCATGCTCGTTCCCACCGCCGAATTTCGACTCGATGCCCGCCCCGGCACCGGTTCGATCGACCGACAAAACAACCTGATCACGGTCGACTGCCCTGCCCCGCAAGAAGAAGCCTGGGCACTACAGGTTCAGTGCGAGCCGATCTCAAACTCGGTGTCGGCTTTCGAGGTGTTCTGCGTCTCCTTCGATGCGCGGGCACTTCCGTCTAACACGGATGGACTGGGAAGCATTCATGTTTCGATGGCGACCAACGATCCCTGGGAACCAATCGAGGAACCCAACGGATTCCGCACGTTTGACGTTCCCAATCAGTGGCATCCGTTTCGAATCTGCTTTCGTGCCAAGCAGGACTACGACGCCAAACGTGTCTACGCCTCGATCCAGTGCGCCGAGAAAAAGCAACGACTCGAAATTCGCGATCTGAAATTGGTCGGGTTGGGAAACGTTCCCGACGCGAGCCTTCCGTTCACGCGGTTGTTCTACCCAGGCGCGGACAACGATGCCTGGCGATCCGAAGCTCAGCGCAGCATCGATCGCCATCGTAAACGCAACCTCACCATCCGAGTGGTCGATGCCGCTGGTCAACCGCTGGCTGGTGCAACCGTTCAAGTTCAGCAGCAAAAGCACGACTACGCCTTCGGGACCTTCGTCGGCAACACGCCGATCCACGCCGGCGAAGACGCCGCCAAATTTCGCGACCAAACCAAGCGTTGGTTCAACCGTGTCACTCTGCCTCGCTACTGGGCGGACTGGGGAACGGATCGTCCCGCCGGGGTCGTCAAAGCCGATGCGACCGCCGAATGGGCCATCGACGCGGGCTTTGAAATCAAGAACCACTTGCTGCTGTACCCGCAGTTCATTCCCGATCGCGTCAAACAATTGGCCGATCAACCATCGCGGTTCCAAACCGAAATCGAAACCGCCATGGACGCCGCTCTCGAGCGAACACGTGACATGCCAATCGCGGTCTGGGATGCCATCAACGAACTTCGCGATGTGTCCCTGGTCGGCGACGTCTTGGGAAGAGACTACTACGCCGACGTGTTCAACCGCGGCCAACGCTCTCAACCAAACGCACGCTGGTTCATCAACGAATATGGATTGATGACCGGCGGCAGCGAGCGATCAAAACATCTTGCGACTTACATCCAGCAGATCGAACAAATCTTGGACAGCGGCGGGGCCGTCGAAGGCATCGGTGTCCAAGGGCACTTCCAAGCCGACCTGATCACAATGCCGGAAGCCTGGAAAATCCTCAACGAACTCTCACGATTCCAGTTGCCGATCGAAATCACCGAGTTTGATGTCGACACGCGTGACGAAGCCACCCAAGCACAGTTCACTCGCGATTTTCTCACGCTGGTGTTCGCCCATCCCGCGACCACCGGGTTCACGACCTGGGGTTTCTGGGAAGGCGACATGTGGCGTCCCCACGGCGCCATGATTCGCGAGGATTGGACGATCAAACCCAACGGCCAAGTCTGGGAAGAGTTGATCTTCCAAACTTGGTGGACCGACCAAACCGTTCAAACAAACGCTGACGGCATTGCCACCGTCCGAGCCTTTCGTGGCACCCACCGCGTGCAAGCCGAGGCCCAGGATTGGGCACGGATTCGAACCGCGAACCTACTCGAGGATGAAACCATCACCTTGCAAATTGGAGTTAGCGGTGAGTGACCTGCCACCGCTTCCGTCGGAACAATTGCTGATCGATCACCTGGCTTCTTCCACACGTTCATCGCTCGCCTCCGCGATCGTGATGTCACCGGGCCGTGGACAAGCCGCCAATGCACTGGCTGCTGCATTCCCAAACAGCAAGACCACAAGCTGGTTCGTGGATTTGCACCGCGCCGAACGGGCTCGCGAGGTGACCTCGGAAGACGTTCATGTGATCTGCCAACCCGACCTTCCCGACACGACATGGGAACTCGCTTTGCTGCCAGTCTTGAAAACCGGCGAAGCGGAGATGAATCGCGACCTGATTCATCAATCATGGCAGCGTCTTACGATCGGCGGTGAACTGATTGCCGCGGTCAACTCACCCAAAGACACTTGGCTGCTGAACCAGTTGCAGGCTCTCGGTCCCAAAGTCCGATGCCACGATCACGCGACCGGACGCGTCTATTCCGTGCGAAAGTCTTCGGTGACATTCAAACCGAAAAACTTCGACGCTGAATTCACTCACCGAGTCGACGATCGCATCCTGACCGTGCATTCTCGTCCGTCGGTGTTCTCTCATCGGTCCGTCGACCGAGCCGCCGCGGCAATGATCCGGAACGCCCCCATCCCCGAAGGCTCCACGGTGCTGGAACTCGGATGCGGCAACGGTGCCGTCGCAATGGCAGCCGCGATGCGATCAAAAACGGGTCACGCATACGCTGTCGATTGCAATTCGCGAGCCGTCCAGTGCACCGAGCGAGCGGCAGCTCAAAACCAGATCAAGAACCTCACCGCGATCGTCAACCACAATGGAGAGCTACCGAACGTGCCTCCTTGCGACATCGCGTTGCTCAACCCGCCGTATTACGGCGACTTCCGAATCGCCGAGCACTTCATGGTCACCGCCGCGAAAAAGCTTCGATCGGGCGGAGAAGCCTACGTGATCACCAAGCAAACCGACCGCTACCTCGAATACGACTGGTGGCCGCTGGAAATGACCGAGCGAAAAACCGCCCAGTCCTACGACCTGCTGCGTTTCATCCGCGAGTGAGCACGTCGTGAATAACAGTGACATAGCGGAAGAGCGCGAGCCCTCCGGTTCCTCACCGGGCGGCTTGCGCCACACCGCTGACATCGTCACGTGCTGTTCACGCGTTGCTAAGAAACGCTCGGTGCCCTCCACCAACTGTCGTCACTTCCTGTCAGCAAGTAGGCCGGATCAAGCCGCTTCGGCGCCGCTCCGGCAGGCACGCTCTTTCTATGCAGTGCGCATTTGTCCGGGACCTCTCCGCCACAAACATCCGAGCAGAACCATTGCCCCACTGGCCATCGCGACGACTTGCGATTTGCAATCGGCTCAAACGCCTCGCTCAATCCAAGCAAGCAATGTTTGGCGGGTGGCACCATCCGGCGATCCCCAGTCACGCGTTTTGAAGTTGCGCTTTTTCCTCTAATGGCCAACGGCCTCGTTTAACATAGCCAGGGGCGTCGCCCCTGGAGCAGAATAACACGGCCCCATTTTGGCCAACGGCCAAATTCAATTCGAAACGTATGGGTTGATGTTGGCCGTTGGCCAACCAGTCCTCTTCGTTCTCGATCCCAGGGGCGATGCCCCTGGCTTCGATGTGGATGGCCGTTGGCCAACAAACGCCAATTGCAAAAAACGCAACTTCAAAACGCGCGAGCAAGGGACGCCCCCAACTCCCACGACGGCCCCATCCGGGGCGAAACCCAGACGCCAGCCACCATTCATTTTTCGAGCGTCCCTTGCAGCGACACAGGCCATACCGAACGAAGCGAACTGCAGCAGGAGACATTGTTTTCGGCGCCCAGCCAGGCTCCCTAACTCGCCACCTCAGTTCGCTGTGAACACCAACACACGTGGCTCACCCGATGAGTCACTCTTGGCTTGGGCGGTCTCTTTGTCCTCGAGCGTCCCCTCTGCCATGACCTTTCCGGTTTTCGGATCATAAACTCGGTACGATCGCGGCACGTCCTTGCAGAGAATCGCCGAGTTCCCACCTTCAGGCAAATACAACACGAACAGCTTGCCCGGGACCAGCAATCCGCGCCGTCCATAAGTGCAGTCCCAATTTGGCTCCATGTTGGCAAGCGGCAAACCCTCCAAAATTTTCGCGGCGATGCCGGGGTACTTGGAACCTTCGAAGTCGAGGGCTTCGCGCCAACCTGCTCCTGGAGCGGTGCACCAATTCGCGTGACCAGGCTCGTTGGCATCGAGCCGCCATTGCCACAAACTGCCGGCTCCGTAGACCACTCCCATCGTGCCACCGGCGGTCAGATTGCACCACGCTTCGTGGCCCTGCCACCAGCCGGCTCCATTGCCGGTACGACCAATGTTCTCATATGTGGGTTCGCCATTAGCGACCGCTTTGACAGGACGGTTCCGCCACATGTCAGCGACACGTTCAGCGACATGCTCGCCCCCGTGCCCCGTTTGACACCACTGAAAATCCAACCACGCTTTCTCCTGATGCGTGCGATTCTTCGCATGGGGTGAATAGTGAATTCCGGTGGGCTGTTGGTACGCATCCCACTTCTCGATTTCCGTTCCCGCAGCATCAAGTTGCTCGACGATGGAAGCTTTCTCGGCTGGCCCGTCTCCTCCCACCAACCAAATCGCCGGTCGGGCACCATAGCGAGCGACGAGGTAGCGGCAATACCGAGCGTAGTCTTCGGCGCTGACCACATTGCCAGCCGTGCCGCCACCTTTCCATCCGTACCCATGAAAGACAGGTTGATAAACAGGAGCGATCCCATGGGATGTCAGCACATCCACTAACTGGTCAAACGTCTGAAAGTACTCGGGATTCAGTTTCGTCAGCGTCCCCTGGGGGAGATCCTCAAAGCCAACATCGAAACCCTCCGCTTCGGTGCGAGAACGCGGCCCTTTGGTCTTCAGGTCGGGTTGCACCGTCATCAACAACACGGCGTTGTACCCTTTGGCATGCCGGTCTTTGGCATACGTTTTCACTTGATCCACCGTCGCTCGCCATGGCAACGCCCAAGCCGTGTCAGCGCAAAGCAGTCTGGCGGTACCATCCGCGTGAACCAAGTTTCGTCCGTTCTTGGGAACACTCCAAAAACCATGCTGCGTGAAAGCAGTCGGTGCATCGACCTTCGACTGAACCGCCGCGAAAGAACCGGTTTTTCCATGCAGCCCAGAATCCTCACCGCCGTCGGCTGACTTCCAATGCCAGCGACCGGATGAAAGCGGTGACGCAAACCGCACACGGAATGTTTGCCCGCCATCCCAAAACATCTGTCGACGAATGACGGTCCCATCGTCGTGAGTGAAATCCACCCAAGCCTCCACGTCCGTGTAAGGATTGGTGGCTTCCTTTTCAGCGGTGAACTCAAGCTCGACTTCTTGCCATTGCTGACACCCTGTCACGACTTCCGTCGCATTGGCATCCCTCGCACCAAAATCACCAACGCCAAGACAGACAGCGAAGAGGAGCAAGACAACAATCGAACGATGTTGGTAGGTCATCAATTTGGCTCCGAGATTCTTTAATGGTTCACCGTGTATTCGCAGAATTCTCCGTCAATGAGATTCACCATGCAAGACAATCATCCTTGCCATTAGTTTCGAGGGCACTCTTCGCCCTAGGTGATCACAGAGGTTCTTCACAATCACAAAGCTCAAGAGATCCGCACGTAGATTGAACACATGGATCGCGAAGTCCGTTTGCTCCAAGTGTGGCGAGGATGGTCTGTGCCATCTCCAAGAGGGATCAGCGCCGCCTGAACAATCGTGTCCCCTTTGTACGGCGAAGAACAAAGCTGCCACTCGTCGCGTCTTTGCGATTCAAAAGTCCAGTGGTATCGATCCAGACGATTGAGATCACGAAGACGGTCATCAAAACCAAGTTGGTTGACATGTCACTCGATTGTTCGTTTCAACCAAACCAAGGCCGTCCAACATTGACGGGAAAGGCAACGGATGGTCGAGCCACAACGGGACAGTCGTTTTGATTTCAGAAAACACGAAAAACATTGGTGCTTCAAACACCCGAGTCCATCCCAAAAGTCCGCCCACGACGAACCAGGTAGCTCATTGAAGCGAAAAACGCTCAGAGTTCGCATTTACCCACGTGGTTCCTACGACTGACACTTTGACTGCCCCCCTTCCGTGATTTCGTTTGATTGCAGCAGCAGCGACAACTCGACTGCACTATCGCGACACTGAAATCCACATGAATCAGTCTTCTTCAAAGGTCTGTAAATGAGTCGAGAGCGTTTGACGCTGCATCAAGACGACCACCTACCTCGCCCGTGGAATGGACGATTTGTTGATTCAAAATGGACTGGATGGAAGGCTCTCACGACGTTTTTGATCTTGCCTTTGTTGTTCGGCTGCAACTCGGATCGATCATCGTCGCCGCGAAATGAAAGTGGACAGGCAAGCACCACGAATTCTTCGAGCCCACTTTCCGAAGACACAAGCGTGGATCCGGATCTGGCATCGAATCCGCTTGCCTCAGAACCAGTGTCGGCTAAGTCGAACTCGACCGCGAAACAGTCTCCGGACGCGAGCGTCAACTCAGAAGCAATGCCGTTTCCTGCTGAACAAGTTCAATCATTGATCGCGGAAGGTGATCTTCGCGGTGCCGAGAAGATTTTGCATCCGTATTTGATTGCCAGTCCCGACGACCCTATCGCGTTGTTCACACTTGCTCAACTTCATGCGGCATCAGACGATCTAGAGACGGCCATCAAGACACTCCGACATCCGGCTATCCAAGAGTCCGATGCAGCGTTGCCAGCTTTGGGAACAACGGCTGATTGGCTCGTACAACTCGGGCGTCCAGAAGAAGCCGCGGACTGTTATCGCCAAATGCTTCGCGTTGCTCCCGATGCCGTGATGATTCACCGCCGCTTAGCAGGCCTGATGATTCGAATGGGTCGTCCGCAACTCGCTCAGGGTTCTCTGAGACAGTTGTGCCGCAGCGGTGATGTGCGTCGACCGGAACTCGCTGCGTTAATCTCGATCTCTCAGGTCGACAGCAGTCGACCGATCGGTCCGATTGCCAAAGCACGTCAACTGGCTAAGCAACATGACTACCAAGGAGCAGCGGATCAATTGGCATCCCGCCCTCCAACGCAATACCAGACATCGGATGTGGAGGCATTTCACACCCGCATGTTGGCCGAGCTTCAACAAGACAAAATGGTGGAAGAGCGACTGGCACAAGGTCGCGTCGACCAACAAGCCTATTCGGACTATTGGGCCGCGCTGGGCATTCACTCACTTCGACGAAAGAACTTCGAAGCTGCCATCTCAGCATTCTCCAATGCCGTTACCATCGACCCGACGGACGCCAGTTCTATCCAGAGACTCAGTCAGACCTACCGCACGTCTGGCAAGATTCAATTGGCTGACCAACATCACCAAAGATTTCGTCAGGTTCTCAAGACAATTCGACTGAGCAATCAAATTGCGGATAGTCCTTCCGAGGACACGATGCAAGAACTTGCCGACGCACTGGACTCACTCGACCGACCATTAGAAGCCGTTTTGTGGCGGACCATTGCGGCGAGTCGCCAAAGCGATTCGGCTGACCAAGTGCGTGCGTTGGTGGAACAATTTTCCAGCATCGCCCAATCAGGCAATGCCTTTCCGCCGACATCACTTCCAGATGCAAAACGAAACATCATCTTGCCGGACTCCGGCACGACCCCCAATCGATCCAATCAGCCACGGATCGCGTCAGGCAATCGTTCATACGATTGGCCCTCACCACCTGAAACGGCAGTTTGGCAAAACATCGCCGGGGATGTTAGTTTGAATCACCAATTTCGTGTCGCGAAGGAACCGCAGTCCAAGGCGTTTGCGATCTATCAATCGCTCGGTGGTGGTATTGCGGCGATCGATTTTGACCTGGACGGTCGCTGTGATCTCTATTGCGCACAAGGAGCCGCTGACCCGCCAGACTTCCAATCGGACGAACCCAATCCGCTGTACCGGAACATTGAGACTCAGGTAAAAGACATCAGTCAGTGGGCAGGAACTGGCGAAACCATGTACACACTAGGTGTCACGGCGGGCGACTGGAATCAGGATGGGTTCGACGACCTAGCTGTGAACCAGTTCGGTTCCGTTGTCCTGTTGACCAATCGTGGCGATGGCACATTTCAACGCAGTGTCCTGCTTGAAAAGCCGACCACTTGGCTTCCTTCATCGATTGTCATCTCGGATATCAACGCGGACGGCCTGCAGGATCTGATTGCCCTGGCGTATGCCGACAGCGAAGAGATTTGGAAGAAGCCGCCGGTCAACGAAGAAGGCCGCCCCACTTACTTGATCGGACCGGCTAGTTTTGCAGGAGCCGCCAACCTCGCATTACTTGGGACTCCAACTGGTTGGGAAGACGGTTTTAATGAAATCCGTGCATCCGAAGAAACAGTGACCGACACATCGTTGGGAATCATTGTCGGACTGGATGTCGGAAAAACAATTGCTGGAAAGAATGCCTCAGACGTTCAGGTCAACTCAATCTTCGTTGGGAACGACCAGCAAAACGATCGTCTTTGGACGCATTCCAACGTCGCCCAACACGGATGGGAGGAAACAGCGATGGTTCACGGTTGTGCGTTCGGAAGTTTTGGAAATCCGTCGGCATCAATGGGAATCGCCGCCGCTGATTTCAATCAGGATGGGCAGGAGGATTTGCACATCACCAATTTCCAAGACGAACCGGCCTCGCTTTTCTACGGATGCCGCTCTGGATATCGGGACCATTCCATCGGAAGCGGACTTCATCGGCATAGCTTCAATGTGCTTGGATTCGGCACCGCGGCGTTAGACTTTGACCTCAATGGTCTGCCTGATTTGATGGTGACCAACGGATACATCGATGATCCCGCCGAACAGACTCCACCGTATGAGCAACCCATGCAGTTGCTCGTTCGGCAGGACAAAAAATATCAGCTGCAACCGGTGTCTGATTCAAGCGGCTATTGGTCGCGACCACATGTGGGCCGGGCAATGGCTCGATTGGATTTTGATGGCGATGGTCGCGATGACGTTGCCATCACCAATTTGAATGAAAATTCGGCGATCCTACTCAACCGCACGGAGACCGCTCATCATTGGATTCGCGTTTCCTTGGTAGGCAAAACATCCACTCGGAACGCCGTGGGTGCGGCAATCAAGGTGATAGGCAAGGATCGCACCTACACACATCGCGTGACCTCAGGGGATGGTTTCCTTTGCCGTGACGAACCGGAAATGACGATTGGTTTGGGACACCAAGAAGACAATGTCGATGTCGAAGTTCGGTGGCCAAACGGAACCCTTCAGCATTGGAACGACGTCGAGATCGATACGTCGTGGATGTTTCTCGAATCAGAACCCTCGGCCTTCGAGATGCCAATCCACCAATAACTGTTAACATTGCCTCCATGACAAGCTCATGACCTCCGCAACGTCATGATCCAAAACGAAGAACACTGGAACAGAAACCGCACCCGCACTTGAAATCAAAGCAGTCGCTACTTGGCTGATGATTCGAACGGCTCCAGCAGTTCAGTTGGCGGTGACCAATCCAGCGGAAAGACGAGACCATTAGGTGAAGGTCGTGGCGCATCACATTCTTTTCATCTTCGTCCGAGAGCGTGGAGCCACCTGAAGGGCATGTTGCTGCTTGACTGCACCAACGCATGAAAGCACCAAGCAGCCAGGTCAATTGCGATTTATTCACAAAATACCGTTGAACGACTCTCGCCCGTTGATGGAACCGATTGCCTTCCAAAGGTCAGGATCAATCTCGCGAGTTAACGCATGTACTGAACCATCAGCAAAGACAATTCCGAATGTCGACCGATGATTGCTTGAGGGCGAGTAAAGCCCAGAGACAGTCGAACCTCGATTTGTGCAGTTGGTTGCCAGATTGGGAATCGAATTTATGATTCGTGTGATACCAAGTGATCCGAAGAGCCATTCTGAACCAAGGCCTCTCGAACGTCGTTCAAGATACTCACTTGGATTTTCACCGATGACAATGCATTCACTCGTGAATGCGTCTAGCTCAGTTTCTACGTCGTATCGCTTGGACGTCTTGAATAGCGAAGTTTGCCATCCGTACGCTGGCTTGCTCTTCGGAGAAACGACCGGGGTGGTCGCACACTCGGTTATCACGGCAGTGTTGGACTGACCATCGGTGATGCTGGCCATTCGGATGAGCTTGCCATCCTCCGGTGTCCCAACGATGACTCCATTTTCGACGCCAGGCAAACCACCACCAGCGATGAATAAGTAGTTGGTTGGTCCTGTCGCAGCGATTGTTCGCTGGTCAGGTGTCACTCGACTGGGGCACAGAAACACAGCCGGTGCAAATCTCAGTTCGGGAGCCTGATCGTGGAAAGAAGCGTCGAAGTTCATCTTTTCGAACAACGCACCTTCCTCGACTTGTGGCAGCAACCGGGCATGAGCGGAGATCCCGTCGAAACTTGTGCCGGGTGGAAACGATTTCCAGGTTGCTTCATAGGCTAGAAGTGCAAGACCAATCTGACGCAGGTTGTTGTTGCACGACGCGTTTCTGGCCGTCTCTCGGATCGGCATCACTGCCATCAATAGAAGTGCGGCGAGAACCCCAACAATGCCGATTGCGACCAGCACTTCCACGATCGTCATCCCGCAAGTTTGTCGGTTGACATCATTTGTTTGGCTGGTCATCGCGGCGTTCTCGGAAAGGATCTACATGCCATTTTCTTGCATTCCTGCAAGGGCAACCCTCGTGCCACGTTCGCCTTGCATGGCTCATGGGGGTGGAAGTGTTCGGCAGCACTTCGCCCCCAAAGGGCAATTGGCAGCCCCAGAGGACTCTTCAGCGTGCATCGGACCTACAGTGACGCTTTCAGCAAGCGATTTTGCTACATGTTGTCCTTGATCCTGCCCGCTGAAGGAACTGCCTGCATCCCTCGCATCAACGCATGTTTTGCGGGCAACTCCAAGCAAGGTTTCGCGGCTCGTCAAACAGGTACATGGAGGAACATCTAATCTTTCCAACCTACTTGCTCGAACGTTCGCCCCAGAGACGGCCGAGAAGGTCGTGCAGCGTGGGGTCGTGTTGTTTGAGCTCGGCTCGCACGAAAGGGAAGAAGTCGTTGCGATAGAAGTAAGCTTCCGTGCCTTCGGCGAAGTATTCCTTGTGGTTGCTCAGTCCGTAGTGGCGGACGTTTTGACCAGTGTACGACAAAACGTTTTCGTATCGCTTCGTCAATTTGGCTTCTTCGAACGCGGCGATGATTTCCGGTTGATCGAAGCCCAAGAATTGATCGTGGTAGGCATGCGCTAACTCATGCAAGATCACCGCGGGATGCTTCAGCATTTGCTCCTTTGACAGCAACTGATCCGCTCGTGGAATGTGAACCTTCTTCGTCAGTCGCTCATCGTGCCCATTGCCCAGCAACCAACCGCGGCTAGGGTGATATTGCATGGCCGCCAAGCTCGGATGCTCTTTTTCGATCCAAATTTCAACCTGTTGCAACTTCGCAAGTGTTGCTGGACGGAGCAGAATCTGGATGCGTTGCAGATGGTTGGCAAGCATCGCCAGCGAGCGGTGTTCATTTCCGGAGGCACCGTCACCCGAAGCAGCTTCACCCAAAAGAACGGGTTCGATGTGCACCATCCAGCCTTCGATCTCACGTACAACTGGATCGAAACGAGCGGGCGATCTGGCGGTGTCATCGTCTGCCAATGTCGGCGTCAGGACCGCCAAACAGAGAAATGAGAGACCAACCAGCCTCCCGGGTAAAAGCATTCGCGGGTCTTGGTTCATCATTGGCTCTTCGAAGGTTCGACTGCCAAAGTCAGTCGGCCTTCACCACGTCCATGAAGCCGATCATCATTTCATTCCAACTTTGGTCGCCCCATCCAACGGTCTTGGAAGGATCGGGGTTGCTCAGATTGTATTCCGAGTTGTCAAAGACCGCGCGGCAGTGGACGACGGTCCCCCGAGGTAACTTTCGCGGTTCCTTCAAGATGTATTTCATCTGCCAGTTAAAATCATAAGCAGGAACGTCCAGCAAAATTTCTTCTTTGCCATCGGGGAAGTGCGCCGTGTAACGAAATGCTTTGCCACGCAGGTGCATGTGCGGTGTCATCCCAAGAAGCTCGACGTCCCTTCGCACGGTGTGCTTTGCCGTCACCACGTGATCGGATTTGCCCGGCGGAATTCGAAACTTCGTTTCGACAGCGATGGCGCCTTCCAATTCTTTCTTGACGTTGGCTTTGTCGGTGAACTTGACCCCGATGTACGACAGGTCGCTTTGAGCAGTGCCGTTGGGCGTGTAGTGCATCTCAAACAACAGCTTGCTGCCGGCTTCCGCATGAATCGCGACACCGTCATCCAAATCAACCGGCGTACTGCCAGGAGCATACCCCACCAGCACCTTTCGAAGATCGATATCTCTGCCACCCGGTGGGATCACATAAACCAAAATGTGGTGAACAACCGCTCGGTTTTGAGGGCGTGCTTCGCAAGCGACGACGTACTTGTCTTCGTCCCAACCCGGATCGATCACGAATCGTTGGTAGTCGACCACACCTTCGGCGGGCACATCAAACGGCTTGTCTCGCATCTGGATGATTTGATCAGGCTCGTCAATCTGCCACCCCGAGGTGAACACGGGCGGTTCAGGCAGGTCCGATGGATCCCCCTCGGGCATCCCACCATCGACCCATTGTTCAATCGATTTTTTCTCTTGTTCGGACAACCTCGCGTCGTTTGCGAACTCGCCATGTGCCGGGTTGGCCGACCAAGGCGGCATACGATTGTTGCCGATCACTTCGAGGATCGTGTCTTCCCAACCTTGTGTGTCATCGTAGCTGGTCAGGGTGAACGGCGCGATCTCGCCTTCCCGGTGACAAGTGACACATCGTGAATTGAAAATCGGAGCGATGTGTTTGGTGTAGGTAATCTCGCCCTGCTCAGCGACTTGTTTGGTTCGACCAATGTGGCAACCAACGGCCTCCGTCTTCGGTTGCGAAATCGGTTTTCCGGCCAGCAGTTCTTCCACCGCGATGGCCAGATCAGAGCGAGTCTTTTTGTCGCGAGCGTAGCCGACTCCGTATTGGTCATCGATCCGGCCGTGGTAGCGAACGACGCGATTCGCATCGATCAAGAAAACCTCGGGGGTCCGTTCTGCTTTCATCGCATCGGCGACAACGTTGCCTTTGTCCTTCAGCATCGGAAAGGCGATTTCGTGACGATGCACGTAAGCTGCCAACTCGGTCAGGCTGTCTTGTTTGTTCGAGTTGATCCCGATGACCTGCAGGCCGCGATCGCCGAATTCCTCTTGAAGATCATTCAGCCGCGGACCATACAGTTTCGCCAATGGGCACTCCGTTCCGAGGAAAACAATGGCGGCGCATTCCTTGCCCTCGAAGTCAGTCAGCGATACGGGTTTGCCATAGGCGTTGGGCAGCGTGAACGTCGGCACCTGCTCTCCGACCGGAGACGCGTCCGAACCTTCGGATTGGCGCCCCGTCGCGGCGTTGGCCAACGGAATCCAAGCGTTTCCCAAAATCAGGCAAGCGACTGCGAAACAAACCAAACGACGATGCATCAGAGACCTCGGACGGAAAGAATCAACGGGCACCAATAGTTTCGCTGAAATGCGGAGGGTGTGTCACCCGCAGTTCCGTGTCGAATTGTACGGGGAACCTCGTCCGCGTGCCGGGAAGGCCGATTTGGATGCCTTCGGGCGGAATGGAGGAGAATCCGAATTCTGGCGAATCGGGCCACGGGATTTGTAAAACCCAATGCTCAAGACGCGGCGGAAACTACGGCAATTCGAGTTCGCTCGACCATGGCTGGTTCTCACGATACCAGTCCACCGAGGCAGCGAGTCCCTCGTCCAGTTCCACTTTCGGTGTCCAGCCGATCAAGTCATTGGCTTTGCTGATGTCAGCCGACGTGATTTTGATATCTGCTTTGTGGAAGGTCTTGTGTTCAACCTTAGCTTTTTTGCCCAGCAAGTTCTCTAGTCGACCGATGATATCGTTCAAAGAGACCGGTGTCCCACCGCCGCCCAAGTTGATGACTTCATAGCCAACGGGCTTCAGTGCCGCGATGGTTCCCGCAGCGATGTCAGACACATACGTAAAATCGCGAGACTGTTCGCCATCACCGAACAGTTCAATCGGCGTCCCTTCATCGATCCATTTGATGAATCGGAAAATGCACATGTCAGGACGTCCAGCGGGACCGTACACGGTGAAGTAACGGCAAACCGACACATCGATGTCGTACAAATGATGATACGAGTACGCCATCGCCTCGGCGGCCTTTTTACTGGCCGCGTAAGGTGAGATCGGAGTGTTGACGGGAAGCGTTTCAATGAATGGCATCGGTTGACCAGCGTACAACGACGAGGTCGACGCGAGCACGTACTTCTTGACGCCGACTCGCTGCATTTGATCGAGCAAATTCAGACTGCCCATCGCGTTGGTCGTCATGTAAACGTGCGGGTTTTCCATGCTGTATCGCACGCCGGCACGAGCGGCCAAGTTCAGCACCGCATCAAATGAATTTTCATCGAAAATATGTTGCAAAGTCGATTGATCTTCGATGTCACCTCGCACAAAAGTGAACGCACCACCCTGGGAGGTCAGTTTCTCCAAACGGTGTTCTTTCAGTCGCACGTCGTAGTAGTCATTGACGTTGTCAATTCCGACCACGCGATGGCCCGCCGCCAGCAACTGCGAAGCGACTTCATTGGCGATGAAGCCAGCGCAGCCTGTGACCAGGAACGTTTTGGGAGACGAATCGGACATCGGTTCGGGGCTCTTGATTCAGGGGTCAGGAACGTGCACTGGGGATCGGCGGGGTTCGAACTATAGTGGGCCGCCAGTTGCACCATCCGATTTTGCCACGCAGTCTAGTCAATGAAACGTCCCAAAATAGCCGTCTTCTTTGGAACCCGCCCCGAAGCCATCAAGGTCGCTCCCGTGATCAAACGACTTGCCGGTGACGAGCGATTTGAATTGCTGTCGGTTTCGACTGGACAACACCGCGAAATGCTGGATCAGGTGATCGACATTTTCGATCTGCCAGTGCATCACGATTTGGGCGTGATGACGCCGGGGCAAACCCTGGCGGGCCTGTCCTCGAAACTGATCGCATCAATCGACCAAATTCTCGAAGCCGAACAGCCTGATTTTGCTCTCGTCCAAGGTGACACGACGACCGTCCTGATGGCCTCGCTAGCATGCTTTTACCGCCGCATCCCGACCGGCCACATCGAAGCTGGTCTGCGAACTGGCAACCTGGCCAGTCCATTCCCCGAAGAAGCCAACCGGGTGCTGGCTAGTCCCATCAGCATGTTGCACTTCGCACCGACATCGGTCAGCGAAGCCAATTTGCTAAACGAACGAATCGATCCCGCCAAGATCTTTGTGACGGGAAACACGGTGATCGATGCATTGCACCTGGAGGTCCAGCAGCAATCGGATCCTGCGGTTGCAGCGAAGATCGACGAAGAGCTCGGGGCGGTCCTTCCAAGTGATTGGCGAGACAAAAGGTTTGTCTTGATCACCGGGCACCGACGCGAAAATTTTGGCGGTGGCTTCGATGAGATCTGCGGTGCGATTTCAGAATTGGCTGAGCGATTCCCGGACGTTCGATTTGTGTACCCGGTTCACTTGAACCCCAACGTTTCGGGACCTGTTCAAAAGGCGTTGGGAGCATTTGACAACGTCCTGCTATTGCCACCTCAATCGTATCGCCCCTTCGTTGCTTTGATGCAAGCATGCGAATTGGTGCTGACCGACTCGGGCGGAGTGCAAGAAGAAGCCCCCGGACTTGGCAAACCCGTGTTGGTGATGCGAGATACAACCGAACGTCCCGAAGGCGTCGATGCGGGCACCGTTCGGTTAGTCGGCCCAGTTCGCAAGAATATTGTGGACGGCGTCAGTGAGCTGCTCAGCGACCGGGAAGCTTACGACCAAATGGCTCGAGCGACGAACCCTTACGGGGATGGAACCGCATCGCAGAAGATCCTGGATGCGATTGCTCAGCACTACTGTTGAAGTGCCTTCGACAGTTCGGCTTCGTAAGCTTGATTGAGTTGTTTGTAGTCCGCTTGAATCTTCGCGGGCACATCCACGCCTGCGGCATCATCGGCCAGCGCCGCGATCACGTTGCCGACTGAGCTTGCATTGACTTGTTGCTCCGTCAAAAGCACCGTTTGATCCGCATCGATCACCGCCGCGCTACCCGGCTTCAAACGCAGCAAACCAAAAACATCATCAAGCGATTCTGAATCGAGTACCGTGACCGCGCCCGACCAGGCCGCCGACAACTCGCGACGGAATCCATCTTCTTCGGTGGCAACGACCCATTGAACATGGGACAAATTGGATTGTCTTGATTGGGTGATCGCTGCCGCAATCAGGCGAGGCTCGTTCGCAGAGATCTCCTCTTCTTCCGACAGACGAAACAAAACAACTTCGGTTGCATTGCCATCGGAACGAATGGATCGCATCGCATTGTTTGGCAAACGTCGCCCAAGAATGCTTGATGGTGGTGGCGGTGGAACGGGAACAAACCGCGACACACGCTGTGGCGTGAACGGCGGTTGGAAATCAAATCGAGTCGCATCTCCGCTACCCGAATCGGGTGCGAACACGGCCTTCCGAAACTCCAACGTCAACGAACTTCGGTTCGTGTCCAATCCTTCCATCGTTGGAAGCGGCAACTCAACCCGTCGGATCACGCTGACCGTAGGATCGATCCAAAACACATAGGACTTGCCTTCCGTTTCCGCTGCGATTCGTCGCATTTTTTGACCGGCAAAATTCGCGTCAGGCAGCCACTTCAGTTTTGCGGTGGGTTCGAAGATCCCGGACATCGGATCGCCCGCGAACAACCATTCTAATTGTGGCGGTGGACCAGCCAAACCAGCCGACAATTTCGACCGCAGCACCTCGTCGGCGAGCACACGATCCAAGTCCAATCGTTGGTTGACAGGTTTCTGCCAGACGTCAACCAACATCTGCGAATCAAAGTGACGCGTTTCGGGTTCGTCGAACCAGGCGTTCAATTCGACCTGATTGGCCTGCGTTGCAGAACTGACACGCAATCGAACCGCATACGCCTGAACATCCAACTGGCTGCCAGTCCAACGCACCCGAAACGGAGCCCGCTGTTCCTGATTTCCACCTGAGAACAACTCCGAGGATGCGTCCGACATTGGGACCACGCGCAGCACCACTTCGCTGGTGTCTTGATAGCAAGAACTACCACGATAACGAGCGAAGATCTGTCGCAGCCGATCGCGAGGTTCGCCACGTGCGATTACAAACTGCTGCGGTGTTGTCGCGACTTGTTCGGTCGTGGACGAAGAAGGGGAACATCCCATCATCCATGGGGTGACTCCCACGGCCACGCCGCATGCAAACATCCATTTGGCGAACTGTCGAATCAAACCGTTACGCTTTCGTGTCGCTCAGTGAATCCATTCGAACTGCTTTACACAACAACTTTTTGTCAGCCGCTGAGCGACCACATTTCCGGCAAACGAACTCGGCTGACCGAATTTGTTCCGCCAACAATGGCAAGGCGGCCGCGAGAGTGGACTTATCCCATTTGCAAATCGACTTCTTGGGCAGTTTCGATTGAGTCAAATTGAAATCAATGATCGTAGGTAGGAATTTCGCGACCATCGATCGACGCGGCCGCGCGGTGAATGTTGATGTCTTGAGTGTACGTCAACATTTTCACCGATCCATCCACCATCGCTGCATTCCAGCCATGCGGGTGGGCACTTCCAAAGTCGTGACACGACAAACAATTGTCGGGGGTGTCCAATGCCGGTTGCCGGGCCGCGAAACGGACATATGAGTGCGTGGTTGTCCCGATTCCTGTGTAACCGGCCAGAGGAGCCCGGTCGCCAAAGCAGTCCCCGGTGGTGTATTTCAGCGAATCCATCGCCTTTTCGCCGACCAAATACGTGTGACTCAAACCGTCCCAAACTCGTGACAAGCGTGTTCTGCCGCCTAAACGCCAAACCCCGTCGTACTCGCTTTCGATGACTCGATGGTCCGCCTCGTTGACCGACGCGGGCCCACCGCACATGGCGTAATCCGTTCGTCCTCCGGTCTCTCCGTACCGACTGAGATACGGTTCTAGCAATGGATAAGCATCCGCGTCACGTCGGGTTGGGCAATGAAAAGTCGCGATCGCCGATTGGACGTGATGCTGCACTCGGTCAGTCGGCGTGATCGTTGTCGCGGCTCCGATCTTCGCCAGCGGCGGTGCCAAGTCAGCTTGCTCCATCAGCGCCATCGCTTGGACCAACCAATTGCCGCCATTGAACCGAGAGTCGTATTGCCGGCGGCTGTCAAAGTCGACCAAGAAGGGAGGGACTTCGCCCGAGTAGCCGGGAAGGTCGCGAAACATGGATTCGTAGTTCTGACACGCCAACGCAATTTGACGGATTCGATTGCGACACTTGGTCTGGCGAGCCGCCTCACGAACGCTCTGGACCGCCGGCAAAAGCATTGCGATCAGAACGCCAATGATGGCGATCACCACCAACAATTCCACCAATGTGAATCCGCGACGGTTCACTCCGCCTTGCACAGTCCTCACGGTCAAACCTCAATCAATTGGATGGTTTGCGAGTCGTTTATCAACTACTTGGTTGACAGCTTTGAGGACCGGAGAGCAAGTTCAAAGGCTTCAAAAATCATCCTCAGTGGAATGAGCCATGATTTGACGGGCGTCATCATCGAATCGCCCCTGTCAATTCAGCCCGCAGTCCGAATATGCCGGTTGTGCGAATTTGCACCTGGATAACGGTCACGCGTGTTCGAAGCGTTGATTCCACCCACCGGTGGCGGCTCCGTGTACAGAAATTCCTGCGGGTTCGTCGATACGCCGGATAGCTGGACAATGTCGCCTGAATTTCGCTCGGATCGGATGCCGAACGAATGCTCCGCGACTCTTCAGCACGGTCCTCATGGACCTGGGACTTCAAGGATGAACTCCCCTCCGAAACACGCTGGGAATGCGATGGATCGCAATATGAAGCCACGACATCTGACTGGTCGAGACCGCGCAGATCGAACCGCCAAGGAACGGTCTCGTCGCGGCTTGCTGGTCCGACGTGTCTCGTTGGCGGTCTTGATTGCGTCGATCTCAGCATCGGCCCATGCCGGTGATTTGCCGACGGGACCAAACTCAAAACCCAGCCGAGTTTGGCAACCGCGCCCGTTGGCTCTTCCCCCTACATCTGAAACGGCACCGGCTTGGAAACCGCCCGCAGCCCAACCAGCCTTGGTTGCCCCTGCTCTTCCTCCGGTCACCATCATCATGAACACGCCGGTGCCGGCGGAAGAACCACCAACAATCACGCGACGGCGCAAACTGGACGTGAGCGACAGCGCTACCGCATCGCTCGGACAATCACAGCAAGCGTTCACTCGGCCGATGCCCGCATCCGATCCGATCAATCACCACGCTCGCACGGCCGATTTGGCGCAATCAGCGGTCAACCAACTTCGAAGCGCACACTTCGCCGCACGCCGAGGCGCGTTTCATTCGGCCAAAGAGTCCGCGACGCAAACGCTTCGTATCATCGCCTCGCTGCGAGACTCGCAAACCGGAGGCAACCTGCACACGTCGCAGCTCAACGAAGCGATCACCGCGATACAGGAGTCGACTGACTTCACCGGTCGCTATGGCCCGGTCGATCAAGCCGCCTTGAATCGGTTGGTTGAAGTGCACCAAACACCGGCGCTTCATGGTGTGGACACATCGTCGTTGACTGCGGAACGTGCGATCGAGGCTTACCTCAATTACGCACGCCAACGCTGGGTCGAAGCCACCATTGGCGGTCCGCTCGCAGCGGAAGCCACCATGATTTTGGCGGATCTGGAATCAGCCACACTGACACCACAATCCAATTCCGATTTGACCGAATCACGCTCTCGATTACACGCGTCGGAACTGGCTTTGATGTACCGGCGTGCGGCGGTCGAAATCGGCCCCGACAATCCCCAAGCCACCGCCGAACTGGGACGCAACTTACTCAGCCGATCGATGCCCGCGATTGCGAAAGAGTTGTTGCTGCTGAGTGTGAAGCAGAAACCAACACGACAAAGCGTTGAAGATCTGATGCGAGCGGCCAGCCAATCAGGCGACGATCAATTGGCGGCTGAATGTCAGCAACAACTCGCCTCGACAAACTTGCCCAGCGAACTGCCGGTTCAAGTGATGACGCCGTCGCAATTCGCGAAAACGCATCAGCAGTTTGCAGCAACGAATCAACAGGCTGCGCAACAAAATTTCACTCAGTCAAACGTTGCGACCAGACAGGTGCCATCGCACGCTTATCCGCAGACAGCGTCACGTCCCATGCAGCGGAATTCGATTGACCAAGGCCAGCTGATTGTGCCGGCACCAAATGGTCGTGCGACTCAATCACGAATTGTTGATCCGTCAATGCCCACCGCTCCCGCTCGTTCGACAACGCCCCGCAGTGGTCTGTTTTGGTAATGCAAGCCAGCGCCCTCACCGTCCACCTGATTTCGATGGATCGTCCCATGAAACCAACTCGTCTTCGATCGGCGTTTCGTCGCGTTTGCTTGGCAACCGGTTTGTTGCTGCCAATGATCTGCGTGGATGTTTTGTCCGTCGTGCCAACGCACGCGCAAGAATTGGTCGCGCCGGGACAAGCGACTCCTGAAACCAACGCGCGGCCAACGGTCTTGGGTGGCAACACGGCCAAGTTGCCTGCGCCATCGTTCGCCATGGACGACCTGCCGGACAATCCACCGGTCAATGAAGACGAACTGCTCGAGGTCAACTCACTGCGGAACTATCGCCAGCGCTTGGAAGAGCACAACTTGCGTGCCGAACAAGCCAAACTGGAGGCTCGCGCACGCTTCGAATCACGTTCTCGTGACTTGATCCCCGGCTTGCCATCCAACGCCGCACCCGCCGAACCAACTGCGCCACGCAACAACGCGTTGCCCGAATCGATCCCGACTCCGGCACCGGCCAAACCGTCCACACCGCCGCCGGTTCCACCGGCATTGACGCCACCGGCATCCCCGCCTCGCACGGTGAAGCCTTCCGTCAACCAGAAAACGGCGGAACAAGAGAAACTACTGGAACTGCCGCCACCGCTTCGCCCTCGTCAACCTCAGACGGACCGAACGACACCCGCTCGTCCACAACGCTTGGGAGGCAACGCACCAGCCACGAACAACCAAGAGTTGCCTGAGTTTCGGCCGGTTCCAAATCGCGAACGAACTCAAACACCCAAATCGAGCGAACAATCCAAACGTCTCAATGCGTTGAAGGACGAGGACACCGCGGTCGAATCAGCCAGCGATCTTGAAGCACCGCGCACCTCGCCTGCGCCGAAAGCTCGTTCGACTCAATCAACCAAACCGACAACTCCTCCGGCGAAACGCGCCGTCGATACGGAGCCGCCAAGACGTGAAGCGGATCCCAAGAAGCCAGCGGATGATCCATCGGCAACTCGTTCACGTTCGGTGATCGATACCGAAACGATGGATTCGCGACAACACTCGACGAACTCCAACCGCAGTGGATCTGCTTCGAGTCAGAACATGGGCACGCCCACATGGCCGGACTTGATGCAAGACGAAGTCACGCGTTGGCCATTGCCTGCCTCGTTCGCATCCCACGGTGGAGGTCCACTTTCGGGCCATCCCAGCTCAATCACGTGCTCAACTTGTGGCGGATGCGTCGACCGCAGTGGTGTTGGGGTGGAACGGTTGAGCAAGACGCTCGGCGTTTGCACCGGCACTCGTCCCGCCTGCCAGTGCTGGCGTTGTCCTCAAAGCATGCCGTTCAACCTGTACGGCCCTGGCAACTACGTCGGACCAGCACGTACAGCACCGATGCACGAATGCCGATTGCGTGGCGGAGACCAAGTTCAGTTGACGTTCCTGATCAAAACCGTGCGTTCGGTCGGTGCCTACCGCTTGGTTGTCGGTGATGAACTGCTGATCGAATCCGAAGCGGATGAAAAGCTGACTCGAGGAACGCTCGAACGCGGTTTGGAAATCCAACCCGACGGAACGATCACGCTGCGTTTCATCGGCCAGATTCACGCCGCCGGCCAAACCATCGATCAGCTTCGCGAATTGTTGAACGAACGCTACAAGGAGTACTACCCCGATCCGTCGATCGATGTGACTCCTGTCGCGACCGGCAACATCGCCCGACAAATTCGCGAGGCCATCAGCGGTTCCGAAGGGTTCAACCCTCAACAAACCGTGCAAACGATCACGCCCGAAGGCACGCTCCGGCTGCCTCGTTTAGGAGCCGTTCCTGCACAAGGCCTGACGCTGAGCGAACTCAAACGCGAAATCATCCTGCGATACGATTCGATGTCGGCTGGCTTGGATGTCGAAGTCGTCCTCGAGCAACAGGCTCCCCACTACGTTTATGTTCTGGGTGAAGTCACCACGCCGGGCCGATTCGAAATCGACGCACCGACAACCGTGCTGGGCGGAATTGCGTTGGGCGGTGGCTATGTCCCCGGGGCAAACCTGCGTCAGGTCGTGATTTTCCGTCGCGGTCCGAACTGGGAATTGCTGTCCACGATGCTGGACCTGCGAGGTGCCATCATGGGCAAGGATTCTCGTCCAATCGACGAAATCTGGTTGCAGGACGGCGACGTGGTCATCATCCCCCCCAGCCCGATTCGGTTGTTTGACCGGTTCGTCAGCCAGGTCTTCACCGAGGGCGTCTATGGAATCGTGCCCTTCAGCGGGTTTGGGTTCTCGTTTGGTGACGGCAACTGATCGGTTTTCGAAAGTTGCTCCGGCGACTATTCTTTCGGGTACTCCACTCGGAACACTTTCAACCGATTCCAGAGCCCTCTGATGCACTATCAACCATTGCCGTTCGATCGCGACTTGATCGACCGAATCATCGAAGATCACCCCACGCCATTCGTCCTGTATCACGAAGATGGGATCCGCGCGCGGGCTCGTGAATTGACCGATGCGTTTGCCTGGAACGAAGGGTTTCAGCAGTATTTCGCTGTCAAAGCCACCCCGAACCCGCACATCGTCGCGATGATGGCCGAGGAAGGCGGTGGGGCAGATTGCAGCAGCGTGGCCGAGTTGATCACCTGCGAACGATTGGGCATCACCGGCCAAGACGTGATGTTCACGTCCAACAACACCACGATGGAAGAGTTTGAGATCGCCAACAAACTCGGCGCGATCATCAATCTCGATACCCCGCACCACATTGACCAAATTGCTCAATTGAGCCCGTTGCCAGAAATGGTTTCGTTCCGATTCAATCCCGGACCGGAACGCCAGGGCAATGTGATCATCGGCGATCCCAAAGAAGCCAAGTTCGGTAGCACTCGCGAGCAACTCATGGATGGCTATCGCCGCTGTGCCGAACTCGGCATTTCGCGATTCGGTTTGCACGCGATGGTGGTCAGCAATGAACTGAACATCGAAGCGTTGTTGCAAACCGCCGAAATGTTGTTTGAGCTCGCCGCCGAAATTCATCGCGAAACGGGCATCTCGGTCGAGTGCATCAACCTGGGTGGCGGGATCGGCGTGCCTTACCAGCCCGGCCAAGAACCTGTCGACTTGCCAGCGTTTGGCGATGGTGTTCGCAAGCTTTACGAATCGATTTTGGTTCCTGCTGGAATCGCTCCTGTGCGAATCCTGATGGAAAACGGTCGTGCGATGACCGGACCGTTTGGTTATCTGATCACCAAAGTCATCAATCAAAAATCGTCCTACAAAGACTACGTCGGCGTGGACGCTTGCATGAGCAACCTGATGCGTCCGGGCATGTACGGGGCTTACCATCACATCACCGTGATGGGCAAAGAGGACCAACCCGCTGATCGCACCGTCGACATTGTCGGATCGCTTTGCGAGAACAACGATAAATTCGCGATCGATCGCAAAATGCCCGCGACAGAAGTCGGTGACATCGCGGTCATTCACGATGCCGGCGCTCACGGCCACAGCATGGGGTTCCAATACAACGGACGTCTTCGTTCCGCCGAGATCGTGTTCAACGACGCGGGTGAGTTCCGAGCGATCCGTCGCGCTGAAACCTTCGACGATTACTTCTGCACCGTCGACTTTGATTCCGTGAAAGTCGATCGCAAACAGTCAGCCACCGTTGGCTAACCAACCGTTCGTCCGCCGGGCTTCTCAGCCCGGCGATTGATGTCTTTCCCCACCACTTCCAATCGAGTCTCCATGCCTAAGCTCACCGTCGAAAACGTTGGTACCTTTGATGTCCCCGCTGGCAAACGTTTGGTCAAAGCGTTGGTCGAAGAAGCTGGCACGGATCAGTTGCACGCGTGCGGTGGCGTTTCCAGGTGCACGACGTGCCGAGTGGAATTCGTGGAAGGGGAACCGGAACAGATCACTGCCGCCGAAAAAGAAACCCTTCGCGTTCGCGAAGTGACCGAGCCCGGTGTTCGGCTCAGTTGCCAAATCAATTGCGACCACGACATGACCGTTCGCGTGATCAGCCGACTCGAAGGCAGCGGCCGCAAAGACCAAGGCGGCGCGGTCGCCGACGAGATCCAACCTGCTCCCGAGTGGACGACCAAGTAGTCCGCTCAACAGTGGCATAGGCCTCTGCCTGTGATTTTGTAACCCACAGGCAACGAAGCCTATCGGGCTGTTGATTTAATGAGCCGTACCGCGTTAGCGGCGGTTAGTCAGACACCAACCGGGGCTAACGCCCATCGGCTAATTGTTGTCACTCGGTATACGACTAAATCAACAGGCTGCTGTGCCACAGACGCTAGCGAGCTTGTGGCGGGATGATGTCCGCGAAGGAGTCGATCTTGGCTTGTAGCTTGCTTCGGACCGCCTTTTGATCGTCGGTCAAGGATTGCAACGGAGCCTTTTCGTTGCGATCCATCTCAACGTCGAAGAACGAGCCATCGCCATACAGTTTGTAGCGTTGGTTGCGAGCAAATTCGCGAGCCTTCTTGGGACGTCCGTTTCGTTCATACCACATGAACATCGATTCGCGTCCCTGTCCCTCAGTGCCACCCAGCACCGGCAGAAAGCTCTGGCCATCGATTGGCAATTTCGCGGGAACTTCAGCACCCGCGACCTCACACATCGTCGGCAGAAAATCACTGAAATCGATGATTTGTGAGGTCACGCGTCCCGGCTGGATCACGCTTGGCCACTTGGCGATGCAAGTCACATGGTTGCCCGCGTCGACCATCTCGCCTTTTGCACCGACGACTTCGCCAAACCGCGTCTGGGTGACGATCGGTTTGTCGGTGCCATTGTCACCGGTGAAAATCAGCAACGTGTTTTCGCGAATTCCGAGCTCGCCCAACTTGCGATCGATGCGGCCGACGATCTTGTCCACGTAAGCCACCATGTCGCCGAAGTGTTCCGGTTGGCCTTTGTAAGTCTTCGAGCCGTGTGAAGTCGGATCCCAGTCTTCCGAATCAGGCGTGGGACAGAACGGACAATGAACCAGCGCCATGGGGTAATACGCCAGGAACGGCTGGTCACGATTCGTTTCCATGAAGTCGCAAAGGAAGTAAGCGAATAGGTCGGAAGAGAACTCGCCTTCGTCGTAGTTCTCTTCTGTTCCATTTCGCTCGAGTCGCGGGTTGGGATAGCGGGTGTCCCGTTTCTGACTGTCCATTCGTCCGCGAGTGTGTTGCCACAACAGCGACTCTTCGAATCCAAAGTGCTGTGGTGAATCCAGTTCGCTTCCCAGTTGCCACTTGCCCGCGATGCAGGTCCGGTATCCAGCGGATTTCAACAGATGAGCGAACGTGGTTTGTTTTCGGTCGAGCGTTCCAAACTTCACATAATTTCGCTTGTTGGTCATGCCGGTCATCAGCTTGACTCGCGACGGTGTGCAAATGGGCTGGGAGTAACAATGTTCGAACCGCAGGCCTTCGTTGGCGATCCGGTCGATGTTGGGCGTTTGATAGTCGAGCGCACCGTTGGCACCGATGCATTCAAACCCCATGTCATCCGCCATGATCAACACGATGTTGGGTCGGTCACTCGAGCGTTGCGGGGCGGGGTCTTGGGCCGCAACCGCCGCGACGAAGACCAAAGAGCAAATCCAGACGGCAAGCGTGGCCGATACGGTTCGCTTGAGCATCAGGTATTGTGAATCAGTGTTTTCGCTCATCGGTTGCTGCTCGGTTGGAGGTCACTTGCTTCGAAAGATTCGCATCACACCGGTCAAAAGTGCCAGTCCGCCGAGTGCAGGCGCGATGGCCAGCAGCAACCGAGGCTGGGCGGCAACCACGACGATGCCGATCACGCCTGCGACCGCCAATCCAGGCGGCAGCCATCGAGCGGGTCGCTTCAACGAGTCCCAGGCCAGCCACAACGCTCCCAGGACCAATCCGACACGCAGCAGCGCCGCGGTGACAAAGGCATGAGTCGACGCCGAGCCGAGGGTTTCTTCGCCGATACCCGCAAAATAGAACACTCCCCCCAAACAAAGCATGATGCCCGAAAGGATTCCAATGGCATTTCGCCGCCAGGATCGCTCGGGTGTCGAAGCGGAAGTGTCCACCGGTTCACGTTTTTTCCCGCTCTCTTCACGCGAAGTTTCTACCGCTGCGGCGATTATCTTCAGTGCGATGCGTGAATAGTTTGGCATGGCCACTCTGGGCGGGATTCTCGGAGGAAAGCAATTCCTGGAGTATACTGACAATCCGCTGAAGGTGCCCCGGCAAACCGTTGTTGGCATCTCGGCATCGCCAATGTCCAACCTGAATCAGCTCCCCACCTCCCACAAAACTCAATCCATCGAATGATGAAACCATCCTGGCTCACGTCCCTCAGTCGCAATTGCCCCCAATCATGGGCTTTTGCCTCGCTCTTCTGCGTCAGCATCTGCTGCGGGTCTGTCGCGACCGGCGATGACATGCCGAAACCCGCAAAGACCGAATCACAAGCCCCCGCGAACGAGATGCAATCGCTCTTCGACGGCAAATCGCTCACCGGTTGGACCAACCCTTACGAATGGGGCAAGACCGAAGTGGTCGATGGCGAAATCCATCTGACCGCCGACAAGAAGTTCTTCTTGGTGACCGAGAAGATTTTTCAGGACTACGAGTTTGAGGGCGAAGTCAAACTTCCCGAAGGCAAGTCCAACAGTGGCTTCATGGCTCGTGGCCAAGTTTCACCGAACAAGGTCTTTGGCTATCAAGCGGAAGCGGACCCGACCGACCGTCGATGGTCGGGCGGTTTATACGACGAAGGTCGCCGGCAATGGCTCAATCCATTGTGGGAACAACCCGAAGCCCAAGCCGCGTTCGATCGCGATCGCTGGAACCGATATCGGATTCGCTGTGTCGGCAATCACTTGCAGTTCTTCATCAATGATGTGCCTACGACCGACTACTTTGACCCCGTTAATCTGAGCGGCCGAATCGGACTGCAGCACCACGGCGAAAAAGGCCAGACGTACCGCTTCCGTAATTTGAAGGTTCGCAACCTGGGCAGCCACGAGTGGAAGCCTTTGTTCGACGGCAAGTCATTGGACGGTTGGGAAACCGTCGGCGGTGGTACCTGGACAGTGGTCGATGGAATCCTGCAAGGCCGCGCCAGCAGCGAAGCCAACGAACCCAACGGGATGCTGTACAGCAAGCATCCGATGACCGATGGAACCTATCGGATCGAGTATCGATTCAAAAAGGGCGACAGCGGCTTCTTTGTTCGCAGTGAGATCACCGAGAACAAACCGTTCGTCAAAGGCGTTCAGTGCGAAATTGACAACTCCGATGAAGTTGGCGGCCTGTACCAAACGGGCGGAGCAGGGTGGTTGGTGCGTCCTCTGCATTACCTCGAAACGGGGTTCCCCAAAGACCGTCATGCCGTCGTCAATCGACACTGGAAACAAGCCCGGGAAGGTTTGCAACTCGACAAGAAACCTGTGGTTTCAGACGATGATGAAACGCCTTGGAACATGATGACCGTCAGCGTTCATGGCAAACGCATCGTCGTTCACTTGAACGATTGTTTGGCTGTCGACCATGTGGTGGAAGACTTGGCTGATTCCGGAGTGATCGCCCTGCAACTGCACGGCAACCAAGACCTCGAAGTCGACTTCCGTAAAGTCGAAATGCTGGTCCCAACCAGCGAAGAGTAGAGCTCGGCAGAGTTAGCGACGTAGGCCAGGTTCCACCTGGCGTTGGTGATTGGCCGTTGGATCCGCCCCGTCAAAAGAAGTCTGCAAGGCGATCACGCCTCGCTTCTGCCGAAGCATCGGCGCGGGTGCCAGGTGAGACCTGGCCTACGTTGCCGAACTGGATGAGCGATCGGAAAACCGATCGCTCGTTTTCGTTCTGGCTAGTTCAAACCGCCCACGCCAAATCAACCTAGCGTTCTGCCCTAGAACGCGTAGGGCAGGTTCTACCTGGCAATGGTAAATCGCCGCTGGATCTGCCCCGCCAGAAGAAGCCCGGGTTCCGCCAACGCCTCGCGTCCACCGAAACATCAGAGCGTATGTCAGGTCAGACCTGACCTACTTCAAACCGAACCATCACGCGTTGGCGGCGGCCCACGCGGCGAAGTTGGTGACGGTGTCGTCCTCGCGGTTGCCGACTGGCAGACTGCTCTCCACAAACTCGCTGACATCGCAAAGCTCAGCGATCGAGTCGACGATCACGTCGGGCCCGTAAGCGAATTGGCCTAGGTCTTCTTTGTTCGTGCCACCGGACAACGTCAGCACGGTTCGGTAGCCCATTTGGACGCCGCCCAGGATGTCGGTTTCCATCGTGTCGCCCACCATCACAGTTTGGGACGTGGCTAGCTTCAGTTCCTTGCGAGCTGCTCGCATCATGATGGGACTGGGTTTCCCCACGCTAAAGGCTTTGCGTCCGGTGACCGCTTCGAGGTACGCGACGGTGGCTCCACACCCCGGTCGTGTGCCGTTCTTGGTTGGGCAACTGGGATCCAAGTTGGTGGCAATCAGCTTGGCACCACCAAGGATCATGTCGACCGCTGATTCCAGCGCATTGAGCGTGATCGTGCGTCCTTCGCCGACAACAACAAAGTCGGGCGAGTGATCCACGATGGAGAATCCGTTTTGATGCATTGCCTGCAGCAGACCGCCTTCACCAATGATGTACGCGGTGCCATTGGGTTTCAGTTTGGCGAGGAACCTCGCCGTTGCCATCGCACAGGTAAATATGTGAGACTCTTCCACGAAAATCCCCATCCGATGGAGTTTGGTTTGAACGTCGCGCCGAGTCCTTTGGCTGTTGTTGGTCAAGAACAGGAAAGGAATGTCCTGACGAATCAATACGTCGATGAACTGATCGGCCCCTGGGATCAGTTCACTGCCGCGGTAGATGACGCCATCCATGTCGATCAAAAAGCCCGTTTTCATCAAATCACTGCAAGAGGTTCGGGAGTCGAAAACTTGATTGACAATGGTTTGCCAATCTTGAGATCTCATCCTCAAACGCAGCTTTCATACCAATGATCTAACGGTAGATTCGTGCCCGCTGTATATCAGCACGGTCGGACGACCGAACACGTGCGTGAACCTTGAACACCCCCCTGCTCAATTCAACAGCACATTGCACTGGAATGAAAAAGCAGAGTGAATCGTCGAGCGATCCTGCTCACTTCACCTCAAGTGCATGGCTTTCGCTGTGGCTGTTGTACTGAGGTGCATACATCGATTCGATGCTTGCCATTCCAGTCTGATAGTTCCCGCGAAGCTGCACACGGCAGCGGGATTCCAACACATAGGTTCCCTTGGACAGGTAGCCAATGAAGAAATGCTCGGCCGCGTCTCGAGTGCTTTGGTAGTACCCCAACGCATCTTGCCGACGGTATTGGGACAGCACGTTGACTGGCTCGGTGCCGCTGCCGCGATGATCTCGAAGGTGCAAGAATTCCATGTCGCGATCACTGCGAATGATCAGTCTGGAGACCAGTTCATCGCCAACTCGAACGGGTTCGTCCCCAATAGGACGCAGCACGGGGCCGGAATCCGTCGCACGGACGACAAACAGTTGCTTTTCGATTTGCAATGGCGTCCCATCGTGCGGCGTGATGTTTTCGATGTTCTCGAAGTACTGCCAGTGGACTCCGCCCCAAGCGATGCCTGAGGTGGTCTTCTTGACCTGAATCGATCCCATCTCAGGCGTGATCTCATCCGCCGAGAAACGATGCTGGTAGAAACCGGTGCCGGCTTCCACATTGCCCTTGGGGACTTCCTGTTGCCCCACCGCGATGTCGACGACTTCATCAGATGCCAGTTTGTCGGTGCCTCGCAGCAGCAACGCGTACACCGCATCGGCGGTGGATTTCGTGGTTTCCCAAGACTGAGTTTCTTTCTGACGCAGCAACCAAGCTTGGCAGAGTTCGACCCGCTGGAGATCGCCGGCGACTTCGTCGAGTACCTCAATCATCATGGCCTGCGTTTCAATGGGTGCTTGGTGCCACCACCAGCCTGAGTTGGCATCGTTCCAGTGCATGCCCTGCTCATCGACCACCGATCGTTCGATCAATGACGCGACGATTCCTTTGGCCTCATTGAGTCGCCCCAATCGGTGCAAGGCAATCGCTGCATGCCCTTGGCTCATTCGACTCGACAACGACAACCAATGTTCTGCGAGCTGGTTGGTCCAGTATTCAACCGCTTCCTTGTGCTCGGGTGCGGTCGGTTGATCCTTGTAGAAACTGCGGCCATACAACAGCATCGCGACCGTCGGCGAGACATGTGCCTTGCTGCGGTTTTCTGGCTTGATGCGTTCATAGAGCTTGGTCGCGTAAGCGTCCAAGTGCTTGAGCGCTTTCATCGCCACCTGCATGTCGACCTCGACGCCCAGATGTTGCAGTCGACCGAATCCTGTGACAATCAGCATGGTGATGGTGTCGTTGGAAGGGCCACCATCAAACCAAGCGAAGCTGCCATCCTCTTTTTGCAGTTCGATCAAACGCCGCGTCAATCGGTCGGCTTGATCGTTGACACGATTGGTGTCAAACAAGATCCCAACGTTGCGACGTGCCTCCGATTCGGACTTGGATTGCAACACCCAAGGTGTTTCGGTGAGTGCGATCGACTTCAGCTCTTCGTTCTGAGCCAGAGGGCTATCCAGCGTGACTCGACCCGCCGCGTCGGGTTGATTCCGCCACTGTTCAAACACACGCTGGATCCGAGGGTCAGACGTGGCGATGTGCCGAGCCAGCAAGTTCGCATACAAGCGATGGAACGTTTGCTCGCTGCATTCGTGGGGATATTCCATCAAGTACGGCAGTGCCATCACGGCGTACCAAGCCGGATTGGAAGTCATTTGAATGGTCAGCGATTCGCTCGACAGCGTGTCGCTATTTCCTTCTAACAACTTCGGCAGCTTGAAGGTTTTCGTTTCGGCACCGTCGATCGGCAGCGAAATGGATTCGTGCACCAAGACGCGACGAGTCAGAACCGGCAGGTAACCTTCTTCGCCATCGGACAACCGTCCGGTCGAACCGACCGCCTTGTAGACCAAGTAACCAATGCCATCGGGCACTTGGATTCGCCAAGAGAACGTCTTGGACTGGCCGGCGGGAATTTCAAACGATTGCTTGGGCTGTGAATTGCCGACTTGGGCATCGACGGATTCACCGCTGGCCGCCGACGACAGGTTCAACGCCACCACGCCCGTTTGTGTTGCGGCGGATTGGTTGCTGACTTTGACTGTCAGTTCAATCTCGTCACCTTCCCGCAACGTTCGAGGCGGGTTGGGTTGAACCATCAAGTCTTTGCTGGTGACTGCAGTGCCCGAAATGGTTCCGGAGGCAAGGTTGGCACCGTGGGCGAATCCCAACAACTGCCAACGAGTCAATGCTTCAGGCATGGTGAACTTCATTTTCACCGCACCGTTTTCGTCCGCGATCAATTCGGGGAAGAAGAAAGCGGTCTCGTTCAGATTCTTTCGTGGCGGAATGCCGGACAGATCGATCTCGGGATCATTCGATTCAGGAGGTGTGCCGTCCGATTCCTCACGCGATTCGACCTCGTTCTTTGCAACGTTAGCACCGAGCATGGCACGCCCGGCTTTCTTTTGCATCAGGGCCGACGCTGGTACCGCCCCATCAGCCATCATCATGTCGGATTCCGCAAAGGCCATCCCGCGTGCCATTGGCATGGGGCGTCCGTAGAATTGGTTCAACTGCAATTCAGAAACCCAATCGGGATAACTCAGTTCGCCGCCGGGATAGCCACGGTGTGACCACATGACGACCGTTGTCAAACCTTGCCATCCGTTGTTCAAATACGGGCTTCGCGTGCTTCGGTCTCGATAGAAGACGTTGAAGCCGGTCGCGAAACGATGCTTCGCGAAAACGTCGAGCGAGGCGTCGTAAAGCGTTGCCACCATTTCCATGATGGAATCCTGCTGGGCCTTGGTCGATTCATCCACCACCTTGGGTTCGATGACCGCGGTCCAAGTTTCTTCCGCACCGGGTTTGAGTTTGGAAACGAAACGTTCCCAGCGGATCGACCAATCTTTGTTCGTCCAGGGAACGTTGACGATCTGTTGATGCAAATGCAGCCGGTTCTCGTGAACCATCATCACGCGGACAACAAAGCCACCTCGCATCGATTCATCGATCGCTTGTGTGATCTCGATTTGAGTCTTGTCGCCGGAGGTCCAGTATTGCTGCAAGATCTCGCCGCGATGCTCGACTTCCACCAAGGCCTTGGCGTCCTCGTAGCCGCTACCCCAAACCGCGGTGAATGTTTCGCCTGGTTCCCACTGCGATTGAGGCATCACAAATAGGCTGGCGATCGGCAGACCGAGTTGATCCGCTTTGGGATCAAACACTCGCAGCGGCAACAAGGCCGAGACCGAGTTGCCGGCTGAATCGACGGCCGACAAGACCGCTCGGTAGTGCCCCTTGGGAAGCGACACTTCCCACGAACCATGTCCATTGGCATCGGTTTGCAAAGTCTTTGAGGACTGCAATTCATCCAGCGGCCATGAATTTGGATCCTCGGGACGAACTCGTTTCGCTTCGCCATCCGCATCCGCTGGCAGCGGTTGATAAGCTCCCCATCGCGGTTGCGGAACGACTTCGGGAGCCTTCAGCGACCAGACTTCGATTTTGACTTCAGCGGCTTGTGCTTCGCCATCGAGCGAGGTTGTGTGAACCTGAATGTCGACCGGATCTTGTTCTGTCAGCCAATCGGGACGAGCGACGCTCATTCGAGCTGACATCGTCGTGTAACCCGCCGTGACCGTGCGTTTATCCGAGCGAGTTTCGCCGGTGGTGTCGACCACGTCAGCGGTGATCACGTATCGGAACGTGGGCTCGCTGTCTCGATCAACCGATGCGTCAGGTACGGCATCGAACGAAACATCAAAACGTCCCAGTTCATCCGTGGTTGTTTCGCCTTGCACGATCGTTTGTGGTTCGGCGGGAGGCGTTGGAATCCACCAGCATCGCCATCCCCACCAAATCGGATATTGGACTTGTCGTACGACCGTGTAGCGAACGGTTGCGTCGTTGATCGCGGCGCCGGTGTAGGCGGTCGCGCGACCGGAGACCGTCACGGATTCTTCCAGTCGGACCGGATCTTTGGGAGCATCCAGTGTGACTTCGAATTTGGGACGTTTGTACTCTTCCACACGAACGGTGGCGGTGCCTCGCGGGAACTCTCGAACGACCAATCCCATTTGGCCGGTCAACCCCGACGTCGGCAGATGAAAACTGCCGTGACAACTGCCGCGTTCGTTGGTGGTCAAGTCCAACGTTTCGACGACTTGGTTGTTGGGGTCAAGCAGTTGAACCTGCAACGATTTGCGATTGTGAGTTTCGTACAGGTTTTTTGATTGGTCGTACGTCGTTGCGATCGCTTTGAAGCGAAGCGTTTGCCCCGGTCGGTAGATCGCTCGGTCGGTGAAGAACACCGTGCGACCGCTGAGTTGATTCGAAGTTCGCGTGGGACGAATGGAATGATGCTGCTGGGCCGGAAGGCGATCCTTGCCGTTTTGAGCCAGCAACAACAGGTTGTTCAGGTTGGCCCCCTTCTTCGCTTTCAACTCGAAGCGACCGTTTTGATCTGTGGTCAGCGACGGCAGCGACCGGTATCGGTAGCCATTGTTGAAATTGTTTCGCCGCTGGCCATCGTTGACCCAGGTCCAAACGGCAACGGTGGCCTGCGGAATGGGTTCGCCGGTGTTGGAATCCAGCACGTGGCCATCGAGTGTGCCTTGGTTCCATCGCCCGTCGGTGACAAGTGCCAATTCACTCACCCAAACCTGTTTGCCCGCCAGGTAATTCTCTTTCCAAACGAAGTCTTTGTTGACGCTGGCGATCAGCATGTAGCTTCCCTTTGCCAGGTCTTTGGGGACATCGATTCGGTGAACGCTGGTTTTGAAATCGGCGGTTTTTTTCAAGTCGACCGACCACTGCTGCACGGCGGGTTCTTCGCCAAACTTCCTCAACCAATCGTGCTCGTTGTTCTGAACCATTTGCCCTGAACTGAGCAGTTGGTCAAAGCTCATTGGAACCAGTCGGAAGTGCACCTGGGTGATGTTCTTGTAGCTGATTTCGATTTCGGCTTGAGCGGACTCGGCCAGAGCCGGGTTCCAAACACGTTCGGTCGCGATGTTGAGCTGGGGGGCTTCGATCTGTTCGATCAACGCGGCACATTGGCGACCGCCAAAACTATCTGGATGAGCTGCTACGGCTGCCTTGGCAATTTGATGAGCTCGAACGAATTCTTCCTGTCCCATTTCTTTTTGCGCGAGCTGGAAACTTGCTCGGGTGCTGATCGGATGGTTTGCGTTCTCACTGAGGAAACGCTGCATCGCGGTTTGTGAGCGTTCGTCTTTGGTCGTGCCAACTGCGTTCTGTTCCGCGAAACGCAATCGGTTCCAGTTCGCGTCCAAGAAAGCGTCTTGTTGTTCGTCAGCTTTGGATTGACGGAATTGAACCCAATCCTGCATCAATTCCGTGGCTCGGCGAAGCGGCGATTCAAGATCGGTTTCCGGGATCTGCCAAGCGAGGAAATCGGCGACGGGATCCGAGATTGGCGAGTTCGCTTCCAATTCGAAACGCTCGATCGGTCCGCTGTAGATCGAATGGGCGTCGACGAAGTGGTCGATTGCTTGGTTGACCAAGAAGTCATAGACCGTCGGGCGATAAGACTCGGGGGCGTTGCCTTCCGTGATCAATCGCTGGATCGATGTCAGTTCGGTTGTTTGAAGCGTTTCAGCGTTTTCCAAAGCTTGATCGAACAGCCCACCGGCGTGGCGAATGATCCGCTGGGCACTCCACGTTTTCAGGTCATCCGCTGACTTGATCGGCGTCGTGTCGTCCTCGCGAGTTTCGATCTCGGTGCGGTTTTGGAAACGCCATTGGTTTTGTTGCTGATACGAATAGAACCAACTGGCCAGCACCGCCTGCAGCAGCGGTTTGGCGGCCTCCGGTGCGGCAGCCAAGTCTTCCTGAAGATGCAGGATCCGGTCTTCCGCACCGCCTCCATCGAGTTGACCTCGCAGGGAGGCTCGCATCCCCATGGCCAAGATCGCGTCATCGTGGTCTTCTTCGGCGATCGCAGCGGGTACGATGGCGTCGTAGTGTTTGATCGCGGTTTTTGGCAGCCCTTTTTCCAACGCTTCTTTCGCGGCGTCAAATTGCTGTTTCCTCCACGAGGCATCTTGTTTGGGTTCAGCGGCCATGGAGAGTCTCAGGGGTAAATAGAGCAACCCGAGCAACAGACTCAGAACAACAACGACGTAAGTCACGGTACGAAATTGCCGCATAGCGGATCACCTCAAGAAGCTGCAAAGAAAAGACACTGCCACTCAGGGTAACGATTGAACGAGCATGTTATTAGGCGGAAATTTTTGGATCGTCGCATGGTTCTTTTTAGCCGCCCTGGTGTACAGCAGCGCAGGCTTCGGCGGAGGGTCCACGTACACCGCGTTGCTAGTGCTCAACGATGTTGATCATCGCGTTTTGCCGATGCTCTCATTGGCCTGCAATTTTTTGGTGGTTTCGGGCGCCTGCCTGCGTTTCACGCAACAACAGCAAATGCCTTGGTCACGATGTGTCCCTCTGGTGGTTGGTTCCGTTCCAATGGCCTGGGTCGGCGGATCGGTTCCCCTGGACCGGGATGTGTTTGTGCCTCTTTTGTCGGGCACGCTGATCGTCGCTGGTGTGTTGCTCTTGCTGGGCGGCCGAAGGAATCGCGAGGTGGATGCTGCAGCAGTGCAGGATGGATCCAAGCAGCCTGCGCTCGCGAATCAGCCTTGCACCATTTCAATGAAACTCGGGTGGAGATTCGATGTGATTTGGCAGACGATCCTGGGCGCTGGGTTGGGGTTGCTCGCGGGACTGGTTGGCATCGGAGGAGGCATTTTTTTGTCGCCCGTGCTGCATCTGACTCGTTGGAGTCACGCTCGCGACATCGCCGCGACCAGTTCGTTGTTCATCCTGGTCAACTCGTTGGCGGGATTGGTCGGCCAAGCCAGCAAGCATGGTTGGTCAGTCAGCCAAATCATGACGGAGTTTCAAACGCATGCTCCGTGGTGGCCGTGGTTGTTTGTCAGTGTCTTGATCGGAGGCCAGATCGGAAACCGAGCCGCGGCGAGTTGGTTGTCCCACCTCACTCTCCGCCGAATCACCGCCGTGATCGTGCTGGCGGCGGGCATTCGCCTGGGCTGGATGTAGGCAAAAGTGGGATAGGTTTCAACCAACCAACTTCTGGTGCGATGCGATCAGTTGATCTGCGGCGGAGTTGATTTCGTCGGCTGTGTTGAATCGCCCGACACCGAACCGAACGCTTCGGCGAGCTTCCGATTCGGTCAGCCCCATCGCCAGAAGCACGTGACTGGGAAGAGCCTCGGTGCTGCTGCACGCCGATCCACTGCTGAATGCGACTTCCGGAGTGGCGGCCATCCAGGCTTCGCCTTCCACATCCCGCAAACGCACGTTCAGATTGCCTGGTAAACGAACCGACGAATCGTCATGCCAATTGGCACCATTGAGTTGCAAACCATCAATCGATTCGTGCAGGCGTCCCCAAAGCAATTCACGCAGTGTAAGAATCCGCGAGGTATCGCTTTCCATTTCATCGATCGCGATTCGCAGTGCCGTTGCCATTGCGACGATGCTGGCGGGATTGAGCGTTCCACCACGAAGCCCTCGTTGTTGGCCACCGCCGACGATTTGGGGACGCAGTCGCACGCGTCGGTTGCCGTTGCCAACGACCAGGAAACCAGTGCTTTTAGGCCCATAGAATTTGTGTGCCGACGCGGTCAGCAAATCAACGTCCGACGCGAGCGCGTCCACCGGCAATCGCCCGACCGCTTGGGTCGCATCGCAGTGCAGCAGTGCGCCTGCTTCGTGAGTGATTTCCGCGATCGTTTTGATCGGCGCGACAGAGCCAATTTCATTGTTTGCCCACATGATCGAAACCAACGCGGTCTGATTGTTGACCGCGGCACGCAACTGAACCAAGTCGACTTGTCCGGCCGAGGGATGATCGTGTGGATGGACTCCGACGCGAATGATTTCGATGGGCTGACCGCCGGCAGAAAGCTGCTTGGACAAATCGTCCGCCACTTCCAAAACCGCTGGATGTTCGGTTTCGCAAACAACCACTTGGTGTCGTTTACAACGCGGGTGCATCAGCACACCTCGTATGGCCAGGTTGATGCTCTCGGTGGCGCCAGACGTGATGACAACGCTTTCGCGGGGAGCATTCAGGATTGCCGCCATGGAATCGATCGATTGGTCAATCGCTCGGCGAACTTCACGTCCGGCTTCGTGAGAATCACTGTGCGGGTTGCCAAAGTGCTGCGTCAGATAGGGCAACATTGCTTCCACGACGCGAGGGTCGCAAGGCGTCGTCGCATGATGGTCGAGATAGATCATCGGAAACCGCGGTTTGGAATCGTCAGCTAGCGAAGCGTTTTGCCGCTTGGAAGCGACGCTTGTTGCACAACGGCTTGATCCAAGGTTGCTTGATTTGCAATCGGGGATCCCTCCAGTGCCGAGAACTCTGCGTACACCGGCAAGTAACTGGACACGGTTTGTGCTTCGGAAAGGCTGAGATTGTACACACGCAAGAAGTCATAGACCCCGCCGCGACCGATCGCTTCGGCAGTTGATTTGAAATCAAACACGATGTTCTCGGTTTGATGTCGGCCAAAGATATCGGTGGGCGTGCTGGACACCGCGGCACGGACCGAGCGTCCTGCGATTGTGGGCAACAGATACGCATCGTCGGCCTGGAACAATCCCATCATCAGGATGTCGTCTTCGCCGCGGCCATCGTCTCGGATGGAATCGAACAGCTGCCCCAGCAAAGCGACTTCACTGGGAGCACGTCCCAAATCGATTCTCACATTGGCAACCGTGAACGTCCACGCCCGCGATGCACTCGGTTGGGCCGCACGAAACCATGCCACCAACGGGTCATACAGCATTTGCTGGTCCGGATCAGCGACCGTGTAGGTTTGGGTTCGATCCACGCGAATGCGATCAGGACGGAACAAAATCACCATCTGCTCGCCGCGTTCGGCGGGACCGGTTGGTCCACCTAGCACGTAGTCGTAGACCGGACCTCCATTGCCGAGCGAGCTTTCATTGATCGCATCGACCATTCGTGGAACGAGATCTTGGTGCACAGACGAAACCTGTTGTAACGCGACCATGTCGAACTGACGAACGACGCGAATCAAATTCATTCGGCAAATATTGCTGGCCAACTTCGTCGGGCCAAATCCGTCCAGCGACCATGAGGCGATGCGAAGATTCTTGAACTGAGCAGGACGCTTTGCAGAGATCTGCTCGGCCGGCGCAGAACCATTGCCGTCGTAAACCGGATTCCCCCAGGCACGATCAGCCGTCGACGGGCCCGATCGCAACATGTCGCTGGGACTGTAGATCACCGGGTCGGCCTCGATGGGATTGCCCGATTCGTCGACCGGCCAGTCCAACGATTCGCGTGCGTCGGTGGAAGAAGTGAACGTGAATGGATCGTCGAGTTTCTCCCAGGCGAATTCCGCCTTGGGTTTGATCGCGACTCCGTCCAATCCGTCGATGTTGTAATGTTTGAAGAAGTACCATCCCCCGCCGATCAACAACACGACGATCAAAGCCATTTGAATCGGATGGCCTTTCTCGGGTGCATCGGACATGACTGCCTCCGGGACTTTTGGGGCGGATGTGGGGCGAAAAACGTACTTCAGGGCATGCTTCTGTTCGTGGCGAACCAATTCAATCGGCCACCATCGTTTTGAATCGGCGCCCACATCGTTGCAGCCCAAAAAAAGGACACTGATCCCCCCCTCCCTCACAACCGGCAAACTTCCTGGGGTGCTGGTCGAGACATTGCCCAGAAACCTTGGTCAATCTTCGATCCCGAAGGAGCCAAACACGCGTTACGCGGCTGACACTGTGCGATCGGCTCGTTATTCTGGTTGCTCGTACCGTCCCAGCTTTTTCTATCAAGTGGTTGAAACGTTCCCGTGAGCGACATCATTCCCGTCGAAGTTCCTACCGTTGGCGAGTCGATCAGCGAAGTGCAAATCGGCAATTGGCTCAAACAAGAAGGCGACTGGGTCAAAAGCGGCGAAGACCTCGTCGAAATTGAAACGGAAAAAGCGTCGGTGCAAATCCCCGCTCCCGCCAGCGGATACTTGCAGTCGATCACCAAACAATCCGACGAATTCGCAGAAGTCGGCCAACAAATCGCCTCGATCCAAGTCGCTGAACAACCCGCTGGCGGCGACGGCGGATCCTCCAACGGCGGTTCGGCTCCCGCAGCCGGAAACACCGCTTCGGCACCGGCCCCGACGGCATCAGCACCGGCACCATCCAGTCCAGCCAAGAGCGGCGGCGGATTTGTCATGCCAGCTGCACAGCGATTGCTCGACGAACACAAGCTGGACGCATCGCAAGTTCCCGCGACCGGCCCCGGTGGTCGGTTGTTGAAGGAAGACGTGCTGGCCTACATCCGCAACGGATCTTCGCGACCCGCGCCCGCCGCACCACCGGCTGCTCCCGCCGCACCAGTTGCTCCGACACAGCAAATGTCTTCACCAGAAACGGCATCGCTGATGACCAGCGGTGGTTACCGGTCCGAAGAAGTCAAACCGATGAGCATGCTGCGTCGCACAATCGCGTCGCGGCTCGTCCAGGCTCAGCAAACCGCCGCTTTGTTGACCACATTCAATGAGATCAACATGGCACCCGTCATGGCGATCCGCAGCAAATACAAAGATGCTTTCGCGAAGAAACATGGCGTCAAGCTTGGCTTCATGTCGTTCTTTGCAAAAGCGACCGTCGAAGCCCTCCGTCGTTATCCCGCCGTCAACGCGGAAATCCGCGGCGACTCGATGGTCTATCGCAACTACCAAGACATCGGCATCGCAATCGGCGGTGGCAAAGGCTTGGTCGTTCCGGTCCTTCGCAACGTGGAACGCATGTCGTTTGCCGAAGTCGAAGGCAGCATTGCCGAGTACGCTCGTCTGGCCGGCGAAAACCGATTGCAACCAAGCGACTTGATGGGTGGCACGTTCACGATCAGCAATGGTGGCATCTACGGATCGCTGCTCAGCACTCCAATCGTCAACCCACCACAAAGCGGCATCTTGGGTCTGCACTCGATCCAAGAACGCCCCGTCGCGGAAGATGGCCAAGTTGTCATCCGCCCAATGATGTACGTGGCGCTTACTTACGATCACCGCATCGTTGACGGTCGCGAAGCGGTTGGCTTCTTGGTCGCGATCAAAGAAACGATCGAAGATCCAGCTCGATTGTTCTTGGAAGTCTGATCAGGCCGCGGGCTTCATCCAGCTCGCACGCTCGATGGAAGGTTTCCCTCGGTTCCTGCCATGGCAACCGGACCTAACGGCCGTCGCTTACTTTTGAAGTCGTTTCACGACTTCGGTGTGGCCGTTGCTGCTAGCAAAGTCAATTGCGGTTTCGCCGTCGATGTCGGCTTTGGTTGGATCGGCTCCCGCCTCGAGCAACAACTCGACCACCGCCATTTGACCTTCCGCCGCTGCGAACATCAGCGGTGAAAAGTGTTCTTCGCTGTCGACCAAGTCCACCGCCGCACCGGCGTCGAGCAATAGCTTGACCGTTTCTGCATTGTCAGCGGTCGAGGCATACATCAGTGCGGTACGACCAAACGAATCTCGATGGTCAACTTCGACCTCCTGAGACAAAAACCATTCGACCACCGGTGTGTGACCGTCGAACGCAGCCATTTGCATTGCCGTGCGTTGATGCTCGTCCATCGCCGAAACATCCACGCCCTGCCCCGCGAGTCGCTTGACACCAGCCAAGTCACCGATCATCGCGGCTTCACGAAACTTGTCTTCGGGTGACTTCTCGGGAAGCGGAACATCTTCCGAAGTGGCCATGCCTTCGGGAGCCTGAGGTGCCAGCACATCTTCTCGCTCACGCCGCGGGAAATCCTCCGGTGACAACCGCTTGGATTCGCACCCTGAAAGTCCAATGGCCGAACCGAGGATCAAGACGCTCAAGACCGAGGACCGGCGAACGGAAACGCGACGCGTTTGAAGGGAAGAGTATTGCATGGCCATAACATAGTCTCAGCGACTGTGGCCGGCCACGCTCACACGCTGAATTGGCGCAGTAGCTCAAGCGGCACGCCGATTGAAATCACGTGAACTTCGCCAGTGAAACGGGCAGCGCCCAACTTCTCAAAACCGACCTTGGGTGCGGCAAACGTCAGCGTGTGATCGGCCCGAAACGTCGTCTCGCCCGTTTCTCCCGTGTCGCCGTTCATTCCCGTTGGAATGTCCAAAGCGATTCGAATTGCGGAGCTCGCGTTGGCTGCTTCCACCACCTCAGCGTAGCGTCCTCGAAGCGGTGGCTTGGCGCCGGTGCCCAGCAGGCCATCAACCACGATATCTGTTGCCGGCAAACGTCCAGCTTCGACAGCTTCTCCGACAACCTGAATCTTGATTCCCGCCGCCTCCGCGATCTTTGCTTGGATGGCGGCGTCGCCTTGCAATTCGTTCGTCGCTGCCATCGCCAGAATCATCACTTCGCGTCCGGCCAACTGCAAATGCCGAGCGATCGTGAATCCATCGCCACCGTTGTTGCCTTTGCCGCAAAGAATCAGCACGTTGCCCTCAGGCGCGAGCTCCTCAATGAGTTCGGCTGCGCCACGCCCCGCATTTTCCATCAGGATGATGCCGGGCATTTGGAATTGCTCCATCGCCAAAGAATCAATTTCGCGTATTCGCTGGCACGTCATCGGCGGCAACTGCAATACCGGTTTCATCATCACATCCATCAAATTTCGAACGAAGCCAGGACGGGCCGAAAGAACTTCGGGACTCATCCGGGATACAAAATACCGCTTCTTCGACCATTCCCAGTGGCCTGAACGCCTTCCTTGAGAAACAATGGGGCTGTGGGCGTGGTGCCCACCGTTTTCTCCTTGGATTGTGTTCCTCTCGGATACCGAAGATGCCTCTGTACGAATACGAATGCAAGTCGTGTGATGATGTGGTTGAGATCCTGGTTCGATCGCCAGGCGAAGAAGTGTCCTGCCCCAAGTGCAGCAACGCTGAACTGACACGTGTCCTCAGCGTCCCGTCGGCTCCCTCAATGAGCGGCGGCAGTTCGAGCCTGCCGATGGCTGGCGGCGGCGAAGCATGCGGTGCCCCGCGATGCTGCGGTGGCGGTTGCCAAATGTAGCGTGGCTGAAAAGCTTCTTTTTGCGAGCTGCATGAATTCTCAAACGGGGCGTGGAATCGTTTACAATCCACGCCCCCATCTGACGCTTTTTGTAGATGCCTGATTGGTGCCCGTCCTTTTCCGAGGCATTTCCTGCGGCGTCCCTTCCAGCCAGGAGAGTTTTCATGAGCCGCCTTCAACGATTGCGCGCCGTCGCACTCATCCCCGCCCTCCTTTCCACCGGCTTCGCCTCGTTCGCGAGTGTTGATGAAGCGGTTGCGAAAGAGGATCGAGAAACGATCGTTCGCAATGATCGTGAACGTGTCCTGGCGACCGGTTACTGGATCTACAACGATCTGAATGCCGCTTACGAACAAGCCCGCCAGACCGGCAAGCCGATCCTGGTCGTCTTGCGTTGCTTGCCCTGCGAAGAATGCGTCAAGTTGGACGATGACTTGGTCGAAAGCGACCCGGAACTAAAGCGTCTGCTCGATCAGTACATTCGCGTTCGTGTTGTCGGCACCAACGGACTGGATCTGAACGTTTTCCAATATGACACGGACCAGTCCTTCGCGGTTTTCATGCTCAATGCTGACAAAACAGTCTACGGCCGCTTTGGGACGCGGTCACACCGCACCGAATGGCTGGGTGATGTTTCTTTGGAAGGAATGGCAGCGGCGCTTCGGGAGAGCTTGAAACTGCACAAAGCCTATCCTGCCAATCGTAAATCACTGGCGGGCAAAACCGGTGCCCCATTGGAATTCGCTTCGCCGGAAAAGTACCCCACACTGACAGACCGCCCCGACCATCTCGACTATTCAGGTCAAGTCACGAAGAGCTGCATCCATTGCCATCAAATTGGCGAAGCCCGGCGCGACTACTACTGGCAAAAAGGCCAATCGATCCCCGAAGAGGTTCTGCACCCTTACCCGCACCCGAAATCGATTGGGTTGGTGCTCGACGCAAGATTCCCTGCTCGAGTGAAAAGCGTTGCCAAGGATTCCGCCGCCGCGAAAGCCGGTTTTCAGGTGGGCGATGATTTACTGAGCATCCAATCACAACCGCTGGTATCGATGGCAGACGTGCAGTGGGCATTGAATCAAATTCCTGCCAAAGGCGCCGAGGTGGACGTCCAAACCAAACGCGGCGACCAAACGCAGACCATCACGTTGTCGTTGCCCGAAGGCTGGCGGCGATGGGACGATCCGTCGTGGCGAGTATCGTCTTGGATGATGCGGCGGATCGCCGGTGGGGGAATGCGTTTACTCCCTCTGGACGAAAGTGAGCGTCAGAAACTAGATTTGCGATCGCCGATGGCACTTCGAGTCGCCAACGTCGGCAAGTACGGGCTCCACGCGACCGCTCACAAAGCCGGCGTGCGGGTGGATGACATCTTGATCGAGTTCGACGGCCAATCGGATTTGATTCGCGAAGCGGATGTCTTTGATCACGTCAACGAGAAGTTTCGCCCGGGCGATCGAGTCCAGATGAAGTTCCTTCGCGATGGCCGCGAACGAACAGTCGAAATTCCAATCCAGAAGTGACCCGATTGATCCCATCGGGCCAACCACCTGCCCCGCGGCACGGACGCCGCTTTTTTATTTTCTTTCGGCAGTCGCAGACGCTTGCCTTCGGTTTGTGACTGCCCTGAATCAAGCAAGACGGTGCGTTCCGCTACAAACTCGCGCTCCGTCGCCCTTGAATCTGGACGGCCGGTCTTTTTCTCTCGCCGTGACAACTGCAACCGAACTGGCATCGCAGGCTGCTGATTCCTGCAAATGGCTCTTGATCGACATCGATTAAGGAGCGACTGACATCCGTGGCCGCCGGGTTACTTCCCGACATGACCGCAGCATCGACACTGTGCTGATTTGCTTGCATTGATCGCAGGAACGCCCACCGTGGTTGGAAACTGCTGCCAAAGACTGCAAGACGGAACCGAAGACGAACAATGATTCGGTTCATCTCGCTCGAAATGCATGCCCCATCCAGCCGGGCTGCTTGCAATGCTAGCAAACGACGCGTGGGTGCACTTCGACTCACGCCAGTCGAGGAAAATGGCGTCCATCGGCGCCGGCCCGTCGCAGAAATGGAAGTCAATCTTGTGCTGCCGATCGCTCCCTGAGTAGATTCCGAGATTGCTTAGCAAAATCTTCAGTCAGCAAAAACTACGATCACATGAACCACTCAGCTTCGCGTCGGAAGGTGGACGACCTATTCAGTGCAACGGCACATCGTGCACGCAAGTTGAGTCGTCGCCTCAGTCTCAAAAGACTCGCACGAAACGTCTGGCCTTCAAAACGTAGAAAAGGTGTCCGACGGTTCGCGGATCCTTCGCTCGGTCGTCAGGGATTATTCCAAGCCCTGAACGACCGCAACGTCAATTATGTCGTCTTGCGTTGGTTCGAAAATGTACCCGAATGGCCCGAAGGGGAAGACATCGATCTGTTGATTGATGTCGCTGACCTGCACTTGGCGGATGATCTATTTGTCACCAATAGCCGAGAAATCCCTTGCGACGTCTACGGTACTGGACCAGCCAAAAACGCATGTTGGAAAGGTTTGTCGTACTACCCTCCCTACCTTGCTGAAGAGATCATCCAATCTCGAACCTTCCACCGGGACCTCTGCTACATCCCGAACGAAGAGCATTACTTCCTATCGCTGGCGTACCATGCGCTCTACCACAAGGGCAACGCATCGGGTTTGCCGTGGGACGACAATGAGGCAACTCAGCGACAGGGCAAACAAAACAGCGACCACGACTACGCTGACCGCTTGCGGGCAGCCGCCCCAGCAAAGTTCCAAAACACATCGATGACGATGGAAGGTTTGGAGCGCCTGTTGACGAGCCAATCTTGGAATCCACCGGTGGATACATTGCGACGATATGCGTCACTCCGTCCGGAACTGGCCCAATTCCTTCCACCTGCGATCGACAACCAACATGGCGAACTCATCGTTGTGCTGTTTCGACAATCCGCAGTCGACAACCAGATTTTGGACGAAGCCATTTCGCTATTCCGCCAAAAGCATCGCCTAGAAGTCATTGGCCAACATGAGCTTTCCGCTGAAGCTGCCCAGCTAGCTTCAAAACACATCCGAGGCGGGAATTGGGATGAAGGCCCGTTCCCGCAGTCCGGTGGATTACCTGCCGTTGCATTGGCGTTGTTTGATTTTCACCCAATCGAACCCACGCCCGCTGAAAAGGAACAGTACCCCTACATACAAAACCGTCGTGTACTGTTCAAAAAGGAAATCCGACGACTGCTTAACAAGCGATTGCCCAAAACGCAGTGGAGCAATTGTGTGCATTCCAGCGATGACGAACTCGAAGGCCTGGAATACCTTGAAATCATCGACTCGTCGTTTCACACAGAAGTACAAAATCATGTCGACCACTTGCGTCGCAGCTACAAAACACCTGAACCAGTCATTCGATCGCTTCGCAAACCCGCCAACCGTTCGAAAACGGAACTCATCCAGTGGAACGGGCAAGAAGCCGTCCGAAAAACATTTCGCCCCAGTTTCAAACGGTTCTGCGATCGCGAAATATTCATCTACCAAACCTTGGGACCTCAATTACACACGGTCCCGGAAGTACTGGAATTCAGCGACTACAGCTTCGTGCTTCCAAAGTATGAAAATTGCTTGGCCAACTTGTCTCTTCGCAAACAAGGCAAACTGCTGAAACCTTACGCGAGCCAAGTTCTCGAATTGCTTCGAGCAACATTCGCGTTGAAACGCGTCATCATCGATTTCCATCCAGGCAATTTGATCCTGACACCAGGAGGCGATCTCTATTTCGTCGACTTTGAATTCACTCAGCCTCTTTCGGATTGGCCGAACTCATTCATGCAGTCGCCGGACCTCGTCGGTTTGCCATCCGGTTTCTCCGGGGACCGTCCCAGCAATTTGCCGCAGAACGGTTACACCTATGACGATTTCTGGAAGCCCATCTTCCAGTGCAGCTTAGAGACGCTCATCAAGCAATGCAAAATTGACACTTCATCCGCTGTCATGGAGAAACTGTCGATCACTGATTTCAAGTCAGGCGAGCAATCCACTTCATCGCTCCGCGAAGCCGGCTAGAGTCATTGGGACGTTCGATTTACAACTTGCGGAACTGCTTTGCTAGCATTGCATTCGGCTGAAATCGCCTGCTCGTTACAATGGGGTTATCGAATGGACTGAAAGGATCTTTGACTTTGAAGGAGTGTGTCATGACACTTGCAATGGAACACCACTTCGACCAAACGGTCGAATCCCAGATGCGAAACTTTTTTCGGACTCTCGGCGAGAAGGATCGTCGACGCTACGCAGCGATCGAAGCCAGGAAGCTTCCTTTCGGAGGCATCCGCTACATCGCCAAAGTACTTGGCTGCTGTGAGAACACGATCGCAAGTGGCATCAAAGAGCTGGAGAGCCTTGCTGATGGTGATCCCCTGGAAGGACGCCAGCGAGTCGAAGGAGGTGGCCGCCCAAAAAAGAACTGAGCTGTCCGTCACTCATGAATGAGTTGCGGGCAGTGATCCAAGACAATACTGCCGGTAGTCCCACCGTGCCTGGCTTGAAGTGGACGCATCTGTCGGTCGCTGAGATTGTCAGAGAATTGTTCCAGCGAGGAATCAAGGTTGCAAACGAAGTGGTTTCTCGTTTGCTCGGCGAGATGGGGTTCAAGACTCGCCAGCAGGTGAAATCAAAAACCAAGGCGCCAAGTCGCGACCGTGACGAGCAGTTTGAAAAGATCGAGAAGTCCATCGAGGACTACAAAAACACGGGAGATCCTGTGTTTAGCATTGATAGCAAACGAAAGGAATCGCTGGGTGAAGTCCACCGTAGCGGCGACGTGATTGCCAATCAGGCAGCGGAAGTTCTCGACCATGATCTACCAGCTTACCGTGATGGCGAAGTCACACCGCATGGGATCTACGACGTGCAAGAAAACACGGGGCACGTGACAGTGACCACAGGTAGCGACACCGGTGAATTCGCGGTGGCATCGTTTCAAAGGTACTGGGAAGAAGTTGGTTCGGTCCAGCACGCCTCGGCCAAGCGAATTCTCCTCTTGTGTGATTGTGGTGGCAGCAACAGCTACCGTTCAAACACGCTCAAGCACCATCTTCAGGAACTGTCCAATGAACTCGGGTTGCCGATTCAGGTGGCCCACTATCCGGTTCATTGCTCGAAATACAATCCGATTGAACGGCGAGAGTTTAGCCACGTCGAACGAGCGTTTTCAGGCCGAATTTTTTCAACAGCCTCGGACGTAGCAGAGGCTGCTGAATCAACATCCACCCAGACCGGGTTGAACGTCACCACAGCAGAACTCCCCGAATTCCAGCCTGTTCGCAAGAGCGGGAAAAGAGTGCCGAAACCACCGAACGTGGAATACGACAAAGATCTCCCCGACTACAACTACACGTTCAACCCACAGTAGTTGAATACGCAAGTTGTAAATCGAACGTCCCTCTGACTCCAACGCCCACCCGAGAAAGAGATGTTCCGATCGACGTTGAGCCGGCGGAACACTCTTGGCCCGTGTTCCGTCATATCAACGACGCCACAACATTCGGAAACAGGCCATCTCGACCAAGGCACGCGAGACGGTCCATTTCACATCGTCTCGCGAGCGTTTTTAAAACTGATGTCAAGTTGGTTAAGAATAGATAAAACGGCAAAGCCTACATTGCTACTCAGATGGGACAGTCCTACGATTCGCGTAGCAACAAATCCCTCTGACTGAATCGGTCCCAAATGATTAGCAAGTGCAATGTTGGCACGACGCTCCAGCCAACGTTGGCCACGCTGGAAACAAGCTTTTCTCCAGAGTGTCCTCCACTCCAAAAATCCAATCTGACCACCCCTGCCAATCCCTCAGCCCCCTCCCCTGCACTTTCCTATTCCGAAAAAGAATCGGCAGGACGACGGTTAGTGCGACTACCTAAGGCGATCCTCCACAAGCTGACTGGTGGAAGAATCGCTCAGGCGTGCTTGAATCGGAATGCAATCATTTCTCAAAGAATGATGGGCATCGGAGCAGGTGCTGGAGTACTAAACAGTGGGGAGGCCGCGGTATTCCCATTGCTACCCCGACAATCGAGTGAACCTTTGGTTGTATTCGACGTGGGTTCGAATCGCGGACAGTTTTTGAACCTGGCACGTAAATCTTTGGCAGGCAGAGACTTCCACATCCATTGCTTTGAACCTGGCCGGAAGACTTTTGAATCACTTTCAAGTCAGGCGACTGATTCGAGGGTCACTCTCAACAACGTCGCGGTGGGAAATTGCGAAGAATCTCGCACACTGTATTACGACCGATGCGGGTCGGGCATGGCGTCACTGACCAAGCGGGAACTCAAACATCGAGGCATCCAGTTTGACCAATTCGAAGAAGTCTCTGTAACCACGATTGACCGCTACTGCGAAACGCACGGCATCCAAGGCATTGACTTGCTCAAATTGGACATCGAGGGGCATGAGTTAGATGCACTCAAGGGAGCCGAAAAAACATTCAGCCAGAACGCGATCCGGTTTGTCACGTTTGAAATGGGCGGTTGCAACATCGACACGCGAACTTTCTTCCGCGACTTCTGGAACTTCTTCACGGATCAGAAAATGACGTTGCATCGAATCACTCCATCCGGGAGCCTGATTGAAATTCGTCGTTACAAGGAAACTCACGAACAGTTTCGCACCACGAACTTCGTTGCCATTCGCCAAGATCGTTGAAACGCGAGCGATCCAAGCTTGGCGAGTCCTTCAAAAATGGCGAGTCAATCTTGCCGTCTGACTCGACAATTCGGTACGAACGAGTGTTCCACTACCTCGCCAGGGGCACTCAGCGGATCGAAACAGCATGGCAATACCGACGAAACCTCGAATCAGCGTGATCATCACGACATTCAATGCCCCGGACGAGCTCTGGCTTGTACTGGTTGGCTACCAGATGCAGACAGAACGTGATTTCGAGATTCTGATCGCTGACGACGGATCCGATTCGAGAACGGCCGCCGTAGTCGAACGGTTCCGAAACTCTTGCGACATCGAAACTCATCATGTCTGGCATGAGAACGATGGCTTTCGCAAATGTGAAATCCTCAATCGCGCCATTGAGCAGGCCAATAGTGACTACTTGCTCTTCACCGACGGTGATTGCATCCCCAGACCAGATTTTCTTGCAGTCCATCTGCGTGAAGCTGAACCAAAACGATTTCTTTCAGGCACCTACAACAATTTGCCGGAATCGTTCAAAGGGTTGATTACCGAAGCCAATGTTCGGTCCGGTCTCGCATTCCGCCTCAAATGGCTTCGCACGAACGGCCTCCCGTTCAGTTCGAAGTGTCTCCGCCTGGTACGCAACAAGACCTTCACTTCGGTTATGAACCGCCTCACCACAACCCGGCCAACCTGGAATGGGTGCAACGTATCAGGCTGGAAATCAGATATCGAAGCTGTCAACGGATACGATGAACGAATGCGTTACGGAGGCCTGGATCGCGAAATCGGCTTGCGGATGAACAACCTAGGAATTCGCGGGAAGCAGATTCGATTCAAAGCCATTTGCTTGCACGTCGACCACCCGCGGGGTTACATGAATGACGAAGACCTTCAAAGGAACCTGTCTATTCGCAATGACACGATCCGCAGCAAGCTGACGCGAACACCCTATGGCATTCGGCGAGCCGCGTAATGGCCACATCAGCTCACCTCCATCTTTCCGATGAGAAGCAGACCCTCGACTCCAAGGCAAGCGATCGAGATTGCGCGACGACAGAAGCAAGCGCATCGGACAAGACTTGCACGATATCGATCAGTGGCGGGCTCGGCAATCAAATGCTGCAATACGCTGCGGGCCGAGCACTTTCGATTCACCATGACTGCTCGCTTCAACTCGACTTGAAATTCTATTCCAGCAAGCGGCATCGATCCTATGAGCTCGATGCGTTCCCGATTCAAGCACATCGATCGATCAAGCCTAGTTTTTTCAGCCAGATCCTAAGCAAGATCCAAAGCGAATCGAAACACGTCCCAACCTATCAAGAACAATCGAAACGGTTTGATCCGGCTTTCTTCAACACGGAACCGCCGGTCAAGATTCGCGGCTATTTCTTCTCGGAGAAATACTTCTCGCCATACGCCGATCAGATTCGGACTGAATTGACGCCTCCCATTCCACCGGACCAACCCGCTCGCGACATGGCGATTCGGCTGAAGGAATGCGTGTCGACTTCTCTGCATGTCCGCCGAGGCGACTATGTAACCAATGCAAACGCACGGCAGCGATTTTGGTGCTGCACCAGTGAATACTTCGAAGCCGCGATAGAGCGACTCCCCACAGACTCGACTGTATTTGTCTTCTCCGATGACATTGAATGGGCCAAGCAAAACATTCGTTCATCTCGGACGACCGTTTATGTCAACGATGAACTAAAGAAAGCCGGCTCTCCGGAAACGGGTTTGAGAGACTTGTGGCTGATGACCCACGCAAAGTCTCACATCATCGCAAATTCTTCATTCAGTTGGTGGGGTGCGTGGCTCGCAAACTCTGAAGCGAACTTGACGATAGCCCCTAAAAAGTGGTTTAACGACCCTGAGATTGATGACTCCGACATTGTCCCATCAAGTTGGCATCGAATTTAAGCGGCTACCGCAATGAAGATATCCAACTCCGGCACGTGCTTTTTCTCACGATCGGTCTGAAATAAATGTTCAACTACCTGCTAAAATATGCTCGCCGCAAAACGGACCCGATTTCGCTGCTTCAACAGCTAACAAAGGGTAGCAGCGAATATCGCACTCTCGTTCACGTTGGTGCTCACCTGGGCCAAGAACGAACAAACTACGAGTCCAAAGGCTATCAGAAGATACTTTGGATCGAAGGTTCTGAAGAAATACACGCAAAGCTGGCTGACTCACTTCGCCAACACGACGGCCCTGCTGAACACAGCACCGCATGTGCCTTGCTGAGCGATCGCGATGGAGAGGAAATTGGCCTTCGATGTTTTAGCAATAACGGCATGTCGAATTCCATCTTTGCCCCTGCGGAACAGCTAACGAGTCGGTGGCCTACGGTAAAAGAAACCGGCGAAATCGAGATGCAACGCTCCGTCAGCCTCGATCGCCTTTTGGCGAATACTCCATTCGCCAACGACTGCGACGTTTTAGTTGTGGATGTCCAAGGTGCCGAACTACTCGTCCTCAAAGGCGGACTAACGACACTGAGTCGCGTCAAAGCGGTTGTCTGCGAAGTATCCACCGTGCCCTATTACGAGGGTGGCGTGCTGTTCAAAGAGTTGAACCAGTTCATGGAATCCCATGGATTCCATGCAATGTCCACGCCTCGTCGTCATGGCGACATGCTCTTCATGCCAAAAGCGGCTCAAAGCAAACTAGCTGCTTAGCATCGCAACTTCACCTCATATACGCCCTCAGCTACTCGATCTCGGAACACTCCCATGGCGAATCAAATCAAACAGCTAAAACAGACCTGGCGGCTTTGCAGCTCGGTGGCAAACGCTTTCAAAGGCAAGATTCGCACGACACTCGGCATTCGCAAGCCAACCAAGACATGCCAGATCCCCGAACTCAAACGCATTGTCGACGAAACGTTTCCCGAAGACGAACGCGGTGTGTTTGTAGAAGTTGGTGCATATGACGGCGAACGATTCTCCAACACATCATGGCTTGCTGATGCCGGATGGCGGGGTTTGTATGTCGAACCGTCCAAGCAATTTTCACGGTGGTGCCGCCTCCGTCATATGCTCAACCGAGTGACCGTCCTCAATGTCGCCGCAGGAAACGAGAACACCAGCGCAACGCTTCAGCAAATCGGATCGCTCAGCACCATGAGCCAAGCGACGTTCGAAGAGTACGATCGAATCGATTGGGCCAAGCAACAAATTGCCAAAGAGTGCAAACAACAGCAAACAGAAGTTCTCAAACTCGACAAAATCCTTGCAGACCAAAAGATCCCAGAGGCATTTGATGTTCTCGTCGTTGATGTTGAAGGTTACGAAGAGAACGTCTTTTCTGGCTTCTCCCTCGCTCAATGGAAACCGAAGCTGATCATCGTCGAACTGTGCGACATCCACCCTGACTTCCAAGACAACTTGGAACTCGTCGAGTCAGCGGGCCGTGTTCGCCAAACGATTCTGGCGGCAGGGTATCGAGAAAAATACAGCGACAGTATCAACACGGTCTTTGAAGTTGACGCTGCGTCACCGTGCAGCGAATCGAAAGACAGCCGAATCGCAGCCTAGCAAGGCTTGGCGAGTCGACCTGAACCGATGTCCGAATACAAGCGGCACACTCTTTTCGGACATTGGGACCAAACGGCGTACTCTCTACAACGCGTCTGCTTTGCTCAACCTCAGCTGGTGACGAGATCCCAGTTGGCTGAGGCTTTAACTGCTTCGGTAATTGAGACGTCTGTGAAGCTACTTAGAATCGCTGCGTCACGAGCGTTCTGAAGACGATCCTTTGTTGAGACGATTGCTTTGAAGCGTCGCCAAACCGACGGGGATACTGAACGTTGCAACTCTGCAACACATAAAGTCGATGCTCGATCCGACTCAACCGTCTTCAATCGCTTTGCGTAGCGGCTGTTCGGATTTTGGTCGAGCTCGTAGTTCCCAAAGCCATGGTCTGGCTTCAGGTACTTCAAATGCCAGTAAAGAAAGCCGACGAACTTGCGAGGCAGGTTTCCACGATGAAAACGTTCGAAGCGACGATCGTGTGTGAAATAGGTTTCTTCGCTAACCGGAAAGAAACCAATATCGCCCCCACCCGAAATTGAATCATCCAAGGGCACCGATAAATCGCCGTTCTCATTCAACAGAAGATTGGGCCCGGAGAAACAATGCATTTCATTGAACGCCGAACCGAGCATTCGTATCGAGTCCGTCACTTCTTTTGTTGCTTGTCCAATCGCAAGATGATCGTCATCTAGCTTCGTAGCAACCTGATAACGGGTAGCCGCGAGCGAAAAATTGTAATAGTTCACCAAGCTGTTCGGCGAATCACCGGGAGTTTCAATGTGCCCGGTGCTGCCCGGTGGATATACCCGGTCGGTGTAGTGAATCACCCGCAGTTTTTCTTCACCAAACTCCGCCTGCAAGCTTTCTAGTATCTCCACCGAACGATCAGTGCATTGATTGTGCACTGCAACGATCTCATCAAAGTAGGAGATATGGCTGCGGATCGTGGCTTCCAAAAATGCCTCACCATTGCGAATCCGCATAAATGCGGAGATCCCCGGCAAACGGCCAGTGACATTCAAGTGATCTCGTTCGAAACGATAGCCTGAAACGGTCGCCCCCAGACTACTTATCGGTGTTTTAGTATCACGCAAACTTCAATACCGCATACATGTTAACGCTGAGAGATGCCATACCGTCGAACAGAGACTTCGTGCCGAATCCGCTGACGATGGTGACCACGTGTGACTAAATAATGAACGAGAAATAAGTGCCAGGTACCTTTTGTGCGAAGCACCCCATGGTCTTTCCGGCAAAAGGCACCTGACACTTATTTCCCAACCGTTCTTAAGCCGCCTTGGCGAACGCGGGCGTTTGAAGTTGATCGATCCATTGGCACACGTGTTCGACACCGATCCGGTTGATGGCTTCCCGTCGTGGTGATCCACCGCGAGAATTGGCTTCGATCGCCATTGCGTGTTGCTGGTACGGACCGCGTGCGGAAGGCGACTCGGCTCCGTTGTGTGGACCATACAAACCAACCACGTTAGCACCAGCAGCGACCGAAGCATGCAACATCGGCGTGTCCTCCGCGATCACCACTCGGACCAATGGACTGAGTGCTGCGGACAATGATAGCGTCATGTCGGGTGCCAGCGAAGCGGCGTCCCCGGCGCAGGCTACGATCTGCTCTGCCTTCAATCGTTCTTCGAATGTTCGCCAAGTCACGATAGAGTGCATTTGAAACCGGTCCGCCAAATAGCGAGCCGTCGCTGCATAGCGATCAAACATCCATCCGACCGAAGACGAGACTCTTCCGGAGTCCATCATGACCAGATCTTGCCCGGCCCAGCGGTGGCGGTATCGCATCGCCCAACGGTGATCGGCGGACTCCACTGGCCAGTCAAAGCTGGCTTGCGGACGATCGATCGCGAGCGGTGCCAGAAGTTCCAACCGACGATCGACCACGTGGTGAAACACAGGTGTCACTAATTCATTGAGTAGACGGCGTCTTGGTGCGAATCGTGGCATCGTGTCCCAGCCAATCCGGCGTGCGGCGGCCGACAACTGACAAACGAAAGCGGACACAAACGACTCGTCGCAATCAATTGCCACGTCGAATGACTGCGCATTCAACTTTTGTTTGACGCTGCGAATGCCTCGTGGCGACCGATTCCAGCGGGTCGGCAGTTCAACGACTTCATCGATTGCAGAATGCTGCTCCAAGAAGTCCGCTTTTTCGACGCCGACCGCAATCGTGACATGCGAATCGGGGAAATACTCTTTCAGCGAACAAGCGACCGGCAGCGTCAAAATGCAGTCAGACAGATCACCCGTTTGGCTGAGCAGAATCCGCATGGGAGAAGATGACTCAAGAGACATAATCAAAATCAGTTGGAAAGCAGAATTCGTGATCAACGCGTTCGACGCGAAACGCCACTATCGACTGGAAATGGAACGGAACGCACGAATGCGAGCCCGCGGGGCCAACCCCCGAGTGTCCACCGGTTGATCGAGCACGTAACTGCCGACATTGCCGGCTTGGTCCGTGGCATCGATCCGCAAATAGATCTGACGTGGCAATTGAGGGTCCGCAGGCCAAACGTAGTCGCCCAGGTTTCGCAGACCTGCGGCGATGGTTGTCCAAGGACCTTCAGGTGTATCACTAAAGGAAAGCGTGATTGGACGCGACATCAAATATTGATCTTGGCACCGATACGCGATCACCAACGACCCGGCGCGGTCGGCCTCTCCGTAGCGAGCACCGGTGATGCTGACCTCGGGTTCGGTCTGGTCGACTACCACCACGATATCGGGTGCATCACCGCTCAGCGGTCGCGGGCTGGTCAAACCGTTCGCTGCAACGACCACGATTTGAAATCCAAAAATCCCTTCGCCGTTGGTTTCAATATCAAAAGGACTGGCTTTGTCGGGGTCAGTTCCCCAACGATTCCAAGTGATGCCGCCGTCTGTGGTTCCGTAAAGCTCGATTGCTTCCACGCCACGACCACCAATCGCCTCGATTTCAAAATCCAAGCTGAATCGATTGCTGTCGCTGTGACGGATCACGGAGCGTTCCGCCAATCGCTTCAAGTCCAGTGTTTCACGCGGATCCAGTGTTGTGCGTTCCATCGTTGCGGAACTGGCCCTTTGCGACTCGTATCGCATCTCAGTTGGTGTTTCCGCTGAGCGCCCACTTGGCTGATTTCCCGCTGAACCACCGAGCGACTGCGAGTCGCGACTTTTGCGATCTCCGGTGATTGGCGACCAAGGCGACTGCACAGGTTCTTTGGAATTCTGAATCTTGTCGACCGGCGAAGTCGGCTCGGGAGCATTCAGTTGCGACGGCGCATTGGTGTTCAAACCTGCCGGTGCAGGAATGGACTCAGGCAGGGACGGCCCTACATGAAACGGCGTCTCGGGTTCCGCCGACGATGAACCACCTGGTGTTCCCAGCGTTGGCGACTGTGCCAGTGGCGTTTGCGAGCCTGGCGGCTGAGCTTGAGAACTGGGGACCTGAGGACTGGTCTCCTGAGGACGGGGCAACTGAGAGCTGGGTAATTGTGGCGTCCCGATGGCCGGCGAAGGCCCCTGCGTCTGCGGTGCGGGTGCATCGAGCGGTCGCATCGCTTCGGCGGGAGTCTGCGGACGCGACGGTGCGGGCAACGATTCCGCTTCCGGCGTTGCAATGTTCTCAATGCTTCGCCCCGCTCCCATTGCCGACTGGTGTGGCTGCTGCCCGGATGCATTTTCAACGACAGGTCCATTGGGCTCGGACATCATCCCGGATGGCAATGGCAACATTTCGGGACCTTGCGACGCTGCCTTGCTGCTTCCAGCGGGCGCCTGGCCCGGCAAATCACCAAACCCCTGAAAGATCCCTTGCCCAAACGAGGGACCGTATCCATTGGGTCCCGATGCAAATCGCGTGGTGGGCTTGGATGCGACCCGCGGTTTTTGGACCAGCTCACTGACGATGGTTTCGTTGCCAGCCTGATCGAGAGCACGCAGACGCAACGATAATTGTTTCCAATCGTCCTTCGGATGCAGTTGCAACCTTCCGGTATTTCCTTCTCGTTCGACCGTGGCGACTTCCCATCGACGAGTCGTATCGGTGACGTAGTGAACGGTCAGCTGGCGAGTTTCTGTTGCATCACGAATTGTGAACTTCGCAACAACGCGGCCATCGGCGTCGGAATCCGCTTCCAGATCGATTTGCGGTCCTTGCGTATCAACCACGACTTTCAACTCAGGAACAATTGGTCCCGGTGGAAATGGCCGACCATTGGCGTCCACCGTACGGGTGGCGAACCAAAACGTCCCTTCGCCGGATTCCCGAATGTGAAACTGCCGAGCGTCCGGCGGCTGCCGATCCAACAACTTCCACTGCCCGGGGGCAATTGCCACCGATGTCCGGGCACCGGCTTGGGTGTATGGGTTCTGCTGAGGCAATGGCCCCGATTGCGTCGCCGGGACGTTCTCGCGAGATGTTTCCGTCTGATCCGCCGGATTGGGTTGGTTTGCGGGAACCGCCACGTACAATTGCACCTCGACGGGCGCTGTTCCTGCTGTCGCAATGTTGAACGGGATCTGGAACGAGTCCGAATTCATGATCACATCGGCAACTTCTTGTGCCGAGGTGGCACGCGAATCCGCGACCGTGCCACCGGCCAATCCTGCCGTCACCATTGCCGCAACCAATGCCCGCCGAAACGCGGTGGAGCGACGAATCAAACGACTTTGGTGCTGGTCAAATCGCATGGTTTGGTCAAAATTTGGGTTGGCGTGAATTCGTTTGGCGTCAACTCGAGCGTCACCGCGCATTGACAATCCGTGTTTCGAACATCGGCGTTTCCCGACTGTGGACTTCAACCATTGACCGCTAACAATCCTCAAAATCGCTACGACTACGATGTCGTCGTTATCGGAGCCGGTCACGCGGGAACAGAAGCCGCCGCCGCTGCAGCACGTCTGGGTGCGAAAACCGCACTCCTGACGACCAACCTGGATACGGTTGGGCAAATGTCCTGCAACCCAGCGATCGGCGGCGTGGCGAAAGGTCAAATCGTTCGCGAAGTCGACGCACTGGGCGGCCTGATGGGCGAAGCGATCGACGCAACAGGGATCCAGTTTCGGATGCTCAACCGCCGCAAAGGACCGGCGATGCACAGCCCGCGTGCTCAGGCGGACAAAAAGGCCTATCAAAACTTCATCAAATATCGGATTGAAACCCAAGACAATTTGGACCTCCGGCAAGAAACCGTCGAGGACCTGATCACCGAACCGATCGCCGATGGACAGGACCGCTTGGCAAACCAACGGGTGATTGGTGTGCGAGTTCGCGGAGATGCGGTTTACCACGCGCCGACCGTGATTCTGACGACCGGGACGTTCTTGCAAGCGATCATGCACACGGGCAAATCGCAATCCGCGGGAGGACGAGCGGGAGAAGGAACCACGGCCGGACTCAGCGGCGCGCTGAAAGGCATGGGTTTCACGCTGGATCGATTCAAGACCGGAACGCCGCCACGACTCAACGCTCGAACAATCGATTACTCGGGATTGGAAGAGCAACCCGGTGACGATGACCCGCAACCATTCAGCTATCTCAATGACGCGATCAGCTCACCACAGATGGCTTGCCACATCGCTCATACCAACGAACGTGTGCATGACTTGATCCGAGCGAACTTGGATCGGGCTCCGATGTACAGCGGCCAAATCGATTCTCGCGGCCCGCGATACTGTCCATCGATCGAAGACAAAGTGGTCCGCTTCGCCGACAAATCCAGCCACCAGCTGTTCTTGGAACCGGAAGGCCGACAAACTTGTGAGGTCTACGTCAACGGGATCTCAACCAGCCTGCCCCGAGACGTTCAAGACGCGATGTTCCGCTGCATTCCAGGTTTGGAAAAGGCCGCGATCATGCGTTACGGCTATGCGGTTGAGTACGACTACTGCCCGCCGACTCAGTTGTGGCCACACCTCGAATCCAAATCCGTCTCGGGGCTGTTCTTTGCCGGCCAAATCAACGGCACCACCGGATACGAAGAAGCCGCCGGACAAGGCTTGATCGCGGGCCTGAACGCAGCGAGAACGGCTGCGTCCAAGACGCCATGGGTACCCTCTCGGCAAGACGCTTACATTGGCGTGCTCGTTGATGACTTGGTGACCAGCGGCACCGACGAGCCTTACCGAATGTTCACCAGCCGAGCCGAATATCGGCTGCTGCTGCGACAGGACAATGCCGACCGCCGCCTCACGGCTCAAGCTGATGAACTGGGCCTGATCGATGCCGCGCGACGCGAACGATTCCATCGAAAGCTCGCCGAGATTGAACGCGGGACCGAGTTGCTGCAACAAGCCAAGTTCCAACCCGAAACGGGCCCGACGGTTCGCGGCGACGTCTATCTGCGTCGACCAGAGGTGACCTGGAACGTGATCGCTGAACAAGTCCCTGAGTTGGCGGGCATCGGACGAGAAGCAGCCGAACAGTGTTCAATCGACATCAAGTACGCGGGCTACATCGACCGCCAACAAGCCGAAGTTCACAAGCAATCGCGACACGCCGAAAAGTCGATCCCAGTTTCGTTTGACTACGACAAGATCGGACCGCTTCGTAACGAAGCCAAAGAAAAGCTGACCAAGGTTCGTCCGTTGAACTTGGGCCAGGCCAAACGAATCAGCGGAATCACTCCGGCGGACTTGGCATTGGTCCTTGCCCACCTCGAGAACAACTCGCTCTCTCAAACTAAATCGTCTGCGTCTGTTGACAAACGTGCGTCATCCGACAACGAATCTTCTCGACCAACCTCCTCTGCTTCGGATTCCCTTTGACCGACGATCCAAACTCGCAAAGCCGCAACGAACAAAGTTCCTTTGCAATGATGTGCTGCGCCCACGGCGCTGAGACTTTGGTCAAAGAACAGATTGCCAATGAAGGCTGGCGGCTCGCATTTTCGCGTCCCGGTTTTGTCACTGCCAAGCACGATCAACCCAAGCGGCCACCAACCGGAGTCTTCATTCGAACTGCGGCACGTTCGCTGGGATCAGCCAAGAACGATCATTCATCAGTGATGATTCAGAAACTGCAGCAAGCCATTGCGGCCGAAACGGTGCCATTTGATCAACTGCACGTTTGGCCCCGAGACCGCACTGCAATCGGGCGTTTCGATTTCGAACCTGGCATCGACGAAGTTTCCGCCGCCGTTGCCGATGAAATCTGGTCCGCTCTTCACGATGGTTCGGCTTCCAATGGTCCCGGGCTGACTTGTGCGCGACCCAATCAGATCGCTGAAAACGGCCAGCGAATTCTGGACGTGGTTTTGGTTGATCCGTCGCAGTGGTTCTTTGGCACTCATGAAGCCACCACGCTGCCGACGCGCTGGCCCGGCGGAGTCCAACCGATCGAACCGGCCTACGAACCCATTTCCCGGGCCTACTTCAAGGCCGCCGAATCGGTCGCATGGAGCGGCTTTGACATGCGACCAGGCGATTTGGCGGTCGAAGTCGGCAGTGCCCCCGGCGGGGCTTGCGGTCGCCTTTTGGAGTTGGGGATGCAAGTCATCGGTGTGGATCCAGCCGACATGGATCCTCGAATCGCTGACCACCCGCGATTCATTCACTACCCCGCTCGCGCCGGCGACCTTCCCCGCCGAGTCTTCCGCGGAGCCAAGTGGTTGCTGGTCGACTCCACGGTGAAACCAGACGCGACGCTCAGCACAGTCCGAAACATGGTCGACAGTCGCGAAACCAGTTTTCGCGGTCTGCTAATCACGATGAAACTCGGCGAATACGAGAACGCGGCTCACCTGGAACGATGGTGCAACTTCATTCGTACTTGGGGAGTCGAGCGTTTGGAAGTCCGTCAACTCGCTCGTAACCGATGCGAAGTCTGCGCAGCCGTCACGCTCCCAGCCTGATCAGACCGGATCACTACGGCGTTCCGCAGTGGACACTTTCGCAATCAACGGATTTCGTCGTAGATAACCCGTTCGCCCAGCCAAACTCGAAAGCGCCGGATCGCAAGGGTGCGGGAGAACTCAATTTCTCCGTGAATTGTTTGGCTTGAGTCAGCGGCGGATTGCGGATCCGCTTCAGCGGTCAGTTTCTCAGGCAATTCGAACCGAAACCGAGAGTGGATACGAAGCCAGCTGATTCTGAACCAGCAGGGCACCCTATTGATCGTGATGACCTGCCTGAACCACCACCCGTTGTATACAAACGTTCCCTGAAACGGCTTTTCGAACCGAATTTCGCGGTACAGGAACGAACGTCGATGAAGTGTCGCGTACTTTGAGAACACGCCTTTTTCGAGCGAGCTTTGCGTAGAAACGCTGTAAGGGTTGAGCTGAGCCAATTCACGTATCTTTCATACAACAAATCTTGTCCTTGCCCCTCATCCTGCCTACACTTCGTTCGCACAACTTACCCAATCTCCCACAAATTTGATTTTCTCGGTGATTTTGCCGTGACTTCTGGGGGGATTCGGACAAAACTGTTGGACGTCTGAGCACGAAATCCATTTCGACTCGGACCAGATTTGTATTTTAGGCAATTGAGACACCCTAACCAGAGACACACCATGAAACGCTTTGCTGCCTTTGCCGGCATGCTTGCGATGACGATGACCATCGCCGTCGCTCAAGACTCGAACGTCAAACTGAATGATCACCTGACTGTTCCTCAATGGGTCAACCCAGCCGTTGCCGGCGAACTGACCGGTCGTTTGATTCTTCCTTCAACGGATGGATCATCAGAAACGATCGCGGACGCAACCATCGTTTTGACCGACGCATCGGGAAAAACCTTGCGTTCGAAGAGCAATGAAGAAGGTGACTTCACTTTCACCGGTGTCGCTCCTGGCGTCTACGCTCTTTCCGCTCGTGCAGATGGTGCCTTCGCATGCTGTGCGATGCACGTTGTCAGTGACGACATGGCCTCTTCAGAGATGTATCCCAAGACCGCTGAAATCGCTGCTGCTGGCATCGACTACTCGATTATCAAATCGTCGATCATTCGCTACTTGCCACCAGCTGGCAAAGACAGCCTGACTTCGATCGCAAACGCCGACCTGAAGGGAATCTCGAGCCAAGTTGTTGGTGAGAACCTCTTCCGCGTTGCACAATCCAACGGTGGCATGAAGGGCCGCATCCACATGGCTGGTGCCGAAGGCCGCAGCCTCACCGATGCCGGACTCTTGAACATCTTCCTGATTCAGGATGGCGAAACAGTTGACCGAGTTGTCAGCAATCGCGACGGATCGTTCGAATTCGCTGGTGTTGAACCCGGTGAATACTCGATCTTGGCAATCGGCCTATCGGGCTTGGGTATGGCAGGTTTCGAATTGGTTGACGAAGCAACTGCTAACGCAGAAACCGCTTTGACAAACGCCAATGGCGAAACCTTCGTCGGCTTCGGACACAACAATGCTTGCTGCTGCTGTTGCCCTCAATTCTCGATGCAAGTTGCTCCGTTGCCAATGGCGATCGAAGCTTGCAACGAAGTTGTGATCAGTGAATCAATCGTCGTTGAAGAAACCATCGTCGATGACGGCATGATCGTCGAAGACGGCTTCGGAACCGCAGTGGATGCCTTTGGCAACCCTGTCGACGCGTTTGGTAACCCAATCGGTGGCGGCGGATTCGCTGGTGGTGGCGGAAGCTACGGCGGTGGATTTGGTGGCGGCGGAGGCGGTGGCTTCGGCGGCGGACTGGGCGGCATCGCTTCGCTCGCAGGCTTGGGCATCATCGCTGCATCGCTTGATGACGACGACAACGACAACGTCTTCCCACCACAACCTGCCAGCCCAATCGTTCCCTGATCGAACTCGTTCGATTCGGACTCACTCAAAAGGTCGCGGGACCGTCTCAACCCGCGGCCTTTTTTCGTGCGCCGATCGTCGGCGGCTTCCCTTTCTGGCATAATGCTGGAAACTCTAACCTTCCCTTCCCCTCCTCTCGCCCCATTCCCACCTGAGGACCCTATGAGTCTTGTTGAAGGTGCTCCCGCTCCAATCAATCCCGAAGTCCAAGCCGCCGCGGCGAAGGCACTCGATCAGCTCAATGAACACACGCTGAAAACCGTGCACTGGCATTTCAGTGATGACACGGGATCTCCGTTCTGGTTGGAAAAAAAAGCGGAACTCAACTTCGACCCGCTCACAGATGTGAAGTCGTTTGACGATCTGAAGAAGTTCCCCCACTTCGAAGACGAGTGGTTGCGTGGCGGGCCGATCAATCGCTGGGTTCCCAAAGGCCATGCTGGCAAACCCGTCTATGTTTTTGAAACCGGAGGCACAACCGGAATTCCGAAGAGCCGGATGGTGATCGAAGACCACTGGAAAGACTACGAGCTCTTCAGCGACACCCTGCCGGACGAACACTTCCCCAAAGGTTCGAATTGGCTGATGCTCGGCCCAAGTGGTCCACGTCGCCTGCGCTTGGCGGTGGAGCACCTTGCACAGCACCGCGGTGGGATCTGTTTCTGCATCGACCTTGACCCTCGTTGGGTGGTGAAGTTGATCAAGAAAGGTTGGATGGATCACCTGGAAGAGTACAAAAAGCACTGCGTTGATCAGGCCGTCACGATTTTGACTGCTGGCCACGATGTGAAGTGCATGTTTGCGACTCCGAAATTGCTGGAATCGCTCGGCGAAGCTTTGGAAGAAAAAGGGACGTCGTTGGCGGAGGTCGGGATCAAAGGGATATTTTCTGGCGGCACGGAGTTCACCCCTCAGTGGACTCGATTCGCCGTGGAAGAAATGCTCGGCGGACCACCTGAAGAAGGCGGCGTGTTCATGACGCCCACCTACGGCAACACGTTGATGGGATTGGCATGCAGCAAACCCATCACAGCAACAGATGGGTACAAGATCAGTTACTACGCACCGCAACCACGCGCGGTCACCGAGGTCGTTCAGTTTGACGACTACAACGCGAAAGTCGGCTACGGAGAAACGGGGCGTGTGAAGCTTTACACGCTGACGGATGAATTCTTTGTCCCCGGATTCATGGAACGCGACGAAGGTGAACGCGAACAACCATTTGAAACCTATCCCTGGGATGGGGTCAGCGGCGTGCGTCCGTTCCACGAACTGGCGAGCGCCACAACGGTCGGCGTTTATTGATTGACGCTGCCGCTTGGCTCCTCGACATCACCCTCGTTCCACCTTTGATTTCATCTCGACTTCCATGATCACACTGAATCCGCTTCGTTGGGGCAAACAATACGAGTCCCTCGATTTCAACGACGTCGTTCACTTTGACACGGGCGAACCAATCGCTCGCATTGGAACAGTCGGCGGGGGTATCGTCGGCCGCGACCTGCGAGTGGCTCACAAGGCCCGCGAAGCACTGCTCGAAGTTCCAACCAGCGAACTGTTGCAGATGTGCCGCAAGGCAGCCGAGCTGTTCGAGAAAGAAACTCTGCCGGTCGGTGATTCGCAACAAACCGTTGACGACTTCATCCACCAGCAGTCCGCCAGCACGGGATTGCCCGAGCACATGTGTCGGTCCAACATGTCGAAGAACAGTTTCGTGCTTAGCAACATGGAACAGATTCTGGACTGCCTAACACGTGGTTTGGTCCTATCGATCTTGTCCAAGGGCTACGGAGAAGAAGGGCGTGGCGTCACCGTCAGCTACCAAGCTCAGACACCAATTCTCGGCGCGATCCTTCCGAACAACTCGCCGGGAGTCCACACGCTTTGGCTACCAGCGATTCCGATGCAAATCGGATTGGCACTCAAACCAGGTTCGCAAGAGCCATGGACGCCATACCGAATGGTCTCTGCTTTCATCGAAGCAGGCGTCCCCTCGGCCGCATTTGGTTTGTACCCCGGCGGTCACGACGCAGGCGGAGCGATCATGGCAAAGACCGCACGCAGCATGATCTTCGGCAGTGCACAAACAATCGCACAGCACGCGGGCAATCCAAAGGTCCAACCTCACGGCCCCGGGTTCTCCAAAATCTTGCTTGGCGACGACATCGTCGACGACTGGGAAATGTTCTTGGATGTCATGGTGGAAAGCGTGCTGAGCAATTCCGGCCGCAGTTGCATCAACTGCTCTGGCATTTGGGCGAGTCGTCACACCCGAGAAATTGCCGCCGCAATCGCCGAACGAATTGGCCCAGTCGATGTACGCCCACCGAGCGACCCGGACGCCCAATTGGCTGCATTCACGGTCCCTGCCATGGCGACCGGAACTTACGCCATGGTTCAACAAGATTTGGCCGAGAGCGGTGTGACAGACATGACCGCTGAATATGGCGAGAAGCTGATCGAACGCGAGCACTGCGCCTATCTGCGTCCGATGGTCGTCCACGCGGATTCACCCGACCGAGGTGTCGCTGCAAAGGAATACATGTTCCCATTCGTCAGTGTCGTTGAATGCCCGCAGGACCAAATGCTTTCTCGCATCGGCACCAGCCTGATCGGAACAGTGATCACCTCGGACGAGAAGTTCATTCAAGACGCATCACGTTGCGTGGACATCGACCGACTGAACATTGGCCCGTTGCCGACCAATCGCTTGAATTGGTTGCAACCGCACGAAGGCAACATCATCGAGTTCCTATTCACCAACCGTGCGTATCAAATCGAACCGATGCCAGCGACCGCCAGCGTCTGACCCACATCAGACATGATCAGAGTCGCCCGGACTCACCACCAATATCCAAACGCCGTGAAAGCAACCTGCTTTCACGGCGTTTTTTCTTTGCTGCCCAATGTCGAATCGCGTATGCGTGGTGCCTTCACCCTCATTCGCGGGACGACGAAGGACGGATTGAATCGATTGTTCCGGTTCCGCTGGCGTGTTGCGGAAACACCTCAAGAATCAGGCGGTCGTTGCAGCCTGTCCACAAACGTGACCTACCTTTCAGCAGACCAATTTCGATCGTCAGCACGGTTTTCGGTCGGCGAGCACAATCGCCTGAGCGAACGGTCCACTGAAACCGCGGGGTACGCCAAACATGATCAAGCTCACTCGACTCGACGGCGAAGCCTTCGTCCTGAACGCCGAACTGATTCGATACGTTGAACGACGCGGCGACACATTCGTCACGCTGACCAACGGTGAACGCCTGGCAGTCAAAGAAACGATGGACGAGGTCGTCGACCGATCCATCGCCTACCAACAGCGCAAACATTTCTTGCCGCCGATGCCAGCCGTGCTTCAGTCAGCACCAACGGATTCCATCCCTCACACGACTTCCTAGTTCGAAGAAACCAATCCAATGGACATCGCCAGTCTGCTCGGTCTGATCTTCGCGATCGGCTTGATCCTCGTCTCCATCCTACTCGGTAACGCACCCTTCTCAGCCTTCATCGACATCCCGTCGGGCTTGGTGGTGGTGGGCGGTGCATTCGCGGCTGCCTTGATCTGCTTCCCAATGGGATCGATCCTGAAGAGCCCGATCATCGCGCTCAAAGTGATCCTAAACAAAGGCGAAGATCGTCTGGCTTTGATCAAATCAATCGTGGAACTCGCAGAGATTGCACGACGTGATGGATTGCTGGCTTTGGAATCAAAGATCGGCGAGATCAACAACTCGCTTGTGAAGACCGGACTGCAAATGGCAGTTGACGGAACGGCACCCGAGATCGTGGAAGAAGTCCTTCGCACCGAAGTCGCTGGGATGGCGATGCGTCACCGCGAAGGGAAATCCATCATGGACCAACTCGGTCGATTCGCTCCCGCGTACGGAATGATCGGGACCCTGATGGGACTGATCATGATGCTCCAAGACATGTCTGATCCTTCGGGCATTGGAGCCGGTATGGCGGTCGCACTGATCACAACGCTCTACGGAGCCATCGTCGCCAATGTGTTCTTCAGTCCTTTCGCTGAAAAGCTGGGCCTGATGAGCCGCAACGAACAACTCAGTATGGAAATCGCCATCCGTGGTGTCATGGCCATTCAGTCTGGCGAAAGCCCACGAGCGATTGACCAGAAACTGCAGACCTATCTTCCAGCCAAACAAAGGGAACTGCAGTAATGGACGATGAACCAGAAGAAATCGGCATTCCAGAATGGGTTGTCACGTTCGGCGACATGATGAGTCTGCTTTTGACGTTCTTCATCATGTTGGTCTCGCTCAGTGAGATCAAAGAAGAAGAAACGTATCAAGCTCTCGTCGATTCGATGCAGCAACAGTTTGGCTACAAACGCACTCTCGAAGCGTTGGCACCAGGCGATGCGAAACCTCGCTCGATGGAATTCTCCGTTCTCTCCACGACCGGTCGAGCCAAGAAAAAGGACACTGCCCGAGGCGGCGTTCCTGAGAAAGCTCCAATTGGTGAAGAGCATCACGTTCGTATCGTTCGACCGGGTCACATGACCGCGGTGGGCAGCGTTGTGTTCTTTGAAGTCGGCAGTGATCTGCTGACTCCCGCCAGCCAACGCATTTTGGAACAAACGGCACAGCAACTTCGTGGCAAACCACAACGCATCGAAGTCCGCGGTCACGTTTCGGCAGAGTATGCCGCTCGTACCGTTGGAACGGATGAGGCAATGTTGCTGGCCATTCGACGCGCCGCTGCCGTCAAACGCTACTTGGTTTCAAAGCAAGGGATCGCCTCGGACCGTTTTCGAGTCTCCTCAGCCGAAGCAACCGAACCAATCACTCGGAACGCAACGATCACCAAATTCGGCAACGACTCGCGTGTCGAAGTGTTCCTGCTCGATGAAACAGTGGAGGACCCCAAAGGAACCTCTGATTCCGACTCCAACGACCAAAGTCCTCAGGCTTAAGACAATCCGATGGCCGACGAAAACAAAACCGACGACAAACCTGAACTCGATGATGCTCCGGCAAAACCTCGCAGCAACACCAGTCTGATCGTTCTGTTCGTGGGAATGGTGGTCGTCCTCGAAACGGGAATGTTCTTCTTCCTCGTCCCAAGTGCAGAACAGGTCAGCGCTCTCGCTGAAGCGGAACTGATCCAATCGGTTCAAGAAGGGGCCGAGAAGGCTGAACAGGAACAATCCGATGAAAATCAAGAAATTGAATTTGATCTGGGCGCGTTCGGTGAGACCTTCAGTCCCATCGAAACCGAACGGTCTTTCCGAGTGGAATTGAAGCTCTATGGGCTGATTCGCAAGAAAAACCGCGAAAAGATGGCGAAGGAGTTCGACGCCAAAAACGGCCGTCTTCGCCATGCGATCCGAATGAAGATCCGAAATAGCGAACTGAATGAGCTCACCGAAAACCAATTGGGCTTGCTACAGCGTCGAATTTTGACGACATGTAACCATCTTCTGGACGAAGATCTACTGCTGGGTGTCGGGTTTCACGAATTCCAGCTGATCGAGGAGTGACACGGAGTGCACGATCGTGAGCGAGACGGAGAATCAAACGGAATCCAGCGAACAACTCAATACAGATGATATTGAGGCGTTGCTCAATGAAGCATCGCAGTCCCTCGCTGCCGCAACCGGCGACAAAGAATCCACCGAACGCGATGTGCCGCGACCGTTCGCCCTTGGCGATCTCTCGCCGAATTCGCTTGGTGAAGCTGCCCACGACGTTGATCTTCTCGGCGAAGTCGAGATGGATCTTCGCATCGAATTGGGACGCACTCAAATGCGACTCGAAGAAGTCCTGCGTCTGCGTGCAGGCAGCGTCGTTGCTCTCGACAAACTAGCCGGTGACCCCGTCGACATTTACGTCAACGGCCGACTGATCGCTCGCGGCGAAGTCTTGGTCATGAACGACAACTTCTGCGTGCGAGTGACTGAATTGGTCGGAGCCTCCTCATGATCCGCCTCGCCACCGTAACGAATCGACATTTGTGGTTGGCGTTGATCGCCATTGTCTGCCTTGGCGAAACTGCCGTCGCGGATCAAAGCTATCTGAGCGACACGCTTTCAACGCACAACGTTTCACCTGAACCACCCAAAGTCGTCGGGCGAGGCTTCCCCGCTCTCTCGATGCGTCCGGAAGAGCAAGAATCTTCCGCCTACCAATTGCCATCTGATGGCCAGACATCAGGACTCGAACTCAACCCTGATGGCGAATCTTCGCGTTCGAAAACCATCGCTCCCCTGGTCACGGTTGGATCGAGCCTCGCAATCGTTCTCGCGTTGTTCTGTGGCTTGGTATGGGTCAGCCGTCGGTTCGGCGGCGGTTCCGCCGCTTCCAAACCGCTTTCAGCCGCTACTCTCAGCCCACTCGGGCACATCATGCTCGACCCCCGAACCAAACTGCTGCTCGTCAAATGCGGCCGACGGGTGCTCGTGCTCAGCCAAACATCCACCGGCGTGACACCAATCTCGGAAGTCACCGACCCAGACGAAGTTCGTGAATTGATCGCAAGTTGCTCCGGCGAAGCTCGTGCCGTCTTTGAACAAACGATGCGTCAAATCGAACGTGAACCGGTCGCCTCGGGATTCGTTGAACGTCCCGCCGCTTCCGAACCGGCCCCTTCTAAACCACGTCGACTGTTTGCTTCGGCGTAGGTGCGCGAACCAAACCGTTTCGATCCGCAGCAGCACGGTCAATCGTCGCGTGCCGCAAGATGGCTCCTGCCATCGCCATCCCACTCAGGAAGGCACCTTCGACCCGCGGCCCGCCACACCAATCACCGCAGGCTCCCAGTCCGGTGGTTCGATCCCACAAACAATCGTTGCCCAAAGGCGATACAGGATTCGCGTAGCGCCAACGATGTGCCTGGCTCTCGATCACTCGATGAAAACGTTGCCCCGTCGCCTGCTCCAGTGCAAGAAGCAACTCTTTCGCAACCCAATCAGCAGGCCGTTGCAAGTGCTCCTGCGACCAATCCGTCGACGCGTGCAACACCCATGAACTGAGTGGTTCATCTGTTCGAGTACGACCTGGCTTCGCATCGTTTCGTGCAATCCATGAAAGCGGACCTTCGTTGATAAAAGCACCCACGTATCCAAGGTCAGACAAACCTTCGCCGCGAACCATCACGGACCAACACGGCAACATCTCGACCTGTTTTGCGGTGGCTTCCAGATCCGAATGCCCTGCCAACAATGACGCTGCTTGGGCAGGTGGACAATTCATGATCACGCGATCGAATTCACCACTATCAACTTCGTTTGCTTGCGCACCGGAGGAATTGCCACCGGCATTCTCGATCTGCAGCTTCCAACGTTCTCCGACTTGATGCAACGAACCAACGGTGGTTTGCAACCGAACATCGAGGTCGGCTGCCAAGTGTTTGCCAATCGCACTCATGCCAGGAACACCTACATACCGAGGCGTTCCGCACTTTTCCTCCACAACCTTCCCGCCGGGCTGCAGTTCCACGATCGGCTGAAGCCAAGGCTCGACCAACCCCTGTTGGATCCAACTCCTCACGTGTCTGGCGAATCGATCATCACGAACGGTGAAGTACTGAGCTCCATGGTCGAATCCCCCACCCGAATCGCTACGTCGCGTCGCCAATCGGCCGCCAACGCCGCGTGATTTTTCAAACACCTGAACGTCCAATCCATGATCCTGCAGGGTGCGTGCGGCGACCAGCCCGGCCAACCCCGCACCCACGATCGCAACTCGCGGCAATCCTGCTGCGACCGGACGGTTGATCCATTCGGCAACCTGAGGCTGATCGATGCGTTTGCCCTGCTCTTCGATGGTACGTGAACGCACCTTGCCATAAATCGGTTGTTCTGGTTCAGAAGGACGATCGAACTGACCAAAGGACCACAGAATTCCGCTGTAGCTGATTGGGCTTCGCCCATCGATCGCATACCGATGGTTCAAGTCAATGCACTGAGCGAGTGCCTGACAGGGTTGCGATGTCATTGCCAAAAAAGCTTTGCCCCAAGTCATCCGCAGATTGTGATGCAACTCTCCGTGTCTCAGCAGACTCCTCTGCGCCAGGTTCCACAACGATTGCGACGACTTCCCGCGTGCAAGTGTCTCCCAATCCAAGACTTCGTCTCGAGAATCCTCAGCATGTTTCTCGAGCGTCTCGCGTGACCATTTCGGCAGCACGGCCATGGTGTCGAGGTCTTCCACATGCTCCAGACAAAATCGGAACACCATTTCACGCCATACAACGAGTTCGTCGACGTACTTCCTCGCTCCCATCGCAGCGGCTTCTCGTGCGATGCGAAATGGGCTGATCATCCCGTAATGCAAGTAACCGCTTAAACGACTGACACCCAACGGATCGTCGGGATGATTGCGTTGCCTGGAGTACTGAGTCAAAGACTTTTCACGAAAACGATCCCAACGAGCGTAGCCAGCCCGCATGCCCCCGGGCGTATCCGCGACCGGGCCGACCGAATGATCGACTTTGCACTGGCTGATCAATTCAGCCAAGTCGACATCCTGCAGATCAATCGGGGCGAACCCCAATGGCCCGGTGAACTTCGCTGGCAGCAGGTTAGCTGGCAATTCTTCGTACGGACGAGACAGACGATTCTCGAGCTCACTTTGAATCAATCGTCGAAACTCAAACGCTCGCGTCGGGACGGCATCGACAGACTGAGATGGCACAATGCAACTCGTGTCGACCAACATGATCGGTGTTGTCACCAAACTACGCAGCCGCTCGACCCAACATGCTATTGGTGCAACAGGCATTTCCTCACTGACCAACACCGCAGCCCGGCGGCACAAATCCCTCAGGTGTGGCCCACGCTGCCCATGACGCTCCAAGTGAAACGCGTAGGTAATCCCCCGTGCCTGCAATTCTCGCTGAACGTCTCGGGCACCCTGCATGATAAACGCGTGATGGCGATCTGACGCGTAGGGATATTTTTCAGACAACCCGTGATAAACCAACAGTGGCAAACCGGTTTTGTGAGCCATCCAAATCGCCGCGTCCAATGCTGGATTTTCATGCCCCCGCAAAGCGTTATGCATCCAGTACAGCACCATCTCACCTGGCGGGTGATCGGTTTGATTGGGTGCAACCACCCAACGCCGGCGCTCAGCCAAAGATGCGGGGATCATTTGATCCACAATGGTTTACTCCAGAAAAAATGGGTCGGTCGATTCAATACGGTAGACGCACGGCAAACGAAGGCACTCAGCCTCCAATCACCCTGGCTACCGGATCATTTGACGGGCCAGCCAACCTCGCTTCAATTCCTTTGGAACGCTCAGCTCCTCTGTCCCCCTCGCGACCAATGATTCCAACACTGAGTTGGCTGCCAATTGCCCACTGATCGCCGCTCCTTCCATCGTCGCCGGCCATCCCGTCGCAACTGCATCTCCCGCCAAATGAAGCCCCGGACAAGACGTCTTCGATGCGGGCCGCCGCACCTGAGTCTCTGGACTAACGGAAAAAACGGCATGCGGATCGGTCACAACACGGCTCTTCAACACTTTCGGCATTCCCGCTTTGGGAAACGCCTCGGACAGTTCCCGCACCACTTGAGAAACCAATTTCTCTTTCGGCCAATCACTCCTGGCATGCTGACCGCTGATCACCACTTGATGATAGACACCTTCCGTAGGCGACGCATTTCCGATCGTTTGGATCGGGTCTTGAAAGAACCATTGGGCCAACGTTCCCACCATCACCACATGAGGCATGGGTGTCAATGAACGGTCGAGCCAAAGGTGCAACCCGGTGATTGGCGAGGATGAGAATGATGTCGATTGCTCACCCCAAATCTCCGGAAACCATCGGCGACTGACATGCCAGGGCGTTGCCACGATCACATGGTCAGCAAGCAGAGATTCGGCACCAGAGCGTTCGATGGTCCACCGGTTGGATTCGGCATTCCAGTTCAATTCACGAACAGCATGCCCAAGCTCAAACGCGACCCCGCGCTGATCCAATGGTTTTCGAAACCCATCGCCAAAGATTTCAGACAAAGGACGCCGAGGCACCCAAACATCACTCGCATGCCTCGCACCCGCAAATCCATCGATCATCACTTTCCTGGCAGCGGCCATGGAGACTCGTTTTGGAATGTCGCCCAGAGCGCTGATCAAAATCACGTCCCAAAATCTTTCAAGCGTGTCTTCGGATTGCCCATTGGCTTGCAACCAAACCGAAGCGGTGACATCGATCAACTCGGACTCAGGCGTCCTCATCAGACGCCACAAGGCAGCCCGAATCTCGCGTTGGTTCTTTCGCGACAAATGTTTCAATGAAGAGAGCGCTGATGAAAGATGCAACGGCGGGGGCAACCAACGACTTGGACGGAACCGGCTGAATCCATGCTGCGGATGATAGAACGTCAACTCGCTGTAACACTGAAAGCGATCCAGCAGCCCCATCCGCTGGAGCAGATCCAACAAAGTCGTGCAGCACCCCATCGCAACGTGCTGGCAATAGTCGACCGTTTGACCGGAGCGAGACTCAACAAATGATCCCGCTCTGCCTCCCGTATTGCGTCGCGATTCTGCCACCACAACCTGCATTTCACCACGATGAAAAACACCGGTCCGCGAAAGTGCTTCGGCGGCAGATAGTCCAGCGATTCCTCCACCGACAATGACGACTCGACTCGTCATACCGGTTCATCACCACGAGTTGAAACTGGCTCTTCGACCGTCATCAACTCAAGCGGTGGAACGGGCAGACGTCGGTACAAAGGCCCCACAAAATGATGAGACACGATGCCAATTCGATCCCGCATCCCGAGCGAGACACGACGAGAGACCACAGCATCCGGATCATCAATGATCCGCTGCAACAGTTTCCGATACGTCCGCCACATCATGCTGAACATTGGGCGACCATCGTCGTGCAACGAATCCCAAACACGCCACCCTGAATCAAACAGCTCCGCCGCGCGACGGGTTTCGTCGAGCAACAAACAACGCAGCCTCGCGTCTTTTCGCGGATTCAACAGATCATCTTCTTCTAAACCATGTTGTTCATAGTGCTGACGAGGAAGATAAATCCGTCCCCGCGCGGCGTCTTCACTGACATCTCGCAAAATATTGGTCAACTGGAATGCCAAACCGCAGTCCACGGCGGCTTGCATCGGCAACGGCGAACGGAAGCCCCAAATATGCAAACACGCGATTCCAACCGCTGAAGCGACCAAGTAACAATAGTGTTCAAGTTGCTCAAACGTATCAAACCGGTTCTTCTGTTGATCCGCCATCACGCCATCGATAATCTCGAGTAGATATCGAGAGGGTATTTGATAGCGATCTGCCGCATGCCGCAGTGCTGGCATGATCTCCGTGGCATGTCGAACCAAATCGACGGACGAATTGGGAGGAATGTTCTCGACACCATCCGCCAATCGGATCGGCTGGCTTCCTTCTCCGATTAGATTCATCGCCGTGGTTTGACGCCACCATTGCAGCCAACTTCTACGCAAAGCAAGCGGTTCGTCGCAGTCACCCAAATCATCGGTCACGCGCGCGAAGGCATACAGCGCCGACATCGCGTCGCGTTTCGCTCGCGGCAACAACCAAAACGAGCGATAAAAGCTGCTTCCCGACCGACGCGAAATTCTTCGCACCGCCGCGTAGCTGGACATCAGTTGTTTGTGGTCAGATGTCATCGCGATGTTTCTCCACGAACACGTCCTGACCTAAACCGTTGCCACATCGCTTGACCGAGCAATCGCAGTTGCGTTGAACGACGAACGACCGGACGAACTCTTAACACGTCAAAATCAATCGCTTCAATCGCGTCGACGGTTGCGAGACCGCCCTCGACGAATAACTTTAGGTCCGCACTCAACCAACCCGGAACCAGATCCACCAAGGGCACCCCGCGGTGAAAGCGTTCTCGTGTTCGTTCGCACAGGAACTTGATCGCCTCGCGAACTTCGCTCGGAGTGGTTTGCCCCGAATCCAAACCCCGGCGAATGGTTTCTTCTTCAAACCCGAACCGGTGCATGATCGACTGCGGGAGATACACCCGACCGATCAAGCGGTCCCGCGAAACATCTTGCCAAAAATTCACCAACTGAAGCGCCGTGCAAATTTCGTCGGACAACAACACATTTTCATCGCTATCCGCATCCGCGAGTCGCAGGATCATTCGCCCGACCGGATTGGCCGACCGGCGACAGTAATCAAGCAATTGTTCTTCGTCGCGGTAACGCACGACCGATTGATCCTGGACAAATGCGTCCAAGAGATCATCCAGCAATTGCCTAGGAATCGAGAATCGATGCACCGTGTCCGCCAACGCCACAAAAATGCCGGCGATTTGGCCGTCTTGCCGTTTAGCCGAATACATCGCCGCAACCGCCTGCCGATACTCCGCCAACGCTTGGACGGCTTTTTCTGGCGTTCCCGACTCATCGGCGAGATCATCTGCCGTGCGGCAAAAGGCATACAAATCGTAGAAAGGCTGCCTTACAGCGCGCGGCAACAAACAAGTCGCCACGAGAAAATTCTCCCGGCTCGCTTTCGCAATCGCCCGGCATTCGGCTCGCGAATCCGCCAAACCGTCGCGAAAGCATCCGCGTCCGTCTTCTCCGTGAATGATCGAGGTGCTCTTTGCCGCCGAACGCCCCGACCCAGTGTTTTCCGATTCGGTGCCCCCAGACTCTGAGCGTCCCGAATCGGCGCACCCCGAACCTCGATTGGGCTCATCCGTGCGATCGAAGGTGGTGGCTGGGGGCAACGAGATACCTGGCTGAGGTCAACGTGAAATTGGGCCGTTGGACGTTTTGGGGCTTCTGCGGTTATTCTAGCGGATGACCAACTCATCAAGAACAAACAGGCTGATGCCCCCGTTTTGACGCCATCAGCGACCTCAAAAATTGACACCCATGAAAATCATTTTGGCGGCTCCCCGAGGTTTCTGTGCCGGGGTCAACATGGCAATTGATTCGCTGGATCTGACGCTGCAGAAATTTGGGCCGCCGGTCTACGTTTACCACGAGATCGTCCACAACCAATTCGTGGTCAAGACTTTTCGCGAAAAAGGAGCGGTCTTTGTCGATACCATCGACGAAGTTCCTGAGGGCGGCGTGTTGCTGTTCTCCGCTCACGGAGTGTCGCCCGAGATACGCAAGGCTGCCCAAGCCCGCAAGTTGCACGCACTCGATGCCACCTGTCCATTGGTCACCAAAGTGCACTTGGAGGCAATCAAGTACGCCAAAGCCGGTTACACAATCATCTTGATCGGCCACGAAGGCCACGATGAAGTGCTCGGCACGATGGGTGAAGCTCCCGAAGCGATTGTGTTGGTTGAAGACGAAGCCGATGTTGATCGCTTGGAATTCGAACCGGGCACCCAACTGGCCTACCTCACCCAAACAACTCTGTCTGTCGATGATGCCGGCCGAGTCATCCGCCGTCTTCGCGAACGCTTCCCTGAAATTCATTCGCCACCGAAGGACGACATTTGTTACGCGACACAAAACCGGCAGGAGGCCGTCAAACTGCTTCGAGAGGACGCCGATGTCATCGTTGTCCTCGGCAGCCAAAACAGCAGCAACAGTCAACGACTTAAGGAACTCGCGGCTGAACAAGGCAAACGAGCAATGCTGGTCGACGGCCCACAAGACCTCGCGGTCGATCAATTTTCTGATGACGACCGAGTGCTGATCACCGCGGGTGCCAGTGCTCCCGAATCAGTGGTTCAGTCAACCATCGATTGGCTGAAAGAGAACTTCGATGCGTCAGTGGACACACAAGTCGTCCGGGAAGAAGACGTGCAATTCCCACTGCCCAAACCCCTGCGAGCTTTCGCGGCCGAACAAGCCGCAGCGAAATGAGTGCCTGAATCAGTGGCATAGGCTTCCAGCCTGTGATGGATCCCCACAATCTAGAAGCCTGAGCCAGACTTTACTCAAACGGCCCCACTCTTCACCAAACGATCGAAACCGTTGAGCTCTCTCTCACCGATCTTCGAACGGTTCCTTCAAACCTTCCACGATGCCGACACGTCGATTGACATCAATGGGCTTGCTGTTGATCGTGTCCCAGCGCTGAACTTCCCCGCTTGGCCATTGCACGGCAATGGAATCTAGCGTGGCAACATCACCCAAGCCAAAATGCAAAATGGCTTCGTTGCGACAGGCGTAGCCATCTCCCGCCGTGACCACACTTGTCCAAACTTGGTCCCCCGCGGTCAACTCGATGTGAGCCCCAATGGCATCCCGCTCGGATCGTGTGCCAATCAGTCGCAATTGGATGTAGTTGCCAACGGCCTCCGTTTCGTTTCGCAACAGTTCCGCTGCGGAATCCGCGTAAGTCACAACCGCGTCCAGACGCCCATCGCGATCGAAGTCGCATGTTGCCACTCCGCGACCAAGACGTTCACGTTCCCATTGGCCGTCGGGATCGTCCATTTTTGCAAGCTCAAAGCGTTTGCCTTGATTGACCAACAACTGCGTCTTCATCCGGAAGGGTGTCCCACGGTCGGTCAAATCCTCGACGTGCCCGTTGGCAACTAACAAATCAATCCAGCCATTGTTGTCGTAGTCCAAACCCTGCACGCCGAACCCAGTCGTGCGTGACGTCAATTGATCGATTCCAAACGCAACGGCGCGATCAGCAAACATGCCCGCGCTGGTTTGGCAAAAATGATTGGCCCATTCGTCGTAGAAATTACTGACATGCAAATCCAGCTTCTGATCGCGATTGAAGTCCGCCATCGCAATGCCCATGCAAGCGTTCTTGTCTCCACCAGGCCCAACCGCGACGCCTCGTATCGCGGCTTGGTTTCGCCATTCTTGCTCCTCGTTTGCATCGCCAGCTTGAAACCAAAAGTGGTTGGCTCGTTGATCATTCGCGACAAAGATTTCGTTCCCTGGCTGCTGGTCCATGTCGGCGATCATCACGCCCATGCCAGTGCTGCGAGATTGCGCTGAATCGCCCAATGATTGTCGCCGTCCTGCACCCTTTCCGTTAGAAACCAACACCTCACTCAATGCCGGTTGGAAATGCAAAGGCCCCGGCAACTTGACCGGCGTCCCATCCGGAGTTCTTTCGATCGGCTTTCGGACCGCAGAATCATCGACGTAATTGACCTCGACAATATCCGGCAATTGATCACCGGTCACATCAGCAATCGCTGCGGAAAGGGTGAACGATTCGGATGACACCGATTCTGTTTCGCTTAGTTCCGAAAGCAGGTGTTTTTCAAACGTCCCGTCGGCTTGATTGATCAACAATGCGTTTTCACCAAAGTTGGCCAGCAAAAGATCCGGCCAACCGTCTTGGTTCCAGTCGCCGGCGGTCACCCCATGCCCGTACCCGCGATCATCACTCATCGATACATCGACGATGTTCGTGAACTTTCCGTCCAATTGACGATACAAGGCATTGGGCTTCACACCCGAACGCGTGGTCGCCTCGCCGGCGGCTTGATTGAAGTAAAAATCAACTCGTCCATCCGCGTCGAAATCCAAACAAGCCACCCCGCCACCCAAAGGCTCATGCAGTCGAAATTCCGACTCGACTGGATCAACCGCATTGAACCACTGAAAGTGGATGCCCACCTCTGACGCCACATCCACCAAGCGAGCCTGGGGCGATTCGATGCTGGTTGGCGGTGGATTGCCGGTCGCAGTTTCGCTGCGTGTTCGCCTGGCGAGTGCTTCCATCCATACGGAACTTTGATCCGCAAACTGCTCGAGATCCAATCCCACCAACAAGACTCGTTCGTCGATTCCTTTGGGGTGTTTCGTGAACGTTTCCTGCGTTGTTCGCCTGAGGGTGCTCCAGTCCCTGATCGGATGCATGGACGCCAGAAGCGATTGCCAACCCAGCGATTCCCCGAGACAACCTTGCTTCCAAAGCAAGTCCGCCAAACGGTCGAACATCTCTGCTTGCTCCTCTCGCGACACTGGGCTGGATTGTGCGTTCCAAAGTTGATTCGCGAGCCACTGAGTCTCGTCCAATTGCAGCAATCGCTCGCTAAGACGTTCGCGAGCATCCTTGAGCGAACCTTCCCTCGCAGAAACGACCTTCGACTCGGCGTCCAAAACTTCCAACGTGGCGGAAAGGCTATCCCAGGCGACTTGGCTGTGCGGTTCGCGACGGATCGCTTCTAAGAAACAGCGAGCCGCAAAGTCGTTTCGGCGGCTGAGAGTTGCTGGCTTCACGTCCGTTTGCGATGCGAGCACTCCATCGCGCAGTGCGATGCCCCATGACAACCAATAGGCCGGGTAACGACGAAGCCGCTTAGCGTCCGTCTCAATCGCCCAATCAATCCACTGGGATTCTTGCTGAGCCGACGCATACAACCAACCGAGCATCGCGACGGCGGCGGGATCATTGCGTTTGATTTCGTCACTGGTCGCCAACACATCGATGGCTTCCTGCAAATCGCCACGACTGCGAAGCGCGGCGACAACGCTCAGCACTCCTTTGCGATCCACCGCGTCTCGGTCTTTGATATCCGGCTTGGATTCAAAATTGACCTGAGGCCGATGCGGGTAGATCAACCCGATCAATTCCGGTGGGCTCAAGCCAACTCGTCCGGCCAGCAATCGGTATTGCACGTTGGCATCAAAGCGGTAACCGCGTTGAGCCAGCAAACCGGCGTAGTCTCGTCGCAATTCTACATTCTGCGGATGAGCCTGAATCAACTCCCGTAGCCGCCTCATCGCTTCGCTCGCATCGCCAGCTTCAAAAGCCAAGCTGGCGGCCTGCGATGCGAGTGCGACTTCTTCGGCTGGTTTGGTAGCGATCAACTCATCCAACAACTTGATCGCTTCCGCTGGTCGACCATCTCGAACCTGCTGAGCAATCTGTTCTCGTAGGCTGAAAGGTTCGTTGACGACGGGCTTGGGTTCCTCGTTCGGAACGACCGAATTGGCCGGTGCAGATGGCTTGCAACCGATCCAACAACACAGACACAACAGCCCCAAACACCAACCAAACAGCCAGCACCAACCATCATTGCGATGAGCAAACGTCGTCGGACGCGTGAAAGTCGCCTTGGCAAAGTTCGTCAAAAGGATCAATGGCTGCATGCCTTGATCATAGCCGAATGGCCACAAACGAAGCGATCCGCGACGGGTTTTCTCCCGCCGCGGATCATTGAGAAGCTTGCGATAAGCATCGAAGAAAAGTGCAGCCAACTGGCGGCCAATCCTCCAACCTTCCCGGCACTCAACCGCGGAAGGTGGATTCAAATTTCACCCTGAGTTCTTGACCGGATTACTTTGGCGGCGCGTTACAGACATAGATCCGCATTGAATGACGCCCAACTTCGACGATTCGATTGTTCGGAGGCATTGGACCATCGACATCAGGGTAGATGTCTTCTGGCGGTGCTGCCGCGGTGTCGACAAACAGATTCCACTGAGTTCCACGAGCAATCGCCGGGAAGTGGAATTCGCGGTGATCGCCGGTGCTGTTGAACATCAAGATCACGTCTCGTCCCAAACCTTCCGGATCATCGATTCGGCTCGGGGCAGCAATGTATGCCGCCATCGCCAATTCACCTTGATCCCAATTCAACGGGTCGCCCGATGGACCGTACCAAGACACGTCCGGCACCTTCCGACCATCAACCGGTTGACCAGTCAAGTATTCGCGACGACGGATCGTTGGTTGGTTCTTTCGGAAATCAATCAATGCACTGACAAAGCGGACCAAGTCAGCGTTCTTTTCGACGAGTCGCCAATCGAACCACGAGATATCAGTGTCTTGGCAGTAGGCGTTGTTGTTACCCTTCTGCGTTCGGCGAGCCTCGTCACCGCTGACGATCATTGGCACGCCTTGGCTGGTCAACAACGTCGCCAACATGTTGCGAACTTGCTGGCTGCGGATCGTGCTGATCGCCTTCTTTCGCGTCGGGCCTTCCACACCATAGTTGTCACTGATGTTGTGGTTGTCACCGTCGTTGTTGTCTTCACCGTTGGCTTCGTTGTGCTTGTCCTTGTACGAAACCAAATCGTTCATGGTGAAACCATCATGCGTGGTCACCAAGTTCACACTGCAAGACGGCGGACGTCCGGCGTGTTGATACAAATCGCTGCTGCCTGCCAATCGAGTTGCCAGCGGGCCGAGAGTTCCAGCATCACCACGCCAAAAACCTCGCACATCGTCACGGTATCGACCGTTCCATTCCGCCCAGCGGTGATTGCCAAAGCTACCGACTTGGTAGGCACCCGCTGCGTCCCAGGCTTCAGCAATGATCTTGGTGTCGGCCAACATCGGATCTTCCGCGATCAGTTCCACCATCGGTGGGTTGGGAATCAAGTTCCCGCTCCTATCGCGGCTCAAAATACTGGCCAGGTCGAACCGGAAGCCATCGATGTGGTAGTTGTGGACCCAGTGTCGCAAGCAATGAAAAATCATCTCGCGAACGACGGGGTGATTCCCATTGATCGTGTTGCCGCAACCGCTGTAGTTGCAGTAATGCTGGCCTTCCGAAAGGATGTAATAGACTTGGTTTTCAAGTCCTTTGAATGACAGCGTCGGACCTTGTTCGTTGCCTTCGCAGGTGTGGTTGAACACAACGTCAAGAATGACTTCGATCCCCGCGGAGTGCAGAGCCTTGACCATCTGCTTGAACTCGTTGACCTGAGCACCAGGAGCCGAGTCGTGTGCATAACCGCGATGAGGCGCGAAGAACGCCATCGGGTCATACCCCCAATAGTTTGGTCGCGAGAGCTTTTTGCCCTGCGGGTCCCGAATGGGGAACTCGTGCACCGGCATCAATTCAACCGAAGTGACGCCCAATGACTTCAGATATGGAATCTTTTCAATCACACCGAGGTAACTGCCAGGAGCTTTGACTTTGGCGGTCTTGCTCTTGGTGAAACCACGAACGTGCATTTCATAAATGATCGATTCGCTGACGTCACGACGAACGTGACGATCGCCTTCCCAATCAAACGTGCCATCGACGACCACGCACTTTGGCGGACGCACGACACCATCGGTTTGCTTTTGGTAGGTTCCCGCCAACGCCTGAGCATAAGGATCGATCAACCGAGCCGTGGAATCGAACCGGTGACCATTTTCAGGTTCCCAGGGTCCGCTGGCTTGGAAATGATAAAGTTGGCCTGCTTCGAGGCCCGGTACGTGCAAGCTCCAAACGTCACCCCAACGGTCGGTTCCCCGATCGAAGTCAATGACTTGAGCTGGTTCGCGATCGGTCACCTTGTTGTACAGCAACAACCGCATTTCGGTTGCGGAACGGCTGAAGACCGAAAACTGCACTCCCTTCTCCGTGAGCGTCGCTCCGAATGGCGGGGAGTAGGCGAACTGAAGATCGGGGCACGGTTGTCGCATCAGCATGTAGAGATCGCTCCTTGAGTCGCTGGCCTGATTCGGCTGTCGTGGTCCTTCGAGACCATCGTGTGCTCGGCGAAGTTCGCTGAACCCACATGTGACGAACCGGTCAGGCATTTTCCAGTTGTCCGCTCAACCCTAGCACTCGATCACGGATCGGCAGGCGAAACCCACCACCACGGATCAAATCTGACCATGGACGAAACTCCCTGCATCAAACGAATCGATCGATTCATCAAGGCAAGCTGTTCCGGCACCACTTATGATGCAGATCAGAACACTATTCCGGGCTCAGCCAAAAGGATTGGATGAATCCGACAACCTTTCATTTCAGTCGCTCTCAAACGTCTCCCAAAGAGGAAATTTAGAATCGTGTGACTGCACCATGATATCGTGCATCCAAGCGTCAGAGTTACAAACACGACCACCCGCAGGCGGCCCTGTCGTGCATCTCCCCTTGCAAACAAATACAGGTCCAGATTCCGCCCTGACACATTGAACAGGTCTATGAACGAACAAAACCCGTACCAAACAACCATTGAAATTGCCGAAGACTCGTACAGCACCGCAGGCATGCGGTACGGCGGGATCGGCCGCCTGGCTTTTGCACTCGGCTATTTTGGGATCACGGCCATGCAGTGGATTCTCGCCGCAGTGGCATATTCGGTGACCGAAGCCGGAGTGGTTGCGGTTGATGTCCCGCTGGCGCTGATTGCGGGAGTGGCCACGATTGCTCTGTCTTGGTACCGAATGATCAATCAGGGCAGCAGCGGTTTTTGGGGCTTCGCGACGATCATCCCGCTGGTCAACCTTTTTGTCTTCCTGCGCTGCATGGTCTGTCCGGAAGGCTACGCAGACACCAAAACACTTGACACCGCGGGCAAGGTCATTGGCCTGGTGCTGTTTATCATGTTGCTAGGCTTCATCGGAATGTTTTTCTTCGTCTTCTCGATGTGATGCCTCACCGCTTAGCCACCTTGCCTCCATTGATGCAAACGACCATTCCAGGCAGAAAGCCTGGGAACTTTCGCCCATCCTCTGCCTGACCGAGTGAAGCGAACCCATTCTCGACGATCAAGGAATTTGAATCACTTCGTGCCCTGCTCGTGTCGACATGGACTGCCAAAGCTCAAGTTCAACAGAATCCGTGATGAAGCGAACCGAACCATCCAGCAACGACACGTGAACACCACCCTGGTGATAACTTCGAGAAGTGACCGCTGCGTAGGTGCGAACACCTGCCGGAGGCGACTTGCCTTCCCGCATGTTGGTGAAGTCAATGTCGTATTCCACGCCAGAGATCTCGCACAGAACTTTTTTGTTCGGTGAAAAGACTGTCGTCACACCGGCCTGGTGCACACGGCCATCAATCCATTCGGTGTGTCCCGTCTCAGTTTTGAAATCACCACCCAGAGCACAAATCTCGTCCGTGTTGATCGGCATCGTCATCGTTCCGCTGTGCTTCGCGTCACGAGCATACGGTGTCCAACCCTTGACTTCCGCCAGAGCCATTGTGTTGCTGGTCCCGTCCAAACAATCGCGAAATCCAAGGTAGCGACCGGGAACGAACATCCCATCGCCCACCTGATTCGTGGCTTCATCCAGCACAAACCAAACACCCTCGTTGGTGGCGTAATTCAGTTTGTAATACTGTGGGCCGGACGATCCAAAGCGAGGGTTATCCCGCGGATCGCTGGGGCACTGATATGCAGCGACCCGAAACGACGATGTGGGAACTTGAACGCCGTCAATCGTCAAATAGGACTCTCCGTAATCACGGCTGAAGTCGACCCCTTCGGACAAAGCGGCTTCCTCGAGAAACGGAAGAATGCGAGCCTGCATTGACCACCCCGATCCCTGCCCCGGGTTCGTCCAAGCCGGCGGCAGCTTTTTGTAGGCCGACTCGTAGTTGTGGATTGCGAGAGAGACTTGTTTGAGATTGTTGCCACAGCTCATCCGCCGGGCGGCCTCGCGGGCGGCTTGAACGGCGGGCAGCAACAATCCGACCAGAACGCCAATGATGGCGATCACAACCAACAGTTCCACCAAAGTGAACCCAGGCCGCATCGTCGCGGGGGATTGATTCGTCGAAGGGGCGGTGATGAGTTTCGATGGTGCGAGCGAGCGCATGCAATTGTCCCGAAAACAGGTTTTCGTTGAAGAACAAGCATGGCTGGCGAGAAGTCGCGGCCGATGAAAGGGGCAATCTGGCAAACGAACGCGATTTCGTTTGCTTGTCAGATACGTGAGGCATCGGGGCGTTCTTCGATGGCTGGCTAGCTTTTGAAGGTGATCCGGGGGACTCTAATGCGATCGACTCGCATTATCAAACCCTTCATGGCCAGAAGGCTCAAAACACATCCCCCTCTTTCGGTTCTCAGCTGGCAATGCCGACTGGCCGCCAACTGGTAGGAGGGGATTTCGCCAGCGTTTGAGCCCCTCGCCCTTGAACATTCCACCTGGTTTAACGTAATATCTGGGATTCGACCGACAGCGAATTCACTTGACCGACGGTTCTGTCGAAAACCACCGTCGTAACACCCTCATTGGCTCGAGTTTGAACGTCATGCAAGACGGCATTCACCCCAACTACCAAGAAACGTCCGTCACCTGCGGTTGCGGCAACACTTTCACCACCCGCAGCACGCGTCCCGAGCTGAAAATCGACATTTGCAGCGAGTGCCATCCGTTCTACACCGGCAAACTGAAATACGTTGACACCGCCGGTCGTATCGACAAGTTCCAGAAGAAATTTGCTGCTGGTACCTACGGATCGTTGCAAAAGAAGAAGGCTAAGAAAGCCACCAAATGAGCGGATCTATCCGCGACATCCTCGAGGAAAAACTGGCGCGTTTCGAGAAACTCGAAAACGACATGTCCGACCCGGAAGTTCTCTCCGACGGTGCTCGCATGAGCGCGACGGCCCGAGAACACGGTGGACTGAACCGCTTGGCCAACCAATACCGGACCTTCAAACGCCTGACGGACGAAATCCATCAGTGCGTGGCGATGGTCGCGGACGCTGAGGATGTCGATGAACGAGAAATGGCGGAATCCGAGATGGAATCGCTCCGGAAGGAACGCGAAACCGTTTGGGAAGATCTGCTTTCACTGACCGTTGGCGGCGAAGACTCTCACCGCACGCGGTGCGTGATGGAAATCCGCGCCGGCACGGGCGGCGATGAAGCAGCCCTGTTCGCACGTGACTTGTTCGAAATGTACACCCGCTACGCCGAAAAAGTGGGTTGGAAGACCGAACTGATGGACGCCAGCCCCACCGAAATGGGCGGCTTCAAAGATGTCACGTTGACCCTCGAAGGCGACAATGTCTTTCGTGACCTGCAGTACGAATCCGGTGGTCACCGTGTCCAACGCGTTCCTGAAACGGAAACACAAGGTCGCGTGCACACCTCCGCCGCAACTGTCGCGGTGATGCCCGAACCGGAAGATGTCGAAATCGATCTGAAACCAGACGATTACCGCAAAGACTTCTTCGGTGCTTCCGGCCCCGGCGGCCAGCACGTCAACAAAACCGACTCGGCCGTGCGACTGACTCACCATGAAACAGGCATCGTCGTGCAATGCCAGGACGAGAAAAGCCAGCACAAAAACCTGGCGAAAGCCCTCCGCGTTTTGAAGGCTCGGATCTACGAGAAAAAGCGTGAAGAAGAAGCTGCCAAGCAAGCTGAGGCACGCAAAGGATTGATCGGTTCCGGCGACCGAAGCCAACGCATCCGAACGTACAACTTCCCGCAAAATCGGTTGACCGATCACCGCATCAACCTAACGATTTACAAACTCGATCAAATCATCGCGGGCGATCTCAATCCTGTTACCGAAGCGTTGATCGAATATGATCGCGATCAACTCCGCGGCGACATGATTGACTAATTTATGGCTGAAACCAGCAACGACACCCCGTGGACCGTCATGCGTCTGCTGGAATGGACCACGGACTTCTTCCGGAAAAAGGGTAGCGAATCGCCGCGATTGGATGCGGAAATCCTGCTCGCCCATGCGCGTGGTTGCCAACGCATTGAGCTCTACACGTCGTTCGATAAAGTCCCCGAAGAAGAACAACGCGTCGCCTTTCGCGAACTCGTTCGACGACGCGGTGAAGGCGCCCCCGTCGCCCAACTGGTCGGCTACCGTGAGTTCTACTCGATCTCCATTCGCGTCGACGAGAACGTGTTGGTGCCCCGGCCCGAAACTGAGCACTTGGTCATCGAAGCCATCGACCAAATCAAAGGTCGTCTGTCAGACCGCCCCAGCCCAACGGTGCTGGACATCGGAACCGGCAGCGGAGCGATCGCGGTTGCAATCGCCAAGTCGCTGCCCAAGACGCAAGTCACCGCCGTCGACATCAGCTTGACCGCTCTCGACATCGCCAAATGGAACGTCGAGAACCTGAAGCTCTCCGATCGAGTCACGCTGTTGCAAAGCGATTTGTTCGATGGGCTGGAACCCGACCAAACCTTCGACGTGATCTGCAGCAACCCACCTTACATCAGCCAATCCGAGTACGACGAATTGCCAACCACCGTCCGTGAATTCGAACCTCGCGGCGCGTTGCTATCGGGTCCCGATGGAACCGAGATCATCGCTCGGTTGCTCAACGATTCCGTCCAGCGTCTGAATGATGGCGGCCAACTGATCATCGAGCTCAGCCCCATGATCGCGGGCGTCAGCAAGACGTTGGCCGAGCAAAACGGTGGCTACAAAGAGATCCACCTGATCAAAGACCTCGCCGGCCACGAACGCATTCTCTCGATGCAAAAAGCCTGAACCGGTCCGCGCTGAGGCTCTCTGATCATGTTGCCGACAGAGGCCCTCTGTCGGCAAAACACGCCAGCAAAGCAGCAGACATCGGCAAACTCATCATCCCCGACCTGCGGGGAAACCAAACGCTTCCGCGTTGGGTTGCGCTCATGCCGACGCAGGGCCTCCGTCGGCTACAGGTAGTACGGCAATCGTGTACCCGACAGAGGCCTTCTGTCGGGTACAAGTGTTGCAAAGGCGCTGGCCGCGAATGATGAGAAGTTGGCTGCCACCTTATGGCGTCCGTCTGTCACCGCTCCGCGGTGATTCCGTGGCGCCGACCCTGAACGGGGTCGAAGATCTTCCGCTCACCTGACAGCCACGAACCGGCTACTCAGAAGCAACCGGCACTGCTTTGACCGTGTCGCCGATGATTCCGACGTGGCAGTTTTCGAGCAAGGTCCCGGATTCGAAGTACACGTTTTTGGCCGCGATCATGTACTCGGTCATCGCCAAGTGATAGCGAGACTGTGACTCGTTGAGCCGTCGCTGGGCGTCAAGCAATTGCTCCAAACTGATCGGCAACCCCGCCTTGCGGTTGGCCTCGAGAGCATCCAGTGCATCCTTCGAGGCCAGGTAGCGATTCAAGTTGGTTTCCATCTGGGCGTATGCTCGATCCGTCTCCGCGACCACCGCTAGCAAGTCATGGGTGATCTGCCGCTCTTGCTCTCGCAACACCGCCCGTTCACGCGCCACCTGAATCTTGGCATGCTGCACCGCCGCGTGTGCTTGGCGAAAACCAACCGGCATACGGAATTCAACTCCGGCTTCATACTCTTGGTAGTCGCCGGTCCCAAGTTCGTTGAACGCGGAATCGCTGCCCGCCAAATCCTTGCCGAGACCGCGCAGTCGATACGTGGTGACAAGGTCCAAAGTTGGCAGTTGAAAGTTCTTCGCCGCGATGACTTCTAACTCGCGACGTTTGACCAGCAACCGCTGTTGCTGCAATTCGCTCCGCATTCGCAACGCGTCAACCGCCAACGATTGAGAGTCAAAGATCAACGGAGCCGACAAGGGTTCGTCGACAGGACGCAGCAGTTGCCCATCGGCGATCGGCAAACCAATCAACAAACGCAAACGACGCTCCGCCGCTTGAACTCCCGTGACGCCCGCGAAGGTGCCGCCAGAGGTGGAGTTGTTGGTTTGGGTTCGCTGAATCAGTTTGCCCGCGATCGCGTCTTGCAGCTCTGACACAAATCGGTAGTACTGCTCTCTTGCCAAAGCTTCCGCCGATCCGCCGCGTCGGTTGGACGACTTCTGTGCGTCATAGCTTCGCCATGTTTCTAAGCTGCGAGCGACTGCTTCTTGCTTGGCGTCGACATCGCGATAAGCAAAGTACAAATCCCAGTACGCATTGATCACGTTGCTGAGATAGTTGCGGGCGTCTTCGCGAAACTGAGCGTTGGAGATGTCGCTATTCGTCTTCGCAATCAAGACACCGTTGTACACACCCGGCAAAGCCGCTGGCCCGGCGATCCGGTTGAATGCCAACCCGCCGCCCTGCAGCAATGGTTGTCGCAATTCAGCGTGCAATTGCGTTTGCCAGGCACTAGGCGTCAGGTTGCCCGTCGCATTGTTCGCGTCGTAATCCGTGATGCTTCGCAGACTGATCTCCGCACCCGTTGCCGTTCGCTTGGACAACTGCAATACGTAGTCATGCACATCTTGCTTGAACGCGTTAGCACCACCGCCAAAGAATCGGTTGTTGAACCGACGGTCGTTGTTTTGCCAAGTGCCGACCGCAGTGAGCTGCGCATCAAACGCCGAGAGTGCGGCTTCCATTCCAAGTTGTGGATCCGTTTGGACCAATCCGGGGCTCTCATCGGTCGTCACCGTCTCAGGTGCCCGCAGCACGGTTGCATTGAGATCCCGCAAGACCTCACTGTTGCTCATCGCTTGATTGAGAGCTTGCTGCAGCGTCAGGTCTCGGTAATCCGCTTTGGCCAATGCCTCGGGATCTCGTAATGTCAGCGGTGCAATCACCGGTGTCGTGAGCGTTTCCGGCGGTGCCCCGGCGTCAACGCGAGACATGATCTGATCGACATGAGCCGTGCGATTGCCAATCGTTTCAGGCAATGCCCTTGACGCACGGCAACCCAACGAACTGATGGCCGGTGCCATCGTCAGAACCATTCCGCCGGCGCACAAAATCCGCCGAGCTCGATGACCCAATGCCCATCGAACCATCGAACGACCTGCACTGGGTCGACCTTTGGTCACACTTTCCCCTCGATGAATCCGCTAAATGAGGGCGCAGGAGGCACAACTGATGCAACCCGCACTATCCGGATTCTTCGACTGATCGATGCATCGAGATTGAGCGAATCTCAATCAAATGGAGCAGCGAGGGTTTCCAAGTACACCCAAACAACGACGCAGAGACTTTGCGACGGCTGGTTAAACTAGGCAACTGGTTTCAACCGTGAAACCGGCTCCCAATCGCAACCATGACAGCCACCATTCCATCTCAATCCGCCGCGCCGACCGATGAACTGACACCGTATCAACTGTGTCACGACATCGTCGCTCGCACTCGCGCTGACCGAGCGTTGTGGTTCGCGCGGCGAGAGAACCAATGGGTTCCGATGGGTTCCTCCGTGCAATCCGAGACCGCGGTGGATTCGCCCGTCGCTCGCGATTGGTCCTCGATCCTTTCGCATATTCAGGAATCGACCGAGCCCCGAACTGACACGTTCTTTCAAAACCAGCTGGATCGTTATCGCGAGAACTCCGGTGCGCAAACGATATTGATTCTGCCGCTTCGTGCGAAAGAGGCAACCGAAGCGACGTCGTTCTTAATTCTTGAAACGTTCGACTCGTCAGCACAACAAGTCGACTCGGCAGATCTAAGAGCGGACTGGGAATCGATCAGCAGCACACTTGCCCCCGCGCTCCAGCGTGCAGTCGACCAATTTCAAACATCGCCGCCACGCCCCAAACGTCGATTCTCGAGAGCAATTTGGGCGACCGTCCTCGCCGCCGTCACGTTGGTCCTGGCTTTTGTCCAGGTTCCCTTGCGACTCCCCGTGGCAGGCAGCCTGGAACCGATCCACCAACAACGTCTCTTTGCACCGACTGCGGCCCGAGTGGTCACGGTACACGTCGAAGATGGACAACAAGTCGAACCGGGCACACTCCTTCTCGAACTGCGAAGCGACGAACTCGACCTGCAAACCCAAATGGTCGCGGGAAACTTGGCGACAGCGAAAGCAGAACTGGCCGGGCGTCGCACGATTCGATCCGGCCGATCGAACCAATCGAGTTCGTCCGACACATCAACCGAGTCGAGCGGGCTGCAATCTTCGACGAACGAATTGGTTCTTCGAGAACGTATTCGATCGTATGAGAAACAACTTGAGCTACTGCAGGCCGTGCAAGAATCGATGTCGATTCGCTCGACAGTCCGAGGCCAAATCCGACGCTGGGATGAAAAAGAAACCTTGGTGGGACGTGACGTCTTCCAAGGTCAATGGCTTTTTGACGTGGTGGATTCATCCGCCGGAATGATCGCCGACCTGGAACTGGCCGAGCAACACATTGGACATGTCCTGCAGGCCCAATCAGAAAGCCAGCCTTTGATCTGCCGCTTGCGTCTGCGGGCTCAGCCTGATGTCAGCTGGACCGGTGAAGTTCAAGATATCGCATCTGCGGTGCATCCCAATGCCGAACAACAACCTGTCATCCGACTCGGCGCCACCGTACCGTCGACTCTAAAAGGTGTCACCGACCAGTCGATGGGCTCGACGGTCGTTGGCGATGTAGCAGCAGGACGACGCAGTCTCGCATTCGTCCTCTTTCGTCCCTTCTTCGATTCCCTTCGGGAGATTTGGTAATGCACCGAGCAATGATCGCAGCGGGACTTTCACTTGTCGTCGCCTTCCCCGTATTCGCCCAAGACTCGCAACGGACAGTTTCGAACGACTCGCAACAAACAACTTGGATCGGCGATCTGATTGTCACGGCTGCGCAGTCAGGATCGGCCGTCGCCGTGCATCCCGGACGGTTGGTCAAAATTCATGTGACCGAAGGTGACGCTGTTGATCTCGGTGAATTGCTGGCCAGCCTCGATGATGTGGTAGCCAGCCTACAACATCAGTCCGCTGAACAAGATCTCGCGATCATCCAATTTCAAAGTGACCAAACCTTGGATCTCGACGCCGCTCTCGCATTCCTTGAAGAACAGAAGAGTGCGGCAAGGGAACACGACGCCGGCGCAGCGATTCAAAAACGTCTCGCCGAAAACGACATCCGTGTGCAGGCTGCCCAAAAAGCCGAAGCGGTTGCCAAGAGCGAATGGACGCGTGCGGTCAACGCGAAGAAAGATTTCGACGACGCGGTTTCGCAATCCGAGATCGATCAATTCCGCCTTGCTTATGAACAACGAAGTCTGGAAACCCAGCAAGCCATCTTTGAACAAGAGAACGCTCGCTTGGAACAATCGGTCGACCAGGCCACCGCGGCATCTCTGCAAACCAAAATCCGATCGGCCGACGTCGCAGTTCGACAAGCTAAGGCAGCGGCGAACGTAGTCCAGCTTAAAAAAAAGCTCAAGGAGCAACAACTCGAACTGGCACGGGTAAACGTCGAACAACACTCATTGAAGTCGCCGATCGATGGAATCGTGGTTGAGGTTTCGCACCGAGTGGGTGACTGGGTCCAACCCGGAGAATCGATCGCACGTGTGGTGCGACTGGATCGCCTGCGAGTGGAAGGCTACCTGCCCGCCAAATGGATCCATTGGCTTCGTGACGAATCCGAACCCAAGCTGATCGTCGAGCTTGCGACAGGTGAGACAACCGAACGAACCGGCGAAGCAAAATTCATCAGCCCCGAAGTCGATCCACTGACCCGAGAAACTCGCTTCTGGATTGAAGTTGACAACGCCGACGGAAAATTGCTCCCCGGGTCACCGGCTCGACTGTTGCTTCCCAATATTGATCACGGAACAACACGATGAATTCCGTGGCCATCCAACCTCGATTGCGTCCGGATTTGATCTGCCGGATCATCCGCGTTGGGAAAACCTTTCAGTGGGTCATCCGAGATCCCGTGGTATCCACGCGAGGCTCCCACGATCGCTCCTCAGCGCAGTGGATGGTCAATGAGCAAGAATTTGCGGTTCTGCAAAGCCTGGATGGACGAAGAACGTTCGAGCAAGCTCACCTTCATTGCCAACGTCTGCTCGCACCAATCAAACTTTCGCGAGAAGACTTTGCGGCATTCATCAACCAAGCCAATCAAAACACTTGGCTCACCACCGCGTCAGCTGTCGCCACTCAAGCCATCTCGCAAAGTGAAGCGAGAACCCAGCAATGCGAATTGAAAAAGTCTTTTTGGCAACGTGCGATTAAGAATCCTTTGGCAATTCGAATCCCGTTGGTGGATCCCGATCGATGGCTTGATCGACCGGTTCAATTCGTTCGAAACTTTGTTGCAAGGAATCGACCTGCCTGCGTGATCTTTGGCTCAGCGTGGACCGTGTTCGCAGGAGCCATTCTTCTCAAGCACTGGGAGCAATTGATTCCGGCGATCGGTCAGAGCACCGAGGCGTTGCAATCCCCATCCACTTGGATCGTTTTGGCGATTGTGATTTCGGGAGTCAAGCTGATCCATGAACTCGCCCACGCGATCGCCTGCAAATGGTTCGGAGGAAGCTGTCACGAAATGGGCGTCATGCTGTTATTCGGCATACCTTGTTTGTATTGCGATGTCAGTGACTCTTGGTTGATGCAGCAACCTTGGAAACGAATGTTCGTCTCCGCCGCAGGAATCCTGGCTGAATGCGTGATTGGATCACTCGCACTGGTCGCCTGGACTCATTCGATGCCAGGACTGCCGCAAAACATATTGCTGTTTGTATTGATGGTCACATCGGTCAACACGTTGATCCTCAACGGCAATCCATTGATGCGTTATGACGGCTACTACCTGTTGTCCGACGCGGCTTCCGTTCCCAATCTAGCAACACGTTCGCGCAGCGTTTTACAAATGCGATTGCGGTCATGGTTTTGGGGTCTATCTTCGGTTCAAACGGAATTACAGTCCCAACCAACCACGGTGCAAGACGATCGCGACTCTATCGGATTGCTCGCCTACGCACTTGCAAGCACTGCTTATCGCTTGGTGGTCTTCGGAGCCATCGGTTGGCTTCTACTCAACCATCTCGCGTCGATCGGTGCGACCGCCATTGGCATTGTCGCAATCGTGATTCTCCTTTATCGCGTGATGCGAGCTTGGACCGCTCCCATCGTGCGAACTCCATCCGATCTCGCTCCTGGGAAAGCTCGTCGCCGTTCTCGGTTGATGATTGGCATGGTTGCCGTCTTGTTGCTGGCGATTCTCTTCACACCGATTCCTCACCGCGTGAAGGCAACGGCGAAGGTTCAACCGATCCAGCAATCAAAGATCTTTGCATTGACCACGGGTCGCCTGGAATCAATTGCCTCAACGGGACAGTTGGTGCGAGTCAACGAACCACTCGTCAGGCTGTCAGACTGGAAAACCACCCTCCAAATCGAACGCCTCGAGGGCGAGATTGCTGAGTTGGAAGCTCGCCTGAAGGGCACTCGCATGAGCCGCATCCAATCGGACGCCGGAACTACCACTTTGGCCAATATCCCGACCAATGAATTCGCTTTGCAAGCCAAACGCGAAGAACTGCTGACGATCCAAAAGGAATCGGAGCACCTTGAGATTCGTTCACCTCACGCGGGTCAGATCGTTGCGGTTTCGGCCAATCCCATCACACCCTGGCAGCGATCAAGATCCCAAATCGGATGGAGTGGCCAGCCAACTGAAGCGATCAACCGAGGAGCTTGGATCAGCAGCGGAACTCCCATTTGCAACGTCGTATCAAACGATCAACACAAGGTTTCTGTGTCCGTTGACGCATCGCAGATCGGATGGATACGAGAGGGCCAATCAGCCGTCACGTCGTTCCCTTCAGGCACCACATGGACGGGAAATGTCACAGAAGTGGGCACGCGTCCGTCCGAGAATGATGGGACTTACAAAGTCACTGTTGCACTGGATTCAGACAAGCGACCGTTTAATTTTGCTCCACCATCCAATTGGACAACCAGCGTGAGCGTGCACGTTGAGCCTTCTTCGCTGTGGAAACGAACCAAGCACTGGCTGGCCACCCACTTCCGTGCGGATAGCTGACAACACTAACTTGGTCATCAGTCAGGATCCACCATCGCCGGCCACAACCGCACGGTGCCGTCTTCGGATGCCGTCATCATCAGATCACCCTTGTCGGTCAAATCCAACGCGGACAATGCATTTTTGTGACCACGCAGCTCTAGCAGCTCTCGTCCGAATCTCGCTTGCTCGTCATGATTCGCTCCTTGAGCAATCGGATCCCAAACTCTCACCGATCGATCTTCGCTAGCTGTAAACAACCGAAGCGGATTGGACAGCACGGCTAAATCGGCAATCGGTTCCGCATGCCCAATTAGCTGGATCGGCGCCTTCATATCAGCCCCTCCCAGCCTCGGGTTTTTGAACCACTTCGACACATCCCACATCCTCGCGACGTTGTCGGATCCACCGACCGCGACCCATCTTGAATCATTGGAAAAGCGACCGACGTTCAGTTTACCCAGCGACGGATCCGCCACCAGATTGAGCGTCGCCTTCCCGTCCATCCGCATCAACGTTGCCGCACCTTGATTGGTCGTCGCCAGCAAGCACGAACCATCCGGGCTGAAATCCAACGAAGCGATCCCACCTTGCAAGATCGGATCGTTCCACTGACGAACGGACTGGAATGATCCGGTTTCTTCATCGAAGTCCCAAACACGAACTCGCGAATCGTCGCCGCCGGTCACCAAGCGAAACGTTTCCTTCGGTGAAATTGCAATCGCACGAACGGTGCCCTCATGAGGCGACTCCAATTTGCCGACTGTCTTTCCCGACTCCGCGTCCCAAACTTTGACACTGCGACTGGCTGTGATTACCCGGCGATCACCCCCGGCAAATGTGGCTCGCGTGACCGCACCGTGAGCTCGATAGCTCATTAAATGGGTGTTGGAGTCCCCGTCCCATCGAAACGCCGCATTGCCATGCATGGTCACAAAACGGGCACCTTGCAGCGACGCCACCGCCGTGCACTCCCCAATGCGTTCTGGCAACTCAACTGCCGCGACTCGCTTCGCCGTCCCAACGTTACCGGACAGATCCCAAGTCTCAACGCGACTGGATCGTCCGCCAGCCGGAGTCACGACCAAACGAGCTAATCGACCATCAGTGGAGAAAGCCGCTCCGCCAAAGTTGGGACGACCACCAAAGGCACTGGTCTGATCATTCGAGAATGTTTCCGAAAGCAACCGCTGTTGTTTGCCATTGGAAAGATCCCACCAGGTCACATTGGAAATCGTTCGGTCGGTTCGCTTCGATTGATCGATTGTGATCGCCTGCCGCCCATCGGGTGAGACGACAAGATTCATCACGAAACCATTGGTGTCATGGCGGTCCACCCAAGTCCTGTCAGACCAACGCCAACGCATCAACGACTGATTGTCTGATCCAACCCAAACACTTTTTGAATCACCGGCGAACGAAGCCGTGTTGATGCGAAAGCCAAGAAGATCGTCGATTGGTTCGCCAACCGGCTCACCTGTTTGCAAATCCCATACACGGCCTCGGCCCGCTCGATCACCGCTGAACAACCACTGGCTATCAGGAGAAATCGCCAATGCGGCGACGGATTCTTCATGCCCATTCAAACGATGCAGTAACCGAGGAGAGACTTGCTTGGACGGGTCCAACTTCCAGACCAAAACATCCGATTCGGCGGAACTGGAACCGGTAGCAAGAAGACTTCCATCTTTCGAAACCGCCAACACATCGTTCAGCCCCGTGCCACGAACGCTGCCGAGTTCTGTCCCACGATCGATGTCCCAAATGCGGACCGTCGCGTCGGCATTGCCGAGGAACAACCGGCGATGCACAGGGTCCATTCGCATGGACATTGCACCGAACGCGCTGCCTTCTTCCAGTGTTCCACCATCTTCCTCCGACGACGACTGATCCGATGAGATCGTCAGTCGCGTGTCGAAGCGGGAGGTGCCGGGATCTATCGACAACACTCGCGCCGTGTGATCGCGACTGGATGTCACGACCTTCGTTCCATCGGGGCTGAATCGGGCCGACCAAATTTCATCGTCATGAGCGGCCGTTTCGAAGGCGTCCAAACCATCCGCCGCTAAATCTTGATTGCTCGATGCCCGAGCGGAAGTGAGATCCTCTTCCAATCTGCTGTCCAACCGACCCGTTTCCGATTCCCAATATCGAAGCGTTTGATCGTCGCCCAAAGACAGCACGTCCCCACCTGATGCAGGAACAAACACAGCTGCCTTCACCGCACCCCCGTGACCTCGCAAAGATCGTTCGCGAGCCCATGGCCCGAGTTCAGCCTCGTGCGGAATGTCTGCGAGCTTCCAAGTTCGCACCACGTAATCCTTGCCAGCGGTGATCAGGCGATCGATCGTTTTGTCATAACGAATGGCCTGCACCCCGCCACGATGAATTGGTGCGGGTTCGGCTGACGCTTTGGGTTCATCAATGCGGGTATTAGATGCATCAACCGAAGCCAAATCCTGAACCGCACTTTCAATGCTTTTTTTCGGATCCGCATCAACCAAATCGCCTTGCCCCCAAACGAAAACATTCCCATCGGTGTCACCGCTTGCGAACACGGGAGAGTCATCCTCCATCCAAGCCGACAACGCAGAGACCTCCGAATCATGCTGCATGAAACGGCCAACCCGCGTCCCCGCTCCGTCTCGATTGACACCGATGTTCCAAACCGCCACACGGCCACGTGCCGAATCGTTTACCGCCGCAGAAACCCAAACCGTTTCACCATCGCGAACAGCAGCGACCTGCGTGACCGGACCGACGTGCCAGTGTTCGCTGTAAGCAGGAATGTCGCTTTCATTTCTCGAATTCAAGTTCCAAAGCCGAATGGTGCGATCTGTGGATGACGAAACCAAAGTATTCGAGTCGGCAAAACCAAGATCGCTAACCGGTCCGTCGTGCGCCGGCAATCGTGAAACGCGAACGGACAAATCCTCGTTCCAAATTTCGATTTTTCCGTCGAGCATTCCGAGTGCAACTTGTTCACCTGATTCATTCATCGCCGCAGCCGTGACGAATCCACCATTGGGATCGCTCCATGCTTCCGCCATCGCCAATCGACCAGTATTGGCAAGAGAAAACGTCGCAATCTTCCCATTATCTTGAACAATCAAACCACGCCGAGACTCACTCGTTGGAGCCTGAGCCAACAACAATTGATCCGCGATCACAGGTAGCGAAGCGACTGTTTTGGATTGATGAACGGTCGCTGACAACCAGCGCAGTTCCCACGGTAATGGATCGTTGGGAAACCGCTGTCGATAGTCTTCGGTCAACTCCGAAAGAATCCGTCGAGCGTCGGAGAACTCGTTCCGATCCACACGCGCTTTGGCCAGCCCGATCTGCGAAACATACGACTCATATTCCGCCTCGGCTCGAGCGATCTCGGCCTTCTCCTGAGCAACCAGGGCGGCGTTTGCACTGATGCGAGCCTCCTCTGCATTTAACTCGGCGCGTTTTTCGTTGCGTTCCGCTTCCTTCGCATTCTTAACAGCGAGCTTCGCGTTTTCGACGGCTTCCTTTGCATTCGCGTCCGCCTTCTCCGCGTTTTTTTTCGCTAACTCTTCCCCAGCCAGAGCGCGATCCAAGTTATCCTCGGCCAATTGCAAATTGTTTCTCGCTTGTTTGGTCGCACCTTCTGCGATTTTCCTTTGCTCCTCAGCTTCCTTGCGTCTCAGCTCCGCATTCTCTGCAAATTGCCGTGCCTCTTGTTCTTTCGCGTTGATCGTCACCAATGCGAACGCACCGCCGACAAAGATGAACAACAACATCGCAGCGACGGCACGCTTCAAGAACTTGAACCGCGACTCACGAGCCTTGCGATCCTGAATGGATTGTTCCAGCTTCGTCGCCAGGGTTTCGTGCTCGGGCGAATCATGCAGCAACAAGCCATCCGGTTTCAGCAACGACAAACCAAGATCAAAGTCTTTGTTGTCATGAGCTGCGGAAGCGTGAGCCAACCGCGCCCGAGCGATGCCCTCTCGCGCTGTTTGGTTTCCATCCCACAGATGAAGTGCTTCCTCAAACCCAAACGTCGCTCGTGAGAACAACGTGTACGAAAGCGTCTGCTCGGCCTTGTTCAGATCATCTGTCGCCCTGGCCGCCAACGAGATGCTTTCGGAGTGCGATCGGTATTCGCGAATGGCTTCTTGGAACTCGATCACGCTCGAATAGCGGTCTTCGATGCGAGTCGCCATCGCTTTGCGAGCAATGTTGAGCAGTTCGCCTTCGTGCCGTGGGTCCACTTCGCGAATTTCGTTGGTCGCGACCGCTCGCAAACACTCTCGAACATTCTTTGCGTGGTGCGGCGCCTTGCCGGTGACGATCATGAACAGCGTTGCGCCGAGCAAATAGATATCCGCCGCTGGACCGATCGCCTCTAACGGTCCCGTCGCCATTTCAGGCGCCATGAACGATGGTGTGCCACCCAATCCTTTCGCGGGTGTGATTGAATTGAGTTTTTCAAACTGAGGCATCGCCAACGCGATTCCCCAATCCATCACCATCACGACACCAAAGTCACCTAACATCACGTTTTCTGGTTTGATGTCTCGGTGAATGATCCCTCGCGTGTGAGCGAACGCGATTGCGTCGGCCACTTTGATGAGAATCTCGAGATTCTCATCCCGCGACTTCTCGCCGATGATTTTGTTCCAAGGCGTGCCGACGACACGTTTCATGGCGTAGAACAAAGTGTTCTCACCAGTCACCGCAACGTCGTGAATGGGAACGATGTTGGGGTGATCCAAGTCGCCGGTGATCACCGCTTCGGTCAAGAACTGCTGACGCCGGCTGTTCTCAGTGGACTCCAATCTCCCCTGTTTCCGAAGTGCGTCGCGTTTGTCTTCTTCCAACGGCTTGATGATCTTGACCGCGATCAATCGATCCAAAGATCCTTGCCGAGCAACGAAAACATTGCCCATCCCACCTTTGCCAAGCAACCGAACCAATCGGTAGTCCGACGCTTCGGTTTCGCTTTCCTGCGGAGTCGTGACTTGCCGCCCACGCAGAGGCAACGACGAACCGGCAACCGCCGATCCAAACTCACTAAACGACGCAACCGTCGCCGCACCGGTGTGAAATTCCTGCGACAGTTTGGACCAATAACTCACGTCCTCGGATGTCAATTCGCGAGGGTTGATGGTTTGACCAATGTCTTCGTCGGTCAGGATGGTTCCCTCGGTCGCCTCGTTCGCATCCTCTCGAGTCTTGGAATTGGCGTGGATGGTGGGGATCGTTTTTTCCGCCGTTTCATCCAACGTCGCATTGAGATCAACGGTGGCCTCTGTTTCCACCACGGTCAGGTCCGACTCTTGGACGGTTGCGTCGACATCGTTCAATGTTTCGTCGACAACCGTGACATTGGAGTCCGATACCGTTTGGTCCGCCTCAAGCAGCGTTTCATCTGGGTCAAAGTCAGCGTCTTCCGCGACCGTTTCATTCACATCTGAAACCGTCGAAGACGCATCCGCAATCGTTGCATCGGCGTCCGTTACGGTCAGGGAATTTTCAATGATGGTTTGATCGGTATCTTGCACCGTCTGGTCGGTTTCCTCGACGGTTTTGTCCAAATCAGCGACCGTCGCATCCGGATCGTTTGAAGGAGCGACCGGAATGATATTGCCTTCGTCCAAGGTTGCATACAAGTCGACATGATCGACCGTTTCGCTCAGCCCGCGATGATCGTTTCGTTCAATCGAATCGGTTTCCTCAACCGTCTCATCCAAACTGAAATGGTTTTCGGTCGCATTCTCATCCTCCGGTAAACCGTGATCTGGTTCGCCTTGTCGATCTTTATCATTCGTCACGATCAGGCTCCTTGTTTGGGAGTTGATCCGAATCCAACTCTTCTAAGTCGAGCGGAATCAAACGCAGCGTTCCCGCTTCCAAGTCATCACCGGTTTGAATCGGACGTCCATCTCTCAGTTCAACCTGCAGAATCGTGCGTTCATCCGACTCGCCAATCACATATTGAATTTCGTACTCGCCATCGGGAAGTTTCGAAAAGAGTCGGTTCAAGGAATCACTTTCCAAGGATCGGTCCGGCAAACGCACCGGTTCGATCAGATCCGCCGCTTCGGGATCGGGCGAAAGAGCACGAAGCTGAAAGAACTCCTCCCGAATCGCTGTTGGACTGGACGAAGCTTCGGACGTTTCAAACGTCACGCTCGTGAGCGTTGTGGTGGTCGTTATCACGACGGGGGTCACCGGATCAACCGGCTCGGGAATCACATCTCGGACAGGCAAAAAAGCAAGCGGAACATTCACGCGTGGAATGACAAAGAACGCTGCCCCTGATTCCAGAATCGGACCAGCTGAGGTTTGTGTCAAAGGATTGTCCGTTGATGAAATCACGCTTCCGGGAACATCCAACGAAACGAGAAGTCCGTCCGTGTTGGGTTGCGTGATGGATTCGCCGATCAACTGGATCGATTCATGATGCTCCACCGCAAACAAAACGTTCAACGGGTCGGTGGCACTTCCGCGTCCATTCAATGTCGATTCGAGAATATCGTTTTCTAAATACACATGGCTGACACTGGTCGTTTGAAACGATCCAGGAAGATTTTCGACACGTTGGAACCGTTCCGTTTCGGCTCCCCAGTCAACAATCAATGTCAAACCGTTTTCACCTTCGGTTCCGAGATTGACCGACAGAATTCCCTCGGCGTCATTGACATCAAACTGTGACAGGATGTTCGTGCGAATGGAGTCATGCTGATAGAACGCTTCGGTCAATTCACCAGGTTCCGGCGCAACCGGAGGAGCAGCCGGACGGGGCGGCAAATCGGGATTGGGTGGAACAAGGTCTTCGGGATCGAGTACCGGTCGCGGTGTGAATTGTCTCGCGATTCCGACGCCATCCCCGGTATTGATTTCGAATTGCCGACCGAGTTCGATCGCGGGTGCAGAAAGTGTCACCGCGCCGGCTTCAATGGATGCCGCTTGGATCTGCACATCATCCAACGCCACAATCCGTTGTGAGGATGACAACCGCACTCGGCCGTCGGTCCCAAGTGCCACGACTTCGGGATCCAACTTGCGATCGGGTCCATCCTCGACGGATTCATCATCCATCAAAATCAAATCGCCCTCAGCGTGCACGTCAACGAACCCATCGCCGGCCATCACGTCTTTGATGATCACATCACCATCGTTGCGAACCCAGATGGAACCTTGGTGAACGATTACTTTTTCGAGAGTCAGATCAAGTCCACCGAATTGTTCCAAACGAAAGTCGCCCGCGCCAAACTCGACGCGCGCAACCACCGGTTCGTCCACCGCCAACCAAACCAAGTCCACGTTTCCATCACCGGCATCAACGTCCAATTGAGTCACCGATTGCAACTCCAACTCTCGTATGTTGCCGATGCCGTCGTTTGCTTCAAGAAGAAGATCGTCTGCAATAAAATCAGCCAAATTGTCCACGGCGGAATCGTTGATTGAATTCGCAAACACCTCGACTCGCGCGTCGCCGGCATCGATCTGCTCCACAATCAAATCAGACTGGCTGACCAATTGCACATCTGCATTGGTCGTGAGTATTCGGACGTTGGAAATTTGGTTGCCGGATTGATTCAACGTCACTTCCGCATCCGCGGTTACATCTAAGTCGTCGACCACCAAAGTACTGGTCGCCAACTGACGAACCGCACCTTGACCAGTGACTTCCAACACCGGCGTGGTCAAATGCGATTCCAAAACCAGATCGTCTTGCAGCCCGATCAATTGCACTCGGTCCTGAACCGTGGTGGTTGCTTCTCCCAAGTCGACGCGTCCGACATCCTCGGTGGTCAGTTCGTTGATGTTGACGACCGACATCCCCAACTCAGGCAACAACGCGAATGATGTCGTTGCGTTCCCGCGGACCGAGATCATCTCCGCCGATACGTCGACATTGTTTCCTATGGTTGATGGCGAAAGCACTTCGACATCCACGCTGTCGTTTCCGAGCCCGCCGCGAACGGTCGCATCCAAACCATCAGGCAATCGCAAGAGCAACGAATCGTTGCCAGCCCCCAAGTTCACTCGAACGCGGCCACCGGTGATAGCGTCGACGCCGATTGAATCGACCTGAATCGGATTGCCAATCACGTCTTGGCCAATCGTGATGGGGATGATGCCGGTTACCGAATCTGTGAACTGAAGTTCGCCGCCCGGAGTGAGCGATGATTCGATGGTGTCAAACCCCGCGTCCCCTTGAACCAACAATTCACCCAACGCGGTCAACTCGGCAGTCGCATTGAGAACCAATCGTTTCTCAAGCGGACGAATGCTGGGAACAAACCGGGCCGGCGGCCTGACTTCGGCGGCATCGGCTCGAGTCCATTTTGCCCACGAACGCGACCAAATTCGCGACGCCTTCGGCCTCCAATCGCGAGCCAATTTGGACTGGAGAAATCGCATGATTCAGGAGGCTTTGGTGACCGAGTGACGAACGTGTATCGAGACGATTTCGCGAAGAAATATTCTAATCCGCACTTGCTTCAGGAACATTCAAAAGCCTCGTCCCCACCGAAGAACTGGTTCTGGTGGAAGAAACCGCCCAAATCGCAACGTTAAGGTGTTCCGATTGCAACGATTCTCCCCGGTTTAGCGGTTGTTGCGATCAAAATGGGGAAAGGAACGGGTTCCGCCGATTCAGACCATGAGGGACCTGCGTGAGTTCCCTCCGGAACTGGACGCAAATTGAAGCGAAGCTATGAACTTCACCCAAGCAATGATGGCTCAATCGCGATCGACCGCAATCATCTTCGCCGATGTTTCTCGACCACTCTGGATCGGTCGTGCCTGGCGAATCGCGCTGCTGGTGCTCGGTTGTTCTGCTTTCGTCTCAGCGACAGCGAACGCCCAACAATCGCACTCGGTGTCATTGGCACCCGCAACACAGTCCGCCACGTTTCGAACCATGCTGCAGGGCGATTCAAGCCACACGCAAGCCGCCCAAACGGTCTCGCACCAATTGACCGACCGAGCATCCTCATCAGACGCCACCCAAACGGACCCGCAGCAACGCGCCGCGAAAAGGCTGCAGTCGCGATTTGCGGCACTCGAAAAACCCATTCGCGAAATTCGCGTGGTTCAGGCGGATGTCGCGGGGGCGTTTCCGGAAAACCACGCAGCGGAATTGCTCACACCAATGGCATCGCACGTGATCGAAAGCGATTGGTATGAAATCCCAACTTACGATCGTTACCCGGTTTGTTTCTTCCATCAACCATTGCACTTTGAAGAACGAAATTTGGAACGCTGCGGAAATGGACACGGCTGTTTGACCAACGCGGTCTCCACGTTCTGGTTCCTCACCAACACCGCCGTTTGGCCGTATCGAATGGGTAGCGAACCGCATTGTCAGTGCGTCAACTCAGCAGGCGACTGCAAGACTTGCCAACGTTACGCATGCCCGATCGAACCATTGCATACCGATGGCACCCGGCATGAATTCGCGAAAGGTGTGCTGGCCGAAGCCGCCGTGATCGCCGGTTTCACCTTTTTAGTGCTCTGAATTCGCCTCGATCGATGCGATTCATCCACAGCTGGAAACACCCAATCTCGGTGAGTCTGTGGTAGTTTGTTTGCACCGATCAAAATGTCCCGCGACGAAGGCAATCTCGGCCCATCCGGTCACGGGCAATCGTTGAAAAGGAAGCACCATGAGTGACTCAGTCTCACACCTGATCTTTGACGTCGAAAGCATCGCCGATGGCGATCTCATCTCGCGCGTCCGCTACTCGGGTGAAGACTTGTCCCCGGACGAGGCCATTGCGAAGTATCAAGCCGAACGATTGGAACAAACCGGATCGACGTTTATCCCCCACACTTTTCAGGTTCCCATCGCGGTTGTGGTCGCCAAAGTCACATCCGACTTTCGTTTGGTGGACATCAAATCGCTGGACGAACCCGAGTTTCGCCCACATGTCATCACCAAGTACTTCTGGCAAGGCTGGGAGATGTACAACATGCCCCAGTGGGTGACGTTCAACGGCCGATCGTTTGACATCCCAATCATGGAACTGTCAGCGTTCCGGTATGGAATTTCGATTCCCAAATGGTTTGACGACAGCGGCTACAAATCGCGTCGCAACCGGTTCAGCACGCATGCCCACTTGGATTTGCAGGAACTGCTGACCAACTTCGGTGCCGCTCGCTTCAACGGAGGGCTCAACTTGGCCGCCCAAACGTTGAACAAACCCGGCAAAATGGGACTCAGTGGCGATCAGGTCCAAGCGTCTTACGATGCCGGCAATCAGAAGGAGATCAGTGACTACTGCCGCTGCGATGTGTTGGACACGTACTTCGTGTTCCTGCGGTGCATGGTGCTGACGGGCAAACTGGAATTGGAACGAGAGATCGAACTGGTCCAGCAGACACGTGATTGGATCGAAAAGGAAAGCGAAACATGCCAGGCCTGCGCTGATTACATGACGCAAATTGGCGATTGGGACAATCCTTGGTTAGCCGAATCGGAAGAAGTCGACGCCGAAGAAGCGGAAAGCAAAGACGCCGCCGCGGATAACGGTTCGAACAGCAAGGCATCATCGGACGGCGATCGCGAAACGGCCGATTCGGACGAATCCAAAGCATGAATGCTGAGAATTCCTGATGAGCGACCAAGCACTGCGAGTGACCTGCCCCAATTGTGTGGCATTGATCGAATTCCCCGTTGTTTCACGCAACGACGAACCGAACAACCAAACGCTCCACAGCGGCTCATGCGCTGCTTGTTCGCATTTGATCGACTTGCAGTTTGCCGGCAACCAGGTCCCCGCCGACCCGCATTCGTTTGCCAACCGGCAACGAGCCGTCTCATTGTTGAAGCCTAACGAATCCTCGGTTGAGAGTGTTTTGTTTGAGGCCCTTCAGTTGTTTCGCTGCAATTGGAAAGTCCTTTTGAGCGTGTCTTGCCTGACAACGTTGATCTGGTTTGTTTTGGTTGCATGGCCTTGCAGCAAACTGAGCGATCTCTGGACCGTGGCTCAACAAGACGCGACTCAGATACCGACCTTTGTTCTCGCGACGTTGATGGTGGTCTGTGTCGGTATTTTGACCACCGCCTACACAACGTCCGTGATGGCTAGGATGACGTTGGCCGTGGCTCGCTATGGCCGTGGCCGAAACCAGACCCCCGTTCGATTCGCTCCCGGATCGGACGCGATGCCGTCTCGTGGAAGTCTGTCCGTTCCCCCGCGTGTGCTGTTTCACATGACTTTGTTCATGTTGTTCGTTGCCGTGATGATGGGAATGCTGCTGGTGGTGGGAGTGGGCGTCATGATCGCATTCATGTTGGTCCTTCCCTTTCCTCGTGAAACTGCGACGCTGGTTGGTACGTTTTCCGTCGGCTGTGTTTATTTCGTTCTGATCTTCGCGTTGCAGTGGCTACTTTGGCCAAGCGTTTGCTTGATCGCCGACGGCCGATCCTCTTTCGGGCAAAGTCTGCAACAAAGTTTTGCATTGTCGTGGGTGCATCGGCGGGTGAGCCTGAAAGTCGTCACGTTCTACTTTTTGCTGTCCACGGTTGGTGCTTTGTTGCTCTACATCGGCCAAGCGATCACCACTCCGATCGCGAGTCTGCCGTTGGCGGTGGCGTATCTCCGAATGACAGGTGGCCAAACGGCTCTTGACCCGACCGAGTGAATACGGACTCGATCCCTTCCCCCCACCTGATTCCGATCTCGAAACACGCTGCGCGCGGATTTCGGTTCACGACCTGGACGGATCATGCCGATCCTTCCGATTGGAGTGCGTACGCAAGGAACGCGTCGCCTCACCCTGGTTCGTCATGCGGGGGCATACGAAATGAGAAACACAATCAATCGACGTCAACTCTTGGTCGCACTGGCAACCGCATCCATGGCCTCACCGGCTTGGAATGCGTTGGCGGAACCGCCGTTGGGCGTCAATGGCGTTCAGTTGGTGGGCGAGCCCACTCAATTGATCACCGCCAACGACCTGCCCGCGGCGCGTGTGGTTCGTCTTCCACCGGTCGATGACCGCGTGAAACAGGTGGTTGTGACCGCACTGGCGATTGACCCTCGTGGCGAATGGTTGGCTGTCGCGGGCGACGACCATGTGATTCGTTTGCTTCGTCAGGAAACGTTGCAAGTCGTCCGCACTTTGGGCGACGGACAGCGTTCTGGCGAATCACCGATCGGCCACAGCGACATGATTCGCACGTTGGCCTTTGATGCGACGGGAAGCAGATTAGCATCCGCTGGAAACGATGGTCGCTTGGTGATCTGGGACCGGAACGAACAATTCACCGTGTTGCAAGAAATCGGATCCGCGCCCGCGTTGGCGTGTGTCAATTTCTCACCGACCGGCCACCAAATGGTTGCGGTTGGATTCGATAAAGAAGTCTTCTTGATTTCAAACGAACCAAGCCAAAACGATCGACTGTTGTGCGATTGCAACGATCTGCGTTGCTGTGTTTACCGCCACGATGCCGAAGCACTTGCGATCGCTGGTCGCGACGGGCACCTGCACCTGTTCAATCCCAAGACGGGCAAACTGATCGCGGACCAGCACGTACACGAACGACGTGTTCGCGACTTGGCGTTCATGCCAAACTCAGACGTGCTGGTAAGTGTCGATGAAGACGGGGTGATCCTACGCTGGGACACGCGGACCAACGAAGTGCTTTCGCGACAAAAGATCACCTCGGGACGCTTGTTCTCGTTGGCGATCGTCGACAGTCATCGCATTGCGGCGGCCGGCAGCGACGATGTGATTCACTTGGTCGACTTGGCCGACGACGGTCGATCGCTTTATGTGTCCGGGCAACTCAGAGGCCATGTCGGATCAGTGGCAACGCTTGCCGCAGTCGATGGCATGGTGTTCTCCGGCGGATTTGACGCGACTTTGCGGCGTTGGGATTTGAATCGAAACGCAATGGCGGACAGCAAGATTGCACTCGGCAACGACGGGTCGACCCCGGCCAGCGAACCGACACCTCGCTGACCCATCGACCCCATCACATCCTTCCATTCCTTCAGCTGACCTGAACTCCCTCGCGTCCAACTGAAATCAATGTGCGGTACAAGGAGGTACCAAACGTGATCTGGAAACGTCTCGAACGATTGCTAACACCCAACACTTCTGCTTCGACCGGGCGGAAGATGCGCATCGAGTCGCTGGAGAATCGTCGTTTGATGGTGGCGGATCCGATCCATGTGGGATTGGTCTATCTGGAAACGGACTACTTGGAATCCGACCAAGACGTCGGCAGCGACTCCAAAGGTGACCGGTTTCTGCTTTCGTTCACCGGCGGAGCCCCCGGCACCGAGCTGACGGAATTGATCATCCGCACGGACAAAGACGGCGACGGAATTTCGGTTGGTGACCCGATCTTTGATACCGAAGTGGGCGGCCGCGGTAAAAACGGTGCGCATCCATTCACGGTGCAAAAAATCGAGACCCTTGATGGGACTCCCGCCGATGTGACCGCAACGGTGGACGATGGTGGACAAGTTTTGAAGCTGAACTTTCGTGGCTTCAGCGCTGGCGATCGCTTGGAGTTCACGATCGACGTGGACGAAGTGCTGCGCAACCTTCCCGACCTGGAAGAGTTCAACCAACGACTCGACGTGATCACGTCGGGGCAAGAGTTTCAAGATTCAATTTTGGAAGCCCTCTTCGAAGCTCCGGACTACTACGCTGCCGAAGCCGACGCGATCTTCTTGAACGACTTCGGGGATCCAGCCCGAGACTACGGTTTGGATTTGCCGCCGGACGAAGGCACCGACATCGACAGTCGCCCCAACCGATCCGCCGCCGCGGTCGGAACTGCGACGCAAACCCCAATCCCCGCCTCGATCGGGGGTTTTGTCTACCGAGATGACAACGACTCCGGAACCAAAGACGCCGGCGAAGTGGGCCTCGGTGGCGTCACCGTTCGATTGATCCCCGTCGACACGATCGCGCCACAGAACCAGCTCGAGACCAAAACCAACGCGGACGGTTCGTACCAATTCACGAACTTGATGCCGGGTCGCTATCGCATCGTCGAAGTCGACCAGCCCGCCGATTTAGAAGACGGTAAAGACGCCGCCGGTACCATCGATGGCCAAGTCGTTGGTTCGGCGATCAACCCCGGCGACGAAATTCGCGACATCGTTCTCGGTGGCGGTGATGTCGGGGTGGAGTACAACTTTGGCGAAGTCCCGCTGGGATCGATCGGCGGCTTTGTCTACTTGGCCGCTCCGGGTGCCGACTGCGATGGCGATCATGACGAAGGCGACAGCACGCCTTTGCAAAATGTCGAAGTTCGTTTGATCGACGAACAAGGCAAATTGGTCGCGACGACGCGAACCGGTGCGGACGGCAGCTACCTCTTCGATGATCTTCGCACAGGTGTTTACGAGATCGTCGAAATCACTCCCGATGGCTTGCTGGACGGCGGGTCACATCCTGGAGAAATTCGCACGATCGCTTCGAACATCTTCGTGCCCGTGGGTGGATCCGTCGACGGCGGCCGAATCACCAACGTCGCGTTGCCACCCGGCGGCGAAGGTCACGAGTACAACTTCTGCGAAGCCGCACCAGGATCACTGTCCGGTGAGGTCTATCATGACCGCGACAACGATGGAACTCGAGACGCCGGTGAAGAAGCCATCCCCGGCACCCAATTGGTGCTGGTGGGTTCGGACGGAAACGTTGTCGCCACCACCGTCACCGGTCCCGATGGCGCGTACAAATTCAGCGGTTTGGCGGCGGACACCTACCGCATCATCGAAACACAGCCGCTCGGCTACATCGACGGCATTGACTCGGTCGGTCAAATCAACGGAACCACCGTTGGTGGTTTGGGGTCAGATTCAGACAGCTTCGTCAGCATCACGCTGCGTCAGGGGCTGCACGGCGTCAACTATGATTTCGGTGAGCGCCAACTCGCTTCACTGAGTGGACGCGTGCACGTTGACTTCGACGAAGACTGTTTCAAGGACGATGACGAACCAGTCCTAGAAGGCGTGACCATCACGTTGGTCGACGATAGCGGCAATCAAGTCGCGCAAACGACAACGGACGCCGACGGTCGCTACTACTTCACCGATCTGATTCCCGGCAACTACTCCGTCATCGAAACGCAACCGGAAGGCTACTTCGAAGGTGGAGCCAAACCCGGATCGGCTGGCGGCGTCAGCGAAAACGGCAGCCGCATTGGTTCGATCACGTTGACGTCGGGCGAAGTCGCGGTGGACTACGACTTCTGCGAACGACCACCCTCGGAAATCTCCGGGATCGTGTATGTCGATCGTGACGCCGACTGTTTCCGCGATCCTGGCGAAGAAGGTCTATCGGGCGTTCGCATCGAATTGGTCAACGAAGCTGGCGACGTCATTGCCACCACGCTGACCGATGCCTCGGGATCCTACAAATTCACTTTCTTGCCAGCGGGCTTCTATACCGTTCGTGAAATCCAGCCGAGCGGCTATTTCCACGGCGGCCAGAAAGCAGGCAGCCACGGTGGCAACGACTCGCAAGCCGATGTGATTTCGACCATCGACATGGGCTGGGGAGAAACCCTGACCCAGTACAACTTCTGCGAACTGTTGCCATCCGAATTATCCGGCATCGTGTATGTCGACAAAGATGCGGATTGCTTCCGCGACGCGGATGAAATCGGTCTGGCCGGCGTGATCGTCGAACTGTTCGATGAAAACGGTGCCTTGGTCGGCAGCACAACCACCGACGCCAACGGTGCCTATCACTTTGGCAACTTGAAATCGGGCGTCTACACCGTTCGCGAAACGCAACCCGAAGGCTACTTCCACGGTGGCCAGATGGCGGGATCGGGCGGTGGCGATGATAGCGTCGCCGACGTGATCTCAACCATCGACATCGGCTGGGGTGTAACGCTCACCGATTACGACTTCTGCGAGCGTTTGCCATCGGAGCTGTCTGGTGTTGTCTATGTCGACAAAGATGCCGACTGCTTCCAAGACCACGACGAACCCGGTCTGGGTGGCGTCTTGATCGAGCTGTTCAACTCGGCCGATGAACTGGTTGCGACGACCACGACCAGCGCAGACGGCTCCTATCACTTTGGAAACCTGCAAGCCGGTTCTTACACCGTTCGCGAAACGCAGCCCGAAGGCTACTACCAAGGCAGCCAGATGGCCGGCAGCGCGGGCGGCGACGACAGCATTGACGATGTGATCTCAACGATCCCGATTGGTTGGGGCCAGACACTGACCGACTACGACTTCTGCGAAGTCCTGCCCAGCACAATCTCCGGGATGGTTTGGGCGGACACCGTTCGCAACAGTGTCTTTGACGATGGTGAGACTCCGCTTGCCAACGTGATCATTGAATTGCGTGACGAGACCGATCAGGTCATCGCGACGACACAAACCGACAACGAAGGTCGCTACACGTTTGATTCCTTGCCACCGGGAACCTACTCGGTGCATGAATCACAACCCGATGGGTATTTCCAAGGCGGCCAGGTTGTCGGCGACTTCGGTGGCCGCATCCTTCGCAATGACGTGATCGGCGAGATCACCATTCCAGGTGGAATCAACGCGATCGGTTATGACTTCCCGGAACTGCCGCCGGCAACGATTTCAGGTTACGTCTTCCAAGACGGCGAAAACTTGGTGCTCGTTGCGGCCCCCAGCCCGGAAGATTTGCGAAAGTACCGCGACGGTGAACTGACCGACGACGACACCCGTTTGTCCGGCGTCACGCTCGAATTGCGAAACGTGTTGGGGCGCCCCGTTGATAGCTCGACCGGAGCCTTGGCGGGAACGTATGGAACCGAAACCATTCGCGTCACCACCGACGAAAATGGTTATTACATCTTCAGCGGCTTACGTCCTGAAACGGTTTACTCGGTCTATCAAGTCCAACCGGCGGGCTTCATCGATTCGCTCGATACCCCAGGAACACTCGGTGGTTTGGCGATCAATGTTGCTGACTTTGTGTCCAACGGTGGTGAAGGAACGCTGACGTTCCCAACATCCGTTCAGAACTTGATGGCTGATGCATCAACCGATCCAAAGTTCGACGCGATTTTGCAACTGTTTGTGGGTGCGGGGCAAACCAGCGCCAACAACAACTTCAGCGAGATTGCAATCGAAGATCCGCCAGTCTTCCCACCGCCAGAATACCCAACGCCGGATCCAGTCACTCGCCCTTTGGCGCCCATCGAGACGTTCGAGACTCCAATCCGACCGATGGCATTTGGAATCCACTTGGATCCCAATCAGCAATTTTTCTTCGCCGATGAATGGCAGGTCAGTTGGCACCTCAGCGTGATCAACGGTGGCTTCCCTCGCGGCGATGGTGCCGATTCGGCAATCGTCCAAGCAGATGAGTTTTCGGGCGACGGTGATCTGATTCGACCTGCCAATTATCGATTGGGGATCGACGGCGATGCCGAAGAAGATGGCGATCGAAAAGGCAAGCTGCCCAGTTCTTTGTTGCGAAACGATTTGATGGCGGGGCTTTGGCACATCCAAACTCCGACGATTCGAACGCTGGCATCGCAACCTGAAACGGGTTCCCACATCCAAATGGGACACCCCGACGCCACGGCGCTCACCGGTGACTTCAATGGTGACGGCGTTGACGAAGCCGTCCTTTACATCGGTGGTCAATGGTTCGTTGATCTCAACGGCAATGGACAGTGGGACGCTGGCGACATGTGGGTCCGCCTGGGAACCGAACTCGATCGTCCCGTGGTGGGTGACTGGGACGGAGACGGCAAAGACGACATCGGGATTTTCGGGCGTCGTTGGGAAAACGACTGGGCTCGGATTCGACGTGACCCCGGTTTGCCCGACCCTGCCAACATCCGCCGACGTGGCCTGACTCGCGAAGAATTGGTACCACGCGAAACGACCGCAAACGAAGACCAACAACGGATGTTGATGCGTGGTGAAGACGGCGGACTACTAGCGGATGCGGTGGACCACGTCTTCCAGTACGGCGAACAAGTCGACACACCCATCGCGGGTGACTGGAACGGCGATGGCATCGACCAAATCGGTGTTTTCCGCGGCGGCCAATGGTTGCTGGATGATGATGCCGATGGCCGTTGGACGGGCAAAACCAAACCTCACAACTTTGGTCGCCCCGGTGACGAACCCATCGTCGGTGACTTCGATGGCGATGGAATCGATGAAATCGGTGTGGTCCGAGGTGATGTGTGGATCATCGACAGCGATGGCGACCGCAAGCTGACAGCCAATGACAAACGCATCGTCGTGATGCGAGAGTCCGCTGATTCGCAACCGATCGTCGGAGACTTCGACGGCGACAACAAGGACGACCCTGGCTACTACACCAACGCCGGCTGATCTCCAAAGAAGTCGGCCAACCGTACGATGGACTTCCAAGTCCGTCGGTGGCGGCTGCTTTGGACGGACTTGGAAGTCCATCCTACATTCACTCACACAAATGGGCGTTTGGTGTTCGCATCAATCGCCGCCTTCATTGTCTGGAACAGGAGCACGGATTCGCTTACCCTGCTGTCCGTTTGAACGAGACTTCGAAAGAAGCCTCACTCCTCCTCAATGATTGAGCTGATTGAATGTCGGATCGCATCATCCTTCGCACTGGTGAATCTCTCGTCGCCGGTGGTCCACCCTTCACCGCCGCAGAACCCGAAGTCGTCATCGGCGAACTCGATGGCCCCGTTGGCACCGCCCTGGCCACGTTGACCGGTGACCAATCGATGGGTCACTCAAAAGTCTTCGCGATTCTGAACACGGACATCCAAGTCCGGCCGGTGACTCTGTGCGTCAGCAAGGTGACGGTCAAAAACAGTCGCTACACCAATATCCTGATGGGCACCGTTCAAGCCGCGATCGCCAACGGCGTTTTGGATGCGGTTCGCGCCGGCGACATCCCCAAGGAAAAAGCCAACGACCTCGGAATCATCTGCAGCGTGTGGTTGAACCCTGGTGTCATCGATGACGACAACTTGGACCACAAGGCGTTGTTCGACATCCATCGCAAAGCGATGACGCAGGCGATTCACAAAGCCATGAACAACGAGCCATCGATCGATTGGTTGCTCGAGAACCAAGACAAGATCACCCACAAGTATTACCAGATGGGTCTCGACCGCAAAATTTGATTCGTCCGTGTACTTGTCGCCGATCGGCTCCGCCCGTTCGAAGCCCCTCGAGAGTTTGAACTCTCGTCCGGCCGTTAGCGGAACAACGATCCGCTGGCTGGTTCTTCACTCGACTGACCGTCTAGGGCGGCGATCCATTCAGCAGGATCGTTGCCCAAATCTTTTCCGGTGCTCTCGCGAAGCGTTTCAATCACCAAGTCCTGCGTCGCAGGATCTCGATCTTGAAGAGCGAGTCTGAGTGAATTGGTTGAGATTTCACCGGGATGTTTTCCCAAAGCCGCAATCGCGGCATGCCGGACGTCTTGGTCTTGCGATTCACCAGCGACCGAAGCCAGCAACTGAGCCGCTCGATCTTCGGAACGCTCACCCAAAGCACGACACGCTTCCATGCGAACCTTCAGGTTATCGTCTTTCAAACCTTTCGCGACCAAATCGATGGTGGTTGCGTCTTTGGAACGCCCCGCGGCCAAGATTGCCAATCGACGCATCTCAGCGCTAGGATCGTTCTCGTAGATCTGTTCCAAGTGCGGTGTCCACGTTTGTTGCCGCTCGGCGGGCATGGCGTACATCGAATTCGCCAGCGACTGCAATTCTTCGCGACGTTTGTGATCCGTCACACCGATCGCCTCATCCGCCTTCCACTGCCGCATCGTGAAGTACGGATTAGCGTGCTTGAGCGCGTACATGGGACCATCGTGACAGCCCCCGGACAGCACCAAGACGGGTGCTAACACGACGACAGGCATCAACGGAACGATCGACTGGAAAAGGCGACTCGCCATGCGGTTCATCCGAGACGGGAAGATTCATTGAACATTTCAACCTTCGACGTAACAAAACCAAGCGGATGAGAAAAACCCCAATTCACCCCCGAAACGTTTCACGCAAGTGTTTCACGAAAGAGTTCCCCTGTTGCAGAGCCTATCACCAAAAAGGTGAAAGCAGGAACGGTTAGGAAATGTCCTGTGGGAACGTTATTCTCTTTCCGCTTGGGGATATCTTCAGCGAGCCTAAGTTTCGATTCTCGATCTCTGTTCCCCCATCTCCCCATCGTTGTGCCGTTTTGGCAACAGGCACTTAACACTTCATTCCTAACCGATCCTAGATTGAATTAGAGCCCTACCTTTGTCATTCCACGATTTGAAAACAAAGTTTGAGTCTCTCGATGGGCTGGAACAGTTGTCGTGTCAGCTTCTTGCCATCGCCTTTGACACCGTCGACCTTTCGGATTTAACGAAAATGGTGCGGCACGCGTTGCCTTGCTTGACCAAAGTCGGGAAACCGACGCCCCCCAAGGTTACCCAGGCAATCATCAAGCCGGCACTGAAACACCTGCAAAACATCGGTTGCATCCAGTCTCAATCCAACCTGCGGTTCCACATTCAGCCGTCCGTGGCCGATGCGATACTGAGATCATCCATCCACGAGGGAACATTCTCGGATCTGGTATTCATCGTGAACAACCTGGCGACTCAAAACCGATTCCCGTGGAGACAAATTCACCAGTCAGAACAACAGAAAAGGCAACGACTGGCTTTCTATCAAGGCGATGTGGAGAGCTATTTCAACCTTGCCCCTGAAGAAGCGATCCACACACGAAAACTAGGCTTACTAACTCCCTTTGACGAAACCGTCTACGAAGGCCTGCCTATCGAACTTCAAGACGCCTACTGGCCGGTCTTCGGACCTTCCCTGTTGCACACGGCGAATGGCTCGACGGGGATGATGGATCACGTCGAAGCTTGGTTGAAACGTTCGTCACCCGACGACGAAGTCGCCATTTCCGTGGGCACCGATTTATTGTTTGCCGCGGGTCGTTGTTCGACGTTGCAACCGTTGGCGGAACTGCTGAAAAACCAACGCCCCGAAATTCTCGGGCTGGTCTGCCTTCTGCAAGGTGACCGAGATCAAGCGACCCAACACTTTGCCACCGCAATGCCAGCTACATCGCTTGGAAAAAGCTCGTCCTTGACTGCATGTCAAACCTTCGCCGGATTGTATTACCCGCTGCTATTGCTCCGGCAGTCCGACCCCCAGGCGACCGCGACGGCCCAAAAGATCATCCAACGACGCATCAAGAAATTGGATCAGGATCTGCTGCTGGGATGCGACGCCGTTTTGAGCGGGTGCGACTTTCTAGAAGACCCAGGACTGGCTCAGCACATCCAAGCCAGTTGGACCGATGATGTGTCTCGCCCGTTAGCAACATTGCTCAGCGGCTATGTACGTGAAATTTGTTCTAGCTCCGAAACTGCTTCTCGTGAACTGAACAACCTCGCGCAAATCGGCAAGTTGTATCTCGCCTCGGGGCTGGACTGGCTGGCTGCCGAAGCGATGACGCTAGTCAACGAACACAAGCCGAATCAGTCGACTGCGAAAACGATCAAAAAAATCTACAACACCACCGGCACGTCACCGATGGCCGGTCAGTTCGAGCGATCACCCATTTGGAAAAAACAGCTCGGCGCCTTGCAAGCTTTTGCTGCCAGCTTTCAACCCGCGTCATCCCCCGCCCAGCAAGCTGGCCAAGCAACGCCGCAAGAGAGCGACCGCCTGGCGTGGTTGGTGAACATCGCTGCCAGTGGCCGCAGTCTCGGTTGTCGGCCGGTTCACCAAAGCTATAGCAAGAAGGGCTGGTCCAAAGGTCGCCCCATTGCTTTGGAGCGAATCTATGACCCAAGTCGACTCGCCGAGTTTGATTTCCTAAAGCCAGAGGATCAAAAAATTTGCGGTTCGCTTCGTTGCGAGACTTCACGTGATCACTACGGATACACCGAATATCACTACTACTTTGAAACCGCGTTGCTAGTCGATGCCCTGATTGGTCACCCCTGCCTGTTCATGGACGACGACGCCCGATCGCCAATTGAAATCGAAAAGAATCACGCTCGCCTAGTCGTCGAGCGATCGCCCGAGGGTGGCGCAACGATTTCCTTGTCACCTCGACCAACGTCCCGTGAAAGTCATCTGCTCGTTCATCGAGAAAGCACATCGAAGTTTTCGATCGTTCAGTTCAGCGACGCGCAATTGAAACTGGCGTCGATGTTAGCCGACGGTCTGACGGTGCCCGACTCCGCAGTCGATCAGTTACTCGACGCGGTGCGGCCACTGGCACCGATCGCGCCATTGCATTCGGAGATCGAAGTCACCGCCGACGGTGCAGAGCAAGTCGTCGCCGACAACACCATTCACGCTCACTTGACACCTTACGATCATGGCTTGCAAATCGCATTCTTCACTCGTCCCTTTGGTGACAGTGGCGGTTTCTTCGTTCCAGGTCAGGGCAGTCGAACGGTTGTTACCAAGATTAACGGTCAGGTGCGATCGACTCGCCGGGACCTGGAGGCGGAATCAGAAAGCCTTCGTGCGGTGCAAAACGATTGCGACTTCTTGGGTCAGCAGGCCGATGCCGAAGTCATCGATCTGCCCACCGCAGCGGAGGCTCTCGAAGCGCTCTTGGAGCTAAATTCGCTCGTTGAGGAATCACGTTTGACATTGCACTGGCCCAAGGGGCAAGCCTTTCAGATCGCTGGGTCCGCAGATGAGTCGGACTGGAAAATCAAGATCAACGGGGGCCAAGACTGGTTCGCCGCTTCAGGGAAGCTGCATGTCGATAGCAATTTGGCCATCGAGATGATGGACCTGCTGGAGATGGCTAGCGCCAGCACCTCCCGATTCGTGCAACTCAACGATGGACGATTTGTGGCGTTGACCGAACACTTTCGCAAGCGACTGGAAACCATGGCGGCGTACACCGATCGCCGCCAGGACCAAGTCCGGTTCCCCACCATTCGCGCCACCGCGATCGCCGAACTGACCGGCAACTCTGACCTGACCGCCGACCAACAATGGAAGTCGCAGATCAAGCGAATCGAATCGGCCGACCGAGTCCGGCCGAAATTGCCCAAAACGCTGAATGCCGACCTGCGTGACTACCAAGTCGATGGCTTCAAATGGATGTCCCGCTTGGCTCACCTGGGGGCGGGTGCCTGCCTGGCCGATGACATGGGATTGGGGAAAACGCTGCAGTGCCTCGCCGTTCTGCTCAACCGGGGTAAGTCAGGTCCGGCATTGGTGGTCGCGCCGACTTCGGTGGCCGCCAACTGGGTTTCCGAAATCGCACGCTTTGCCCCCTCGCTTCGTCCAATCCTGTTCAGCGAAGCGGATCGCGAGACGGTCATTGAGTCCTTGGGAAAACGAGACCTGCTGATATGCAGTTATGGTTTGTTGGCGAACGAAGCAGAAAAATTGCAATCCCGACGTTGGCAGACACTGGTTCTCGACGAAGCCCAAGCGATCAAGAACGCAGACACCAAACGCAGCGAAGCGGCAATGGGACTCGAAGCGGATTTCCGAGTCGTGCTCACCGGCACGCCCATGGAAAACCATTTGGGCGAACTGTGGAACCTGTTTCAATTCATCAACCCAGGCCTACTTGGCTCCTCCGAATCGTTTCAAGAACGCTTTGCGATTCCGATTGAACGCGACCATCGCCGCGACGTTCAGCGGCAACTCAAGCAATTGATCGCGCCCTTCATTCTGCGGCGAACAAAGTCTCAGGTGCTGGATGAACTTCCCCCGCGAACCGAAATCACCGTGCCAATCGAATTGGGCGAAGACGAAGCCGCGATGTACGAAGCCATGCGTCGAAAGGCACTCCAAAACTTGGAAGACAGTGACGACGACCGCCCCGTGCACATCAAGATCCTCGCGGAACTGATGCGTCTGCGCCGGTTCTGTTGTCATCCCGATTTAGTCGACCCCGATGCTGGCTTGAAAGCGGCAAAGCTCGAACGCTTCACTGATACCGTGACGGATTTGATCGAGGGTGGCCACAAAGTGTTGGTGTTCAGCCAGTTCGTTGGCCACCTGCATCTCTTGAGAGACCGGCTCGATGAACGAAAGATTTCATATCAGTACCTGGACGGCAGCACGCCAGCGAAGAAACGCAAGACCAGTGTGGATGCCTTCCAGGACGGCGAAGGCGATGTGTTCTTGATCAGCTTGAAAGCCGGGGGCGTGGGGTTGAACCTGACGGCGGCCGACTACGTGATCCACATGGACCCGTGGTGGAATCCCGCCGTGGAAGACCAAGCGTCCGACCGCGCCCACCGCATGGGACAACAGCGGCCCGTCACGGTGTACCGATTCATCACCACAGGGACCATTGAAGAACGAATCCTGCAACTCCATGAAAGCAAACGCGACCTCGCCGATAGCCTGCTTGAGGGCACCGAATCATCCGCGAAACTCTCCGCCGAAGAACTCATGAAGTTGATTCTGTAGAGAGAACGCCGGTCGCCAAAAGACGCCTGCCAACCTGACTCGAATCAATCCGCCACCTCTTTCCCAGCGTCGAGGTCGTGCAGTTTTCTGACACCGCATTTCGGCAGATTTTAAAATGACGCACCTCTCCCGAACCGAAGTTTGGGGAGAGCTCGAGCGACGCCGTTCAGCCGTACGCGAGGGTGAGGGCCGAGCATGAGAAGTAACGCGTGTTCCCCTCCCCCAGAAAGCCCGCACAATTTGAACCTTACAATTTACAATTTCACTTTTTCAATCACCTCCCCGCCTCTCTGCCTCTCTGCCTCCCCGCCACCAACTCCCCACCGTCCACCAGCGAAGCCTCTCTTCGCCAACCCATTCGCGGCCCGCTTCCGTTGCGGCTTGTCGATTGAGTCGTCAACAAGGTTTTGACGCATGTAGTAGGGGCACTCTTGTCCGTCCAAGTTGCGGATGTCGGCCAAGAGTGGCCAACCAGACTGTTGATTGAATCAGCCGCACCGCGTTAGCGGCGGTTAACCAGACGTCCACTGGGGCGCACGCCCATCGGCCAATCGTTGTCATTTGGTATGCGACTGAATCAACAGCGCGCAACGGGCGCGCTCCCGTCCGCTCGAAAGCAAAGCGACCACGCTCGGCACGCAGATCGACGCTGCCGAGCAAACCCTCGAAGCGTTGACGGCAAAGCACGAATCAGAAATGTCGCAACTCTACATCCGGCGAAACGAGATCAATGCGATCCGCAAACGAGCGTCCCCGGCCCGCATGGAACTACGCAACACCCGCGAGGACCGAGAACTGGTCGCTGAATACGATTCGGTCGTCGATGAGCTCAGTGCGGCCGACCACACGCGAGCTTCCCTCGCCGAGGAAATGGACAAGCGAGAAGGCTGGATGCGGCAAGACCAAGAAAAAGCCGAGGCGACGCCGTTCAAGAACGAAGCGAACCGCTCCACCGAGCAAGCCAAAACGCACGAAGCCATCCTGACCGACCTACGAGCCAAGTTTGAGCCCGCAGATGCCGCGGTCAACGCCTTGCAAGAACGCCTGTCGGAAATCGAAGACCGACTGCTCGAACTGTAAACGCCAGCCCGCTGGCCGACTCAGATCTTTGACAATTTGGTTGTGGCCATATTTGCGCCGTCGGGGTTGGCGATCCCGACGGCTTCAAGCAGTTACGTCGAGCTTTCGTCGTCAAGCTCAGACTTCTTAAAGTAGATCTCTCTAGCCTCGTCTCGGATTCTACTGCGTCGGTGACCGTCAACGACCTCCTTCAGCACAAGTCCCTGTTGCTGTAGTTTGCCGGTTCGGCTTCCGACCAATTGATAGGTTGCATCGACAAGTAGCGAGATTTCGCCCGCTCGCATCCATTGATCAGATTCCTCAAGTGCAGCCAAAATCTCGAGCTCAACCTCTTCGAGCATCAATGCCTCATCAAGTTGCGCGACCTCGGTTTCAAACTCATCGCTTAGTTGCACCACCGAGCAGACTCCGCTCTGGCAATTTGGGCATTTCCACTTGTAAAAGGAAATCTTGTCTTCGTCTTCCATGGAAAAACACGAACCGCATTCGTTGCAGCGAATCGTGCTGGTCTTAGAAAGAAACTGGTGGATCACCCGGTTGTAGTCGAAGCAGCGTTGAACAAAATAGTTTCGGTATTCACGTCCTGCGGGATACCCCCACGCAAAATTCTCGGCTTCGGCAAGGCCATACAGAAAAGCGTATACCGAAACGTCACGCCCATTCTTGTCTCTGGTGTCAGAATACTTCGTAACCAAGAAATTGAACTCAAGAGACGAAAGAACGCTCTCCAACTTCGGATCAATGTAAAAGTGACTAACCGGCGGATTGTGGCCAAGTTCGTCGAAATATGTCCCACCAACTTCACCGCGGTTGATGCGTTTCTTCAATTCGATTGATTCTGCTAACAACGCGCGAAGTAGGTTTTGCTGATTGTGTCGGTCAAGCTTTTGCTCGAATGGTTCAAGGGCGAAACGTCCTGCGCGATCGAAGTACTGGGAAACAACGGTTGAGAAATACTTACTGGATGCAAGTCGAATACTTGACGGGGTAATTCCAAGCCCACGGGAAACACGGTCCAGATAGCAGTAGTGAAGTATGTATCCGAGCAAACGAGGCGAGTTCGTTGAGACAAAGAAAAGAAGTCGGAACAGTTCTGCGGGATCCGCTGAGGGGTCGAAGTAATCCGAAATACTCTGCCCAAAAGCACTAAATCGTTTTTCAAGCAAACGGCGTGTGTAATCGATTGCACTAGCTTCGGCAGTTTGCAACTCGTTCGATTTATAAAGTTGAGAAAAGTCCAAGCAGACCGTGTCCACTTTGCCGGGATCTATTCGTCCGTAGTAGACACGACCAGGATATCCAGCGACCTTTAGTTTGATGCGTTCATTCGTTGCATTGTTGAGTGGTGACAAAATCACGTCGACAAAGAGACGTTGGCTTACCCACTCAAGTTCCGAGAAGTCATCGAAGAATACGACCAGTCGGAGAAGCTTTGATTCATCAAGTAAATCCGTTACCTGCTCGATTAGTGATGCAAACGGAAACGATTTCAGTACGACATTGGAGTACTCCTCGTACAGTTCGCGGTCGTCCAGTGTTTTTGAATAGTCGGATCCGGCAACTTCGCCTGAAGCGGTTCCTGATAGGCCAAGAGCAGAAGCCGATCCACTTGCCGTCGCTTTCGCGGACGCAGTGCGTTGTTTCTCATTCTCACTTCGATTGCGGGCTTTAATTGTGATCTGGCGAAGAACAGGGAGTTCTTCCTCACGCAATTTACAACTTGAAACAGATTTTTCAATTTTCTGCAACGAGCTGATCAGTTCTTGATAGCCTCGCTTACGACCGCTGAATCGTTCAATGATGCCCATCGATTCGCACGCAAGATTTAGCTCCTTCAACAACTGCCGAAGCACCTCGCCGAGAAAATGCTTTCGCAACATGTGGGCGCGAAAGATTCCGGGGTCGACGTCTCCCAGGGTTCGCTCGGTTGTGACGGGCTGACTTCCGTCTGCAAGTTCATGAAGGCTTTTGACATCGATATAGATCGAGATCAGATCCTTCCTTTTCCTGATCTCTGATTGCGCACGAGCGAACACTGTGCTTTTCCCGGTTCCCTTTCGACCGGTGAGAAAGGTGGTGTTGCTCGACAGAACGGTCGTAAGAACCGCGTCGCTTGGAAGCGGGTCGACGTAAAGGTCATCGATCGGACTCCCGCCCAATTCAATTGCGAACTCCTTGAGTTCGGCTCGTCGATATTGACGCAGAGACTCTGCGATGCGATTGAAAGTTGCTGGATCGTTCTTCGTCTTCTTGCCCATTGAATTTCTCTGTTGAAGTTGGATCAAACTTCCCACGCCTATTTGGCCTTTGCTTTCCGCTTCGCAGGCTTCTTCTTGGCGGCCGGCTTGGCTGCTTGAGTGCGTTTACACAACTCGCTAGCCGGTTTGTCGCTGGGGTCTTGCGGGACGAGCGTTCCGCAAGTAGTCCGAGGCGAACAAGTTACTCGCCGTGCTCCGCTAACTGCGTAAAGTTGCTTTGGATTGGCTTGGCCGGCTTGTTCATGATTTTGGTTTGTCCGCTCGCTCAAGCTGTTTCAAAATCTCTCCAAATCGCTTCGTTTGAATAGTCGGTAGCCGTTTGCTGGGTTTCGCGGAACCGGAATCTGTCCTTCCTCTGCCCACTTGCGCAGCGTGTTTTGGGCACCACCCAGAAACTCGGCGGCTTCTGCTGTTTTGACGTAGTCACTGAGCTTGGTCATGGAACCATCCCGTTTGCCCCGCGGATCTTTTTCATAGGCTTACGCAGTCTATCAAAGTCTGCAGCGAAAAGATGTCATGGGTGGGCTGGCCAACCCTTGGAGCAATCGATGGCAACCGCTACTGCGAAAACAATTCAAATCTACTTGCCAACCGGTGAGCCACGCGGCATTCGTATCGCTGAAATCACGACGCGTATTGTGCAAGCGGTTTTGATCACTCGTAGCGATCTGGCTCAAGGCAAGCTTCGCAAGGAACTGGATCTACCCGGCATCTACTTTTTGTTCGGCGAGGGTGAAGACGAAGCGAAGCCGATCGTTTACATCGGCCAGACGGAAGGCCTACGACCGCGAAGTCAGCGTCTCCCTTCGCCTTCCAGACTTGAATGCCCAGGAAGTCTGCGGCCACCAAATCCCGGAACTTCTTCACCACGACAACGAATTGCTTCCCGCTCGGTCCTAACCAGCTACTTGCCCGCTGCTCGCTGGTAGACGATTTCCATCACCTTGACCTTCTTGCCATCGATCATGCTGTGCATGGTTGTCGTGCGTTTGTCGGTGCCTTGGTAGACCGTTGTCATCGTGCCCGTTGATGGTTTGCCCTGCATGTCGACTCCCTTGGTCTGCAGCGTCATCGCCTTAGTCTTGGGGTCGTAAGTGCCCTTCATCTGCGTGGCCACGGGCGTCATCGAATCGATCCAACTGCCAACGTACTGCTTCGATGCAGGGTCGTAGCCAACATGGCCCCGTCCTTCGAACACTTCCCCGCCGAATTCGCCCTTGAAACTGCTGACCAGCCAAACCTGGCCCAGCATCTTGTTCTCTTCCGTGCCTTCGGAAACCATTTCCTGTCCCATGACGACATCGTCACTTTGGCATCCCAGGTCCCCGCGTCCATTTGAAGAACATCCTTGGGCAACATCTCCTGAGCCAATGCCGACGTCCCTTGCCAGCCAACCAAAACCATCAAGCAAACACTTAACATTCGCATCGCAACCACCTCTTGAGAAGAAATTAAACCGCGTTCAACAACGCCTGTTTTTATACTCGCTTCGCTTCCCGCAATGGAGAGCTGCAACCAATGCAGTCGTTGCCTCCTTCAACGATCACGTGGACGGAACCATTTTCATTGGAGACACACTGAATGTTGACCTCCAGAAAATTCCGTAGCACGTCGATGTGGGTTTGGCTGTGCAGCGACAAGGGTCCGGTGCGAAACTCACTGCGGTGTCCATTGCGTGCCGCCAAACCCATTGGCAACAACAATTGATCGGCTAGGTAAACGCCAACCGGTACATCGCTGGCCAAGTACGCACGGGCTTCGCGAAGTGCCGCACGAGCGACCTGTTCCGCTTTGACTCCGACCTTGCCAAATCCAATGATCAGTTCGCTGATATTGTCAAACCCCAGCTCGATCATCACGACGTTGCCGGGACCGCCGGACTGCTGAACATCGACCACCTGGAATGCCTTCTGTCCCCATCCGGTTTTCCTCGCGATCACATCACACTCCCGCTGGCCAACCGTTTCTGGAATCCTGGAAACCAATGCGGTGACTTTCGGTTGCAGGCTACCGGCTCGGTCCGTCAGTGCCAGTCCCGTGATCCCTGTGGAGGGCTCAACCTTCATCACGATTCTACCGCCGCCGGCTGGATAGAACCCATGAGATTCAATCTCAGCCTCGACTTTCGCGTTCATCCCAGCCAGCAATGGCAAGTAGCAACGCAAGAAGAAATCAAATGGTGGTGCCCAAGAGGCGTGAGTCCCGCCACCGATCGTGATCGTGGAAGGAGCATCGGCGTGCAGAAGAACCGGCAAGATGGTTTGAGCCACCAAGACAGCGCTGCCCGCCGACCCCACTTCAAAGTGATGGTCACCGCCGGACAATTGACCGGGCACCAAAGTCAATTCGCCCGAACCAAGCTGGTCTCCGCTGACTTCGCCAGAACATACCTGTTGGATCGCGCGAACACCTGCCAGATGTTGACGAAGCAAACCTGGTTTCTTGCGACCGCCGCGAATGTTGGTGAGTCGGATGGGTTGCCCCGTCACCGCCGCAAGGGCGAGCGAAGAGCGAACAATCTGCCCGCCTCCCTCGCCCTCGCTTCCGTTGATTTCAATCATCCGCTTTGCTCGCATCCTTGATCACGAACCGTGCTTTCAAACGAGCCACCTCGCTTGCCAATCCAGCCGACTTCACCGACCGCAGGACTTCATTGAAGTCTTTGTATGCCGCAGGCGCTTCGTCGATCGGGTACTTGCGACAATTGCTCAAGATATCGTTGGAATCGAATTCCGAATCCACCGTCGCTTGATCCAACACACGTTTGGCGTGACGACGTCCGAGCGTCCGTCCCGCACCATGATTGACGCTGTAACAAGATGCCGACGCACCTTCATCGGCCACCATCACGGCTGACCCATCGCGTGGATTTCCCGGCAACAAAATCGGGTGTCCGGATTTTGCAAACGGAGTGTTGGCAAGCGAGTGATGCCCACCTGGCATCGCTCGCGTGGCTCCCTTTCGATGCACCCATGCCGGTTGATTGTCCACGATTTCCTTTCGAGCAATGTTGTGACTGATGAAGTAAACCAGGTTCCCGCGTGTTCCCGGAATCACTTCCTGGAACGCTTCCAATACGAGGGCATTGATCAGCAAATGGTTCACGGTCGCGAAGTTCGCTCCCAATGCCATGTCATCGAGGTAGTCATTCGCTTCATCTGTTCCCAAAGGAGCGTAGACCAATTGGCGATCGCCCGCAGGAAGCGGAATCCCCCACCGGTCAAACTTGTCCTGCAAGGTACGGAATTGCCCCGACGCCAAGTTGTGCCCGAACCCTCGCGATCCACAATGCGACAAGAACGCCACGTTGCCATCACGCAACCCAAACGTTTGAGCCACTTCGCGAGCACGGTCGTTGTCGCCAACTTCCACCACTTCACATTCCCCGAAGTGGTTCCCGCCTCCATACGAACCCAATTGCTGCATCTTGTCACTGAAGTTACTCATGTGACGATGGCTTAGGATCGTGTCGAGGCGATTCTCCAGCGCCAACTGCGTGTCATCATGTCCAACATGGTACGAGTCTTCACATCGGTGTGACCAACTGGTTGGAATCCCAAGAGCGTGACACACATCGTCACTCGCACCTTCGGTCACCAATTGCTTTCCGAGTGTTCGGTTGACGTGCCGTGCTTTGGTCACGCTGCGTTGTCCCTTGCCCGCACCCGTCGGTGTGCGTTGGCAGATCGCCGAGATCAACGCTCGACGAACCTTGCGGTCCTCGATCGCTTCGGCGGGAAGATCCAATTGCAGCAAACTCATCGAACACTTGATGTCGACACCAACCGGACCGGGATAGATGTGTGTGGGCGAAACCATCACGCAACCGACCGGTGCTCCATAACCACAGTGCGCGTCTGGATTCAAAACCAAATCAGTCACACCGGGAGCCAACCGTGAGTTGACCGCTTGCTGCAAACACAAGTCGTCAAAGGTTTCGCGAATCGACTCGGTTCCGAAGACGCGAATGGGTGGAGTCGTTTCCGTCCGAAGCAACGCGGTCGCTTCGCCGGTCGCAACCATTCCAGGACCGGAGTACAGGTTCCGCGAGTCCGTGTTCGGACGGGTCTTGGTCGAAGTCGTCATGTGAATCTCGAATCAAAGAAAGATGCTTGTTGTTGCACACAGCTAAAGCATCGCCTGTGCCAAACCAACGACGATTCCACTAAGCAACTACTCATCAAGCACTTACGAACAACGAAGCTTTCCAACCCAGCAACCGAAATCAAAGAAACCCTATCCTGCCAGATCCCTGCTTATACTGTGATCTATGAACAAAAAATGCGTCGTCATCGGTTTACTCGGAGTCCATTTGGATCAACCTCGGAAATCTCGTGATCGATGGGCCACGTGGCGTCCGACCGTTGCGATCTGCCAGCAAGAGGACTTGATCGTCGATCGATTCGAGCTGATCGTCGAACGCCGCTATTCCAAGCTTGCCAATCAGGTGATTCAGGACATCGAAACCGTCTCACCCGAGACGTCCGTGCGAGCCCATCCGGTCACCCTCAAAGACCCTTGGGATTTGGAGGAGGTTTACGCGGGACTGCATCAGTTCTCTCGCGAGTACGCGTTTGATACCGACGCCGAAGACTATTTGATGCATATCACCACGGGGACGCACGTCGCACAGATCTGCCTGTTCCTGCTGACGGAGTCCCGGCACTTGCCCGGGCGGCTGATTCAAACGTCGCCGCCACCGGGACGAGGCCGGTCAAAACAAGCCGAAGCCGCCTCGGTTCAGGGGACGTTCCAAATCATCGACTTGGATCTGTCCCGCTACGACGAACTGGCCAAGCGTTTTCGGCAGGAACACGATGAAGCACGCTCGATCCTGAAACGTGGTATCGAAACGAAAGACGAATCCTTCAATGCCTTGATTGATCGAATCGAGAAAGTCACGTTGGCGACCAAAGCTCCCATCCTGATGTCGGGACCAACCGGTGCAGGCAAAACGCAACTCGCCAAACTGATCTACGAACTCAAGCACAGCCGGCGTCAAGTCAGCGGCCCATTCATCGAAGTCAACTGCGCAACGATCCGAGGCGAACAGGCCATGTCCGCCTTGTTCGGTCACACCAAAGGAGCTTTCACCGGGGCGAACTCCGCCCGTGCGGGACTGCTCAAATCCGCGGATGAAGGCATGCTGTTTCTCGACGAAATCGGCGAACTCGGACTCGATGAACAAGCCATGTTGTTGCGTGCGATCGAAGAGAAGGAGTTCACACCAGTTGGTTCCGACCAAAGCATCCACAGCGACTTTCAATTGATCGCGGGAACGAATCGCGATTTGATGGCCGAAGTCAGTGCAGGAAAATTTCGTGAAGACTTGTTGGCAAGGATCAACCTTTGGTCCTTTCGACTTCCCGGACTGAGCGAACGAAGAGCTGACATCGATCCCAACCTGGACTACGAACTGCAACAATTCACTCGCAACAATGGCCAGAAGATCACGATCAGCAAAGAGGCTCGCAAAGCGTTCCTTGATTTTGCCATGGATCCAGCGACTCCTTGGAACGCGAATTTTCGTGATCTCAATGCGGCTGTGACCCGAATGGGAACGCTGGCCGAAGGCGGGCGCATCACAATCGACTTGGTAACCGAAGAAATCGCCCGACTGCGATCAAGCTGGCAAACAACGGACGCTCGCGGTGACGACGACGTCTTGACCAGTTGCTTGGATGATTCGCAAATCGCACAGCTCGATCATTTCGACCGCGTGCAGCTCGCCGAGGTCATCCGAGTTTGCCGCCAAAGCCGATCGCTATCACAAGCCGGCCGCACCTTGTTCGCGGTCTCAAGAAAAGCCAAGGCAAAACCCAACGACGCCGACCGATTGCGAAAGTACCTGCAACGCTTCGGCTTGAGCTGGGATGAGCTGCTCTGAACGTGGGATAGGCTTCCAGCCTGCCATCCCCGTCAAGACAGTGCGTGAGCCCTCCGGTTCCTCACCGGGTAGCTCGCGCCGCACCGCTAAGCGAGTCGCTTGCTGTTCTTGGCTCCCTTCGAGGTGCAATGATTCTGGCAGACGCAGATCTTGGTTTAAATCAATGCGTCACCTCTCCCCCGGCGAAGCTGGGGGAGAGGTCGAACGGGCCGATCGAGGCCCTGTTCGGGTGAGGGGGCGATGCACAGCAAACTTGGCTTCACAAATCGCGAGACCCCCTCACCCGGATCTCGCTGAACGCTTGCTCCGACCTAGTATATCGCTGTTGCTCTCCCCCAACTTCGTCGGGGGAGAGGTGACTGAAAATACACGCACTGCAGAAGGCGGTGGAGATCTCAAGTTTCGAACGGCTCACACAAGACCTAACAGGCTGTTGAATTATTGAGCCGCACCGCGTTAGCGGCGGTTGATTAGACGCCAACCGGGGCTAACGCCCAACGGCTGATGATTGTCATTCGGTATGCGACTAAATCAACAGCCTGCTAACCGTACATCACTCGGCCGTATCCTTGTTCCCCTTCGCCAACCAAGCATCGGCGACCACCGTGTCCCAGACCAACTGAGTGATGTGGTAAACGATCATTGGCAACACGCTGACTCCCAGGTCCATGGACGCTTGCAGGCCAATCGCAAGCGTTTTCTGACTGGCCGAGAAACCCACCGCGATTTGTGTCTCGCGCCCCCGGCCTAAGATCCAACGCGTGAACAGGATCCCAATCAACAAGCACACCAAGTGAATCACAGATGCGGCCGCAATCAGTTGAGCAAACACGGCCACGCCGTCTTCCTCGGTGATGGAAACCAACTTGTCAGCGGTGGTCACGGCGCCGAACAGCACCATGATCAGGATGCCTCCCTGAGCTGCCCAGGACAAAGTCGGCTTGGCTCGATCGGCCCACTCGGCCCATCCCCAATGCCGCATGCACTGGGCCAATGTCAACGGTGCCACCACCACCAATCCTAGCTTGATCGCCTGGCTCGCCAGTGTCTGACCACCCGATCCGTCGCCACCAACGGCTGCCCCGATCTCCTGCAGCCCGCGAGTGAGCTCCGCCACCGCTTCGGTGTCCGAAACCAACCACCATCCCAGCGGGATCACACCGACGCAGGCGAGATTGGTCACGACCGTAGTCAACATCGGGATCGAATCGTCACCGCCAGCTCGACGCGTCCACACCATCGCCGACGCGAGCGTGCATGGCACCAACGACGCCACATAGAACGACAACTTCCATTCTGGTGCGATCCATCCTGCAATCCACCATGCGGCCAAAGGGACCGCCACTGTGTTCAGGCTGACCGCTGCCAACACCGCGGTCGGTCTCCGCACCGCATCGGTCACCGAACGCAAAGGCAGCGTCATGCCCGAGGCCCACATCACGGCGAACACCACCGCACTGCGAAGCCAGTCCTGCTCCGCCACCGGTCGAAGGTAATCAGCGGCGGTGAATCCAATCGCGAACAAGACCGCCAACGTCAGAAGAAACCCGTGCCGTCGTCCCCAGGCCAAAAGTGGTTTCATTCAGTTCAAGCCTGCGCGGCCGAGGCTTGCTGGGCCGCTTCGACCGCTTTCGCGATCACGTCACGCGATTTCTGGCAACCTTCCGCGGCGACCTTTTCCGCGGGCAGCTTCCAATAAGTCGGATTGAACAACTCCAACGAAAACGTGCCAACAAATCCGTTGCGAAGCAACATGGAAATGGTGCCGACCAAGTCACACACTCCATCGCCCGGGTACACGCGATCTTTGTCGGCGATCACATCGATGCCGGGCTGAGCGGGATAGTCATTGATGTGGAACAGCGGCATGCGTGAGGCTTCGATCATGCCCAGCGACGACATGTCATTGCCGCCTTTGTAAATGTGATAGAAATCCGGCAGCACCGCGGCGGACGGGTGAGCCGCCGCCGTCGAGACGTAAGCCAACTCTGCCAACCGATGCAGCACCGGCGAGAAACCCCAAAGCTCCAGCAACGGTGTCACTCCCATCGTGTCGCCAAGCTCCAAAATCGCCCGGTAACGTTCACCGATTGTCTCCAGCGACGGCGCACCACCATCACCAAGTTCTTCCTTTCGATGAACGCCGATCGGAGGCGCGGCCATTTGCTTGCCGCCGAGCGAAGCGACCAACTCCATGTCCCGCTTGGCCTCCTCCAAACCAGCTTGGCGTGCCGCCGGATCGTCAACGATCCAACGAGCAAAACCGATCGCGCCGACAACATTCAATCCTGAATCGTCGAGTTGTTTCTTCAAATCAGAAACGCTGCCGCCACCATCGACATAGCTTCGCAGATCGCGAATCCATGGTTCGATCCCATCAAACCCAGCTTTGGAAACGACCTCGATTTGCTGGGGCACGGTCAAGTTGTGTCCGCGAAGCGTGCTGGTGTTCATTGCCAGCGGTGGCGTCGGAATCGCGTCGACCGACGATTTCGCCGCCGTCAGCGTCGTGGGTGACTCGGACGCGAAAAGTTGCGAGGCGGGCAGTGCGGCGGCGACAGTTGAGGCCGCCAACAACGCTTGGCGACGAGGAAAGGTGTTCGACATCGAGGCAGCATCCTGAGGAATGAAAACCCACAGTGTATTTCAAATGAAGACCAAACGGTCGGTTGCTTTGCGTTCGCTCCCAGCGGAGCAGCGTGAGTCGCCCGGTCTTCCCCTCTTAGCGGAGCGGCGCGAGCCGCCCGGTTCCGCGTCACCGGAGAGCTCCCGCCCTTCCACTACAAAACCCCTAAGTCGCCCCGAGCAGATCGTAGCTCCACTGCCGCGTTGGACCACCAGCGGATTGATCCGGCACGAACCGTATTCCACCATCAGAGTCCGAATCACGAACCGATTGGGTTTGCCCCAACAACGATGTCGCGAGCATGTTTTCCGCCGCGTACTGGGTTCCTAAATTGGCAACGGGATGCTCCTTGGCATCCGAGGCGGACATTCTCACTGCCCAATCGAATCGAACGCGGGGAGATTCTGAATCGCTCTCCTCCGCATCCGCCTTTTCCAACACTTGCACGCTGACACTGAAGTGACTGCTGCCGGCACAGCCGACTCCCAGGATCGTCGGCACACCTTCGATGGTTTCGGTCGACAACTGCTGAAGTGCTGGCGAGGCGGGCCAATCCTGATCGGATGAACCTTCCACGCTGCGAGCTTCGGCAACCTCGCCCGTTTCGGACTGCCAGCGAACGATGTGGGCGTAGCGATCTTGTTGCCACTCAAACCGGATTTGCAAACTCCCATTTTCGGTTTGCAACTGGTGGGCGGGAGGCGTCGAGATGGAAGAAGACATGCGAGTGTGCTCGTGGTTGGATGGCGAATGAATCAGGCGACTTCGACCGGCGCGGTCGCGAAACGCTGCATCAATCGCAGTCCGTCTCCCTGGCTCTTCTCGGGGTGGAACTGGGTCGCCATCAAATTGCCACGACGCACGGCGGCACAAAACTCGCCACCGTAATCACATGTCAATGCGACCACCGATGGATCGGCCGGGCGAACGAAATAGGAGTGGACAAAGTAGAAATGCGTTCCGGATTGAATCCCGAGGTCGGCACCGGCGTCCTTCACATCGACCGCGTTCCAACCCATGTGTGGGACCTTGAACTCGGCGGGCAATTCGAATGCGACCACATCGCCGCCCAACACGCCGAGCCCTTCGTGGGTGCCGCCCTCGAAGCCTTGCTCGAACAGCATCTGCAGCCCCAGGCAGATTCCCAAAAAGGGTTTGCCCGAAGCGATGAAATCTTTGATCGGCTTCTCCAGATCGCGGCGACGAATCTCGCCAATCGCATCCCCAAACGCTCCCACACCCGGCAGGATCAATCGCTCGGCCGCTGCGATCTGGCTAGCATCACTGGTGATCTCCGCCTCCACGCCCGAACGTTCCACCGCCTTTTGGACACTGCGGAGGTTTCCCATTTGATAGTCAACGATGGTGATCATGGGTGCCAGTCTTAAAAAAAAGCGGTTTCGCGGGAATGTGGTGACGAGAGAACAAAGTCAAGAGAATCGTGTGCCATCGGTCGTTTTACAACATCAGCTTGCGAGTCCTAACCCGACGTGCGACGACAGGTTGATTTACTCAGTCTTTAGCCGACGGGCGTTAGCCCCGGTTTTTTGGTGATGGAACCAAGGGTACCTCCGCAACGGCTCAGTAAATCAACAGCCGGCGAGCGGATGACCGCCAAGAATCAGTTCGCCCTCATCGCCGCCAAAACGGTGGTGAAGGGAACAGATTCACAGACACCAAAGCCAAAATGCCGGTTCACACGAAAACGCATGAAAGCGGGCGTGTACAAGCCACACAGGAATTTGGCCTGATCGATCGGATCTGAAAAGAGGTCGGGATATTCCGCGATCGCATCGGTCATCGCTCTTTGGGCCGAATCTCCAATCGAATCAGGTGGATTCAACTGGGTATCCCACGGCCCCTCGCCGCGACAAGTCGAGCATTTCCCGCAGGGACGCGAACGGCGTGAACCGAAATGAGCCGCCATCGCGACTGGCAAACACTCCTTGCAGGCAATGAATTCCATCATCGAATCGATGCGTTGCTGGGTTGCCTCCATCGACGCGTCAAAACGTTTCAACAAGTGCTTCACCGTCGCTGCGGGCCGAGCGATTCGTTCCACCCAGCGGTACCCATGCATCAGTTCGGACGATTCTAACTCGATGACTCCAGACAACGACAACTCTTCGAGCGCCGCCACTAAGCGGTTTCGAGGCACACGATACTGACGCGTCGCCACCACCAAATTGACCCGGTACGCACGCTTGGCTTTGACCAACGAGGCAACAATCGCGGAAACCGCCTCCGGATCGATCGCGTCACTTCGCGAAACGATTTCCGAAATGTCGCACCTTGGTTTGACGCGATAAACGTCATACCGAGCCGGCAGCAACTCCAGGTGCCCACGCTGCCGCAACTGAATCATGAACGTGCCGACCACTCCAGAAGACAAGTTCACTTCCCAAGCCAGCTTGCCGAGCGACAGATAAAACGAATCCGGTTGGCCGATCAACCGATCCAACAAACGTTCCACGGACTCTTTCGTCGGCCAGTCACTGCACGGCAAATTGCGAATCGCGATTTGGTCTTCGGGAACCAACCATGTTTGACATTGGGTCGCTTTGCCATCCCGGCCGCCTCGTCCAATCTCTTGGCTGTACCCTTCCAACGACGACGAAGGGTTGTAGTGAATCACTCGGCGAACATTGGGTTTGTCCACGCCCATGCCAAAGGCCACCGTGCCGACCAAGATGCCGTTGTTGGATTCCAAAAACCACTGCTGAATGGAATCACGCTGTTCGCTGGTCAACCCTGCGTGGTAGGCCATCGCAGAAAGGCCCTCTTCGTTGAGCGACTCGGCCAGTTGTTCGGCGGTCCGGCGACGAGTGACATAGACAATCGTGACACCCTTGCTGCGTGACTTCGCTGCCTTCCGAAGCTGTTCCAGCAACCGCTCGTCCCGCTCACGGGAAGTCACCTGTGTGCATTGCAGATGCAAATTCGATCGATGCGTGGGGACCTTCACAACATCAGTTCGTTCCAACCCAAACGCCGATCGAATTTCGCGAACGACGCGTTGAGGTGCCGTCGCTGTCAGCGCCAACACTTGCGGGATGCTATGCTCCTCCACCACGTCCGGCAACCGAAGATAATCGGGCCGAAAGTGGTGCCCCCATTCGCTCATGCAGTGGGCTTCGTCGACCGCCAACATTGAAATCGGTGTCTCACCCAAGACCGCACGAAAACGCTCATTGAAAAAGCGTTCTGGGGAAACATACAGCAACTTGCAGTGGCCCGAACGAACCCGTTTCAAGTCCAAACGAAGTTCCTGCGGCGAGGCGGAATGGTCGAGCCTGGCGACCTCAATGCCCCGTCGTTTCAGCGAATCGCCTTGGTCCTTCATCAAAGCGACCAAGGGTGAAACAACCACTGTCAGGTGCGGCAAGCATTGGCTGACCAGTTGGTAGCACAAACTTTTGCCACTTCCCGTCGGCATCACCGCGACCACGTTGCGACCGTCAAACAGTCGCTCGATGACCTTCTTCTGCGGCGGCAGCAAACGATCAAAACCAAACGCATCACTCAACACCCGCTCAGCAATTGCCCAGCGGGTTGAAAGCATGCTTGGATCGATGGAAGCATTCTCGGCGTCCGTGCCCGTTTCTTCCATCGTGACCCGTTACTTCCTTCAGAACAGCGAGGGGGAATCGAATTCAGCCGCCAAAACTTCGTCTACCGCGTCTTCGCGACGCAAGAAGTCGTCAGCCGAAATCTCGACCAAAACCGGTTCGGCCCCAGCGTTTTCTTCCTCCAGACGATTGATCTCGTTGATCACCATCAACGCGTCCAATGAGGTCACTTCACCGTTGCCCGAAACATCCAGGTACCCCGGGAACGACTGCATGTTTCCGGGCTCCAAACGACCGGGTCCGTTTGCTTCGAGGTAGTTGATGATCCGCAGTGCATCCAAAGGGGCGACCGATTGGTTTCGATCGACATCGTAACGGTTGCGAGCGTTTTGGAATGGTGTTTGTCCCAACCCGACCGTGTAAGTGAACTGCACATCCGTGGCCAGTGGCCGAGGCCCAAACTCCAACGCACGAGCCGTCAGGTTGTAGACACCAGTGTCGAATGGTCCCGGTGTTGCAACTAGCGTTTGTGTTTCGATGTCGTACTTCATCCAGCTCGGCAAGGTACCCGATTGACCAAAGATGCGGATCGAGAAGTTTCCGCCTTCTGGATCACTGACCATGTTATCGGGCAATTGGAATTCCAGGTATTGCCCACTGACCAACGACCGGTCTTGGAAAGTTGCATCGGCCATCGCCATGTCAAACACGGGTGGTTCGTTGACGTTGTTGACTTGCACTGTGATGGTGCGATCCGTCGTTGCGGTTCCATCGTCCGCTCGAATCACCAATGTTTGTGCCGGTGCGTCAGGTGCATCGACATCAAAGACAGCGTTCGGACGAACCCGAAGCAATCTCGAATTGGGATCCAAGTCGAAGTTGGCAAACCCGGTGCCACCGACCAATTGGGTTGTCACCAAATCGCCGTCAGGATCAGCCACACCGATCCGCCCGACAATCACCCAATTGTCGCTCGAGGTGGGTGCACCGTTTGGATACGGCACCTCCGAAACAACAACACGTTCGGTGGTAATCGTGGGATTCTCATTTCGGTTCAGCACTTCTACCAACAACGTCGCCGTGAATGGTGCGACCGAGCTATCAACAGTATCTGTGATTCGGAAGCTCAATTGGTGGACCGATTGATCCTCAAAATCCAGTTCCACTCCAGACGCGATTCGGAGTGTTCCGGTTCCCGCATCAGTGCCGGTTCCGGCAACAAACTCGAACAATGAATTCGATGGACCGTCCAGCAGTTCAATGCTGTGATCCTGCGGTCGTTGTTCCGGATCCACCAGCGTCAAAAGTTGGTCCGCGGAGGGTACGCTGCCCTCGTTGAACTGGACCACCGACGGTTGCAGTTTCGGTTGTTCGTTCACACCCAAAACGGAAATCTGGACGTTCACCGTTTCGGCCAATGGCGGGCCACCATTGTCGCTGACGCGAACTCGCAATGTCATATTCGGGAATGTTTCGAAATCCAATTCCGCACCGGGCAACAACCGCACGGCACCTTCCTGGGTGACACGAACGAAGTTGGCCGCGACTCCGCCGACCACTTCGAATTGATGCATCTGTCCTTCATCGGGATCGTCGACTTCCAAGCGGAACAACTCTCCCGTTGCGTCTTCCGACACAGCGAACTGTGTTTGTGCGATCGTCGGCCGGTCATTCTCGTTGAGCACTAAGATTCGCTGTTCAACAATGCTTTCTGCAGGAATCGCAGCGTCATCACTAACTCGAACCAACAGGGTTCGCTGCGTGTTGTTCTCGAAATCCAAACTATCCGCATTCAGCAACGTTACCACGCCGGTGATCGGATCAACGCTGAAGTCATTCTGGGCTTCGCCGCCGACCAGTTCGAACGACAACTGTTGACGGAATGCGACGTCGGGATCAAACGCTTTGACGCGTCCAATCGCGGAACCCGCCGGCACATCTTCCGTGACCACCAGCGGTGTGTCCTGCACCACTGGAGCCTCGTTGATATCTCGCAGCGAAATCGTGATGCGGTTGGTGGTCTTTGCCCCCGCGGCATCCGTGATTCGCATCGTGATGATTCGGTTGGGCTCAGTTTCGAAATCCAAGTCCGAGTCGGCTGTCACGGTCAGATTTCCGGTGGACGAATTGACGACCAATCCTGCCGAGTTGCCACCAATGATCTCGTACAACAATGGCACACCACCGTCGGCTGGCTGATCAGCATCATCAGCTTGCTGAACGAGGATTTCGGTTCCGACCGGCAGATTCTCATCCACCAAAATGACTTGATCGGTCGTCTTCGGCAGCGTGTTCACCCGAAACACATCTTCGAAAACAAAGTTATCAAAGCGTGACACGGTGAAAGAATGCTCAGCCGTCCCCAACAACGCCGTCGCACCGGTTCCGGTTTGGACTTGCAAGTCATAGTCGCCTTCGAACAGCGACCGCAACTCATAGATACCGTCTTGGTCCGTCACCGTGGATGCTTCGCTTTGGACGTAAGTCAATCGATCGAAGGCACCAAACGTTGTCCCGCCGGTGATGGTGGTGTCCGAATACGCTTCAACGCGAACGATCTCATCCGAAGGGACCGACAACGTCACCGTTTCTCGGCGACCATTGACCAACACGCCGCTCACCGCGGTGGCGATCAGATCGCCATCAGCATTGAACGCATCCAAACGGCCGTAAGAAACCAACGACGTGAACGCACTGCCGAGAGCGTCAATCGAAACCGACTTCACGGGACGATAGAAATCAAACCGCAACCGGTTGAAGGTTGAAAATTGCTGGAAGCCGCCATCACTGAACACTCGGTTGCCGCTGATTCGGCCACTCAGATATTGGCGTTCGGCCAGGATCGGCGTATTCGAGAAGAAATTGCCACTCGTGCTGGTAACGGTCACGCCTGGGAATTCGTTTGTGAGCACATACGTCAGATCCTGAACGGTTGGGTCCAGCGGATCGAACGGTGGCACCACGTCATCAGGCTCAACGACAAATGTCAAATCGTCCAACCGATCGTTGTCATTGGTGTCCGCGAAAACGGTGATTCCCTGACCGGGCAATCGCAGATCCGCTGAAGCTCCATCGGCGATAGCACCCGCTGAAGGTGCCAGCAAAATCTGTCCGCGAGCGCCACCAACAAAGTTGCTTTCGCCGATGTGGTTGAGCAATCGATCCGCGAGTGCCGGTTGAGAGACGGATGACGACAGCAACTCGTACCTTCCGCCGTTCTCGAACTCAATGGCGGATCCGTTGGCCGCATCAACGGGTGTTCCAAACACCCAATCCTCTGCCGAGGATCCGATGGAATCGCCCAATCGACCGACGTAGCCAAAACCGTCGGCTTCCACGACCGTTCCGCCAGGCGGCAAGACATAACTCCGGGCCGTGGAACTGATGTTTTCAGCAAACAGAATCGGCGCATATGAGAAGTTGTCGCCAAAGACGTAGTCTTGAATCGAAACCGCATCCAACACATTCCAAGTCGACAGCAAACCACCTTCGTCCGCTCGCTGGTCGTCATCCGTGTCGATGTCATCTCCAAGTGCGGGCGGAACGTCCGATTGGATCAAGAAGTAGCCGCGGTTGTCAAAGTTGCGAAACAAGGAACCGTCGTTCGACTCATCTGAATAAATCCCATCGGGCAAACCCAGAAAACCAGACTGGTCACTTTCCAACACTCGCGACCCAAACGCTGCTTCGTATGAGTTGCCTTCTTGCAGCAGCACGAGGAAACCGTTGGCGCCAAACGTTTGTCCCGACAAGTCGATGATGGTCTCGACAGATCCCTCGTTGAAGTTGTCTTCGGAAATGGCAACGAAGTACGTTCCATCCTCCAACCGCTGGTTGGGCATCCCGCGCAATTCGATGTATTGATCGGTCAAGTCGTTGAACGTGGAAGTGAACCCTGCTTCGATCATCAATTCGTTGATCACCGGTTGATTCAAATCCACCGACAACACGGGTGGCAGAACGCGAATTTCCATCGTTCGCAACGGCAGATTGATCCAAGCCGCATCGGATAGATCACGATCCACGACGATCTCAAGATCGATGTTGGTGATCACGTTGACTGGATTGTCTGGATCTGGCGAAACCATCACACGGCGGACCTGATTCCAGTCATCGGGCGTGAACACGAGCTGATTGGTTTCCAGGATCACCCCAGGATTGCTTCCGGCTGGAGCGATCACGTCCAGGTCAAGGACCACATCGGAATCAGGTTGCCTGTTCAGCGTGACTTCCACCACATCAGCGCCAATGGCACCGCCAACGACGGTCAATCCTTCTTGTCCCAACGCCCCAACCCCTGATTCAGGGTTACTGGGACGAACTCGGAAGCCGATCACATCAGGCGAGATTCCAAACTGCAATCCGGCCACGGTTTGAAACTCAGTCACTTCGACGTACTGAGAATTATTGCCCGTCGTTGGCCGAGTCAGCGCGACCGGTTTAATCGGTTGATTCACACGGAAGGAATCAGAAACCAAACCGGTGTCGACATCCACCAAAATGGTCGACACCAACCCGGTGTCATCCGCATCAAACAACGTGACGTAGGTCGCATCAGCTGGCAAAGCCGCCGTCAGATCCGACCCCGCCAAACTCATCGTGAATGTGTCGACACTTCGCGACGTGTAAGACAGCGTCCGCCCATTACCGAACATGTCAAATGCAAAGAACTCATTGTCCGTGTCATCAAAACCGATGAGGCGTCGATTGACAGGATCGAACGTGATGTCAGCGACCGATGCCAAGCCTGAACGGCCGCCGCCGATCAACGTCGCCTTTGCCGTGTTCACATCCAAACTGGCCAGACGTCGCAACGTGTTGTCGCCACCACCTCGCACCAAGGTGTAAACACTGTCGGTCACCGCGTCGTAAGCCAAGCCGCCGACGATATCGACGTTGGTATTTCCCAGACGAGTGATCTCACCGTTGCTGGGGTCGATCCGGAACACCTCGTTGGCGCGGGTATCAACCGCCAACAAATCGCCATCGTTGATTCGAGTGATACCATCGAGCCGGCTGGTGATGGGTTGGCCGAGCAACTCCACCAATCGTTGGTTGTCGACCTCATGCGTTCCGAACTGAAACGCTTGCGACGCACGGACGTTCACTCCTGATTCCTGCGTCACGGTTTCCAACAAACCAAACGTCTTTTGAGGTGCGGTCTGCACCAATCCTTGTTCTGGCAAAACGCGAACGTGGTAGTCGCCGGCGGGCAATTGCGAGAACGAGAAGAACCCGGCGGAGTCGGTCAAAACAGACTCTTCGCCTTCGTCCATTCTTCCATTGACGTTCTCATCCAAGTACACGCGAATGTCGGCGGCACCGTTCTCGGTGCCCTGGCGAGTACTGTCTTGATTGAGATCTAGAAACACTTCGCCACTGATCGCCGCCAACAAATGACGGCTCTCAAGTGTCTCCATCCGGCTGTGCCGCCGCCGTGCAAGTTTTCGTCGCTCTGATCGAACGCGAGCGTTTTTCGATCCTGTGCGGGACTGAGACGGTCGAGCTTTCCAAGGTGTACGTTTCATGATGAGACCAGCCATTCGCGTGCGATGAATCCCCTAATCAAGGGACCAGATAATTGCCCTCAGAATAAATGTCAGCCCCCCGCCAAACAACACAGAACGCCCCTTTAACCCAAAAGACCGGAACAATCATTACCATTCGCCGCTCGGATTGAGCGAAATCCCTCAGATTCACGTTCGGATTGGTTGGTTTCTGGCAGTTATGCGTCACCCCGCTGGCAAACAAAAGCTGGTCCCGCGACTTGGACGATGCGTAGAATCGCCCCGCATTTCCGATCGTCCCTTCGATCGTTTTGTGTCCGGGGCACCCCCGTTCCTCATCGTTCAACTCCCGCGTCCGGACGTTCGCCAACGTGATCAATCTCCAACGTGACGAATGCAGTCGTATGCCAATTTCCGGCAAACACTTCCCAATCGCGGATGGAACTTCGATGAGTCTTTCCTGCAGAACAACCATCCAAACAGCGACACTAGCGCTGCTGGCATTGTTGTCTGGAGTTCACCATAGCCCGCTGGTATCAGCCCAAGACAACGGGCCACGCAAAAGCATGCGGGTAGCCACGGACCGTGACATCGTCAGCGGTGGCTCTCGCTTGGAAGGCCCACGGTCCGGCACGATGATGCCGACGCCAGACCAAGTCGACGTGACGCGAGATCGCTTGTTCGACGACCTGGCCGAAGAGTTTGAACACTTCGACCGGTTGGGCAATCTGGTCCGCCGGGTCAGCCACTTGGTCAAACCCAGCGTGATTCATATCGAAGCTCACAAAACGCAAGGCAGTGGTGCGACGGCCGAATCGTTTGATGAAGCCGGCAGTGGTGTCGTTCTCGATGTCGCGGGTGAATCTTGGGTTTTGACCAACCGTCATGTCATCAAGGGTGCCGCATCCAATCAAATCGTGATGCGTACCAGCGACGGTCGACGTTGGGTGCCGGAAAAGATTTTGATGGACCCCAACACTGACGTTGCCGTCATGAAACTGTCGCCGTCCATCGCGGGAATCGAATCGGCCGAGCGAGACTCGATCCGTCGTGGAACCAGTTCGTTTGCCAAGATGCCACCAGCCGCTCGGTTGGCCAACAGCGACGAGGTCCAGATCGGCGATTTCGTCATCGCGATCGGCAGCCCGTTCGGTCTGAGTCACTCGGTCACGTTTGGCATCTTGAGTGCAAAGGGTCGCCGTGACTTGTCGCTGGGTGAAGAACGAATTGACCTGCAGGATTTCTTCCAAACCGACGCCGCAATCAATCCCGGTAACAGCGGTGGCCCGTTGTTGAACCTTCGCGGCGAAGTGATCGCTCTGAACACCGCGATTGCCAGCAGCAGCGGTGGCAGCGAAGGCATTGGATTCGCAATTCCGATTAACATGGCCGCTCGCGTCGCGGAGGAACTGATCGTTCATGGTCGCCTGCGTCGCGGGTACCTCGGCGTGACGCTGGACCCCAATTTTGCCGCTGCGGATCTGTCTCCAGCATCGGGCATTTACGCTTCGATGAAAATCACGCCCGACTTCGATTCGCGATTTGGTTCGCAAGAAGAAATCAAATTGGGTGGAGCTCGCGTGAAGGACATTCGTCCTGGTTCGCCAGCCGAACTGGCCCATCTGCAACGAGGCGACATCATCCTGCAATTCGATTCCATCAACGTCGAAGACGACGATCACCTGGTCGCACTGGCTGGCATGGCCCAGCCCGATCAACGACCGATCTCGATGGTGATCCTTCGGGATGGTAAACGCTATCGCACGGAAGTCACGTTGACGTTCCAACCCTGATCGTCAGGCTCACGTCAACTTGATCTTAGGGCTCACCGCGGTCTAGTTGGTGGCCACCGACTTGGCCGACTTCCATAACTGGTAACGCCGCCAGATTTCATCGAACAGCACGCTTGCCAGTAATGCTCCGCCGATGATGACCATCTCCCATTGCTGCTCGATGCCCAACACCACGATGGCTTTGTACAGGCATCGCATCACCGCGGCACCCGCAATCACACCAAAGACCGCCCCCCGGCCGCCACGAAGTGAGCACCCGCCCAGGACCGCTGCCGCGATTGCGTAGAGCTCATAGAAGTTGCCACTCGATCCGGGTTGCACGGAGTTCCATTCCAACAGGAAAAGAATTCCCGCCAGTGCAGCCAGTAGACCGCTGACGATATACGCCATCACGATCAGCCGTTCGGTACGAATGCCGCTGAAACGAGCCGCTTCTTCGTTCTCACCGACGGCCAACAAATGCCGTCCGGCCACGCTGTGTTCCAAGAAGACCCAGGCTGCAAACGCCACGATGATCAACAACACACCGGTGAAGGGGAACGCAATCCAAGTCCATTCGGACCACGACTCCGACGCACCGGATAGCTTCGCGACCAATGGCAGCGGAAATTCAAAAACATTGCCCGTCACCGTCGCTTTGAAATCGGCCAACGCGCTGCCCAACCCAACTTGATCATCACCGGTCCAAACTCGAGCCAAACCGCGGTAGACCAACAATCCGCAAAGCGTCACCACAAACGGTTGCAGGTGGGCACGAGTGACAAGCAAGCCATGCAACGCACCGATGAACGCACCGGCCAACAACACCAAACCGCACGCGAGCAACGGATTGGTATAGCGGATGCGTTCCAGAGAGACTTCCGTGCCCGTTTGCAACGAGCGTGCCGGGTTGCCGGTCGTCAGCCAAACATTGTCGTCTTCTTCGACTTGGCCGGTGAGATAGGCCTTCGATTCATTGAACGCGCCCGCGTAAACCATCCGGTCACCCGCTCGAACTGGATCAATCCCGGTATCAATGCGAATTCGCGTGTCACCTTCGTCCGGGCGTTCGATCGCGGCGATCCTTCCAATTGCATCGTATCTTTCGTAGCGCACATCGATGACTTGAACCATCATCACACCGCACAACGCAATCAACGAACCGATCGACAAATCAATTCCGCCGGTGATGATCACCATGGCGACGCCAATCGAAATCAATCCGTACAAACTGGTGTCGCGGATCAGCGTCTTCAAATTAGCCGCGGCGACAAAGTTGCCTTCCAACCAAGTCGCGATCACCACAATCGCGATCAACAACGCGAAGATGCCAAAATTCTTGCCACGCATTCTATTCAACCTTGGGCTATTCAACCTTGGGCAGGTTCGCCCTTTGCCACCGCGAGACGCATGATCGCCTCTTCGGTCAATTCCGATCTTGTCAATTCACCCGCGACACAACCATCGGAAATGACAATCACCCGATCGGCGATCGCAAAGACTTCTTCCATTTCACTGCTGACCACCAACACACCCATGCCTTGGCTCGCCAACTGATCGATCACTTCGTAGATCTCAGATTTTGCGCCAATGTCGACGCCTCGTGTTGGCTCATCGAGCATCAAGACCTTCACGTCACCGGCCAACCACTTCGCCAAGGCCACCTTTTGCTGGTTTCCACCGGACAAAGAAGCAATCTCAATTTCTTGCGAAGCAGTCTTCACTCGCAGCCGGTCGATCAATTCTGCGGCCGTCGCACGTTCCGTTTTGCGATTGCGAAACACTCCGTCCCGCGTCATCGAAACAATGGTCGCGTTGTCACGAACACTCGATTGGATCAACAGCCCAGTCCGCTTGCGGTCTTCCGGTACCAACGCCAATCCGGCTGCGATCGCGGAGTCGACACCGCCTTTGAGCGGCTCGGAGTCAATCAAGATCTCGCCACCGAACCGTTCGCGGACGCCGAAGATCGTTTCTACGATCTCGGTTCGCCCTGCACCGACCAATCCAACCAAGGCGACCACTTCGCCACCGAGCACCTGCAAATCAACCGGAGGTGCGGCGCGGGATCCGACCCTCAAACCCGACACGGTCAGTCGAGGCTCAAGACACTCTTTCGCGGTTTCGTGAGAACGACGCGTCAGATCACGCCCCACCATCGCACGAACCATCGAATCATGCGTGATATTGCCTTTCGTCAACGTTTCGACATGCTCACCATCCCGCAGCACTTCCACTCGATCGGCCAAGCGAATGATTTCGTGCAAGCGGTGCGAGATATAGAGAATCGCAACACCTTCTTCGCGAAGCCGTTCGATCAACTCGAACAACCGCAGCGATTCCTCTTCGCTCAGACTGCTGGTCGGTTCGTCCATGATGACCACGCGTGCATCGGTCGACAAAGCTCGCGCGATCTCGATCAATTGCTTGGACGCAATGGGAAGTGGCCCGACGGGCGCATCCGGGGACACCGACAAACCAACTCGATCCAGCCATGATGACGCCGTGCGTCGTAACTCCGCCCGATCGAGCAAACCAAATCGGGAGGGCTCACGGCCGAGAAACAAATTCTCGGCAACGCTCAGGTTGTCGTGCAGGTTCAGCTCTTGATGAATCAACGCGATCCCGGCATCAATCGCGTCGCGCGGTCCGGACCAGGAAAGGACTTGACCGTCCAATTCAATTTGACCCTGGTCCGGCGAGACGATCCCGGCCAGCACCTTCATCAAAGTACTTTTGCCGGCACCGTTTTCACCGATAACCGCGATGGCTTGGCCACCTTCCACTTCCATCGAAACATTCGACAAAGCTTGGGTGGAGCCAAACCGTTTACTGATTCCCGACAACCGCAAGCGAGAGGGTTGATCGGGGTTGTCCGCCTGTGGCTGGATCACTCACCTTCTTCCGACGAGTCTTCCTTTTCATCGTCGGACTTTTTGGTGGTCGAGTCCACGTCGGCCAGCTCTTCCAGTTCTTCGAGCATGCCTTCCATGCGTTCTTTTTGCCGACCTTCGGATTTCTCGATGGCTTTCTTCTGTGCCTCGATCGCCGCATCGAATCGTTCCAACGATGCGTTCATTTGAGCAACCAGAACGTGCATCAAAGGCTGAATCTGGGGATCGGCTCCTTCGATTTCAGCGTTGAGTGCAACCAGCGTTTCATCCGCCAACTTGCCAACCTTGGCTCCTTGTTGGATCGATGACATCAACCCGTAGGAGAACTGAGCCATGGCCTGTGGGTTGCCCTTCGCTTCCTTCAGTTGGCCACGGAAATACGTCATCACGTCTTCGGATAGATCGCCCGAGTCCAAACGCAGACCGTATTTGAACTGAGTCAGTTGCTCACGAACCGACTGCCCCATTTCGTCATCCACACCCTCGAACTCTTCCAAAACCTTGTCGATGACCTTGATGGCATCCTCAAAGTTTCCTTCACCGGCCATACGATTGACCTTTTGCATCGCTTCTTCCAAGCGTTGCTGGCGAGCCATTTCTTCTTTGAAAGCTTCGCGGTCCCATGTTCCTTCGATGACTTGTTCCAACGGCTCGTCGAGACTCATCGGGTGTCCGATCCACTCAATCAAACCGGTCTTGCCGACCAAAAACGCGGCGGGGATGCCGTTCTGATTGGCGGCACGCATGTAGTCATCGGTCGACGAACCGTCGGGATCGACTGTCAATGTGTAAGCCGATGTCAGTTCCGCGAATGTGACACCTTCTTTGCCTGGGTAGTCACGTTCCAGAATGCCTTCGACGGTTTCTAGATCTTCATCCGAGATGCTGACGATCTGAACGCCATTTTCGCGATGTCGTTCTTGCAATTCGACCAGGTGCGGCATGCTTTGGATGCACGGACCACACCACGTTGCCCAAAACTCGACCACGTAGATTTTGCCATCTTCGAAATCGGTGACCGGACCGAATTTTCCGAGGTCTTCGTGGATGTAGTGCTCGATATCGAGCGAAGGTGCTTTCGATCCCACGGTCAACGTCGGTTCGGCTTGAGCCGCAACGCCACCGGTCAAAAATGCAACTCCGCAGGCGGCACCTAGCAGAGTCTTACGTGTCCACGCGACAGGAAGCGAAAAAAAGCGGGTCATTGAAAACTACTTTGCGTTTGTTTGGTGAAGGAAGAAAATCGACCGAGCGGTGCTCGACACTCATTCTGACAATGTCTGTCTGGCGAAAACACTCGCCCTGTTCGAATTTAAAGCAGCCTCAACGGCAACTTTTCGCGGGACAATGCGACGGCGGTCATCGGATGCAGTGCAATACGCATACTGTAGTGCACCAAACGCCGAATTGTTCATCGTCCACGAATCCAGCGCGAAGCGAACGTTGCAGCCCAACCGCCACCCGGGAACGCCTCGTTCCCAGAGATTGGACGTGGCCAAATCGGATCGAAAAAACGATTGGCCCAGCACTGCAATCATCGTTCCCCCAAAGGTAACAATCCGCTTTTCGCGAGTCGAGAGAACCGATTTGGCTCTCTGGGGGTGTTTTCGTTGTATTGATGGAGGGGTTGGTCCATAATGCCTATGCGGGTTCTTCATCCGCCGTCAACTTCGCATGACGTCGCTCAAATCCCCCCTCTTCTCTTTCCACGAGCGCATTTGTGCTGCTTCCAATCTCACACGTGGCATCTAGGTTCGCCGGTCAATTGTGTCTCCGACTTCCAGCGTCTCGCCTGGCAGTTGCGGCACTCTTGCTAGCAACTTTTTCGTTGCCCGCGTCGGCTCAGAGAACCACGGTTGTCCGAACCGCTGATGGAAAGACGATCACCGCGAGCGTGCCATCGCCAGGACCGGATGGACGTCCGCCCGGTGCCCCACCACCCGAGGGCAAGCCAAACGAGAAGGAAGGCGAAAAGAAAGACGCCGAGGGCAAACCGCCCGAATCAGCCGCTCCCAAAGTCATCCGCCGTGACAGCATCGAAGCCAAATCATCCGACCCGAGTGAATTGAAGGCCACCGTCGGCGAAGACGGCAAAGTTGGTTTCCGATTCCGCAATCAAGGATGGACCGATTTGGTGCGTTGGTTGTCGGACATCTCCGAACAACCCATCGACTGGCAAGAACTACCCGGCGACACCGTCAACTTGATCAGCCCCGATCGGTTGACCGTTGCCGAAACAGCCGACTTGATGAACCGCCACCTGCTGGCCCGCGGCTACACCATGTTGGACCTGGATGGCGGAATCGCAATCGTGAAAACCGACGCCGTCAATCCGGGCATGGTGCGACGGGTCAGCGTCAGCGAACTGGATGAACTCGAAGACCACCGCTACGTTCGCACGATGCTCGACGCGGGATGGCTGTCCGCAGAGAAACTCTCTGAAGAACTCAAAGCGATGCTCAGCAGTGCGGGAAAGATGATCCCGTTGGCAACCACCAATCGCATCGAAGTGATGGACGTGGCAGTGAACCTGCGGCAAGTCGCTCACCTGCTCGCCGAAGAACGCGATGCAGCCAGCCGTGACGCATTGGCGCCAGAATTCCGGTTGCGACACATTCCAGCCGAAGAAGCCAAAAGCATGCTGGAGCAATTTCTCGGCGTGGAGAAAAAAGACTCCGCCCCAATGTCTCAACAGCAAATGCAAATGATGCAGCGAATGCAGCAGATGCAACAGCAGCAGGGCAACAAGGGTGGTGACACAAAAGGCGATGTAGAAATTTCCATCGTTGCGAACACGCGTCAGAACTCCGTGCTCGTTCGTGCTCCGCTCGATCGAGTTGCCATTGCCGCTGAGTTCATCAAACGAATTGATGTGCCCGGTGGCTCACTCCGCAGCCTCACCGATGCAACATCGCGAGTGGACGTGTTTCGGTTGGTATCGCTGGATCCTGAAAAGCTGATCGAGATCGCTCAAGAGATGAACGTGCTCGAACCCACCACACGAATTCGCGTTGACAAGGACAACTCCGCGGTCATCGTTTCCGGATCTGCCGCGGATCGCTTCATCATTAAATCGCTAATCGAACGACTCGATGGCGGCAAACGCCGCTTGGAAGTCCTGCAATTACGGCGTCTTGGTGCGGCCGAAGTCGCGGAATCCATTTCATTCCTAATGGGACAAGAACCCGAAGAAGACGACAGCAACTCGCGTTCGCGATACAGCTACTACGGATGGGGTGGTAGCAACGATGACGATGAAAAGGAAAAGGACAAATTCCGAGTCACCGCCAACGTCGCCTACCGCCAAGTCTTGATGTGGGCCAACGAAACCGAAATGGAAGAGGTCCGCTCACTGCTGATCAAACTCGGTGAACTTCCACCGCCCGGCGGAAGCGAACGAACGATGCGAATCATCGAAGCATCCGCCACTCCCGAAACGCTGGAGTACCTTCAACGTTTGCAGCGACGCTGGCAACAGCTTTCCGGGACTGAATTGGTGCTACCGGATGCTGACGAATTCAAAGATCCGATCGATGCGATTGGCGAGGAGCGGAAAGAAAAAGAGACGGAAACCGAAGACAAAGATTCAACGGAAGAGACCGAGGAGGCTCCAGCGGTAATCTTGCCACCGGAAACCGAACTGACTCGTGTCGAACAATCCGCTGAGAAGCTGACTTGGGTCAACGCTGTATCGAACGACGGCCAAACCGACAACGCATCATCAGAAGCCGCCGCCAGTGATCCACCTTCTTCGACGCCAACCAGCACCAAAGCAACCACGACTGCTGCAACGGTACCGGAATCATCCAAGCCGAAGATCGAAATCAAGTTGGACGCGGCGGGCAATTTAGTACTCCGCAGTGACGACACCGATGCTTTGGATCAACTGGAGGACTTGATGCTGCAGGTTTCGCCACCACGTCGCCCGTATCATGTCTTTCGTATCCGCTATGCCTCCGTTGTCTTCATTGCAGACGATCTGGAAGACTACTTCGAGGAGGACGAAGAAGACGAGGAAGATGATTCGGATCGGTTCTACCGCTACATCTTTGGTAGCGGAGACTCGGATGACAAAGGTCCGAAAGGCCTGGATGCGGCGGGTAAATTGAAATTCCTTCCCAACTCCGATACCGGCACCCTGATCGTCAGTGGTGCGACGGGTCAACAATTGCAAACCATCGAAGAACTCATCCGTTTGTGGGACGTTCCCGAAACAGTCAATCCGCGAAGGGTCCGTTACACAAAACTGGTTCACATCCAATACGGCAACGCCGCGAAAATTGCCGAGACGGTCAAGGACGCTTATCGCGATTTGCTCAGCAGCAACGACAAGGCATTTCAAGCTGGTGGAGGCGGCAAACGGGGGGGAGCTCAAAATGCTAGTAACCGCGAGAGCGGAAGCGGATTGGAAGACAGCGAGAGCGGAAAGGATGGTGGCGGACAGGATTTCTCCTTCAACGGCAAGCTTTCCATGGGTGTCGACGAAGTCGGCAACACGTTGTTAATCAGTGCCGAAGGCGAGTCGCTGCTTGACTTGATCGCTGAGATGGTCGACAAGTTGGACGTTGCCGCGAAACCGGGAGGCGACGTTGAGATCATCAATCTCAGCGGAGGCGTCTCGGCCGAGGCCGTCCAGCGAGCCCTGGCGGCTTTGGGAGTTGAATCCGATACGCGTCCGTCACGGGATCGCAATTCAAATTCAGATGATCGTCGGCGCGACAACAATGACTCCCCGCGTCGCCGTCCATCTCGCGATTAATGAAAACCAGCGCCACCCAACGATTCTCTCGACAGGTCATCGCACGTGCTCATTGGATCGTTTTGGGTTGGGTTGTTTTTGCAATTCTCTGCAAAGCGTTTTCGCCTTCTTGGAAACAAGTCGCTCTCGATGGCGACTTCGAATATCTCCCAGCGACGCAAACCAGCGTTGCGGGTGGCAAGTTGCTCGACGAAGCCTTCTTTGGAACGAGAGCACGCAGCCAAATGGTTGTCACGCTTTCTCGCGCCGAACAAGACCTGACAAAGTCCGATCGTCTTATCGGTCTGGACTTGCTCCGCCGTCTCTATCACCGTCTGGGTGAAGTCGCGTGGCAACGTGCGATGCAACTGAGCGACGGCAGCGAGGACGAACCGATCAATCGGTGGTGGATCGTTGCCACGCAGGCTTTCGACCAAGCGATCGAGATCGATTCGCAATTCTATGAAGCACTCGGTGATCGAGTCCCCGAGACATCGCCGACTCCTTACGAACCGCGCATGGCGATCGCTTACTGGGACCGAGGCAATTTGCTCGGTTCTCAAATGGTGATCCAACCGCCCGATGCGCCGGAGACAGCCGTCGCTCCTGGTGACACCGATGCAAAGACCGAACCAGACAAAAAAGCATCTTCCATTTCCGAAACCACCGCACGCGTGGCCGAGGATCTCGAAGCCGCTTTGGTGCTGGACTCGGATCTTCCCATGTCCGTGCTGCCGATTTCGAAGCGGCCACTGAAGGACTGGGAACCGTTGCTGGATATCTACAGCTGGGAAGATCGCACGCTGGGTTCACAGCTGAAAACCCCGCGAGCCCGCTTGGCCGTGCTGACTCTATCCAGCGAGCTGGCGGCAACAGGCAACATCGAACTGCTGGAACAACTGCAGGAAATCGTCGACCAAACGGTTGCCTACAGCCATGCTTACCTGACCGAAGAAGAGCGTTCCGATTCCGGATCACCTCAATTGATCGTCACCGGTTCGGCCGCGATTGGAGGACAAACCCTTTCGGCCGCTCGCTCCGCCATTCAGTACACGGAATGGTTCACCGTCGTGATGATCTTACTGCTGCTTTCCATTGTCTACCGCGCCCCGCTGCTGGTCGCTGTGCCGCTGTTTTCGATCGCGATCGCAGTGATGGTATCAACCGCCGCGGTCACGTTTCTCACTCAGTTGTCGCAATCCGGTTTGGTTCCTGGTCTGGACATCCAGATCTACACGACCAGCCGTATCTTTGTGGTTGTCATTTTGTTTGGCGCCGGCACGGACTATTGTTTGTTCCTGATCGCCCGCTTGCGTGAAGAAGCCGCGCAGTCGCCTTGGCCCGTCGCCTGTCGCAAAGCTCTCACGCAGGTCAGCGGAGCGCTGATCGGCAGCGCCATGACAACGATCGTTGGGCTGGGCATGCTTTGGTTTGCTGACTTTGGAAAGTTTCATCACACCGGCCCAATCATCGCGGTGTGCCTGTCGATCGGCTTGCTGGTTTGCATGACGCTGACGCCTGCGTGCCTGTGCCTGCTGGGCCCCAAAGTCTTTTGGCCCACGTCGGCGGGCCAAGTCAGTCGCGAACCGCGAATTCAGTTGATTGGCAATCGCAGTGTCAACGACAAAGACAGTTCCCCCGGCGATCTACTGTGGAACTGGATGGCGATTCAATTGACTCGTCGCCCGATGGTGACGTTGCTGATTGGCTTGGCGTTGCTGCTGCCGCCGGCTTGGATTGGTTTTCGAAACGAACGTACCGTCACTTATGACATCAGTGGTCAACTGTCTGCCTCTGCCAGCACGCGGCAAGGCATGCGTGTGCTCGATCGAGAGTTTGGCATCGGTCAACTCGCTCCAATATCGGTGCTGATGTTGTCTGAACAGCCAATGGGAAAAGAGGAGCAGAAGGAAACCCTGCAAACCGTCACGCAGGCGCTGTATCAAACCGAAGGCGTCACCGCCGTTCGACATCGCAACGATCCGCTGGGGGATTTCCCGCCGGATCGTGAAATGAGTTTGCTCAGCAGCGAAGCCTGGCGGCGACGGGCACTTCAGAATCACCGTTTGACGCAACTGCACTTTGTGTCTTCGATGCCGCAGTACGCCAACCGACTGATTCGAATGGACGTGATCATCCAGGAAGATCCGTTCAGCGAGGCTGCGGGCAACAGTTTGAAACGAATTGAAGAAACCATCGCCGGGCAGACCGCAGCGCTCGGTCAAGCCGGGCTCCAAATCGATGCGTTCTATGCAGGCACCACGCCCTCCATCGTGGACCTTCGCGAAGTCACCCTCTCGGACACGTTTCGAATCAAGCTCGCCGTGATCGCTGCCGTCTTCGCGGTATTGGTTCTGGTGATTCGACGCGTCGCATTGTCGATTTATCTGATCGCCACGGTCTTGCTTAGCTACTACACCACGCTCGGGCTGACGTACCTGTTCTTTCGATTTTTGCATGGACCGACCTTCCCCGGGTTGGATTGGAAGCTGCCGATTTTCTTGTTCGTCATTCTGGTGGCCGTGGGACAGGACTACAACGTTTACTTGGTCACTCGCATCCTGGAAGAGAAACGCAAACTCGGTTCGCTGGCCGCGGTCCGCCGCGCTGTGGCCCGAACCGGCGGCATCATCACCGCCTGCGGTTTGGTCATGGCCGCCACGTTTATCAGCATGACGGCGTCGTCCTGGTGGCCCTGGATCACTCAAAGCTTGGCATTTCTCACCAGCGACAGTGCCGCCTCACTGGGCGAGCAAATCGCCAGCCAACCGACCACGCTGCGAGGAATCACCGAACTCGGTTTCGCACTCGGTCTCGGAGTCCTGCTGGACACGCTTTATGTGCGAACGGTCCTCGTGCCCAGCTTTGTGGTGCTTCACGACCAGTGGCGAAAATCCTCGTCTTCCCAGCGTTTTCAAAGGCCAAACAGGTCCTCAACGGATTGAAAATGGCTCGTCTTCCGAGAAACGCCCCCGTGGCGTTATCCTGGAGCGATGAATGCGCTGTGGGGACAAACTTTTCTGACCAATATCAACTGGCTGTGGGTCGCCGGAGCGGCGGTTGCCGCCTGGATCGTCGTGGGTGCCATGAACCGACGACAAGCCCACCTGACGGGTCTTTTGCGGGATCATGTCAACCGCACCCAAGAGGCCCAACGGGCCGCCATCGAAGCCAGTAAAAAACCTTCCGAAGACGAGCCGGAGTGATCTCCATGACTAAAACTGTTTACATCAAAACCGTCGGCTGCCAGATGAATGTTCTGGACAGCGAAATGGTGATCGCCGACTTGAAACGCCACGGTTACACCGTCGTCGACACGCCCGGCGAAGCCGACCTGCTGCTCTACAACACATGCAGCATTCGCGAGCAAGCCGAAGAAAAGACGTACAGCGCCCTCGGCAAACTCAAAGAAACCAAAGCTCGCCACCCCGAGAAAACCATCGGTGTGATGGGATGCATGGCTCAGAAAGACCAAGAAACGATCTTTCGACGTGCCCCTTTCGTCGACATGGTCGTCGGCCCCGGACAACTGCACGCGATTCCCGACATGCTGACGAAAGTCACCAGCGGTGAAGGACGGCAAATGGCCGTTTCGCTGGGTCGCAAAGATGGCAAGCAAACCGTCGTTGCTCGCAGTCACGAAACCTTCGATCCTTTGCGGGATCCAACCATGCGGCCGACTCCCTTCCAAGCCTACCTGCGGATTCAAATCGGCTGCGACAAGTTCTGCACCTACTGCGTCGTGCCCAACACCCGCGGTCCCGAACAAGGCCGGTCGCCCGAAGAGATTGTTTCCGAAGCCCGCGTGCTCGCTGAACAAGGTGCCCTCGAAATCACGCTGCTCGGACAAACCGTCAACAGCTATCGCCACCGCGGACCGGACGGCGAAACCGACATGGCGGGTCTGCTGGAACGTCTGCACGACATCGATGGTTTGAAACGCATCAAGTTTGTGACGAACTACCCCAAAGACATGACCGCCCGGTTGTTGGAAACGATTCGCGATCTGCCAAAGGTGTCGCCTTACTTGCACGTGCCAGCACAAAGCGGCAGCGACGCAGTTCTCAAACGCATGAAACGCGGCTACACGATCGCCGACTACATGGAGATGTTCGAACGCATCGAAACGGTCCTGCCCGAAGCCTCGGTCAGCAGTGACTTCATCGTTGGCTTCTGCGGCGAAACGGATGAGGACTTCCAAAAGTCAGTGAAACTGATCGAACGCTGCCGATTCAAGAACAGCTTCATCTTCCAGTACAGCGTTCGCGAAGGCACCAAAGCCGCCGCCAACCTGATCGACGATGTGCCTCGCGAAGTCAAAGCGGCTCGCAACAACGAATTGCTGGCCGTCCAAGATCGAATCTCGAAAGAGGACAACCAAAAACTGATCGGCGACACAGTCGAAGTTCTGGTCGAAGGCCCAAGCAAGAAAGCCGACAAATCCGATCTGGATGCACCGATCGTTCAAATGACCGGACGAACCATTTGCGACCGGATCGTGGTCTTTGATGGCAACCGACGCCAAGCCGGCCAATTGATGGACATCCAAATCGATGATGTCAGCAGCCACACGCTGATCGGCCGCGTCAAAACAGTCGAAGTCGTCTCGCTCGGAATGCCGGGCCTAGCTCCTAGCTCCTAGCTCCTAGCTCGCAACCCACGTAGCGAAACTCGTCACGAGTGTCGGCCTCGACCGTGATTTCCGAAAGTCTTGGCGACTTCCGCTACCAATTGAACCCAACCAACCACTAGCAACTCGCCCTCAGCCCTCAGCGATTCCCTTGCTCAGCACTCAATCTCCTCCGATTCAAACTCGAACGCTCGACAACGGCCTGACCGTCGTCGTGCAACCGATGCCTTGGCTGCGAACCGCCGCGTACACGCTGTGGTTGCCCGCTGGGATCACAACCGAATTGGTTGGTTTGAGCGAGTCACAACTGGCCGATCCTGAATACCTCGCCTGCCGCGATGGTCTGGCTTCGCTGACCTGTGAAATGGTCCAGCGTGGTGCGGGTGCCTACAACAGTCGCCAACTGGTTGCCGCCGAAGACAACCTGGGCATCGACAGTGGCAACTCCGCCGCGACCAGCGTCGCGGGTTACTCCGCACGCATGCCAGCGGAATCCTTGCTTCCCGCCATCGAACTGCTCGCCGATGTCGTGCGTCGCCCACACTTACCGGGCAACCAATTCGACGACGCCAAAATGATTCTGCGGCAAGAACTCGCCGCGTTCCAAGACGAACCGACTCAGCGTTTGATGCGGCGACTTCGCGAACGCCAATACGGCCCCTCCCTGGGACGAGGTGGATACGCCAGCGAAGCGAGCCTGGAAGCGCTCAGCATGGATGACGTCCGCCAGTTCTACACTGATCAATATCATGCCGGTGGAAGCGTGCTGGCCGTCGCGGGCAACTTCGACGCCAATCAAATTTTCGATTCCATCGAGCAATCCTTTGGCGATTGGAAGTCAGGCAAACGCCCTGCCCTGCCCTCCCCTGCCCCGATCGATGGCAACGAGCACATCGAACTGCCCAGCAGTCAAACGCACATCGGATTTTCATTCGATTCCATTCCCTACGGCAGCGATGACTACTTCGTCATGCGAGCCGGAATCGGAATCCTCAGCGATGGCATGAGCAGTCGCCTGTTCGATCGCGTTCGCGAACAACGCGGGCTGTGTTACAGCGTCTGGGCCAGCACCCACACGATCGGACAGCACGGTGCCGTGTTCGGTTACGCCGGCACCACTCCCGCACGAGCGCAAGAAACGCTCGACGTCAGCCTTCGCGAAATCCAACATCTGGCCGACGACCTCGAACAAGAAGAACTCTCGCGTTGGAAAGTTCGCATCGAAAGCGGACTGATCATGGAACAAGAATCCGCCGGCTCACGAGCCAGCTCACTCGCATCCGACCAATATCAACTCGGACGCGTCATTCCAACCGAAGAACTCGAAGCCAAAATCGAAGCCATCACCCTCGACCAAGTCGCATCCTATTTTCGCCAACACGGCCCGCGGCAATTCCGAATCGTGACCGTCGGACCGGAAGCCCTTCAAGGAGGCGAAACGCTCGCATGAACGAACTCAAATCAACGACCCTAGCCAATGGGTTGCGAATCGTTGCCGACATCGACCTACGTGGTTACTCCGCCGCGGTCGGTTACTTCGTGCGTGCCGGTGCTCGTGACGAAACCGACATCGAATCGGGACTCAGCCACTTCCTCGAACACATGATGTTCAAAGGAACCGCACGTCGCTCGGCTGCGGATGTGAACCGCGAACTGGATGAACTCGGCGGTCAATCCAACGCCTACACGTCCGAAGAACAAACGGTTTACTATTCGTCCGTGCTGCCCAAGTACCAAGACCGAATGGTCGACTTGCTGACCGACATGCTCAGCCCGTCACTCGACGCCGACGATTTCGCGACCGAGCGAAACGTGATCCTGGAAGAAATCGCCAAGTACGAAGACCAGCCTCCATTTGGAGCCTTCGAACGGGTGATGGAATGCGCCTACGGACCACGCGGGTTGGGACGGCGCGTGCTTGGCACGACGCACTCAATCGAATCGATGCAAGTCGAATCGATGCGAGCCTATTTCAATCGCCGTTATCGACCCGAAAACATCGTCCTGGCCGCCAGCGGCAACGTCGACTTTGATGGCTTGGTCGCTCAAGCCGAAAAGATGACGCAGCATTGGCTCGACCGCCCTGCCCCGTCGGATTTGGCCAGTGACGATCTCGGCACCACCCCCGAAGGCATCGAACTGACACAGCACTTAAGCGTGCCTGATGCGTCGCAAAGTTACCGGGTGACTCTTGGCGATGGCCCCTCAATGCAATCCGAGCTCCGCTACGCAATGCGGTTGCTGGCTTCTATCGTCGGCGATGATGGCGGCAGCCGGCTGTTCTGGGATTTGATCGACACCGGCCGTGCCGAAGTCGCCACCCTTTGGCCGCAAGAGTTTACCGACACCGGTGCCTTGTTCACCTACTTGGTCTGCGCCGCCGACGACATGGATTCCAACGTTCGCTTGATGAACGAAGTCTTCGGCCGAGTCGCCCGTGACGGCGTTGAACAATCGGAACTGGATCAAGTGATCAACAAAACGGTCGCTGGCTGCATCATGCAATCTGAACGCCCGTCAAACCGCTTGTTCGGGCTGGGCAGTCGCTGGTTGTGCTGTGGCGATTACCTGTCGCTCGATGAGTTGCTGGACGCCTACCGTGGTGTGACAATCGAAAGCGTTGCCGAAGCCGCCCGAACCTACTTGGGGCAATCAGCAACCGAAGTCGTTGCCTCTTCCGCTGAACCTCAATCCAATTTGGTTGGTTGATTAAAAGATGAGCGACACGGTCCCCGAGCTGCTACGCCTGAACGATCGCGTCACACTGCTGCCCATCATCCACGGCAGTGGCCAGTTCGCCTGGCTGACCCGTCGGTTCATGCTCGAACACAACTTCGATTGCCTGGCCGTTCCGCTGCCGCCGTCTTTCCAACAACCGGTCGAAGAAGCGGTCTTGGAACTCCCGCGTCCTTCGATCGTGCTGCAACACCCCGCGTCACAATCGACGTTCGAACCACCGCTGCCCTTCAATCCTGAATTGTCAGCCGAAGAATACGGCGAGTCGGCCGACGACGATGACGCGGAGGCTCTGCCCACCAGTTACGTGCCGATCGATCCGTGCCAAAGCGTGATCATGGCGATCCGCGCCGCGATGGGCGAACACATCCCGCGGCATTTCATTGATCTGGAAACGAACCACTTCCAGCCTTTCTCCACCGTCATGCCCGACGCGCATGCGGTCCGGCACGTTGCAGTTGAAAAGTTCGCCGCCGCGATCCTCCCCAGCATTCCACCACCGAGCGATGAGCTGACTCGCGACCGAATGCATTACATGGCCGCCCAGCTCACCGAATTGGAAAAGAGCTACCAGCGGATTCTGCTGGTCACCAGCATCCTGCATTGGCCATGGATTCGCGACGCCCACCGACTCCTGCGAACCGACCAGGGCCGATCGATTGATGACCTTGAAAACGAAGAGGTTTCCACGCCGACTCGTCACAAAATCAATTCCAAAACGCTGCTGTTCCTGTTCGGCGAGCTGCCCTTCATCACGTCGCTCCACGAACGTGCGCGAGCCGAACTGGAAGACGATGAAAATTTGCAGATCGACGGCGTCAAAGAACTGTTGATCGCCGGTCGCCAAAGCTACCTCGACGATCTGGGCAACCGAGCCCGCAAGATCACGCCGTTGCTGCTTTCGAAGTGCCTGCAATACATCCGCAATTTGTCATTGATCAACCGCCGGATGACACCGGACATGGTCACGATCATCACCGCCTGCAAACAAGTCCTCGGCGACCAATTCGCATTGCATGTCGCCGAAGTCGCGACCAAGTACGCCTACGCGGACGAACCAGGTGCCAACTCCGACCAATGGATCCCTGAATCCGATCAACCGATCACGCTGGGAATCGACCAAGCTCGCTTGCCCAATCAAGATGTTGTGTCATTGGTCAATCGTTTGCCAGGACCACCGATCTCGTGGCAAACGATCCAGCTCCAACGACGGCCCAGCGACAAAGAACGCCATGAATGGCAGCACAATTGGAACCCCTATTCCCAGTGCAGCTACCCGCCCGAAGACGAGCGCATTGAACTGCTGAGAAACCGAGTCAGCGAACGAGCCCAGGCGATCATGGGCCAAGACCTGGCTCGCACCGAAAAGTTCACCACCAGCGTCAAAGACGGAATCGACATCCGGGACACGATTCGACATTGGTACGAAAAAGAGATCTACGTCAAAGTCATGCCGCCCAGTCGCGGGCAACTCGATGCCTGCCTGATGCTGTTTGACTCCCCCGCCGACCCACGAGATTACCCCTGGCGCACGACTTGGTTCGCCGAGCACGAATGGGAATCCACCCTCGCATTCTTCGCCAGTGACTTCCAACAAGAGATGGTCGGCCCCGGCATTGGGCTGGGGATCTATGGCGGTGCAATGTTCTTGTACCCGCCCGTACCGATTCGCGACATCTGGCGTGACCGTCGCTTGAACTTCACCGCGACACTGGAAGAACGATTGATTGCCGCTGCCTGCATGCACTCACGCAGCAAACACGTCGCGATCATGAGCCCCCTGCCGCCCGGCGGCGGATGGAAACGCTTGGCCCGCCGGTTCAAGAAGCACCTGGTTCACGTGCCGATGTCCTCCTTCAGCGACCAAGAAATCCAACAACTCCGCATGGTCCATGTCCTCAACGGCGGCGAGGTCCGAAGCTACGCCGCCGACTTCATCCGAAAAGCCTGACCGCCGCGAACTACAGACGCGTGATCACAAAGAACACCAGCCCAAGAATCCCCAGCAAAATCGCAACCCCATACATCGCCCGAATCTTCTTCGGCTGATTCACATTGGGTTCTGGATCCTTGCTCGTTGTCAGACTCCGGAGAACCAGTCCCACCACGGTCACCAATACGCCCGCGCCCATCACGGCCAGGCTCGGCAACCGACCTTCCGATTCACTATTGGGCGGAAGAAATGGCAGCACCCAAAAGGCGATCGCTCCATATGCCAGGACCATCATTCCGAGCGTAAGAACCCCGGTCGCTATCTTTCCCAACAAACTCTTGGAAGGAGCGGCAGATTCCGTGGGAACGCTCGGCGATTCATAAGGTTGGTGTTGAGTCACAGTTGATCTCTCCGGTGCAAGCAAACAGTCATCCCTCGCCTCATCGCGAGCGGTGCAAAGTTATGCCGACCATCCCCAAAGCCGCAAAGTGCAACCACCAAAAAAACAAAAGAACAAACCAGTTCTTCACCAACACCACACAATCCCTCGCAAAGGGGACGGGGGCAATAGTGTTCGGCCCGACGTTTGCCGGCCGACGCTGAATTGCTAGTATCGATAATTTGGCCTGTCTTCGCTCGCTGGGCGAGAGTGTCTCGTTCGTGCTTCAAGGAGACTGGCGGGCAGTTGCGATGATGTGAAACATTCACTGGTTTGCATCCGCCAGAGTCGAGAGGCGTGAAACCGGTTTGGCTCATGCGTCGATCTTGCTTTACTCCTGCGTTGAGCGGGCAATCGTTGGTTTGCCATGCCAACCAAAACCAAGCGACTCAAAAGACGAAAGCTTCCTGATGACCAGGGCGAGCGAACACAGGAATCTCTCGTCAAGCCTAAAGATCAAAATCGAAGGCCTCAAATACTTCGCCATGCTCAAGCCCCTGCTCGAGCATCTTCACGAACATGAGTGCCAGCGTGATACCGCTGGTAACCGTACGCTGCACTACGATCAGTATTGCATGCTCGTGTTGCTGTATGTCCTGAACCCCACTGTCTCAAGTTTGCGAGCAATCTCGCAGGCCAGTGAGTTGACGAAAGTACGTAACAAACTGAGCAACGAGAAAGCTTCGCTGGGATCGCTATCCGAAGCCGGTGGGCTGTTCTCTGCAGACCATCTCAAGCCAGTCATTGAGGCCTTGTCTGCTGAAGTCAACGATGCTGCCCCGGACCCGCGACTGAGCAGCATTCAGCAAACGATCACCGCCGTGGATGGCTCACTTGTCAACGCGTTGCCGTCGCTGATTGCCGCATCCATTCTGAAGCAAACAACGGGCTCAGCGCTGGTGCGATGGCGACTACACACACACTTTGAGGTCAATAACCTGCTGCCTGCGCGAGTCGACGTGACACCTGATGGCGGTGGGCAACACGATGAACGGGCCGTTCTCAAACGAGTGCTCGAAGAAGATCGCCTGTACGTGATGGACCGTGGCTATGCCAAGTTCTCGCTCTTCAATTCAATCGTCGCGTCATCGAGTAGCTATGTTTGCCGACTACGTGACAACACGGTTTACGAGACGACTCAAGAACTTGAGTTAACCGAAGGTGACCGTGCTGCGGGGGTACTCAGCGATACGATAGTAAAGCTTGGAGGATCGAGCAGCAGCTCAAATTCCCCTGATCATCCGATCCGGTTGATCCAAATCCGCTGCACGCCTCATCAAAACCGCACTGGCGGAAAGGCGAGAGGTTCCAAGGCCCCCAACAGCGATGGGATCCTTCGCATTGCCACCAATCTACTGAATGTACCTGCTGAAATCATTGCCCTGATCTACGCCTACCGATGGACAATTGAAATCTTCTTTCGGTTCTACAAGCAACTGATGGGCGGCGATCACTTGATCAGCCACAACGCCAATGGAATCCAGATTCAAGTCTACTGTTCGGTGATTGCCTGCTTGCTGATCAACCTGTGGACTGGATCTCGCCCCACGAAACGAACGTTTGAAATGATCAGCTTCTACTTCCAAGGCTTAGCCACTGAAGAGGAGCTGATTGCTCACATCGAAAAGCAAGCAGCTGCAGAAGAGGCAAAGCGTGTCAAAGAGGAGCGTAAAGAAATTTGCTAATCGGCGTTGCGGGAGGTCATTTTGCCTGACTGGTCTCGGCATGAATGCTGCGCGGTCCCAAACACAAAAACGCAACGGCCCTGGGCAAGCCGGATCGCTTCGCATCCTTCGCAATGAACCCACACTCAACTCGCCAACCATCCGCCAATATTCCAGCCCGGCAAACGCCGGGCCGAACACTATTGCCCCCGTCCCCTTTCTCCAGCGTGTCTACAGAACATCAAGTCGTTTCGGGCGCATCATCGATCGCGCCGTACCTAAGCAAGACCTCACGAATGTCCGTTGCGAGCTTCCGTGTCGCACGGTGATGGAGCAGCGACCAACGTGTGTCGATGAAGATCCATGACTGACCATCGTAAGGTCCACTGGGATCCTCGGGATCTCCCGTCATCGTCGTCACATCAACAGCTGCTTTTTCTCGACGAAAAGTAAAAACGACTCCCGAGTCCCGGATTCTCTGAGCACCAATCTCTCGAATGGATTCAAGGGTCGTATTCGATAACTCAGTGTTAATGACAGCTTCAATTGAAAGCGGAAGAGCCTTGTCGTCACAGATCAGCAAGTAGTGCATTGATGAATCACCCGCAACAATGCCCGGACCGCCGTCTCAATCCGATAGGACGAAGCAATAGTTAAACCCTGCTGCTATCGAGTTGAACTGCGGCATACGGCAATTCTAAACGGACCCTCAAAACGGGAGGGGGTATTTTTAGGTACATGATTTTGATTGAACGCAAGCACGCAAGGAGCATCATTGTTAACGACCCTAGAGCAAAAGAGCCTGGTGTATTGGCACGGCCACGAACTGGATCCATCGAAGTCGTTTCTGCGGCAAGCTACAGAGACTCGAACGATCACACTACCCAAAACCCCGTTGAACCAATCGTTTTCGCCGAACCTTCATCCCCGTAAAACCAAACCTTTCAGCCCTGCAAAGGCGACGAGGGCTTTTCCAATGTACGGATGCCCAAGTTTCCGCATCCCCGCCCCACTGAGCACCCCATTCGCACGAGATACCGAGAGCACTTTCGCTGGCTGAGATTGGCTGTGCTCATGCCGACGGAGGGCCTCCGTCGGCGACAATTTCGGTCGATCAACGGACATGCAACCCCATGCGTCCCTCTCCCTTCCTGCCGGGATAAAGAAAGGCAGAAGCCGGAAGAAAAGTTGCATCCGCGATCAGAGCTAGCCTTCCGACTCGGCTGACACAGGTGGCTCGACGCTTTCGAGTGGCATCACGATCTGGCGTGGCCAGTGCAGAATGAAACGTGTGCCCTGCCCCAATTCGGATTGCAACTCGATCTTTCCGCCGTAGGTTTCGACGGTCTTTTTAATGATCGACAATCCCATGCCACTCGAGTTCTTCCAATCTGAGTTCGGGGCAACGGTGCGAAAGATTTCAAATACCTTCTTCTGAAAGCGTGAAGCGATTCCCGGTCCGTCGTCTTCGACAATGAACTGAATCAACTCGCCATCATCGATCGCCGAAACGCACACCCTGCCGTCTGCGCGGTCATGGTGTTTGATCGCGTTGTTGACCAAGTTCCGCAGGCACGTTTCCAGTGGTGCTTTGAGGGTCAGTAACGTCGGCAGTTCTCCGTCGATGCAAACTTGCATGGCATCTGGCTTTGCCAACATTGCAAAGATCCTTGTCACCAAATCATTTGTGTTGACCTGCGTCAGTCGATCATGAACTCGCCCGGCACGAGAATACTGAAGCAGATCATCCAGCAGTTGCTCCATCCGATCGATGCACTGCTTCAATGTCTTCAGGTGTTCGGCGCTCTCAACGGGTAACTGATCCCCGGTGTCCTCCGTCACCCAATCAGCCAGATGCTTGATGTTTCGAAGTGGAGACCGCAAGTCATGCGAAGCGACATAGGCAAACGCATCCAGATCCCGATTGCTTCGGCTCAATTCGGCGATTTGCTGTCGTATCAACGCATCAACCCGTCGCTGCTCAGTTACATCACGGACGATGATTGCTGCAAGCTGTTGTTCGCCATCATGCCAATAGGAGATCGAGATTCTCGCGGGAAAGGTCGTTCCGTCCTTTCGAATGCAAAGCAGTTCGTCGTCCGTGATCGATGATAAAGCGGACTCCTCCGTTCGAAGCGATCTTTCAAACAAACGACTCGCTGAGGTACCAACAACCTCGTCTTCGGAGAACCCAAAGGCATCCATCGTCGCTGGATTTCCATAGACGACTTGTCGTGATTCATCCAACAATACGATCGGATCATGGGCGGTGTCGCAGACGGCTTGGAACTGTTTCTGAGCCTTGCGAAACTCGCTGGTCATCTGTTCCGCAATTCGTTCCGCTTGCCGCTGTTGACGCCCGATTGATCCAATGACCAAGAACAGCAACACATCCACCAGCAATCCGATAAATGCGACCGCCAAGCTAATCGCCGATTCGCCACCACTGATAAAATCGGGCTGGGATTCAAAGTGGATTGTCCAATCGCGTCCGCGAAGATGAAGCTGCTTCGTCAGCACAAAATCCGCATTGCCCTCGCTGGCCGGCCTCAACATCGGGAGGTGACTGCTGTAGAGCAAGTTGGCAGTGGACTCGCTCTCACCATCGTAAATCTTGAAATCGATGTCCGGCAGATTCGATTTCCGAATCCCGACCATCAAATCTCGAGTTCGAAAGGGCGCGTACACAAAGCCAACAACCGATGCTAATTGTTGACCTTCCTCCTCAACCGTTTCGCGATTTTCAAAGACCGGCAAGTACAGCAAGAAACCTTGTTGGACATCGTCCTCGGTTTCCTGCACCAATTTGACAACGCCTGAAATGGTGGGTTCGCCCGATGCGACCGCCGCGTCCATTGCCGCTCGACGAGTTGCCTCGGAGTACATATCGAATCCGAAGGCCCGCTGATTCCGCCAATCGAACGGTTCGAGATAAACGATCGCCGTGTAAACATCACGCTCACCGTCGGGCCGAATATCGAACTCCGGAAAACCCTCGGCGCGAACGGATTCGACAAAGGCATCATTTTCATCCGCCTTCACAACCCGACTGAATCCAACTCCCTGAATGCCAGGGTAGTACTCTTGGAAACGAGAGTTCTCGAAGTAGGTCCGCCACTCAGCTCGCGAGACGCTATTGGATGCTTCCATCAAACCAACGCCACCGCGAAGCACTTGTTCGTACTCCAGCATCCGTTGCTCGATTGAGACTTCCATTTCACTCACGCGAAACAGAAAGCGGTCCGACGCTCGATCGCGAATGTACTGGCTCGACAAATACCAGGCGATCGCGGTCACGGCCAGCGATATGGCAAGGATGCACCATGCCAATGCGGAACTGCGAGTCACCGCAAAGTCACGCAAGAGATGGATCGTTCGACCAAGAAGCGGTTGTGAGGTCGAATTCGTCATCTGCTATCAAAACACTCGCGACACGTGGAACGCATCGCTGATTGCAAGACAGGACGCTACCTGCGAATGATAAGCGATCACGCGAGTCTTGTCTCACCGACTGGCTTGCATGCCTTGATCCATTTGCAGCATCACCATGTCTCGATAGCGGCCACCGCTGGCGACCAATTCTTCGTGCGTGCCAATCTCGAGCACTTCGCCGTCTTCCAAAACCACGATTTTGTCAGCATTCATGATCGTGCTCAATCGGTGAGCGATCACGAACGCGGTTCGGTCCTGCAACAACTCGCTCAAACTGTCCTGGATCAGACGCTCGCTTTCGCTATCGAGATTGCTGGTCGCTTCATCCAAGATCAGGATTTGAGGGTCAGCCAAGATCGCTCGTGCGATGGCCAATCGTTGACGTTGCCCACCTGACAACTTGACGCCACGTTCGCCGATCACCGTTTCATAACCTTCGGGAAATTTGCGAATGAACTCGTCAGCGGCAGCTGCCTGCGCCGCCGAGATCACATCCTCCCGTGACGCTCGTCGGCGGGCGTAGGCAATGTTTTCGTGGATGGAGCCGTCGAACAAAAACACGTCCTGTTCCACAATTCCCAGCAACGATCTATAGCTGGACAACTGGATGTCTCGCAAGTCGCGACCATTGAAACAGATCCTTCCCTCGTCGGGATCATAGAACCGAGCGATCAAATTGGTCAGTGTCGTCTTGCCCGCTCCGCTGCGTCCCACCAAGGCGACCGTTTGCCCCGATGCGACGTCGAAACTCACCTCTTTCAGCACCGGCGTCTCGGTTCCCGGATAACGGAACGTGACATTTTGAATTGACAGATCACCCACTCGCTGTTTCGAAGCCAACGAGATCGAACCTTCGCGACTGGGCAATTCCTCTTCCACATCCAACACATCCAGCACACGATCCAACCCAGCCAGATTGTTCTGAAAAGCGACCGCGCTGCCAGCGATCGTGGCCAACGGATCCAACAACATCGTCAGGTAGACCAAGAACATCATCAGGTCACCGAGGGTCAGATTGCCCTCGATGATTTGATAGCCGCCATAAAGCAACAAGCCGGTGGAAGCGAGCGGAATCAGCACTTCCCAAATGGTCTCGATGATCCGCATCCACCACCAAGTGAACAACTGCTGCCGAACCAAGAAGTCACCTTCCCGCACATAGCGACTCGACTCGCTGCGAGATCGCGAAAACGTTCGCACGACGCGAATGCCGCCAAAGGTTTCCGTCGCGCCGCTGTCGATCTTTTGACGTTGCTTGCGGACATCTCGAAAGAGAGGACGAATGCGATTGATGTAGGTGCGGTGCGTCAACCAAACGGTCGGCAACAAAAACATTCCACCCAACATCAGCTTCCAGTCCACCAGCATCAGGATCACGAGGCTGCCGATGAACTGAACGATTGCCCGCCAGGGGTTGTAGAGCATGCTGAAGATCAGATCGGCAACGCCGCCTGCGTCCTCTCGAATCAGGCTGGCCACGCCACCGCTCTTCATCGAATGCACATGGTGCAGTGGCAGATGAACAGCGTGATCAAACACGGTAGCTCGGATGGACACTTGCGTTTTATTGACCGCTTTGGTCGCGATCCAACGACCCACCAAATTCACCGCGGTTCCAATCGCGGTCAGAACGGTCACCAACAATCCGATCGCGATCAGCACGCGCATCGGTGACGACATCGGGTCGCCTAGAATCTCACTTAGATTTGGGATTCCGCTCACCCAGTCCGGTAGCGGTTTGGGTGGGCGAATCAGCACGGAATCGATCGCCAGCTTGGTTCCCAGCGGCGGGATCAATCGCAAACCAATGCTGACCGTCAACAGCGCCAGAGCCGTCAAAATGGCCCCTCTTTGCCCGGCAATCAGTCCCCAAAAAGCAAGAAACAATTCGCGGAAGGATCGATCTCGCGTCCCGATCTTCTTTCCACCCGGCCCGCCACCGTGATGATGCCCGCCACGTCCGCTGGCCAGATCCTTTTCAGTGTCCTGATTCCCTCGGCGATGACGATCGCGAACCGCTTGACGATAGGCTTCGAAACGACGGCGACTGGGCGAACTCGGCATCTAACAACAATGTGCGTGGAAACAAACGACCGATGGAATCATCGGAGTCCGTCAATCCTACGCCAAACGCCTCGTGTAGAACCACCACTCCAATGCCATCAACACCAACACGGCGATCAACAGAGGCCGCCAAAATTCGCGACGCACCTCGATTCCCGCGTCGGTTGCTTCCACTGATTCGTACCCCAACTCGACGGTCGGCTGCGCTGCCAATCGACTTTCACGAGCATCAAACAAATTGACCGCGAACCGATCAACCACTTGATCTGTTTCCGCGGCGATCAATTGATAATTACCGGGCAGTGAAGTCGAGACGATTTCGACCACGCCACCTGCTCCGACCGGTTGCTTGCCCAGCGATTCTTTTCTGCCTTGCTCAACCGTTCGCACGACCTCAACCGACTCCAGAACGTTTTCAAGGCGAGCCATCACGGTTTGCCCCGGTTGATAACTCGGTGCCCCTGACGACTGAGCCGCACCGGCCAAGTTTCTCAATACGTTGAACATGAACACCGGCCAAGAGCGTTCAGCGTACCAATTGGTATTGGCCTGCATATCGCCCGATTCGTCTTCGCTGACAAGCGGGAACCCCAACACCAAATCTTGGTAACCATCCCTCGAAGCAATCGCCATCACCGGACCGACATCCGATTCCACCAAGGTCAGCGAGCCCGATGGCCCATCCACAGCTCGACCGGAAAACACCAGCAACGAATACAGCTCAAGATACCGCAGCACCGGATGCGTTCGATCGATGTCGATCAACGTCAACGCGCCCGACTCGGTTTTCCACTTCCAATCATCGTTGGGCAATTCCCCCATGGTGAACGTGTTGGTCGGAGGAGAATCCTTGGGTCGGCATCGATCGTAAACGATCAAATCGTCGCGGCCCGAATCCACCCGTTTTTGATACGCCTCGGTTTCCATGTAGTCAGGCGTCACAAATTCGCACGACGCGATCTGCTGGCACTTGGGTGTTGTCAGGCCCAGCTCGAGCGCTCGGTTGCCGGGAGTGACGACCAACACCGAAACCAACCCCGCGGGTGTCAACGCCGCGAACGCTTCGTTGTCGATCTTCAAATCGTCTTCGCTGTCGAGTTGCAACCTCAATGCAACCGCATCGGAAGATTCAATCGTGAACGACAATCCAGTTTGAGCCTCCGGTTCCAACTTCACTGACGCCGCATCCACCAAGTTCTGATCGATGTACAAGGATGCTTCCGTGGACTCATCCGACGTGCCCGTGTTCAGCACCGTCGCGAAAACTTGAATCTGATCGGGGTTCTGCAAATCACGTTGAGCCGAGAACGAAACGATCGCCAAATTGCGGACCGCGCCGGATCCAATCGCAACATAGGTTGGCTGCAGGTTCCCCAGACTGAACTGCGTCACATCGCCAAAGTTCCCATCGCTGTAGAGCATCAGTTCCGCGGGCATCGCATCAGCGACTTGGACATCGTTGACGTCTCCAATCTCGCTGGTCCGACGTGGGTTGGCCAAGCCATCGGCTGCTCGCAGTGCCCCCAGAATATCCGTCGGTCGATTCGTGACCTCACATCGGTCCAGTGCATCCCGCAAACGATTGCGATCCGAAGTGAAGGCCTGCATCACTTCGGCGCGGTCACTGAATGTCACCAGCATCGCCGACTCCGAATCCGTCATCGTGTCGATGCGATCGCCGATTTGACGACGCGCCTCTTCAAACCGACTGCGACCGCCCTGCCCTGCTCCTTCAGCGTCTCCTGCGGGAGCTTGCATGCTGGCAGAAGTATCCAGCAGAAACACCATCCGGCCCAACGAATTCGCTTCGCCTCGGATGCCTGGTCGGAACAAAGCGAACGCGGCCAATAACACTGCCAGCAATTGCAGCAACAACAACAGGCTGTTGCGAAGCCGTTGCAGCAAACTGTTGACGTGCAGGTCCTCGATCGTTCGAGACCATAAATACGTGCTCGGCACTTCGACCGGCTCACGTCGCAGTTTCAAAAAGTAAAGCAGCACGATGCCCACGGGCACGCACGCCAACACCACCCAAGGCCATACACCCGACAAGGCCGGAATCCAACTCATTCCACCACCGTTCATCGCACGACCCCACGAGTTCGTAGGTATTTCGTGATCACCGTTTCAATCGGCGTGTCGGTTGGAACCATCACGTGCACAATCGATCGCTTGGCACAGTACTGCCGAATTTGATTGAGGAAGGCTTTGAGGTTGGCTTGGTACTTGTCCAACACGAATTGATTGACGGTGATCTCGGCCGCATCGCCATCTTCGACATCAATCAAGCGGCGATCACCTCGTAGTGGCGGATCAATTTCTTCTTGCGACAACACCTGCAGCACAAACACATCGATTTGCCGACCGACCAACATCCGCAGTGCCGATTCGTAGCCTTCCTTGTCCATCATGTCGGTGATCAGCACGACCACGCCGCTGCCACCACCTCGCGTCACAAAATCCTTGACACCGTCGTGCAGCGAAACATTTTCGCCACCCGACAAACCGTCCAGGTAGTTCAACATTTTCCAAAACGAACCACGCGACCGAAGCACGGGAGCGTTGTGACCGGATTGCCCCATGGCTCGAACACAAACCCGATCACCGTGACAGAGCCCCACGTACCCGAGTGCGGCCGCGAGTTGCTTGGCGACACGCAATTTGTTCGGCGTGCCAAAATTCATTGACGCGCTGGTGTCGATCAAGGCATGGAAGTGCAGGTCCTCTTCTTCCTGAAACAGTTTCAAAAACAACTGATCCAACCGAGCGTACAAATTCCAATCGATCAGCCGCAGGTCATCGCCCGGCACGTAATTTCGAAAGTCAGCGAACTCGACGCTTTGACCTTTCCGGCGACTGATGCGTTCGCCTTTCATCCGCCCCCGAAAGATCTTCCGAGAAACGAGCTCCAGCCGTTCCAGCCGACCCAACAAGGCTGGCGTCAACAAAGGCCCAGACGCTTGCCGCTTGGCATCGGTCGGGGTGCTGGCTGCGGGAGTCGGTTCGGTCGTCGACGAAGCGGGTGCGTTGCTCATGGGATGCAGTTTAGCCGATTCACGCAGCGGTGGAGCACGCCACCGCACCTCAACTGTCTCTTCGTCGAGATCAGAAATTCTTAGAAAAGCGATGACCGCACGGTCCGATCGGAGGGAATTTCCCCGGCGAAACAGCGAGAATTCGTTGGATGACATTTCTTTTACAATTGGCTGACACCCATTCGAACTTTTGGGCGACCGCTTTCCGTTCAATGAGTGACGTCCGAGCCATGTCCGGCTCGATCGCTAGTCCACTCTTGTCCCAGGAGCTTTCCGATGCGTTTCTCATTGTTGATGTTACTTGTTGCCGCCATGACGGCCACACCGCTTCACCAAGCGAGTGCCGAACAAGTCAAATTGGATGTCCGCTTGGTCCACCCCGTGATGAAAGCAGGTGAGAAACAAACCAATCACTTGCGAATCGCACTGACCGGTTTTGAACTGAAATCCGCGGAAGAACGCCCACCCGTCAACGTCTGCTTGGTGCTTGACCACAGCGGTTCGATGAGCGGGCAAAAACTCGCACGTGCCAAAGAAGCCGCCGAAGCCGCGATCGACCGGCTGAGCGACGACGACATCGTTTCAGTCGTTCTGTACGACAGCAATGTCACCGTCTTAGTCCCCGCCACCAAAGCCACCGATCGCTCCTCCATCAAACAAAAGATCCGTGGCATCCAAGCCGGTAGTTCCACCGCATTGTTCGCCGGAGTCAGCAAAGGTGCCGCGGAAGTTCGTAAGTTCTTGGCCGACGAACAAGTCAATCGAGTCATCCTGCTTTCGGACGGTTTGGCCAACGTGGGTCCCAAAAGCCCACAAGAACTGGAAGGGTTGGGACGCTCACTGATGAAGGAAGCGATCAGCGTCAGCACGCTTGGCCTGGGTTCAGGTTACAACGAAGACTTGATGGTCGCGCTCGCCTCCGTGGGCGGTGGCAACCACGCGTTCATCGAAGACGCCGACAGTTTGGTGTCGGTCTTCAACCAAGAGTTCGATGGTTTGCTCAGCGTCGTAGCGAACGAATTCGAAATCGTGGTCAAACTGGATGAGTCTGTGCGTCCCGTTCGCATGATCGGCAGCGAAGGAGACATCGAAGGTCAAACGATTCGCATTCCACTCGCGCAGCTTTACGCCAATCAAGAACGTTACTTCATCGTTGAAACCGAAGTTTCACCCGGCACGGAAGACTCCACCCGAGATCTGGCAGAAGTCACGGTGCAGTATCGTAATCTGCAAACCGAAACCAAAGAGAAACTGACCAGCAGCATTCAGGTTCGCTTCAGTGACGAAGAAAAGATCGTCGAAGAAGCCAAGGACATGGAGGTTTACGCCTACTGCAGCTTGCAAATCACCACCGAACTCAATCGCGAAGCCACCGCGCTACGTGATGCGGGCCAAGTCAAGGAAGCACAATCGCTGCTGAATCAAAACGCAACCTCTCTTAACAAACTGTACGTTGAGTGTGAAGCCAAGGGCGTCACCAGTGTTCTTCCTGAACTGAAATTGGCCGAAGAAAGCAACGAGATGCAAGCGGAAGCGATTGTCGATCGTTCCAAGTGGAATTCAACTCGCAAAAGCATGCGGCAGTTGCAGAATGCAGTCCAAAGTCAACAACCCTATTCGGTGGACGTCCCCAGTCTCTCGCCTTCCCAATCCTCCGCCCCTCGTCGGTAATCTCTTTTGCCTCTGCGTCACGTTCTCGCGTTGTTGTTGCTCATCGTTTCACCGCTGATCCTGATCGGCTGGTTCGGAACCGCCACGCTCGCGCGGCAACAACAGCAGCAACGAGAACAGTTGCAACAACTCTTCGCTGGGCGACTGCGGGACTTGAGTTCCAACTTGCGTCCCATCGCCCAGCGATATGAAACCGAACTTGGCGACCAACTTCGCAAGGCTGAGCGGGACTTGAATCGCCTGGCGGAACTAAGGCGTTCGACACCGATTGCTCGATCGGTTTTGTTGGTCGATCGCGATGGACGTTTGATCTACCCCCGCAAACCTGTCATCGATGCTACATCGGAAACGTTGTGGTATGCCGCTCTGAGCGAACTGGCTCGTGGACGACCAATCGGAGAACAAGAGGAAGCTCTCGGTCTCAATAGCGATTCCCAATCATCGTCCTCGATCAAAGGAGTCGTTCCCCAAACACGGATCGTGCAGTTTCCGAAGGCACCTTCATCAAACGATCTATCAAACAGTGACACTCGCTGGCAAAGCTGGTTCCACGAGGACGGTCTGCAACTGGTCCTTTGGCTGCCACGATCCGACCAAACCGCCACCGGGATTGTTTTGGAACGAGGGCGTTGGATGGCCGACTTGGTCGAAGCCTTGCCCGCCACTTCCGCCGATGAGAGCGGGCGATACGAACTGCGAGACAGCACCGATCGGACGGTGTACCGCTGGGGCGATTCCAGCGAAACAATCGCCCCAATCCAACCGCTTGCCACCATTCGGATGGAAGCTCCGTGGAACGGATGGCGGTTGATCTACACGCCGTCCACCGACGCGTCCCCGGGTTGGTTGGCGGACGGAACCGTCCCCCTGCTGGCAACTTTGTTGGCTCTCGCCACCACGCTGTTGTTGCTGGGAGCGTATGTGATGACAACGATCCGGCGTCAAATGGCGCTGGCTCAACAACGTGTCAGTTTCGCCAGCCATGTGTCGCACGAATTGCGAACTCCGTTGACCAACATTCGCCTGTACGCCGAACTTGCCAAACGCGACCTCGATTCGGAGTCGACTTCAACGTCCGATGAGCCCAATCAACGACGACTGCTGGAACGGTTGGACGTGATCGAAGAGGAAAGCCAGCGGCTCTCACGGTTGGTCACGGGTGTCCTCGACATGGTTTCAGGGAAAGGCAAATTGCGTCCGACGATTGAAGCTCCCGATCAAATCATCCGCCGCGTCGTGGAAAGTTTTGCTCCCGCTTTCGAAAGCCTCGAAATCAAAACGGAACTGGAGCTCTATGCGGACCAAGCGATTTCAATCGACACCGATGTGATCGAATTGGTCCTGGTGAATTTGCTCAGCAACGTCGAGAAATACGCGGCTTCCGGAAAACGCGTCACACTGACCAGCGCCCAAACAGCAAACCTGATCACCATCGATGTCATCGATGAGGGTCCAGGGATTACCAAATCGGAAGCAAAACGAATCTTCGAACCCTTCGAGCGACTTGACGATTCCTTGTCAGCACCTGCAGGAACAGGCCTGGGGCTGGCGATCGCCCGCAACGCGGCCCGACGGCATGGTGGCGAATTGAACTGGATTCCTTCCGAGTCGGGATCACACTTTCGCTTCACCCTGCTACCAGTGAACCCAATATCCGATCGCGTCTCGTCACCCCCAACTGAACCATCATGCCCCGGATCTTGATCGCTGAAGATGACCGGCACACTCGTGCTGCCCTGGAGGAATTACTGGGCGCAGAGGGCTACGACGTGGCAACAGTCGGTGATGGCCTGTCCGCATCAAAGATGATCGAATCCAAGAAGTTCGATTTGGTGTGCCTCGACGTGATGATGCCTATGAAAAGCGGTTTTGACGTTTGTCGACTTCTGCGTGCCGAAGACCATCGAACGCCGGTCATTTTCATCACCGCCAAGGGTGACGAGATCGACAAAGTCGTGGGGCTGGAACTGGGTGCGGACGACTACATCAGCAAACCGTTTGGATCCCACGAAGTCATTGCCCGAGTCAAAGCCGTCCTGCGGCGCTGCCAGCCAGCCCCCAGCCAAACACCAATCGCGAAAGACCCGACCACGCACATCACGTTCAACATGGACGATTTGCAGATCACGCCATCAAAACTGCGAGCCACTCGTGGCGAAACGACAATCGAACTCACCGCTCGTGAACTACAGATCCTGATACTGTTGCATGATGCCGACGGGGACGTGGTGCATCGCCAAACGCTCTTCCAAGAATGCTGGGGGCATAACCGAGTCCCCAACAGCCGAACCGTCGACCAAACCGTCAGCCAACTCCGCAAACGCATCGAGCGAGATCCCAAACACCCTCGCATCATCCAAACCGTCTATGGCCTCGGCTACCGCTACGAGTGCAAACCTCACCCATGAAAACGCTCACCCTTTCGATTGCCTGCTTGGTCACGTGGTGTTGTGCTTCCGCTCATACCGCTGATCTGCGAATGCAATTCTTGCTGGATGGTCCAGCTCCACCCCCTGAACCGCTTGACGTCGACAGGGACAAAGCGGTGTGCGGCCAATTGAACTTGCTCGATGAGCGTTTGCTGGTGGATCAGGAAACGAAAGGCATTCAGAATGTGGTGGTCTACCTCTACACCGGGCGTGGAGGAACGCAATTACCTGCTTCCAAACCATCCAAGCAAACTCGAAAACTGCTGGCGAAAGAATGCCGTTTCGAACCGCATGTGGTCCTAGCTCAAAGCGGAGACACATTGATCTTTGATGTGTCCGAGGCCAAGGTAGGTCACAACATCAACATCAATTTCTTTCGAAACAATCACTCGGGCATCCTCATTCCTGCCGGCAATAATCGCGACTTTTCCCTGCAAAAAGCAGAGCCCGCACCGCTGCCGATTGACTGCAACATTCACCCTTGGATGCGAGCTTGGCTGGTCGTTCTCGATCACCCCTACGCCGCCGTCAGCGATGCTCAAGGGCGAATTGAAATCAAAGGTCTTCCCGAGAACCAGGAACTCACTTTTCGCGTCTTCCATGAAGACGCCCGCCACCTGACCAACGTCACGATCGATGGCAACGTTCAGCAGTGGGACCGCAATCGATTCCAGGTCACCTTGGCCAAAGGCACCAACGACCTCGGTCAGGTGAAGCTTTCACCCGAGAACTTTGCGAGCATTCAAACAGCAGTATCAACCGGACAGTGACAACGAGGAATGCTGCTCAATCAACCGTTTACGACAATAGGATTTTCGTCCACATCCGGACCGTCCAGAACGGCGAACACTTCCGCCAAGTTGATCTTCAGTCCGGGCAGAACCTCACCACCATCAAGTGATTCCGTTTCGCCACGCACCGAAGACTGCGTCGCCGAAGTGAAGATGGCAACGGACCTTCGAATGGGATCCACCGTCCAAACCAACCGGACTCCCGCATGAAAATATTCGCGACGTTTGCGAGCCATCTCCGCGCGAGTGTTTCCGGGACTGAGAACTTCCACCACCAAATCAGGAACAATTCGAGGAAACGCCTCCTCCGGCAATTGTCCGCCCGGCAGCCGGTCCCAAGACAAAAAAGCCACGTCGGGACCGCGAATCAGATCGGGAAAGAGGGTTACAAAACCATCCGCTCCCGAGACCATGCCCAGCTTGTGTTTCGACACATGCTGGAACAGAAAGTGCCCGATCGCGAGTGCCAGCAGTGATTCTTTGAACCCCATCTGCTTCTCCACCAATTGGCCATCGACGAGTTCGCACATCACGCCCTGAGCATGAAGGATGGCGAGATCCTCCGCTGTGGCGGGCCTGGAGGCTTCAACCACCCGCAATCGATCGGACGAAATGCCCCCCAGGTCCGTCAGCGTGTCAGCGACACTGAGAGGCAAAGCCGCATTGGCGGTGGCGTTGGGAAGACTAGGGATTTGCATGGTCACATTCTAACTCAAATCGAACGGTGATCTCAAACGAAAGGCCCTGCCTGATCCAGCAGACTTTCTTGAACGCGCCACGCCCAACGGAGGCTCGCAGAAGACACTTCCGATTGAAGCCAATTCAAGGTTCAATGCGTTCACCACCGTCCCGAGTGATCAAAGCCTTCAGTTTTTCCTCGTCCACCGGAGCCATCGTCCTCACGGCTCCATCGGCCATCAGATACCGAAGAACGGCATCACCAGCAAACTCTGGCAACTCACTGAGATCTTGCGGCTTCGTCCAAGGAACTGACGATTTCGTTTCCAAAATCAGCAACGTGTTGGACGTCCCGTCTCGGATGTCCTTGAATTTGACACCATCGTCGATGCCCAATGCACTGGCACCATTGGCGATGCCTTGATAGTTGGCGTGCCCAACGGGTTGGTCCTCCGACGCATCGGGACGGCGGTAGACAGAAGGCATCTTCGCCAGCAACTTCGAGTTAGATTCACTGTCCCACGGTTCGTCAAACCGATACTGCTCGAACAACTCCTGTTGCTCAATGAAAGGTAGGATCGCCACCCGCCAGGAAAACGGCTTCAATTCGGATTCATCATTAACTCCAATCGCTCCCTCTCTCGCCATCGATGCCGAGGCAGGAAACTTTCGATAAGCCGACGCAAAATTGTGAAAGGCGATCCCCATCTGCTTCAATTGATTGGTGGACTCTTGGCTGCTTTCACCAGAAGATTCGCTGCCGATTCCTGCTGAGGACGTTTTTACATCTGAGCCCTTTGCTCTGACGATCTGCGTCAATGCTGCACTCAATTCAATTCGTCCACGGAGTTCGCTCTGTAGCGAATAAACTCTACCTTCAGAGGACCTGAACTCTTTTCGCCAGAACGATGCATTGAGTTCTCCAGTTGGAACCTCACCGATTCTTTCCAACACAAGAAACCCTTTGCCCAAATTAATTCCAAAGTCATCTGCTTTTGCCCGGTGGGCTAAATCATTCAATTCCAATTCGAGACGATCCCCCAACAAGAATCGATAGGACAAGGTCAATGTTGATTCTTTAGGAAAGTTCGATTTCGTTAGCGCAATCTTCTGAGATTCACGACCACGCGAATGCAGCAATAGGAATCTTCCTGCTGCTCGAATTGACTGATCATCAGCCACGTAAAAGTCCCAACCATCAAACGCAAGCAGCGTGGCATCTGATCGACCAGAAAGTCGCCAAACACCCTGGAGTCGTTCAAGATCTGTTTTCGCTTGCATTGCTTTCCCTCGTTTTGAAAGCGGTGCAACCAATCCGCTGTCCAGAGCATTCATCAAGAAGCTGACTTCTTCTTTGGTAAACCGCCCCGTGATCGCGATGTCACGGCCAACTTCCGCCATGATTGTCGGTGCCATTCGGATCTTCCCGTTGACGATGATCGCCAACCTTCGTCGCATGTTGTTGCGGGTGAGTTCACGCAGCGACTCCCCAGCAGCCTCGCTCAGTCGAAGCTCGATTTGCTCATTGCCCTTTGCTTGAGCCATTTCGATCTGTCCGCGAAGCTTGTCTTGATCGATTGCCAGCGAACCAGCCTCACGGACCAAATGCAATGTTTGCCCGTTCATGTGCAGCGGCGATGAAAGGTCCGCATCCAGATCGGCCGCATACCATCGAAACCCATCACGCGTGACAGCGAAGCCTTGAGGAAGACCTTCATATTTCGAGCCGTACTCCCGCAATTCTGCTTCGGTTGCCAAGATCGCGAACCTCAGGAACGCTTCTTTGCGTTGGTCTTCGGAAGCGGCAACAGCAGGCAACGCGGTGGTTTCCGGAGGTGGGTCGGCTGATGCGTCGGGAACGACGGTGACTTCGCTTCCATCTGGTGCGTTCACGGTCATGACCGAACCATCGGGCAGCTTGATGCGGATCAACACACCACTCATCAATCCGATGAACAACCCAAAGAATCCTGCAGCGATCGCCGCGGTGAGGGGTACCGTTCGTCGCCGCCAACTTTGCTTTTGGGGCGAAACCTTGGTTTCTGGATGGCTGGTGGGCGCACGCTCAGGCGAGGCAGTTTCGGCTCGAGCGATCAAGCCAGAAAGATTGGCGTCGCTCGCAAATGGCTTGAGCTTTTCAGCGACCTGCATCGGCGTTTGTGGTCGCGACGTTGGGTCTTTGTCCAACATCGATGCAACTAACTTGGCCAACCCAGCGGGTGCATCAGGCAAGAAATCGTTGAGCACCGGTGGTGGCGTGGAAACATGAGCCGTCATTTTGGCAAACGCGGTCGTGCACTGCGGCCCAGCAAACGGGGCATGCCCGGTCAGCAATTTGAACAATGTGCAACCAAGCGAATAAATGTCGGCGCGAACGTCGACACCACGACTGTCCGTGACCTGTTCGGGGGCGATGTAATCGGCCGTCCCCATCGCTTGTCCGGTGCCGGTCAAACCTGATGTTTCGTGACGAGGTTCCTGCAAACGGGCCAACCCCAGATCCAACAACTTCACCTCGCCAGAACGACTCAACATGATGTTGGATGGTTTGACGTCGCGATGAACGAAACCTTGGTCGCTGGTGTATTGCAGTGCGACGGCCACTTGGCGAATCAAATCACAAGCGTCCGCAATCTCGATCGGCCCGGTTCGCGAAACCAACTGAGCCAGATCCATTCCGTCAATGAATTCGGTTATCAAAACCGCTGTGCCATCGATTTCACGTGCGTCATGGGCCGAAACGATTCCCGGGTGACTTAGCTGTCCCACGGCCCGCATCTCCGCCCCAAACCGCTCCTTCATTTTGGCATCAGCGAGACGATGCCCGGCCAAGACCTTGAGTGCGACCAGTCTTCCTAACTTGGTATGACGAGCCAAGTAAACATTGCCCATCCCACCGCGACCCAACGGCCGAACGATCTCATATTCACCAATCGAGACCGGAAAAGCCGGCATTTCCGAGACCGTTCGTGATTGTTGGCCGATTCCGATCGCTCCCAAAGCGGCGATCACGGCCATGTCGCATTGCGGCTCGTGAATCCATTCCGAAGCGTCGTCAGGCGATCGAATGGCTTGGATCAAAGAGTCTTCGCCATCGCCGATCGTTTCCAATTCAGATTGGCAAACTGCACAATCGCGAAGGTGGTCCAGCATCGAGTCGCTGTCTTCTTCAGCCAATCGGCCGAGCGTCAAATCCTTCAAACGTTCGATCGACGGGCATTCAGTTGCGGTCATCATAGGTGTCCTCCGGGATAGTTAGGGTAACGCACCAGGATGAACGCGGGCGTCTGACACCATTTGCTGATAAAATCTTTTTCATGAGCCACGCGTCGCCCTCGAACGAACATCCCACCCTGTCATCGATGCTGATTTCCGGCGTCAAACAGATGGATGCCGAAAGCTGGAGCCGTTTGGTTAATACCTTCGGCCCGATCGTCTACCGCTGGTGCCGGACCTCCGGAATCCCCGCGTCCGATGCACCCGATGTGGTGCAAGAGGTCTTCTCATCCGTGGCCCGAGGCATCGGCGACTTCCAAAGAAAAAAACAAGAAGGCAGCTTTCGTTCTTGGTTGGCGACGATCACTCGCAATCGAGTCCGTGATCACTTTCGAAGACTCAGCAAACTCGCCGAGGCCGATGGGCGAGCGATCGGTGGCAGCGAAGCGCTCGATCAATTGCATCAAATCGGCGAGCAAGAGATCGCCGACACGTTGGATTCCACCATTTGCCCCGCGTCGATCGAAAGCCCTTTGATTCGCCAAGTCATGACGTCGGTCGAATCCGAATTTGAAGCCATGACCTGGCAAGCATTCTGGGCCACCACCGTCGATCAGCAACCTGCATCAACGGTTGCGGACAAGTTGGGCCTTTCCGTGGCCAGCGTCTACCAAGCGAAATCCCGCGTGCTTCGCCGACTCCGCAAACGCATGGCGGAGTTGCCGGAATAGTCCAGCGGCAACTAATTGCCCTGAGTCACTTGGCCTCATTGATCTTATTCAGCGTGTAGTACGCCTGAGGATGCAGCAAAGGATTGCCGTCTTGGTTGCGGACACCGTTGGAATGAAGCTCGTGAACATGACCGAGTTGCAATCCATCGATCACCAATCGCACGTGCATCCCGTCCTCCGAAACAGTTGCCGATGTGATCGTGGGCTTGGTCGGATCCACTTCCGGACTGCCGTACTGCGAACGGTACTCGTACGTGTAAGTCTCGATCTCATAACCCGCCAAATCGGTCGCTGTCGCGGCATCCACCGGTTGAGTGAATTCCAAATCAAAACCGTCGGACGTTGATTTCATGTGCTTGATTTCAAACGGGACTTTCCCGGTCCAATCCAATCGCTCGATCGCGAAAGGACGAGGGCCCGTTGATCCCCAACCGCGGTTGGTTCCGCCAACAAACATCGATCCATTGGGTGCCATTTCCATCCCGACATTGCCTGAGGCAAACCCTCGTCGGAAAGGGAAACAAACACCCTGCCAAACGCCATCCACCTCTTCCAAGTCGACTCGCATGACCGTGCTCTGCGATTGATCACTGACGAACAGTTGATTTTCAAACGGACCGAACTTGCCGCCCGACTGATCACAAACGATTCCCGACGCACTCTTTCCCATCTTGTCGTACGGGAACATAACCACCGTCGGCACCAGTTCCGGGATTTTGGCCGCTTCGGTCAAGATGCGACTGCCGCTCTCAGGTTCTTGCGGACGCTTGCCCATGTTCGGTGCGTCGTCATACCAATCCCATCCGCCGGGATGGCCCATGAACTTGCCCTCTCGCAGGATTTTCAATCCACATGTTCCGTTCCAAGGGCCTTGGTTGTCGGTATAGAAAACGTTGCCATTCGAATCGGTTCCCATCCCGCCGGGCGAGCGAACACCGCTGGAATACGGAATGGTTTTCCCGTCCGAAGTCACCTTCATCGCCCATCCGCGAAACGGAACCTTGCTGCTGAATGAACCTGTCAAACACAACGTGATCAACATGTCGCCGTTGGCATCCAGCTTCGATCCAAACGCGTATTCGTGGTAATCACCCGACACGCCCCATCCATCGGCATGCGTTTGAAAAACATCCGCGGCACCATCGCCATCGGTATCCTTCAAACGTGTGATTTCAGGACGCTGAGTCGCGATCAACCAACCGTCTTGTTCGGTCAAGCTGAGTGGTTCGTGCAGCCCGCGAGCGAACACGCTGAACTGATCCGCGGTCACTTTTTCAGCAAGCGGATTCTCGACCATGAAGATGTCACCGCGACGCGAACACACCGCCAATCGCCCGTCTTCCATCCATTCAAAGCCACACGCTTCGATGACTTCGCCCTCCGGAGTTTCGAAGGTCGTGATGGTGTAGTAGTCGCTCTCCTTGGGCTGCTCCGCATGGATCGCTGGAACAAAGCTCAGCAGCAAGACCAAGCTGGCCAAAGGTCGAATTTGCATGAAGTTCATCGTTCAGATCGTCAAAAAAAGTTCGGTGGCAAATGTGTCAGTTCAAAGCAACGCGTCGGATGGACGTCACCAAGCAATCGTTTGATGAATCGTCACGGTTTCTCCCTCCGGCAGGGCGGCACGCCAAATCGCTTTGCCCTCCACCATCACCTTCTCAAGCTGAATCCCCTGGACCTGCAAACTCGCTTGATTGTTGAAACGGAAAACTTGCGTGCCCTCCGATTCTTCCGCAAGTTCCATGGGCTGGTCGGTCGGTTGCCAAACCCACTGATCGTTGCCTTTTGCAGCAGGAACCGAAATCGTCAACGTTCGGCTCAATTGAGGCGACGTTTTCTCACCAGCCGGCGTTTGAGAAGAAATGGTGTCTTCCACTTTCAAATCACCTCGAGCAAACCCAATGGCAATGGTTTCGCCGCCACTCAGTTGATATCCACCGAAACGGAAGTCACGGGCTCTTGCCGACTCCTCGGGCCAAGCCGCAGCAACGCTTGGAAGCTGAGCCAATGTTGACTGCCCCTCAAGAATCGAAACCGCATCACCGAGCGGTTCCTGGCGACCTTGCCCACGACCACGCCAGTGCATCGATGCATCGAAGAAGCCATTCTTCCAAACCCGAGACAAAGTCATCTGCTCGGCATCCCAAATCAAGTTGGTTTTGTTCGGGAAGGCAATTCCAATTCCGCGTGCACTGACTCCGGTGAAGAAGTTCCGGTAGATCCGCAGTGCCCGCTCGGTCGGCTTCAAAACAATCGCATTCTGCTTCAACCCGACAGGTTCTTTGGCTTTGTCACCAAGCGACAGATACTTCCAAATTGCGTCGGTTTGGTTGACCGGGTCACCGTCTTCAATGGTGGTGATCGAAGACTTGCCATCCACAAAACTATTCGGCATCCGAGTGCCGGGTCGATACAAAGTTGGATTCTGCAAATAGCGTTGGAACCATTCGTACCGAAGGCGTTTCGGCATCGTCAAAAGATCAATGGCTCCCAGTCCACCTCCGGTGTCTCCACCGAAACTATGACACTTGATGCACGCCAATCCGTCGTTGCCGCAAAGCTGGCGACCATTGGAAAGAATGGTTGACTCACTGGCAGTGGAGTCGGCTTCTTCGACCGTTGAATCCATGTCTAAACGCCCCACCGCAGCATGCCAATCACGCAACGGCTCGTACGCAAACGCCGGCATTCGCGTGCCCATGTAGCTGCGAATGTTCGCACCATGATTCAACACATCGGTGATCGTTTGCGGAGTCAGCTTGTCGCCAACACCCGTTAATTGCGGGGGCAAACGCCCTTCCAGTCCCATTTCAGGAACAGTGGATACGAATGACTCATCACGTGACAACTCGGGTCCGCCGACTCCGTCGCGTTGGTGACAGGCATAGCAATTCAATCCGACCATCGTCAGATGCACACGGCGAGCATCCGCCACCTTGGGACGTTGCCCCGAGCGTCTCCGTTTGAGCGCCGATTCAATGGCGGATGTCTGCGAAGCCCCCAACGCAAAGTTAACGGCTGGTTCCGACACCTCATCAGCCAAACAGCCTTTTCCTTCGCTCGCCTGATCCAACGCGACGGCTTGAACCATTTGTAAATCGGAAGCTTTGCCCGCGCCGACCGAGTGACAATTGGCACATCCGGCGGAATAAAACTGCTGCTTGCCTTTTTCAATCAGAGAAGAGTCCGCGACGAAGTCGCTTGGCAGCAAATCCAGCGGCTTACCACCCACGGTGTTGCTGACCCAATAAGCGATGTCATCACGGGCAAAGGTATCGCTTTCCACTTCCAGGCTCAGCGACGTTTGTCCTCCACCATCAAAGTACTCCACTCGGATCGGATAGACGCCAGCCTTCAATTCGTATTCGGCTTGGACCGTTTTGTGAGGATGGATCCCATCGTTTTCCAATCGATGCCCATCAATTTCCAGCGCACTGCCGTCATCGCTGGCCAAGTAAAACGTCAACTTCGTATCTGCGTTGACGTGCAAATCGGTCTCGTAGACCACCCCAAAGTTGTTTCTTCGTTTCAGGTCATCAAACTTCAGACCACTCACTTGATCCTTCGAGACCGGCTTCAACGAATCAAACTTTGGCAGTTGCTTCCATGAACCGTGGTAGACCGTTCTGGTGAACGCGTCGGCGGTCTCGCCCACCGTGATCTCGCGAGTCAGGTAGGCCGCCACCGCCATGATCTCTTCGTCGGTTCCCACCATCGCTGGCATCCGAAGTCCCGGACGAAGTTGATTGCAGGTCTTCAAAAACTTCGTCAGTGAAGGCAATGTGTATTTGCGGTGTGGCTTGCCCAGCGGAACCGACATTGGACTGGGGCTGGCGGGATCGGCCGAGTGACAGGCAACACACCCCACTTTTTGATACAGCTTTTCACCACGATCAGCCAGTTTTTCACTGACGATGCGATCTTCGAGTGGCTGATCGTTGATCGAATGCAAGTAGCTTGCGATTTCTTTCGCGCGTTCGCGACGCTCGGCCGCCTCCATTCCTGGCCAAGGATCGGGCATCGTTGTGCCGCGTTTGGTGGTGTGCGGATCCGCGATCATGTCAACGATTGCGTCAGCGCGAACTCGTCCGAAAACCTGGGACAAATCGGGACCACTTTGCGAAGGCAACATCGATGTTCCTGCTGCGTGGCAGGAACCACATGCCAAGTTGTCGATCAGAACTTCACCCGCATCGGCCATCGACAACGCATCAGTGCCAACAAAACGTTCGAACCCTGAAACAATCGGACGCTTGGCTTCGCGATCAGCATCCCGTGGCAAAACCCAAATATTTCGGTATCGAACCTCGTCGCCATGATCTTGCAAATAGAGGGGACCGGGCTCCGGCCCTTCTTTCAATTTGGCAGCCCGAGTCGCGTTTGGCACTGACACATTGTTTTGCACGATGACTCCGTTCAATCGAACGGTCATCCGAGCATCAGTGACTTTCTTTCCCGCATCATCGAATCGCGCCGCGGTGAAGTCGACGTCATAGGTCTGCCATTGCATCGGTGGATAGCAAACGTTGACTGCGGGAGCACTGACCGTGTAAATCGCACCGCATTCATTGTCGAGTCCTTCCAATCCAAACGAATCCAACACCTGAGTCTCGTAGCGGCTTTGATGGTAGACACCACTGTTGCCTCGCTGTTGACCGGTTGCCTTGGGCATGAAAGGCGTCCGAAATTCAAGGTGCAGTGTGTAGTCTTGAAATTTTTGCTTGCTCGTCGTTCCCTGCATCAACCAACCTTCGGGACTGACGCGAGCGTTTTCCCAGTTCGCGTCCGCCGATTCTTTGGTTCCATCGAACAGCACGGTGGCCTTTGCCGGAGCCACCCGGCCCATCGTGCTGCTGACCCGCTCGACACGTCGCAGATTCATGGAATCCACCAAACCAAGCAGCACGTCTTCGTCCGCTTCGATTTTTCGAGGCGAAGGCTTTGCACCTGCCCCGGGCAGGCCACCTTCGTAAATCACAACGTCGAACTCGCCGTCACCAATCGCGATGACTTGGACACCAGTATCTTCCGCGACGTACTCACCTTGCAGTTGAAGATCAGGATCATCGGCGGCGGGCTCCTGCGCCGAGAGGGAAGCCGAGCCAACTGCACACCAGAAAATAAGAAACAGTCCGGCCAGGAAATTCGGTACCGGCAGATGCATTCGCATGAGGAAAGTCTTCGAAGTAAGAATCATCGGGCAGTCAGTTCAGAAAGTGTTTCGTATTTTGCAGGAGCATCGTCGGCAGCCGCACTTCGCAACAGGGAGAGTGCCGCGGCAACCAACTTCTCACCCGATCCAGGTTTCGTTCGGGAATTGATGACTTCGTAACTGCCCTGCGCATACGCCGCGTGCGTTGGCAGATAAGCGGTTTCGACACAGTTGGACAATTCAATCACCATCGTTGTCTTGAATGGCGAATGTCGCTTGATCGCCAACCCCAAGTCAACAAAAACCTCTCCGGGTAGGAAGACGATGGCCAGCTCATCCCCCACGGTGATGGTGGAAACATCAACGGGCAGATGATTGCCCACGCCTTCCCAAGCGATCATCGGCCAAACATTAGCGGGATCGTCGGCGTCGATCCACGATGGATTGTTTCTCAACCGATCCAATTGGACGTCGCGATTTGCCGCAACAAGGTCTTCGAATCCAATTTTTTCGCCCTCTCGAGCACGTGGGACCAATGCTTTCGCTCTCGCGATGCTTTGCTTCGTCGGTGCCTGTAATGGCAGCGGCACCACCGCGTGGCGATATTTTAATTGCGGAGTTGTGACAGACGGTGTCTCAATAGATTTCGCCAACATTGAACGAGCTTCTTTCACCAGCGTTTCGCCCAATGCGTGCCCGATAAACTCGCACGAATTGCGTTCTTTCCGGGATGGGTCAGCGTGATTGATGTCGCCACAAGTGCCGGCACCAAAAATGGACAGCACATCATCACCAAAGTTTTCAGCCACCGCTCGCTGCATCAAGGCGGGGTAGTCCGCACTCCATCGGGTGCCACCCACCGTGTCCAAATGCAACGCATAGCTGCTGCAAATCGCAAACGGACGATTGCTTTCAATATCAACGACGGCGACGATGCCCAACTGATCATCAATCGGACCGGCGACGCGCAGTCGATCGGGATTGGATTCACCTTGCCAAGTCCGGATGCTGCCGTCTTTCATCACCGATCGACGGTTGAAAGAAACCGGCACGCTCTGAGTTGCGTTGCCAGCCAAGAGCTTCGCGGCCCGTTTGCTGGAGATTGCATCTCCAATCGAACACACAATCCCATCGATCAACCCTGCCGCGTAAGGAGAACCTGAGTTCTTTTTTTCGTCCTCGTCTAACTCTCCGCGGAGATGCCGAACCAAGTGAGCCTTGTAATCGGGGGCAGTGTGCGAGTGCGTCGCCGACAAAATGTGGTTCTTAGCTGGGATCCCGTGCAACGATTCTGATCTCCGAACCACTTCTTCATACAAATCACGGGTGATTCCAACCAAATCGCAAACGACCCAGACAACCGTTGTTCCGTCCTGTTCAAACACAACGGCCTTCGCGAAAAGCGGGTCTCGAGTATCGGTCGCCAACCGCTCGTGAAAATAACCCGACATCGGAAACCCCATCGGTGGAGTGATGTCTCGTTGCGCACTTCCGATCAACAAAGGCGACGTTGGTGCTGACTCCGCTACCGGCGTCTTTGAATTTTCCTCTTCTGCCGTCGCAAATGAGTGATCGAAGCTGCCCCAAAGGAAACAGCCTATCAACCAAATGCCGATAAAGCGGATCGAGGGAACAGATACATCCAACGGACGAACCATGGTTCTTCCTGTCGTTGTGGGAGGGATTTTGGGGCGGGGACCGAAGTCGGCAGGTGGGGTGGGGTTCGTGAACCCGGAGACATTGTAGATACTCGCGATCTCACCCACCGACTCGTACGCCCTTCGATTCACACAAAATCCAATGCTTTCATCCCTCACTCCCGACCAAATCGCACTTTTGGCAGTGGGAGCGACCGGCATTGGGTTTTCAAAATCTGGCTTCCCCGGCATCAGCATGTTGCATGTTGTGCTATTTGCCTTTGTATTTGGA